>PKUV01000160.1:279-127293 GCA_003131315.1 Acidobacteriaceae bacterium
CGCTTCGCGGCTGGAGCGATAGGATGTTCCGCTCTTTTTCTGTGCGCGGGCTTGCGACACCGATTCGGTTGTCGCCCGGCGGGACCCTTCGACTTCGCTCAGGGTTGGCTCGCGAGACGCCCGTCGCTGCACCGTATAACTCCATCACGCGGTCGCGGTGCTAGTTGGGTTGGGGGTGGACTGGCTGCGGCGTGCCGGGAGACGGGGCGAGCTTCGTCTCTACAGTGAAGGGATTGCGCGGCGGGGTTGGGCTTGGCGGGTGAATGGGCTGCGGAAAGGGTCGAAGTTCGAACCCAGCCCCTGAAGGGGCGTCTGATTTCGAGGGACTTACGGCATCGCTAAAGCGATGCCCCGATACGAAACACGAGTTTTTCCGCAACCTGTAAAGGCGTGCCCTTCCCAGAACTTACCCCGAACCAGTTACGAGATTAGCTCTAGCGCCAGGTGCGCTGCTGACTATCGGAGGGGGAAATTATCAGGGGTGCGTGGTGCGCTTGGGTGGCGTGAGCATTGATCGCGGTTGCGGCCTGGGTGCGGAGGTTGCCGCCTTTGGCGTCGAAGTCCAGCGTGCTGACGCTGTGTGCACACTGCGTGCAGGTGAACTTCATGCCGCCCTTGATGCGCTGGATTCTGTAAGATTTCACTCCCTGAATTGTAGTCCTCCGCAAGCAGGAGCGGGCACGCGTTGGTGGGGCAGCGAAAGTAACCAATAGCGAATCCAGATTTGCCGAGAGCACAGACAGCTGCCGAGCTTCGCTCGGCTTGGACGGCCGAGGGCGGCCGTCCCTCCACTTGCGTTACTTTGCCAGGCGGTTGTATTTTTTCAGGACCTCGCGCAGACGGTCGTGCGGGAGGGCGATTACGGTGTGGTCGTCGATGCCGGTCATGGTTTCGGCGGCTATCATGGCGTTGACTACGGCTTCTTCGGTGGCCTGGACGGTGGCGAGGAACAGGGGATCGAGGCGGTCGTTGGGCAACATTTTCAGGTCGTGGACTCCCTTGGGAGACGCCGCTCCCGGATTCGCGGTGGAGAAGGCGACGAAGATGTCGCCGGAACCGTCGCCGGAGTAACTGCCGTCGCGGCCGAGGCCGAGAGACGCTCGGCGCGCGATTCGCTTCAGTTGGGTCGGAATGAGCGGCGCGTCGGTGGCGACGACGATGATGATTGAACCAACGTCTTCGCCGTAGGCGGGGTGCTCGGGAATCTCCTTGCCGACGGGGACTCCGGCGATGCGCAACTGGTCGCGCTGTCCGTAATTGCACTGCACGAGCACTCCGACCGTGTACCCGCCAGCTTTCGAATCGAGCACGCGTGAGGCAGTTCCGATTCCTCCTTTGAATTCGTTGCAGATCATGCCGGTTCCGCCGCCGACGTTACCTTCTTCTACCGGGCCTCCGTGCGCGGAATCTAGCGCGTGGAAGACGTGCTCGGGCTTCACGTGGAATCCGTTGATGTCGTTGAGAAAGCCGTCCCAGGTTTCGGCAACCACGGGCAATGACCACCAGTAGCCTTCCATGTCGGGCTCGCCGCGCTTCACTTTCCAAGCGATGACGGCGTCGCGAACCACGCCGACGCTGTGCGTGTTGGTGATCATGATGGGGCCATTGAGGAAGCCGGAGTCTTCGAGCCAGGTGGTGCCGGTCATCTCGCCGTTGCCGTTGAGCGTGAACCAGGCGCCGAAGACGGAGTCGTTCGCGTCCCGGCCACGCGGATGGATGGCGGTGACGCCGGTGCGGACCGGGCCTTCGCCGACTTTGAGCTTCCCGGTGCCGGAGATGAGCGTGGTGTGTCCGACTTCGACGCCGTGGACGTCGGTGATGGCGTTGTTAGCGCCGGGTATGCCGTCGAAGGGGACACCGAGGTCGCGAGCACGCGGCTTGGCTTGGGCGAAGGAGAGAGTGCCAGCACAGAGAAGAGTGCAGAGAAGTACGGTCAGGAACGGAAGTATGCGAGATTGGATCATAAGTGTTGTTCGATTGAGTGTCGGCGGCAGTATAAAGCATGGAGGCGTTGGTTTAGAATCCTGCTAGGAAAAGCGGTCGCGGTCAGGAGACGAAATGAAGAACTGGAAGCGGGCGGTGATTGCGGGATCGGTGGGGACGGCGACCATGTTGCTGCTGAAGGGGAAACGTCCAGCGGCGGTGCTGGTGGGAGGAGTGGGATTGGCGGTACTGGCGTCGGAGTATCCGGATCAGTTTGTGCGAATTCGCGAAGAGCTGCCGTCGTATGTGCGAACGGGAGCGCGATTTTTGGATCTGGCGATGAAGATCGGCAGCAAGATCGGGGAGTTGGCGGAAAAGCGCGCGGCGCAGGCGTTTGAGGAGTTGGGGGAATATTAGCTTTTCGCTATTCGTCGTTCGCTGTGCGCAGTGCGGGGTGCAGCGAACAGCGAACAGCGGGTTCACTCGATTCCCAGTTGTTTGCGGGCGTCGGAGCTTAGGCGTTCGGGAGTCCAGGGCGGTTCCCAGACCACGTTGACGTTGGCGTTGCGGACGCCGGGGAGTTGCTCGACGCGGGACTTGACCTGCGCGCTGATGTTGACGTGCTCGGGGCAGCCTTGGGCGGTGAGGGTCATATCGACGGTGACGTCCTGTTGACCTTCCGGTACGTCGTCGAGGCGGATTTCATAGATGAGGCCGAGATCGACAATGTTGACGGGGATTTCGGGATCGTAGCACTGCTTGAGTGCGTTCAGAACGTCATCTTGGGCAAGTGGCATGGATTTCCTTTGCGGCTCGTTGAATACTTGGAAAGCTTACTCAAAGTCTAACAGCCTGTGGTGAAACTTGAATTCCGAGATCCAGCGCCTGAAGGCGGATTCATTCTAAAGCGTTTTCGGCACGCCTGAAGGCGTGCCCTGATACGAATCGCACTTGCATCACGGGTTGCTAACTAATTACGCGAGCGATGAAGGGACACTGTTCTTAGAACATGGCATTCGATCCGGAGTTTCAGAAAAAACTGCAGATCTTTCTGGTTGCCGCCATTGTGCTTGCGGGCGGGCGCGCGGCGTATGTCGCGTACGAGCGGCACGAGGCGATGAAGGACGACGCGAAGCCCAAGCAGGAAACAGCGCTTAAGGCGGACTACTACGTCACGCCGAAGAAATTGCATCCTTACGATCTGAAGTCGGCGCGCCAGTTGACCGAGCAGCCAGTATGGGTGAAGCTCGGGTATCAACACACGTACTATCCATACGATCTTCAGCGGCACAAGACAGATTTCGGGCATGAGGCGGGAACGCTGCTGCCTTTGCAGAAGCTCGCGATTCAGGACGTGGTAACGGACGTTTCTCCGCAGGCTCCGGGGATCAAGCAGGTGCTGGCGCGCTTTTCGTTGGACGGAAAGTCGTACGCAGTTCCGATCGGAGCGGAGAAGGGTGGCGACTTCAAGATTTACTCCGACGACATTTTCTTCATCGAAGATCCACGCGATCTTTACAAGCACTGGCCCGCGGATGTCTGGGAAAAAATTGACGCTCATGAAGTGCAAGCGGGGATGAGCGAGTTACAGGCCAGCTTCGCGATTGGACTGGGCATTCCGGAGGGTTCGGGCGATTACGGTTGGAGAACTCTGCATTACGCGAACGGCGGAAAGCCGCTGGCGATCGCCTATCAAAACGACAAGGCGGTTGCGATCAAGCCGGGCTCGTAAGCGTACAATTCCGGGCATGAAACGAACGCTCGGCGTTGTTGTTGCCTCTCTTCTATTGTGCCTCTCCGGTTTTGCCGCAAGTTTTTCCACACCTCGCACCCTGCGCGTGGATTATTACCACACTGGAAACTCGCACGAGGAATGGTTCAGCCTCGACCGCGTTGTGCTCGAGCCGCTGGAGTGGCCGGGGAATCTGAACAAGACCATCGATGAAAGCCAACTGGGGAACTATCTGTTTGAAGTGCGCGATCAGGCGAGCGGGAAGCTCTTATACTCGCGCGGATTCAATTCTGTTTTTGGAGAGTGGAGGACGACGGAAGAAGCGTTGCACGGGAACCGGACATTTTCTGAGTCGCTGCGCTTCCCGAGTCCTGACGCGCCGGTGGAAGTGTCGCTGAAAGAGCGTGCTGGGAGCGGCTTTCGCGAAGTTTGGGAAGAGGTTTGGAAAACGGTGGTGGATCCGAAGGACAAGTTCGTGGACCGGTCGCGGCCACCGTCGCCGGGGGCGTTGATGGAATTGCAGAAGATGGGCGATCCGGCGACCAAGGTGGACTTGCTGGTACTGGGCGATGGTTACACGGCGGCGGAACGTCCGAAGTTTGAGAAAGACGCGCGGCGATTCGTGGAGGCGCTGTTTTCGACATCGCCGTTTCGCGAGCACCGGAAGGACTTCAATGTTTGGGGGCTGTGTCCGGCGGCGGAGGAGTCGGGCGTGTCGCGGCCTTCGAGCGGAATCTATCGGCGGTCGCCGGTGGGCGCTTCGTACGACACGTTCGGCACCGAGCGCTATGTGCTGACCACGGAGAACCGGGCGTTGCGGGATGTGGCGTCGTTCGCGCCGTATGAGTTCATTGAAATTCTGGTGAACGGCCAGACGTACGGTGGCGGCGGAATTTTCAATCAGTACGCGACGGTGGCGATCGACAATCTGTGGGCCGGATATGTGGGCGTGCACGAGTTCGCGCACCAGTTCGCCGGGCTGGCGGATGAATACTACACGTCGGATGTGGCGTATCTGCCGGCGGAGAATAAGACGGAGCCGTGGGAGCCGAATGTGACCGCGTTGCTCGATCCGGCAAATTTGAAATGGAAGGATCTGGTTGTGGCGGGGACTCCGGTGCCGACTCCCTGGGATAAGGAGGAGTTCGATCGCTTTGAGCGGGACATCCAGCGGCAGCGGAAGGAACTGCGAGCGGCGGGGAAGCCTGAGGCGGAGATGGATGAACTTTTCCGCAAGGAGCGAGAGAAGGAAGATGCGATGCTCGGTTCGCAGAAGTTTGCTGGGAAAGTCGGAGCGTTCGAGGGCGCGAACTACGAGGCGAAGGGGTATTACCGTCCGGAGGTGGACTGCATCATGTTCACGCGGCATAAGACGTTTTGCGCGGTGTGCCGGCGGGCGATTGAGCGGGTGATTGGGATGTATGCGGGGTAGGGCTGGCTCACCGCCGAGACGCAGAGGGCGCAGAGAATAACTTTTGGGAGGTCGCTGGCTTCGTGTCCCATAAATTCGCGACATATTCTTGCCTTGTCATCCTGAGGGAAGTGAAGGACCTGCTTTTTTGTCGGTGCGTGAGACAGCAGGTCCTTCGCTTCGCTCAGGATGACAATTGTGTTTTGCGCCGCGAACTTGCTAAAGATGACGCTAAGCGAATACGCACGAACTCGACGACTTCTGGCGTCACGTAGTTTGGCGGGTGGATCGCGAACATTGGACGATCGGTGACCGGTTTCAGCGAGACTTGTTTCCAGACGGGGGCCGGGGAGTCGGCGGCGGAGTGCAGCAGGACGGCGTCGGCGCGGTCGAGATATGTTTGCGCGGAAGCCTTGAAGTCCGCGGTCTGCGGGTCGAGCACCGTTAGATAGAGATCCGGTTTCATGAAACGCAGGATGGTGTTGGATTCGATGATGGCGTTTTGCGTGGCGGCGAGAATCTTGCGGATGCGCGGCATGGCTTCCGCGAGGCGCCCTTGCTGGGTGCGGACCCACCAGGAGTGATCGGCTCCTGCGACCAGGAAGCGCGAGGTATCGGAATCGCCGGAGCGGTTTTTTTCTTCCGATGCCGCCCATGAATGATCGGCAGTGGCACAGTCGCAGGCTTCGCCGTTGGCGGAGCAGACGCCGTGTCCGTATTGAGTGATTTTGAGAGCGGTCCAGTGGAAGCCGGGTAGGGCGGCGATGAGACCGGCAACGACGCTGGTTTTGCCGACGCTGCGGGTGTGTCCGCCGATGACGAGGATGGGCATGCAGCTCTTCGCTTTTGGCTGTTAGCTCTTGGCCTTTGGCCTTTGGCTCTTGGCTCTGGCGCTGAGACGCGGCAAGCCGCGTCTCTACATCGGCATTCAATTCTGCTCAGCGATTCTTCTTGGCTGACCGCGATACAAAGGCCAGCTCTTTAAGATACTCCCTCACGGGGCGGGCGGGGGTTCCCCAGAAGACTACGCCTTTTCCTCGCAGCACCTTCTTGGGCAGGATGCCGCATTGGCCTCCGAGCATGGCTCCGGATTCGATGCGGGCGTGATCGCCGATGCCGACCTGTCCGCCCATGATGACGTTGTCGCCCACGGTGACGCTGCCGGAGAGGCCGGTTTGCGAGGCCATGACCACATCCTGGCCAATTTGGACGTTGTGGCCGATCTGCACGAGGTTGTCGATTTTCGTGCCACGGCCGATGCGCGTTTCATCGAGAGCGCCGCGGTCGATGGTCGAGTTGGCGCCAATTTCTACGTCGTCCTCGATCGCCAGGCGTCCGATTTGGGGGGATTGCTCGTAGCGTCCGGTTTGGGAATCGCGGACGTAGCCGAAGCCGTCACTGCCGAGAACAGCGCCCGCCTGCACGATGACGCGGTCGCCGAGAGTTGTGCCCGGGTAGACGGTAACGTTCGGATCGAGGCGGCAGTGGCTTCCGATCACTACGTCGTCGCCGATTACAGAACCGGAGCCGATGGTCGTTTCATCGCCGACCTTGACGTGTTCGCCGAGAATCGCGCGGGGGCCGACGGCTACGTTCCTGCCGATCTCGGCGGAAGCGGGGACGATGGCGGAGGGATGAATCACGCGAGTGCGGTCGGGGTCGCGGAGTAGCTTCGCGGCTCGGGCGAAGGTTAGGCGCGGCTGGGCGGAAATCAGGATGGGCTTGGAGGTGGCGCTGGCGGCGAAGTCTCCGGCGATTACGGCGGCGGCGGATGAGCGGAGCGCGGTGTCGAGATGCTGGGCATCATCCACGAAGACCAGGCTGTCGCTCTTGGCGGATTGCAGGCTGGAGACGCTGCTTACGGTGATGGAGGTGTCTCCGAGGAGACGGCAGCCGAGCTTCTCGGCTAGATCGCGCAGGGTTTGCTTCATGGTTGTCTATTGTCGCTTTCCGAGGGGGGTGAGTACAATGCGGACCCTCAGAGGGGTTGCGGCAAAAGGGAAGAGCTTGAACCACAGGGGACACAGAGGAGCACAGGGGAACCCTGCCTATGCGAAGCGCTGCGCCACACAAAATCAAATCGAGTTCTCTGGCGGCCTGCTAATACAGCCCCGGCTGGCCTGGCGGGCGGGTCTTCCAGCGGCGATGGACCCAGAGCCATTGGTCGGGATAGCGGCGGATGAAGTCTTCGATGACTTTGGTGAATTTGGCGGTGTTGGCGACGATGTCGGCCTCGTTGTCACTGGTGCGAATCAACTCTACGGCGGGATCGAAGCGCAGGATGTATTTGCGCAGCGTTTTGTCCCACACAGTGAAGCCGGGGACGACGGCAGCGTCTGTGCGCAGGGCAATGCGGGCGAGGCCGCTGGCGGTGCAGGCAGGGACGCCGAAGAAATCGACGAACACACCCTGCGGCGGGGTCATGTTGGTGTCCATGAGGATGCCCACGGTTTCGCCGGCGCGCATGGCGGAGAGCAGGCCGCGGACGAAATCGTCCTTGTCGACGGTACGGTTACCGTGCATGGTGCGATAGCGCTGGAGGAGGGCGTCGACGTAGGGATTGTCGAGGGAACGCATGACGATCGACAGCGGATGACCCTGCAGAGAGTGAGCGAAAGCGGAGAGCTCCCAGGCTCCGAGGTGGCCGGTGAGAAACAGAACGCCTTTGCCGCGAGCGAAAGCGCGCTCGAAGTTTTCAAAGCCGTCATAGACGACGACGCGGGAGACATTTTCGCGGGTGTAGCGGGGGAAGAGGCAGACTTCGGCGAGCTGGCGTCCGAGGGAGATGAATTCGCCGCGAACGATGCGGCGGCGCTCGGGCGGCGGCATGGCAGGGAAGGCGAGCGTGAGATTGCGCAGGCCGACGCGGCGCAGGCGCCGGTGAACGGCGTAGACAGTCAGGCCGAGGGCGATCCCGAGGGCGCGCGTCACGGGACGCGGGAGCAAGCCTAGAAGCTTGATCCAGGGCCAGACTAGAGCGTACTCAAGGCGTTCTCGCACTGTGCCGGAGTGTAGGGGGTCGGGGCGTCGTCACGCAAGGGTGGGCAGCCCTCAGGTGTGTGCGTGAGAACTTCGGTCGTCCCTCCGGGACTTGAGTCGTCATTCCACTTTACCCCGCGCTGAAGCGCGGGGCTAAGCTAGTTCGCCCCTCCGGGGCTGGATTCTCGGGTGTTTCATTCCACCGGGTTGCCCGAAAACGAGTTCTCACGCACACACTCAGGGGCTAAAGCCCGCGTATTTATTGGCTCTGGGCGGCACGGCTGAAGCCGTGCCCTACCCAGAACCATTATTAGACAGCCGTTACTTTGCCGCCTGCTGGGCCCACTTGGCTAGCGTGCTCAAGAAGGGGTAAGCGGCTTTGGGCGCTTCGATGTCTCCCTTGAGAGACGTCTTGAAGGGCACCATGCGGCCGTAGAATTCGCGGGTGCTGCCCTTGTCCTGCTTGATGACGGCACCGGCGAGTTCGAGTCCGGCGAAGAGGCCGCGGGAGCGCGAGTAGGTCAGAACCTCCGCCCTCATTTTCCAATCGGTATCGGCGGAGGCGTGGCGTCCGACGGGGCCGGCGGCCGCGCTGGCATCGGCGCCGAGCTTGAACTTGCTGGAGAGCAGGTTATCCATGCCGCCCTTGTTCATGATCAGCATGACGAGATCGGTTGCCTGGCCGCCGATCTGCAAGCCGAAACTGCCGCCGCCGATGGTGAAGAAAGCGGGCGCGCTCCAGCCTTTTGCAGTGCGGCAACTGGCCACGCCTTTGCCATAACGGCCGCCGAAGACGAATCCTCCGTTAAGCAGTGACGGAACCACGGCCACACATTCGGCCGAACCCAGTACTTCTTCGGGGATACGCTGGTCCGGGGCGCCCTGGATTTCGTCGAGCACCGTGCCGGCGGCTTCGATACGCCCGGAAGCCTTGGTGTTGGCTTCCGCGGCCTTGGTGTCCTCATCGGCGGAAAGAATCGGGGTCAGGAAACAAAACAGCAGCAGCAGAACGAGGATATTTCGCATCATGCCTCACTTGGGAGATAGGAGTATGGATTCTGTTGTCTCTGATTCTATTCGATGCGGGGCGCAGAACGGAGGATACTGGGGGAGTGATCAGGGTGAGTCAGGTTAAGGCAAAAAAATGCGGGGCTGAAAGCGGCGACCCTAATCTCCGTTTCCAACCCCGTCTCCCAGGTTCTGTGGTAGGTGAGGCGAGTATGCGCCAGGTGCAGTGGGACGACAAGATTACGAAGGTCACTGTCCTAGGGTAACGGGCGCGCCAGCGGCAGTGTCGATCGCAAAGGGCAAGAAAACAAAACCACAGGGGGCACAGGGGACCACAGAGGAAGGCGGAGCATCTGTGCGAGACAAACGCGGCATCACAACAGGTGCAGGTGCTGGAGAGTTGGATTCTCGCCTGGACGCGGGCCGATGGGGAATCGGCCGGAAAGCCGGCAGGGGGCGCCGGCGCTACGGTAAGAGACTACTTCGCCGTTACCAGCGAATGCGTGATGGCATGGACTGAGAGGGCGATGCGGTTCTGCACGCCGACTTTGCGCATCAACTTCGCGACGTGAGCCTTCACGGTGCGCTCTTCGATGCCAAGGGCCGAGCCGATCTCTTTGTTAGAGCGGCCGGCAACCAGCATTTCGAGAACTTCCTTCTCGCGATCGGTGAAGGTAATCCGGCCGGCGGGGAAGATGCGACCCGGGGAGGCGCTGACGCGTTCGATGAAAGTCGAGAGAACGCGGCGCGGCGCCCACACCGAACCTTGATGGACGATGCGGAGAGCCTGAATAAACTCGGCCGGCGAGGCTGCCTCGTCCACGTAGCCTTTGGCGCCGGCCGCGATGGCTTTGAGGACACTTTCATCGTCCATGCCGGAGCCGGTCACGATGATGCGCAGGTCGGGCCGGATGGCTTTCATGCTGGCCATGATGTCGTACAGGTTCTGGCCACCGCGATTGCCAAGCAGGACCAGATCGATAGCCTGCAACTGGCCAAGGTCAGCCAGCGAGGCGGAGACCAACTCCAGATCGGGTTCGGTATCAAAGAGGGCCCGGAATCCCACAAATCGTAGCGGATCGCTCTCCACTACGGCGACACGTATCAGCGGCTTTCTGGCAACGGCAGCTTTCATCAAGGTTTCCCTGTTAGGATTGCATCCTGTTTAAGCTTGCCTGAATCAGCACAGAATTGGAACGATTGCTGATCGAGACAAATTACGGGGGTAACCCCCAAAATCAGGCATGGTGAGGAGGGTTTTGCGGTGAACCGAAGGCGAATACGGCGATATTGTGCAGGGATTCTGGCGGTGGGCATGATGGGTGCGGGACTGGTGTTGGCGCAGGCTCCGGCGTCTTATCAGCCGAAGTTTCCGGGCGACCCGGCGCGCTCGGAATCGGAAGCGCAGGCGCTCGGCTACATGCGGACGGTGCTCCGGGCGGAGCACGCTTACAAGAAACGGCATAACAAGTACGCGGAGTCGCTGGAGTCTCTGGCAGGGACCGGATCCCTCACCAAGCGCATGGCGCACACCACCAACCGCGGGGATTACACGGCCAGCTTCCGTCCCCACCACGACGGTTTCGCGCTCACCATGACGCCCAAGCAGATGGACAGCGAACACCGCTCGTTCTACGCGGAAGAGGATGGTGCCATTCATGCGGACGATCGGAAGCCCGCGGATATGGATTCGCCGAAAGTGCAGTGATCGGGGGGCGGCGCGCTTGGGTAGAGACAGCAGCCCTCGGCTGTCCGGGCTAGAGCGGTTCTCGTGATGGTGTAGAGTGCACACCCTCAGCGGCTAAAGCCGAAACCCGTTGCAGCTCCTGGCGGCACGGCTGAAAGCCGTGCCCTTCCCGTTCCTGCCTTCCCTATGCAGCAAATCGAGAACTGCTCTAGCGTAGTGGCCCTCTTCGGTCGTAAGTCAGTTTCCGGGTAGGCCGTAATTGGCGACCAATCGTCGCGAACTGCTTGCGGCAATGTGAACAGAGCCGCCCGGGCCGCCCGCCTTCAAGATGACAGCATTCATGAAACAAGCTCGTAGTCTCTATTGCGACGGTGCGCATATCGCGTACACGGTTACCGGGTCTTGCTGTTGTGTGATTACGGTATAGAAGGGGTACCACCCCACCGTCCAGGTGTTGCTGCCGTTGGGCCACGTTGAATTCATCACTATCTCACTAGATCCCCCTGTGACTTGGCCGCCGCCGCTAAGCAGGACCGTCCCTTTAGGACAGCTTACGCTGCAAAACTGATTCCCGTTGTTGGGCGGGTTCCAAGTGAGCGTGCAGCTGGTCGTGACCGTCTGGATTCCGGCCATCGGCGCGTACACGATGTCGATTTCCGGCGCATGGCTGGCAGCCGTGTTCTCTTTGCTGTCAAAGGTGGCGACCAACGGACTGTTCGCCACCAGCGCGATCCCGTCGTTGGCCTGCGTGCCGTTGAGCCACTCGACCACGGCAGACGTAATGTCGATTTCCACGTACGTTCCCTTGCTCGCCGTTGTGAGCGGGACACTGGCGGCAATCGTCGATCCGAGCGCCGGCTCGTTGCTGTACTTGATCGTCTTTTCGGTCCAGGTGCCGTTGACCAGATCAACGTTGAAGGCGCCGGCCGTGGTGACCGAGTTCACGTACAGCTTCAGCGTCGCCTTGGAGACAGAAGAACCGGTATAGCCGGTCGGCACCGCGGTCAGGTCAAAGCGAATCAAGCCGGTGTCGGCGGCGCTGCTAAGATTCAGAGTGGTAGCAGCGCCATAGTTAGTGGTGGGAGCCGCCGAGTTGATGTAGGCATCATCGCTGGGTGTGATCTGGGCGTAAGTAACCGTTGCCATGAACAGCAGAAGCATCAGCACTGCCGCCGGGCGGGAGAAACGGACGAAAGAATTAGAAGCGCGCATATTTGTCTCCTTTTAGAACCGCATCGTAGAAGCCACGCCAGTAGCCGGATGACGGTCTTGAGTTTGCCGGCCGAGAGTTCGACCGGACAGGACATCTGAGAGAGCAAGACTGCCCGGGGAAATCCATCTCTTCTTCTTGCGCACGGTCTTCTCCTCTGTCGCCTTCATGCCAAGCTATATCGAACCAAGCTAGGCACCGAACAACAGGCAAAACGATAAATTGTGACATTATTCGTGTAAATGGCTCTTGGGTGCCAGTTGGCCGCTCTATTGGGATCCATGGCGGATGCCGCCAGTCCAGATCTGGCCAGCAGGCAAAGCCGGAGAGGTTTTGTTAGAAGTTCTTAGAGCTAGCCCAACGTCCGCCCCAGGAATCGCCCGGCCCGACCGCTTTGGGGGGAAATACAGAAAACCGGAAAACCATGCAAGCACTCGCTTACCTGTCATCGCAAGACATTCGTGGGTAGCTTGGGGACTTCGTGGCCCTCGCTTTAATGCAGAACTGGCCGTTCTCAGCATTCTGGTTCCAACCACCACGCATAACACCCCGACAGTCGGCGCCTCGGAAAATAACCCACCGCCCCCAACTTCCATTCAGTTGACATGGTTGGGAACGTTATTCGGAGCCGGTAACCTTTGGGCTGGATGGTCCATCGTCGCGATGTCCATCGGTGCGGTCGGAACGAGCAGGTCCGGGCTGGACGGTGGGAATCTGATCGGCGATGCGGCGGACGGGGAGTGGTCCGCTATCGGCGCTGTGGCGGCGCAATTCCTTGACGATGTCTTCGTGGTCGTGCACGCCATAGTCGTGAGCGAAGCGGGTGAGGGCCTCGGTCAGAATGTCGTGGTGGTGTACGTTTTCCAAACCCGGTTCCTGGGTGACATTCAGCCACAAGCGATGAAGCAGGACGACGTCTTCGTTCTTCATGGTGGGCGTGTGTGGGCCGATGCGGAAGGTATCGACGATGCCATCGGGCTGAACGATCTGCAGTACGAACTGCCGTTTGGGTTCCGGGACGGCTTCCCAGGCGCTGCCGATGGCGAATGCCTGCTCGGCGGTAGTCATTTTGCTGGAGAGGCCGGCGGCGACGGCGGAGGAATCGAGGTTGTGGGCGGTCTGGGCGATGGCCGACCAGGCGTCACGAGCTGGGACGACCAGGAGCGAAATCTTCTTGCCGACACTTTCGGCGACGGAGACGGCGCGCGTGAACAGCGTCTGCTCGTAATCGCTGAAGATCTGGTCGCTGGAAAGACTGTAAGCGGCGGCGCCGAACTGGCTGATGCGGGCGGTCATTACGACCACGTCCTGTTCGCGCGTGTCGCTGTGCTCCAGCACCCAGCGAAGGTGATTCAGGGTGTTGTAGTCGCGGACGGGCACCAGCACATTGCCGGGGCGGATGCCGAGAGAGTCGCGGTCGACCGTGTCGCTCTGCAGCAACTGGAAGTGATCCTTCATTTGCTCTTTGGCGAGCGCGTGCTTTTTCCGATTCGCGTGTTCGGAAACCGTGAAGATCACGAAAAAGACCACCGAGAAGGAAACACCAGCGACCGTAGCGACGGACTTGGTGGCCAGGTTTACGAGTGCCGTCGCGAGTAGTACGAGGAAGACGGA
Organism: Acidobacteriaceae bacterium; assembly: GCA_003131315.1. GTDB lineage: Bacteria > Acidobacteriota > Terriglobia > Terriglobales > Acidobacteriaceae > Acidiflorens. The sequence goes on from PKUV01000160.1 coordinate 13,844, forward strand.
AAACAGACCGATGGGTATTTCGATTCCGGCGATGGTGAGGTTCGGGGGAACCTTCCAGCCGCGCACTCCTTTGTATCTGAAGCGCAGGACGAGCATGGACAGGCTGTTGAACGTAAAACTCCAGATCACTCCAAAGGCGTACGCTTCACCGAGGACGTAGACGTCGCCGCGGCTCGCCACGATGGTGATGAGCTGCAGCAGGACGACCATATTGATGATGCGGTGGCTGGTCCCGTATTTGCGGTGGGGAAAACGGAACCAATCGGCGAGGACGCCGTCTTCGGAGACACGGTTCAGGACGCCATTGGAGCCGATGATCGCGGTGTTGACGGCGCCGGAAAGGATGAGGAACCCGACCACCACCACAAATCCGCGGAAGATCAGGCGCAGGATCTGGGGCCCCCACATGTACATGGCGAGGCCCGAGATTAGATTGTCTTTGTAAACCGGAATCCGGACCGCATCCGGAATCAGCATGACCGACAGCAGCGCGGACAGGCCGGTGAAAACGAAGCTGTAGATGGCGATGACGATCGCGGCGCGTTTCAGGTTTTTGAGCTTGGGATGAGCGAGTTCACGATTGACCTGGGCGAGCGATTCTTCGCCGCTCATGGCCAGCACGGAGTGGCCGAAGGCGATCAGGATTCCGAGCAGCCCGAACATCTTGGCAAGGCTCTGATCGGGAAAGCTGTGACGGAGAAAGCCGAGAGACTCTTTGGAGAAATGAAGGTTCTGAGGAGTGGGAAGCGGGACGGGGTGGTATCCCGACTTGAACAGGGTGAGTGCCGACCAGGCCAGCAGGATGACCACCATCACGGTAGTGATCTGCATGACGCGGAGAGCTTTCTCGCTGGATTCCTGGATGCCCTTGGTGTTTTCCCACCAGTAATAGATGGTGACGGCTAGAGCGAAGACTACCGACGTCGAGTTGACGTTGAGGTGCGGCGTGCCGTTGAAGAGGTTGTGGACGGCGCGCGGAACCCAGCCGTGTACGTCGGCGGTGATAAAGGTCTCGTTGATCAGGCCCACGATGTACTGGCCAGCCGACACCCCGGAGATAGGCCCGGTGAGGATGTAATCGAACATCAGGGCGGAGACGCTGAGCTTGGCCAGGGTGCCGCCCAACGCTTCTTTCACGACGCGGTACACCCCGCCACGGACGAACATGGAGCAGCTTTCCACGTACACCGCCCGCACGGCGAATGAAAACAGCATGACGGCGACGATGAACCAGGGAGCGGACTTTCCGACCGCCTGCTCGGCGATTCCACAGGCATAAAAGGCGGACGAGGCGAGGTCGTTCAGCACGATGGCGGCGGCCCGCCAGTAGGAGATGAATGTGAGCATCACCGAGGTGGCGACGACGATGCGGACGCGATTCGACGGCGATGTGGGCTGGAACGAGGACATGGCGACTAGGAGTGGTTCTCTTCCTCCCGGCCAAGAAGCATTTTGAGATCTTCAATCCCGCTGAGCACGAGGACGACGAAGGAACCAATACTGCCGACGACGAACATGCCTTCGAGAATTCGCACCAACACCGTGACGATCTTCAGACCCATAAGCAGACTATGTTATTTGAAACGAGACAGGTTGACCAATGTGAAGATGGGGACGGAGCGACCGCCGGCGAGGATGCGTCATTCCCCTAGCTGCCCGTAACCCGCGAAAGCGACTTTGCTATGCTAACCTGTGCGACGAATTCCTTTCAGTGCCTGGTGTCTGGTCATGCTGTCAGCCGGGCTGCAGATCGTTATTTTTCCACTTCCGAATCTCTACTGGTTCTCGTGGATTGCGGTGGCGCCGCTGCTCGGCGCGATCTTGCGGGCGCGCGCTCCGGAGACGCTGCAACTGGATGGTCAGGCGCGCTTGCTGCCCGCCACGCCGTGGCAGGGGTTCGTACTGGGCTATGTGTGCGGGATTCTCTGGTGCGCGGGGACGTGCTACTGGGTCTTCGACACCATGCACCGCTATGGCGGGCTGCCGATTCCGGTCGCCGTGCTGGCGCTGATCTTGTTCTGCATGTACGTCGGGCTTTATCAGGGCCTGTTTGGACTGCTGCTGGCCTGGATAGCGGGTCGACAAGCCGATCAGCGGCGCGCGCTGGTGGCGGCTCCTTTTGCATGGGTGGCGGTGGAACTGGTGCGCACCCGGATCACTGCGGCTCCATGGGAACTGCTGGGTTATTCGCAGACAGGGAATTTTGTTCTGACGCGGCTGGCCACGCTGACCGGAGTGTACGGGCTGTCGTGGGAAATTATGCTGGTGAACAGCGTGTTTGCGGCGGCGTTTCTGGTCGCGCGCGCGCGGCGCAAATGGCTGCTGGTGGCGGCGAGCGGGGCGGCGGGGATCCTGCAAGCGGGGCAGTGGATTGCGCCCGCGCCAGCATCCGGGGACCACACGGCGCTGCTCGTGCAGCAGAACATTCCGATTCAGGCGAACTGGACGCGGGACTACTTTGAAAGCACGCTGCGAGACTTGTCGGACCTGAGCGTGAAATCGGCAGCGGATGGCCGGTCCGCGGGCCAGGCCGATCTGATGGTGTGGCCGGAGTCTCCGTCGCCGTTCTACACGAGCGATCCGCTGTTTCAGAACGCAGTGAGCGCGATGGCGCGGCAGGCGCAGACATGGGTGGTGGCGGGTTCGATCGGGGTCGTGGCCGCCATGCATAACGGAGGGCAAGGGTCGCAGGTTTTCAATTCTGCTGCGCTGGTCAGCCCGCAAGGCGAATGGGTTGGCCGGTACGACAAGGTGCACCTGGTCCCGTTCGGAGAATATCTGCCGTTTCCGCGTCTTTTCTCCTTTGCGGGAGGCCTGACGAAAGAGGTGGGAGAATTTTCGCGGGGAACTTCACGCTCGCCACTCGATGCGGGCAGCACGCGGCTGGGAGTGTTCATCTGCTACGAGTCGGTCTTTCCCGACGAAGTGCGGCAGTTCGCCGTCCACGGCGCGCAGGTTTTCGTAAATATTTCGAATGACGGCTGGTACGGCGACAGTGGCGCCTGGAAACAGCATCTGCAGCAGACCGAGATGCGCGCGATCGAGAACAACCGCTGGCTGCTGAGCGCTACGAATACCGGACTGACGGCGGCGATCGATCCCACGGGAAGAGTTGTGGCGCAGGTTCCACGCAAAGAGCGAAGCGTGCTGATTGCGCCGTACGCGTTGATTTCGGGTACCACCTTTTACACGCGGCATGGCGACTGGTTCGCGTATCTGTGTGCGATAATTTCAGCAGGCGCGCTGCTAGCGCGTTTTGTATTCCCTACTCGCGAGCGATAAGCAATGTTGGCTGAATTGGAACAGCAATACACTTCTTTAAAGACCAAGGTTCACGACCTCCGGGAGTATCTTTGACGCCGGTAAGCTGCGCCAGCAGTTCGCCGAAATCGAAAAGCAGGCGTCGGATCCCAATCTGTGGTCGAATCCCGAGAAATCTCAGCAAGTGATGCGTGAACGGAAGCGCTTGGAAAGCTCGTTGTCGCTGGAAGGCGACCTGGCGCGCCGGACCGGCGACATCGCCGCCTATTTCGATCTGGCAGGCGAAGGCGAGAACGTCACCGCCGACTTACAGCGCGAGTTGGATGCTCTGCGCGAACTGGTGGATCGAGTCGAAACCGAGACGCTGCTTTCGGGAGCGAACGACGGCCTGAATGCGATCATGACGATTCATCCCGGGGCGGGCGGAACCGAGTCGCAGGACTGGGCGGAGATGCTGCTGCGAATGTATCTGCGATGGGCGGAGCGGCAGGGATTCAAGACCGAGATGTACGACTACCAGCCCGGAGAAGAAGCCGGAATCAAGTCCGCGACATTTTCGGTAATTGGCCAGTATGCGTTTGGTTACTTGACCAGCGAGATTGGGGTGCACCGGCTGGTGCGGATTTCGCCCTTCGATCAGGCGAAGCGGCGGCATACGTCGTTCGCCAGCGTGTATGTTTCGCCCGAGATTGACGACAGCATTGAGGTCAATATCAAGCCGGACGACATTCGGATTGACACTTACCGCTCGAGCGGCAAAGGCGGACAGCACGTCAATACCACCGATTCGGCGGTGCGGATCACCCACATCCCGACCGGCCTCGTGGCCTGTTGCCAGAATGAGCGCTCGCAGCATAAGAATAAAGAGAAGGCGATGAGCATGTTGCGCTCGAAAATTTACGAGTTCGAGCTGGAGAAAAAGCGCGAGGTCACGAAAAAAATCGAGGACTCGAAACTCGATATCGATTTCGGTTCCCAGATCCGCTCGTATGTGCTGCAACCTTATCGCATGATCAAGGATCACCGCACGAAACTGGAGATCGGCGACGTGGATCGGGTGATCGATGGCGATCTGCGGCCGTTGATGCAGGCGTATCTGCGGATGCGGAGAGGCGAGAAGAAATCTTAGACAGTTCCGACAATTTGTGGTGGGGCGCGGCGAAATCCTTACCACAGGGGACACAGAGGTACACAGGGGAAACCGCTGATTTGCGAGAGTTTCAGTTTCTTATGAAAGTCAGAAAAAAGATTTCGCTGAAGCCGCCGAAGCTTGGTCCCCGCCTGCAGCGCGCCTTCCGCTATGCCGCGGAGAAACACGCCGGGCAGACGCGGAAGCAATCGGCGGTGCCTTATCTTTCGCACCTGATGGCGGTGGCGTCGCTGGTGCTGGAGGCCGGCGGTGACGAAGATATGGCGATCGCGGCGCTGCTCCATGATGTGGTCGAGGATTGCGGCGGCATGGCGAGGCTGCGCGAAATCCGCAAGCAGTTTGGTCCGCGGGTGGCCAAGATCGTGGAGGGTTGTACGGATTCATTCGGCGAGCCGAAGGCGGAGTGGGTGGAACGGAAGAAAGACTATCTGCGCGAAGTGAAGCACGCCGACGTTGAGACGCGGTTGGTTTCGGCGTCCGACAAGCTGCATAACGTCCGAACGATTTTGACGGATTACCGGCAGCATGGGGAAGCCATCTGGACGCGGTTCTCGGGAAAAAAGGAAGGCACGCTCTGGTACTATCGCGCCTTGAGCGACGAATATCAGCGGCGGAACCCGAACCGCATTACGCGCGAGCTCGAGATTGCAGTCGCGGAGTTGGAGCTGGCGGTGGGCAAGAAACCGCGATCCGCGAGGAAGAAAGCCGCGGCAAGTTCTGGGAGATAAATGATGCCCCGAATGCTTGATCTGATCCGCAATTCGCAGGTTCCGTCGAACCTGATGCAATCGGCGGCGCGCGGCGCCCTGTCGGTGCCGCCTGGCGAGACGATTGAGATCCTGGTCTATCTGGCGCTCCATCACAAATTGTTTGGCGCGCAGGCGCGTCTGACGCTGGCCGGTTGGGATGAAAAAGCCAGTCTGGCCGCGGCTGCCGATCCCAAGACCAGCGCCGAGGTGCTGGGATACTTCATTTCTCTGGAGAATCTGAGGATCTGTCTGCTGCCGGCACTGGCGGAGAATCCGTCGGTAGCTGAAGAATCGCTTGACGGGCTAGCGGTGTCGGGGACGCGCTCGGTTGTGGAAGCTTTGTTGACGAGCACGCGAGTGATGAGCTCTCCGCGGCTGTTGCAGGCGTTGCAGTCGAATGCCAACCTGCGTCCGAATGAGCTGGCCGAGATTGGGAAGAAGCTGGCTGCTTTGGAAACGAGTCCGGTAGCAGAGCTCCCCGAAACCGACGCACCCGACGAAGTGATCGAGGGGACAGTCACAAAGTATCTGGAAGAGAACGCGGCGGAGTTGGCAGCCGAAAAAGACAAACCGTTCCAGCCCATAGGAATGGCGCACGAAGATGTGGGTGGCGAGGCGGCGGTTGAAGCTGGGCCGCAGGCTGATGCTGCCACGGCGAGTGCAAGTGCTGACGTGGCCAAGAGCGCAGCGGAGAAATCAGCGACGAGCGCAGCGGGGAAGTCAGCGGCGGCCGCGGTCGCTGTCCATGCCAAGAAGCCGGTTTCCGTTCATGAGGACAGGCGCGACAGCGTGCTGCAGAAGATTGCCAAGCTCGACATCAGGGGCCGGATCACGCTGGCGATGCGCGGCACCAAGGAGGACCGGTCGATCCTGATTCGCGATTCCACGAAGCTGGTAGCGATCGCGGTGCTGGAGTCGCCCAAAGTTTCGGATGGCGAGGTGGAAAAATTTGCGCTGCAGAAGAATGTGCTGGAGGCGGTGCTGCGCGCGATTCCGATGAAACGGAAGTTTGCGAAGAACTACAGCATCATGCGGAATCTGGTCCAAAACCCACGCACGCCGCTCGATCTCTCGCTGGGATTGATGAAGAACCTGCTGGTTCATGACCTGAAGAATTTGTCGGGCAACAAAGAGATTTCGGACACGATTCGCAAGGTGGCGCTACGGATGTTTAAGCAGAAGGTGGAAAAAAAGGGCTGAAGGGAAAGGTCGCTAGTCGCTGTTCGCTTTTCGCCGATCGCTGTTCGTTCGTCTCTAGCAGGCTGCAAAAAACTTGGGTTTCGTATCAGGGCATCGCTTTAGCGATGCCGTAGTTCTTCAAAATCAGACGCCCCTTCAGGGGCTGGGCATCCGAATTGAAGCAATCAGATCCTATTTACGAACTGTTATCGCGGGCGAAGACGATTGCCGTGGTTGGATTGTCAGAGAGTCCGATGCGTCCGAGTCACGGCGTTTCTGCGTACATGCAGGCGGCCGGATACAAGATTATCCCCGTGAATCCGCAGATCGCGGAGGCGCTCGGAGAAAAGTCGTATCCGTCATTACTCGAAATGCCGCTCGAAGTGACGGAGAAGATCGATCTGGTGGATGTGTTCCGGCGGCCGGAGTATGTGGATGAGATTGTGGAGCAGGCGATCCAGTTAAGGATTCCGGCAATCTGGCTGCAGGAAGACGTGATCAACGAACACGCGGCGGAGAAGGCGCGCAAGGCCGGAATCTTTGTGGTGATGGACCGGTGCGTTTTGAAAGAGCACCGGGCGAGATTCGGATAACGAATAGCAACTCGCATCAGGCGTTCTTGAGCCGTTTGATTTCTTCCAGGCGTTCGCGAATTCGCTTTTCCACTCCCTCGTTCGTTGGGCGATAGTACACGCGGTCACGCAGGCTGTCGGGCAGGCACTGCATGTCGGCGACCTTGTCCTTAGTGTCGTGCGCGTACTTGTAGTCCTTGCCGTAGCCGAGGCCCTTCATCAGGCTGGTGGGGGCGTTGCGCAGGTGCAGCGGGACGGGCTCGGCGGCGGTTTGCTCCACGTCTTGCCGAACCGCGCCGTACGCGGTGTAAAGTGCGTTCGATTTGGGCGCGACCGAGAGATAGACGACCGCTTGCGCGAGGGCTAGGTTGCCTTCGGGCATGCCGATGAAATCGACGGCATCACGAGCGGCCATGCACAACGCGAGGGCGTTCGGTTCGGCGAGGCCGATGTCTTCGACTGCCATGCGGACGACGCGCCGGGCGATGTAAAGCGGATCTTCTCCCGCTTCGAGCATGCGAGCGAGCCAGTAGAGGGCGGCGTCGGGATCGCTGTTGCGAACCGATTTGTGCAGCGCGGAGATGATGTTGTAATGCTCTTCGCCGCCTTTGTCGTAGAGCAAAACCCGCTTCTGGACGGCTTCCTGGACCATCTCTTCGGTGATCGTGCTGGTTCCGGCCGGAGACGCGGCAAGGCGCGTCTCTACAGACAATGAGGCGGCAACTTCGAGGACGTTGTAGGCGCTTCGGGCGTCGCCGCTCGAGTACGCGGCGATTTTGCGAAGAGCTTCGTCAGAGGCTTCGAGATGCAACTGGCCGAGACCGCGCTCTGTGTCGCTGAGTGCGCGGCGCAGAAGAACGACAATCTGATCTTCGGTCAACGGCTTCAGCACATAGACGCGGCAGCGCGAGAGCAGCGCGGAGTTGATTTCGAAGGACGGATTCTCGGTGGTTGCGCCGATCAGGCGAATGCTGCCTTTCTCGACGTGCGGGAGGAAGGCATCCTGCTGAGCTTTGTTGAAACGGTGGATTTCGTCGACGAAGACGATGGTGCGCGTGCCGTACTGGCGGGCGCGGTCGGCATCGCTCATGACCTGCTTGATTTCCTTGATGCCGGCGAGAACGGCGGAAAATTCGATGAAGTCGGCCTTGGTGACGTGGGCAATGATCTTGGCGAGGGTAGTCTTGCCGGTGCCTGGAGGGCCCCAGAAGATCATCGATGTGGGGTCATCGCGCTCGATCTGCACGCGCAGCGGTTTGCCCGGCCCGACCAGGTGTTCCTGCCCGACAAACTCATCGAGCGTTCGCGGGCGCATGCGGTCGGCGAGGGGGCGAGTGCCCTGGTGGGTGGAGTCTTCCGGCGGGATGGCAGGGAACAGGTTCACAAGATCATTTCACCAGAAACATTTGTAATTGGTAATTTGTAATTGGTAATTTGAAACCGATCCTGGCCAGCGATCTCGGGTTTCAAATTGCAAATTACAAATTACCAATTGCAAATTCTCCTCGCGGCTTCGTACAGCACGATGCTGGCGGCTACTCCGGCGTTGAGCGATTCGACTTGCGAGGCTTGCGGGATCGCCAGTGTTCCGTCCATTTGGCGCGTGAGCTCACGGGACAGACCGGCGCCTTCGTTGCCGATGAAGATGGCGAGCGGTAGAGTCCATGAGATCTGGGGCAGCGGAGTTCCCTGGTGCGAGGAAGTTGCGAGCAGGCGAACGCCGCGCGCGCGCAGAAGCGGAATCAGTTCAGTAGAAGAGATCTGCAAGAAAGGTAAGCGGAAGATCGAACCCGCCGAACCGCGCAGAACTTTCGAGTTGTAAGGACTGACGGTTCCTTCGGTCAGAAAAATTCCGGCGGCGCCAAAGGCTTCGGCGGAGCGCAGGATCGTGCCCAGGTTGCCAGGGTCCTGCAGGCCAGCGGCCACGACGAACGGGCCGTCGCTCGAGCGGTCGAGCAGTTGAGCGGGAGAGAAAGCTGGCAGCTTGAGCAGGGCCGCCACGCCCTGGGGCGCGTCGCTCGGCACGATCGAGTTGAAGAGCGCATTCGGCAGGATGAGCGTCTCGGTGCGCGCGCCGATCTGGGGCAGAAGTTTTTCGGCGAGAGGGCGGGCCGATTCGCTGAAGAATACGCTGTCCAGATGCTGGCCGCTGCGCAATGCTTCTTCGAGCAGCTTGACGCCTTCGATGGCACACTCACCCTGGGCGGTCAGTTCGGCGCGGCGGAATGCGAGCCGCAATTCTTTTAGCCTCTGGTTGTGGCGGCCGGCGACGGGACGCAAACGGTCCGCTTGATTGCGAGTTCCCGCGGCCTTCGCGTCTTGCTTCATAGATTGGTTCCAAGATCAGGATAATACGAGTATCCGGTCGGGCTTCGGCCGAACCTCGTGGTATGGTACATTTCATTGTTTACGCCGACAATGTTTATGCCGACAATGTTCACGCCGGCAATCGGGAAGGGACCAGAGTGCGCGCGGAAATCCTGAAAATTCATGCCGTAACGCCAGAAACTTCGCTGATCAAGTATGCTGCCGAACAAATTCAGGCCGGCCAGGTCCTGGGCATGCCGACCGACACGTTCTATGGTCTGGCGGCGGACCCGTTCAACCTGCGCGCGGTGGAGCGAGTGTATGAGATCAAGTCGCGTTTACGGCATAAGCCGCTCTCGCTGCTGATCGAGAACGTGGACCAGGCGGAAGAATTTGCGCGTCCCCTGCCGGATGACTTCCATCTGCTGGCACGGCGTTTCTGGCCGGGACCGCTGACCATGATTGTGCCGGCAGCGTCGCATCTGCCGCTGAAGGTAACGGCGAATACGGGGAACGTAGCACTGCGCGTGCCGGCGGCCGAAATCCCGCTGGCGGTGGTGCGGGCTGCCAAAATTCCCATCACGGCGACATCCGCCAACCTGAGCGGCGCCGCGGAATGCACGACCGCGGAGCAGGTGCAGGAGCAGTTGCAGGGCCGCATCTCGCTGATCGTGGACGGTGGGAAGTCTCCGCGGACAATTTCATCGACGATCGTGCACTTCAAAGAAGACGGTACCTGGCAGATTCTGCGCGAAGGCGCGATTCCCGCCAAGGATATTGTCGAAGCCTTATCTTAAAGTAAGGTTTCAATGTTTCAGAGTTTCAAGGTTTCAATGAGGATCAGTCGGAGGGCCAATCAGAGTGTCAATCAAGATTGCAACCTTGAAACCTTGAAACCTTGAAACCTGGGTCTATTTAAGATGGCCGAAGATAACAATCCATCTAAGCAAAAAAAATCTTTATGGATGCGTCCCTGGCTGCTGTTGTTGCTGGCGGTGGTGGGAGCGCTGGTGTTATTTTTCGGCGTTACGGGGTCGCGCATCGTGCGCGCCGCCGCCGAAGCACCCGCGACAAAAGCGGATGTGATCGCTATTTTCGGAGCTGCCGAGTACGCGGGACGTCCTTCGCCGGTGTACCGGGCGCGGCTGGATCACGGTTACGAGTTATTTCAGAAGGGAATGGCGCCAGTGACGATCACCACCGGCGGATCGGGGCAGGATCCGGATTTCAGCGAGGGCGGCGTTGGCAGAGACTATCTTCTGCGGCGGGGTGTCCCGGAGCAGGCTCTGATTGCGGAGACGCAAGGCTCCGATACGGCGCAGTCGGCAGCGCGGGTGGCCAACATCATGCGCGCGAATGGCATGCGCAGCTGCATTGCGGTAAGCGATGCGTATCATGTATTTCGCATTCGCGCCTTGCTTGAGCACGAAGGCGTGCAAGTGGAATTGGCGCCCAGGCCAGAGTCGCGTCCGCACTCTCTGTGGGAGCGGTTTGCAGCAGTGATGCGCGAGGCAGCCAGTTATCTGGCGTGGAAGGCCGGGTTGCCGTAGGGAAGATCCCAATCACTAGAGCTTGTTTCATAAACCGGTCCCAAGGGGGACAGGCAGTTCCCCCAGGGGCTAAAGCCCAGTGTTTATGCGGCTGGTAGCGGCACGGCTGAAGCCGTGCCCTACCCAAAACCTACCCAGAACCATTTATGGAACACGTTCTAATCACTAATCACTAATCACTGACCACTGACCACTGACCACTGACCACTGACCACTGCTCCTACCATCCCATGTTCTCTCGCAAGCGCGTGATATGCGCCACATGATGGCGTCCGTGCCAGGCGTAGAGTGCGAGAGTTTTTTCGAGCGACATCGGGCCCATTTCAGGATGGCGGAAGGTACGTTTCCATTCCGCGCCGGTGAACTCGTGGAGCATCAGCATCCAGCGCTGGTGCAGGGAATCGAGCAATGCCAGCGACACTTCGATCGGGGCGTGCTTGGCCTCGGGCAACTCGGCCCAGAGATTTTCCATGTACGGTTTGATGGTGGGCTCGTCTTCGGTGAGCGCCAGCTTGAAACGAATGTAAGAGTTCATATGGCTGTCGGCGACGTGATGGGCCACCTGGCGCGGCGTCCAGCCGCCATCACGGTAAGGAGTATCCAGTTGCTGGTCAGAAAGTCCGCGGAGCGCGGCACGCAACCGCGTGGGAGTCTGCTCAATGTCGGTCAGGTATTGCCGCTTCTGTTCCGCCGTAAGCGGGTCGGAGTAGGAAAATTTTCCAATCGGATAGCGCGGGTCAGACATAAAGTTTCCTCCGGATGGGTAGATGATTTTGAAGTGAAATGTGGTGTAGAAAAAACGAGGGCTCGCTAGCGACCAACGACCAACGACTAACGACTAACGACCAACGACCAACGACCANNGGCGACGATGATGAGCGAACCGGTCGCAGGCAGCGAGGTGAAGCGCGCGGTTCCTTCCACCACATAGCTTCCGTGGAGCGCGAGCTGACGCGCCAGCGTGCGGTCGGAGGTCAAGTTCACGTGCGTCTCGACGGCAAAGCCGATGGTGTAGCGAGCGTCGATGAGGAACTCAGCCGCGTCGCGGGCGATAGGAAACGGCGTTAGCGGCATTGGGGACAGATCATCGGGCACGATTGTGCGGCGAATGGCGACGACGGCTCCTTGCGGAATCATGCCGTGGTGCGATTCCCACGCGGCGATATCGTCAAGAGAAATCTGCGGGCTGCCCTCGAGCGCTGCGTTCAAATCCATCACTACCAGCGGAGCCACGAGGCGCTCAGGCGGAATCTGCCCCGCGGCCCAAGTCCCGGGAATGAGCGCAGCGGGAGCAATGATGCGGGTTCTGGACTCCTGGGCCGTGGCATGCGGCGCCGTCGCGTTCTGCCCATCGGTCAGGTCCACCACGTGCGAATAGCGATCCTGCGGCGTGGAACCGGGGCGCCGGTCGGCGAACAGCAGAATGGCGAGCACGAGCGCGTAAGCGATGATGAAAGTGCGAATTCGCATCCAAATTCCTAGCCAGAACTAAGTAAGACGTAAGTCCTACCGGTATTGTTGCCCGTGGGAGGCGCCAAATTCAATCCACGTTTGGACATGACCCGCCGGTTGGCTCCGAATGCTTGCTGGTGGAGAGCCGGGNNGGACGGGCGAGACGCCCGTCCCTCCACTGGAAAACTTTCGTTTCCGCTTCAACACTTCGGGCAAGATGGGCCGCAGGTTAGAATACAGTTAACATTTCCAGTAGCTTTCCAGGCCTATCGCAATCGCCGATTTCGATTCAGGCTGGGCCGGCTGTGTCTGCTGGCAGGAACTGAGGATTGATGTTCGGCCGCGAAGAAAAAGTTTCCGCCCTCCGGCTCACCGTCGTGCAGTACATCGTACTGTTCATTTTCCTGTTGCTGGCATACGGGCTGTGGCGCCTGCAGGTGATGCAAAGCGGCAAGTACGCGCAACTGGCGGAACAGAACCGCGTTCGCAATGTGCCGATTCTGGCGCCGCGCGGCAAAATCCTGGATCGCGAAGGCCGGATCATTGTCGATAACTACCCCTCGTTTTCCGCGCTGCTGCTGCGCGATTCTTCGCGAGATCTGAACGCGGACGCGGACACCATCGCCAAGGGGCTGCACTTGAACGCCGACGAAGTGCGGCAGCGCATCCGGCGCTCCTCCTGGATGCCGCAGTACCAGCCGATTTTCTTGAAGGAAGACATCACGCCCGACGAGCTGGCGTTTATCGAGGCGCACAAGAACGAGCTTCCAGAACTGGAAACGATCATGGCGCACCGGCGGCTGTATCCGCGCAACGGCTTCATGGCGCACCTGATCGGTTACGTCGGCGAAGTTAGTGAGGACATGCTCAACCAGCCGCAGTTCGAGCTCTATAACCCCGGCGACGTGGTCGGCGTGAGTGGAGTCGAGAAGCAATACAACAATATCCTGATGGGCAAGAACGGATCGCGGCGCACGATCGTAAATAGCCATGGGCGGGAAGTGAGCCGGCTGGATGAAACTCCGGCCGAGTCCGGCAAGCAGCTGAAGCTGACCCTGGATCTGGATTTGCAGATCGCGGCGGAACAGGCAATTGAAGGAAAGAACGGCGCCATCGTCGCGATGGATCCACACACCGGCGAAATCCTGGCGATGGTGAGCCGGCCGACTTTCGATCCCAACGATTTCGCGGTGAAGATTTCACGGGACGAGTGGAACAAGCTGATCAACGATCCCGACAAGCCGCTGCTGAACAAAGCGATTCAGGCCCAGCTCGCGCCCGGCTCGACGTTCAAGGTCATTATGGCGACCGCCGGGTGGCAGGAAGGGATTGCCCAAACCCTCCACGTGCACTGCAACGGGGGCGCCACGTTCTATGGCCGGCGCTTCGGATGCTGGGTGAAAGGCGGCCATGGCGCGGTCGATTTTCCGAAAGCGATCTACCAGTCCTGCGATGTCTTCTTCTACACGTTGGCGGAAAAGCTCGGCATCGATCGCATCGCAAAATACGCGACCGCCTTTGGATTGGGGCAGAAGACTGGTATCGACCTGCCCAACGAAGTGAGCGGCGTAATGCCCTCGGAAGAATGGAAAATCCGCAATTTCAAGCAGAAGTGGTTCGCCGGGGAAACGATTTCAGTCGGCATCGGCCAGGGCGCGGTGGCGATCACTCCCGTGCAATTGATGCGCGCCGTTGGCGCCATCTCGATGGATGGCCGCATGGTTGTCCCGCACGTGATCAATCCGACGAACCTGCCGCCGGGGTTCGTTGAGACCACGCACTCTACGGAAGTAAAAAACATTCCGATTGACCCGACGGGATGGAACACCATCACCGATGCGTTGGGCCGGGTCCTGTTGCCGGAAGGCACGGCTCCGTCAGCGCACATTCCGGGAATCGACATTGCCGGCAAGACCGGGTCGGCGCAGATTGTTTCACTCGCCACGCGCGCGAAGCATGCCAACAAAGAAGATTTCGCTCAGAACGGATGGTTTGTGGGATTCACGCCCAGGCGCAATCCGGACATCATTGTGTGTGTGCTGTTCGAAGGCGGCGAGCACGGGAAGCTGGCGGCGCGTTTGGCGACCCAGGTGATCAAGGCTTACGTCGATAAGCAGCGGCGCCAGCCCACCAAGATGGCGACGGGCTCGGGCAAAGTGGAAGTCGGCAGCCTGTGGACCGATGCCGGCGGCGAAGACGGCACGAACACGAATTCGGATGAAGACCGCTTGCAGGGTGGCCGCTTCCTCGTCGAAGTTGCGCGCAAGAAGGCTCCACTGGCCACAGCGGCCCCCGGGTTGCACTGAGCCGGGATCATCCAGCAAGCAGGGGCGTTAGCGAATCTCTTGTGTGGCGCGGACACTCCTGTCCGCGTGTTTGCAGCGAACACGATGTCAACGCGGACAGGAGTGTCCGCGCCACACGAACCTAACACCGCTCGTGATACGTTAAATCTGAGATGAAGACTGCTGCCCACCGCGCTCTGGACGCGGCATCCGTGCGCGGAGTAACTTATGCCGACGCGCGCGTGGTGTCGATCCGCAACCGCTCGCTGACCGTCAAGAACGGACGGGTGGGACATGCCTCGGAGTCCGAGTCGCTCGGCATCGGCGTGCGCGTGATGGCGGGAGGCGCGTGGGGGTTTGCCGCGTCCGCGGATTTGAGCCGCGCGTCGGTGGAAGCGGCGGCCGCGCGGGCGGTCGAAATTGCGCAAGCCTCGGCGCGTGTGAAGCGGGAAGACGTTCGACTGGCTCCCGAACCTGCGGCGGTGGCGGAGTGGACGACGCCATACAAACTCGATCCGTTCGCCACGTCGGTGGAGCAGAATCTCGATCTGTTGCTGAAGGTTGACGCGGAGATGCGCGCCGTCGCCGGCGTCACACTCGCCGAAACCGGCATGAACTTCCAGCGCGAAGAGTCGTGGTTTCTTTCTTCCGAGGGCGCTCGAATCCATCAGACAAAATATTCAACCGGCGCAGGATACACGGCGTATGCGTTTGCCGGTTCCGAGATTCAGAAGCGGTCTTATCCGAACTCGTTCGGCGGACAATGGCAGAACCGCGGCTATGAACAGATCGAAGAGATGAAATTGGTGGAGAATGCACGGCGCGTGGCGGAAGAAGCGGTCGCGTTGCACCACGCAGCGCAATGCCCGGAGGGGACGGCCACAATTATTTTGGATGGATCGCAACTGGGTTTGCAGATTCACGAATCCATCGGGCATCCGATTGAACTGGATCGCGTGCTGGGCATGGAAGCAAATTTTGCGGGCACATCGTTCCTCACCCTGGAAAAACTGGGAAATCTGCGCTACGCGAGCGATCTGGTCAACGTCGTGGCCGACGCTCGGCAGGAACACGGGCCGGGCCTGGGAACCTTCGCCTACGACGACGAAGGTGTGGCCGCGCAGTCAACGCCCATTATTACCAATGGACGCTTTACCGGATATCTGAGTTCGCGCGAAACCGCCCACACCATCGGCGCCGCGCGATCGGGCGGCACGCTGCGCGCCGAAGGCTGGAACCGGCTGCCCATGATTCGCATGACCAACGTCAGCATTCTGCCCGGAGAGAAGCCGATGAGCTTGGAACAGCTCATTGCTGCGACCGACGATGGCATTTATATGGAGACCAACAAGTCCTGGTCGATTGACGACAAACGCTACAACTTTCAGTTCGGATGCGAGATCGCGTGGGAGATCAAGAATGGCAAGCGGGTGCGGATGCTGAAGAATCCTTCTTATTCCGGGATCACGACGGAGTTTTGGAATTCGATGGACGCGATCTGCTCGCGCGACGAGTGGACGCTGTGGGGAACGCCAAATTGCGGTAAAGGCCAGCCGCAGCAAGTCGTAGGCACGGGACATGGGGCGAGTCCGGCGCGGTTCCGGAATATTCGCGTCGGCTCGGCGTACCAGGGAAGTTGAGGAGAGAAAGTTTGTAATGTGGTAATCGGATAATTTGGTAATTGAGAACTCCCGATCAAGTGCATAGAGACCGGTTTCAAATTACCAAATTACAAATTACCCAATTACCAATTTCCATCAATGCTGACCAAAGAAAAAGCCGCCAACATCTTCGACCGAATTCGCCGCTTCTCGTCCGCCGACGAGGTCGAAGCCATCTTCACCGGCTCCCGCTTCGCCCTGACCCGGTTCGCCAACAACGCCATTCATCAAAATGTGGAGGAAGAGAACTCCATCGTTTCCATCCGCACGAATTTTGCAGGCCGGACGGCGCGCGCGACTGCCAATCAGTTTGACGACGAGAGTTTGCGGCGGGCAGTTGCGGTTTCGGAAAATCTCGCAAGAGTGCAGGCGCCGGACCCCGACTTGCTGCCGATGCCTACGGCAGACGAGGCAAATTCCGGGGACAAGCTCGCGGACAAGAGTGTCCGCGCCACACGTTTTTTTGACGAGACCGCAGCCATCACTCCCGCCGATCGCGCCGAGGTGGTCAAGAGCATCGTGTCCGTTGCCGGCAAGCACAAGCTGACGACGGCGGGCATCTATTCGACCTCGGAATCACGGGAAGGAATCTTCAACTCGCGCGGCTTGGCGAATTGGCATCACCAGACGTTGGCGGAGATTTCCATCACCATGCTGGCCGAGGATTCTTCCGGCTGGCAGAAATTGAATTCGCCCGACGTGCGTAACCTCAATCCTGCACGGTTGGCGGAGACGGCCGCGCAAAAGGCGGTCGATTCAGCCCATCCGCGGGAGATTGCGCCGGGGAAGTACACGGTCATTCTTGAACCGGCCGCCGTCCTCGACATTGTTGGCTTCATGTTCTGGGACTACAGCGGCGTGGCGATTCTGGACCAGAGATCGTTTCTCAACGATCGGATCGGCGCCAAACTTTTTGGCGAGAACATCAACATCTGCGATGACGCCGAGCATCCGCTGCAGGCGGGTTCGCCATTCGATGGCGAGGGAATGCGGCGCCAGCGCGTGCAATTGGTCGAGAACGGCGTGGTGAAGCGCGTCGTGTATGCGCGCGCCACGGCACAGAAGATGAAAAATTCGGAGTACGCGGGCAAGGTTGGCCCGATCGAACCCACCGGGCACGGATTCCCCTTGCCAAACGAGATGGGCGAGATGCCGCTGAACATTGTTTTCGGCGGCCCAGAAAATCCGCGAAGCGTCGAGGAAATGATCGCCTCAACCGAGCGCGGCGTGCTAGTCACGCGCCTGTGGTACATCCGTGAAGTCGATCCGTACGAGAAGATCGTGACCGGCATGACCCGCGACGGGACGTTCCTGGTTGAGAACGGCAAGATCCAGTGTGGTCTGCGCAATTTCCGCTTTAACCAAAGCCTGATCTCGATGCTATCGAATGTCGAGGCGATGAGCGCCCCGGTTCGCGCCAGCGGAGAGGAATCGTTCGACATGGTGGTGCCGGCGATGAAGGTGAAAAAGTTTAACTTCACGGAAGCGACAAAGTTCTGAGCGAGCAGCCCAGTTCCCGTTTCGTATCAGGGTATCGCTTCAGCGATACCGCAGGTTCCTCGAAATCAGACGCCCCTTCAGGGCGTTGGGCATCCGCATTCCGCAGCCCTGCCCCCTTTACGACAAAAGCCAAGAGCCAAAAGCTAACAGCTAAAAGCTCCGGCCCCGAGTGCTGATGTCTCGGCCAACAAGTAATCATCCGCTACGCCCCTAAGTCCCTGTACCACCGGCACTTCGCCGCCTTTGTTCCATGACTTCCGTAACTTTGCAATGCAGATGCTGGGGTGTAATCTCGCCCTGAAATGTGCACATGCTCACTCGGAGTGGTGCACGGCACGAACCGGAAGGAAGGTCGTCGCAAACGTGTCTGAAGCCGCCAAGGGAACCGTTGCTGAAGTCAGCAAGAATCGAAGGGGTTATACGGACGTGCAAGGCGCGCCGCGCTTTCCCATCAAACTGCCGGTGGCATTGAAGTCGGCAGTCAACCCGTCTGGAGTCACGGAAAAGACGGTCGAGACCGAGAACATTTCCGCCAATGGTGTCCTGTTCCGCATGGATGCCGATGTGCCCGTAGGTTCGGCTGTCGATTTTACGATTTCTCTTCCCGCCGATGTGGTGGGCGCAGAAGCCGACGTGCAGGTGGATTGTCGCGGACGAGTGGTGCGCAGTTTTGAAGATGGTGGCCGGCGTGGAGTCGGCGTGGTCATTGACGAGTACCGTTTTGAGCGCAGGTAGTTTTGACGTAGAGACGCGGCTTGCCGCGTCTCCCGGTCGGCCGCGCAGGTAGGGCGCGAAAAGAGGACGGATGGGCAGCACTTCGGTCAACGTTGAGCCATGCGAAGGTATTCAGCCTGAGGACGGCAAAGGCACGATCCGCGTGATTGTGGCCGATACCCAAGCCATTTTCCGCGCCGGGCTGCGCAAGATCTTTGCCCTCGAGGATGACATACGGGTTGTCGGCCAGGCCGAGAGCCTCGATCAGACCGTTGCCGCCATGCAAAAATTTTCCGCCGACATTGTGATCTTAGAGGCGGCGCTGTCCCCGAATCCATCGGACGCTATTTCCGATCTTCTCCGGCAAAATACGAACTGCCGTTTGGTCGTCGTGCTGCAGGAGCCCGACCAGGAAATGACACTCGACTTGTTCCGGCGCGGCGCGCATGGCGTCGTTTCGCGCGAAATTGAGCCAGAAATGCTGGTGGAATGCCTGCGCAAAGTCGCCCAGGGTGAACCTTGGCTCGACAGCCGCGCGGTTGGGTGGGTGATGCAGGCCTATCGCACGCAAGGCTTGCGCCCAGCAGGGTCGCGTCCCAAAGTTTCGCTCACGCCCAAAGAGTCCCTCATCGTCTCCTGCGTCACCCAGGGGATGAAGAACAAAGAGATTGCTCTGCGGGTTGGCACCACCGAGCAGGTGGTCAAGAATTATCTCCGCAAAGTCTACGACAAGCTCGGAGTGGCCGACCGTTTGGAACTCGCGCTCTACTGCCTGAGTCACCGCGTGGTTGAGGGCGTGGGTCAGGCCAAGCCCGCCCAACCCGCCCAGCCAACGAACGGGCACGCTCCGGCGGCGCCGGAAAAGCCCAACGCCGCGGCCGCTGCTGCTTCGGGATCCCGCTCCTGATTCTTTTCTTCTAGTACAATTCTCTGTCGCAGACAGTTCTCAGTTCTCAGTCAGAACTGCTGAGCTTTTCACTGAGAACCGGTTACTGGGTACTGGGTACTGAGAACTGCCCCATCCCAAGAGAGGCAAACTATGAAAGGCGACGCAAAAGTCATTGCCATTCTGAACGAAATGCTCAAAGCCGAGCTCACCGCCATCAACCAGTATTTCCTTCACGCCGAGATGTGCGAAAACTGGGGCTATGAACGGATGGCCAAGCACACCCGCAAGGAATCCATCGAAGAAATGCAGCATGCCGAAAAGCTGATGGAACGCATCCTGCTGCTCGATGGCGCTCCGAACATGGCCGACTATTTCAAGATCAATATCGGGCAAAACCTGAAGCAGCAACTGGAGAACGATCTGCAGCTCGAATACACGGCAGTGAAACGCCTAAACGACGGGATCAAGGCCAGTGTGGCCGCCGGCGACAACGGTTCGCGCGAGTTGATGGAGAAGATCCTGCTGGATGAAGAACACCACATCGACTGGCTGGAAGGCCAACTGCACGCGATTAAAGAGACGACCTACGAGAACTACCTGGCCCAGCAGTTGCACCAGCCCGAGGAAAGCTAGCAACAGCAGGCTAACGACAGCAGTCAGTCCTTTCAGTTGTCATACCGACCCCGAGCGAAGTCGAAGGGGAGGGATCTGCAGTTCGCGGGCAATCCGTAGCACTGTTAGAATCAAAACAACCGCTTCGCACGGTGCCGGAGAGATGGCCGAGTGGCTGAAGGCGCACGCTTGGAAAGCGTGTTTACTCGAAAGGGTAACGTGGGTTCGAATCCCACTCTCTCCGCCATATTTTCAATGGGTTAGAGGCGGTCACACAACAGGTACACAACACTAGACGGAACGAGGCGTAGAACCCGCGTTACTGTGATCTTCGGATCCCCGCTCGGATCTGCCTTTTTCAGGCGCAGTGCTCGTGAAAACTAGCGCCGCCACCTTGCTGTGCGCTTCCTTCATCCGGTCATCAACGACATCGCCGTACACGTTCATCGTCGTCCTGATGTCGGAATGGCGCATGAGTTTCTGTTGCACCGCAATTGGCGTTCCTACGGAATCCATCCAAGAGCGGTAGGTATGCCGAAGCGTGTGTGTTCCGAGCGCTCCGACGCCTGCTTTGATCCCGGCGTCGTTGAAGCAGCGCCAGTACCACGGGTACGAGATGGGTAGTCGGCCTAGCTGTGTCGGGCTGGCCCACATCCAATCTTCTTCTCCACGGAACTGGGTAACTTGCCGCCAATCCTTCAATACTTGAAGGACAGAGGCGTCCAAGTTCAATTGGCCAGAAGATTCACGGGTTTTCGTATCATCCACCTGCTGGCGATAGATTCGCTGCTCAACTGACAACCTGCTGTTCAGCCAATCGACGTGCTTCCACTTCAGGCCGAGAAGCTCGCTGGCCCTCAGCCCGAGGCTTACGGCCATGATCGTCATCGAGCGGAGAGGTTCCTTCAGATGACCGAGAACCTTCTGGAACTCTTCCACCGTCAGGCTACGCGGCTTTCGGTGCTTGGTCGCGTGTTGGATCTTTACCAACGAGATCGGATTGCGCTCTGTGGCTGGAGTAATTCCGGCCCATTGAGCGTAGTCATACAACTGCGACATCAAATTCCGAATGTGGACTTGGCTTTTCGGCGACAGAGCCAAGCCCTTCAACCACAACTCTACCGGTCTCGGCTGCAAATTCGTGATTGGTATTTGCCCCCAGCGCGGGAGAACGTGGTTCCGCATCCAGGAGTCGTAGGCCAAACGGGTTGGCAACTTGGTTGGCATCTTCTCGTTTTTGTACATCTCCCACAAGTTGGCAATGAGGGGTTTTGCTTCCTCGTTGCCACTATTGATCCGCGTCCGCACTGGCTCGGCAGCCTGCAACGCAGCCTTCTTGGTTGCAAACTTGCCTAGACGCACAGACTTCTGACGGCCTTCCGCGCGATACCGGAAGAACCATGTTCTTGTTCGCGAGTCGAGGACTACCGACCCTTGTTGATAGTGACTACGCTGCATTGGATCTCTCCTTTGCAGCGCACTGGCTGTGCCTGACGATTGTATCGTCAAGATCCGGCCTAAGGAATCGCCAAATGCGGCGCTCAGTACCCGATAGCGAGTAGGCTTTGACCTTGCCAAGGCGCACCCAGAACAATAACGTTCGCTTCTTCACCTTGAGGTATTGAGCTGCTTCTGCGGCAGTGAGCCACTGTTGTGGTTCGTTAAAGGACTCGGGTGTCTGCTTCACCGCTGAGATTCCATCCGAGTGAGATCCGACAGAAGGGTCGTTTCGGAAACCCGAGTGGTCTGAAGGGACAACTGAGTGCCGGTCTTCGAGACCGTTTCTTTGTGGATCTACCACGGGCTGGGACATGGTTTTGTTTACTCCGAGTCTGGCTCCTGCGTCAGCTTAGGGGCAGGGCGGTTTCTGAACCCACCGCTATCGTCCTCATCTGCCCGAGTCTCTGCGGAACCGACAATCTTTCCCAACCTGCTTCATTTCTGCCGCCCTGTCTAATGAAATCTCGGGAGTCTGTTATTCCTCCTGCGACTAATAGCTTTTCGAAATACGTGGATTACGACAGATTTCCGTTGACCGGGCGGCTTTGAGGAAGTGTAGCTTAATGAAATAAGGGAACTTGCGGAAACGACAACAATTCAACCTAAATGCCAAAAGGTCTTGATGCAGCGGTGGCAGACCATCTTTTCTCAGCCTTGTCCCGCAGATTCCGATACCAGTCAGAGCATTTCAGCGAAGCGTTTAGAGGAGTTGTGGACGAGCGAAGAACTAACGAAACTACATTGCCTATGTATCCCGTTACTAAGCAGATGGAAATTTCTTCTTTCTGCCTCGACTATGAGCTTGTCCGCTAAACCATAAACACAAAACGCTATTAGTCCTCCAGGGAATAACAGATTCCCGAACTTTCATTGGACAGCAAGATCGAGTGCGGTTAGTTTTGCGCCACACGCAGCAGATTCTAGCTGCTCTTGGAGGCGCAAATGTCATCGCGTTGGTTCCAAACCCATCTTATCCGTCCACTCCAACCCCTTCTTCGGTCGAAGTGGGCGCGTCCAACCGCCGCTGTTCTCACCCTGCTTTTTCTCCTGCCTGTGACCGCGCTAGCGCAGGGCGGGTCACCATTCGACACCGGCTTCACCGCCATCCAAAGCCTTTTCACCGGCACCATTGCCAAGGTTGCCAGTCTGGTTGCCATCGTGATCGGCGGCTACGGCTTCGCCCACGGCGAACCCGGCGCAAAGAAGGCGCTCGCCGGCGTTGCCGCCGGAACAGGCATTGCCGTTCTCGCCGTCAATGTCCTGAGTTGGCTCTGGGGCGTATAGAGCCCTTCCCGCCCACCTTCCACCTTCACTCAACACGCTTTGTTAGGCGAGAGATTTATGACAGACGAGAGACAAAACAAGCGGACGAATCGGGTGTTCAAGAGCCTGCATAAGCCTCTTACCTACCTGGGCGTGGAACGCACGCTGTTTTACTTCGTCTGTGTTGGCGCGGTGGGAGCCTTCAATCTCTTCAATTCCATCCTGGCCGGCATCGCCATTTTCATTGGCGGTTTCGCCTTCGGACATTGGGTGACGAACAGCGATCCGGCATTCCTTCGCATCCTGGCAAAATCCGAACGCTACAACGTGCGTTATGACGCAGCGAAACAGCAGGTCCCACGCGTGGAGGTGCTGTGATGCTGCGAGTCGATAAAGTCATCAAGCCCTGGAAGGACAGCGCGTGTCTCAACAATCACATCAACCTCTACGGTTTCTGGAACGAAACGGCCTTCCTTACGAAGTCCGGTGATGTCGGCATGGTCCTCAGTGTTCCCGGCGTGGACTACGAAAGTCTCGACCGCGCGGAGCAGGAGTATGCGGTGAAACGGTTGGAAGCGGCCCTGAAAGCCTTCGGCCCAGGCTTCCACGTTTACCAATATCTCTTCAAATCAAACCGGCCTGACATACCGTTCGCCAAATATGACGACCCAATTGTGGCGGCGGCCATCGAGCAGCGGCGCAAGCTCTTTGAGGCAAAGCGCGACCACCTTTATCAGGTCGAGATCTTCTACTGCATTATGCTCGAAGGTGCGAGATCGAAGACCGGAGTGGGCGCGGCGTTCAGCCAACTCTTTCGCGATCCTGCCGGGGCCATCGGCGAACTGAAAGCGCAGTTCACGAACGACAACATGAAAACTCTGCTGCGCAGCCAGATCGAGCGTGATGTTGCCTGCCTTGACCAGCGCGTGCAGGCATTCGCCCGGCAGCTCGCGGACTTCATGCAAATCGAGGTCTTGGATCGGCAGGGGCAGTTCACGTTTTTCCGCCGGTTGCTTAATTTCGACGACTGGCGCGTAGCGGGCAAGCCGCAGTCCACGCAGTTCCTCGACTATCAAGTCGTCAACTCGAATATCGAAGCCGAGCGCGATCATCTACGCGTCGGCGATCACATCGTCCGGGTGCTGACGATGAAAGAGGCGATCACCGAGACGCGGCCGTTGGCGCTCGATGCGCTGCTGAAGATCCCGGCCAACTTCCGAGTCATTACCGAATGGACGCCGCTCGCGGCGGACAAAGCTCGCAAGGAAGTCAACAAGCGCCGCCGCCACTTCAACATGTCGAAAACCGGGTTTGTTTCGCAGATGGGCAACGACACAACGAAGACGAACCCACGCGACGTGCTGGTGGACGAGTCGAAGCAGGCCGACATTGAGAACCTTGGCGACTGCCTGCGGGCTCTCGGCGACGGTCAATCGCTCGGCGAGTTTTCGCTAACCATTGTTTTGTACGGACATTCAAGAAGTGAACTCGATCAGCTCGGGGCCGAGTTCGCCGGCGTCTTTACCAACGCCGATGGCAGTCTGTTTTCGGAAACCTACAACCAGCTGAACGCGTACTTCGCCACCGTACCTGGCAACTATGCGTTCAACCTGCGCAAGCTGTATCTACTCAATACGAACTATGCCGACCTGTCTTTTCTGTTCACGATCCTTCCGGGTGAGAAGACGAACGCCCATCTCGGCACGGAGTACCTGGCCGTGCTCGAAACCGACAACAGCACACCGTACTTTCTGAACCTGCATAACGGCGAGGTCGCCCACACGCTGATCCTTGGGATGACGGGCAGTGGCAAGTCTTTCCTCCACAAATATGCGCCCCAGCGCCTGCCCCCAAAGCAAATGGAATTGTGGCTGTCCGCCTGAGTTGTCATCTTGAATACCGCAATGCCGGCGCTTCGGATTCAGGTCATGCGGTCATGCGGAAGTGCGGGCCCGGCCAATGTTCCGGCGATCCTGAAATCAAACCGGCGTCTTTAGAACGATAGGCAGTCGTGACACGGTTGGTGGAACCGTCAGCCGCGCCATTGTCCTCGTTGCAGATTGAGGACTCAGCCTCCGCTGTCCCTGATCGGCGAGCTCGGCGGCGAACGCTACTCGTTGTTGCGGCGGGAAAGTCACATCTATGATGATTACGGCTTCATAAAAACTGTTGTTCCCGTGTGACTCGCCCGATATGGAAATGACAGACTGATTTCGCGCTCTCAGGCAAAGAGAGTGCTTAGCAGGGTGGAATTATTTAAGACGGTGGTCTGCAACTTTGAGGGAGTGCCGACAATTGGGCAGCCATTCCCTGACGAGATTTTCAGAGTCTTCGCCAATACCCATCCTGCGATCGAAACCGCGGAGGCGATCTCCGGGAATTCGGTGCGTAGCACTTCCAGACTTTTGCTGAGAATGATATCGCACCCGTGCCGGTGGGACCGTTGGACCCGTAATCAATCGGCGCGAATGTTCAACCAACTGGTAACATTTTCTTCGCGATTGACGTAGGCCGCCGCCTGAGGGCTGCGCCCACTCAGCGGAGGTCCACGGTCAGCCGGCAGCGGTCGCCGCGGATGACGCCCCGCGCGTATTCGAGCGGGGTTCCTTCGACGCTATATGCCAGGTGCTCCCACAGCATCCCCGGGCTCCCGGACCGCACTCTTAACAGCCGCGCGCTGCGCCGGTCCAGGAGAACGGGTTCAAACGTTTCGCAGCAGCGCACGGGTGCCAAATTATATTCTTGCGCAAGCAGGTCGTAGAGCGCAACGGACTTGTGATCCTGCCGATCGAGCCCGGGATACAACGATTGAGGCAGGTAGGAATTTGCGAGTAAAAACGGCTCGTCGTTCAGCAGCCTCAAACGCTCGATCCGGGTCACTTTATCGAGCGCCCGGATGCGCAGCGCCGCTGCGACATTGGGATCGGGCGTTACCACCCCGATGTGAAGATCGTTCCAGGTGGGCTGCATGCCCTGGGCGCGCATCTCCGTGGTGAACCGGTAGAAATGGTCCAGAACCTGGTTGACGCGGCGTTGAGCAACGTAGGTTCCACGCCCTCTTTGCCGCGCCAGCAACCCTTCGGCTTCCAGGTCGTCCAGCACGCGCTTGGCTGTGATCGTGCTCACGCCAAACCGCTGGCAAATGGCCTTTTCGGTGGTGAAAAAGTCGCCCGACTTCAGCGCGCCCTCCTGGACTTTGAGGACCAGGATTTCGCGCACTGCCTTCGTCAATTGCAGAAACAGCGGAACGCCGCTGTGGCGGTCTATTGCCAGCCGCCGCTCTTCGAGTCCGTCGAAAGGAGAATCGGCCCAGCGAGAAGCCGATCCCGGGATCCCAATGTCGGGATGAGACATCTAGTAACTCATGCACTTAAGAAACGGAGATAGAACGGACTGAGCTTGGAGCATTGCCCCCAGGCTCCCGAATGGCCGCCCGTGGTCTAGTCTCCTTCTACGCTGATAAATCATTATCATATGTATATGTCAAGTTATGGAGCAGGAATTTACCTTTTTAGCCCAACCGCAGACCCAGTATACACCCTTTCGCGGGGTTTCAGCGCCTTGTTTTTTCGTTTGCCTGAGTTCAGTGGCTAGGGGCAGGGCCGCGACTGTCACAACGCGAATCCCGAAACCAGTGCCCAAGCCGAGGATGCGCTGCAGGCCGAGCGCACTTCCCCCGCTCTTCTGGTTGGTCACGAAGCAGATCGCCTGAAACCAGGTTCGCAACGGCTTCCGCGTGCCCTCGAGAATCGTCTTTGCCGATCGACGATGTCTTCGGCTGACAGGCTGCGCATCGGGAGCAGGCCCCTTGCCATCATTCAGGCACTCCCTCCAACCACACACAGGGCACCGGAAGCCGTCCGGCCACCGAAGCCGCCGAAGATAGGTGGCGCAGGACGTCTCCGAAGAGAACCACTTGTCGAACTCCCGAATCGTCCGCGGGTAATCCACTCCTTCGACCGGATAAGGGCGATCCTGCCTCACCACCACACATCTTGTGGTCAACTTGTGGTCAACAAAACTAAACCTGTGGTCAGGTAAATAATCGCGAGATTTTCTTCTTGACAACGTATATGAATATAACGTATATGAATATACGAACAGACAAGCCCTCAAGCGTTCGCTGCCCGTAACCGGCAAATGGAGTGGTCGCTATCTGTCAGTTCAAGGCGGAAATTTCGTGGTTCGGAGGTGCAACGTGTTCATAGCTAGAGATAATTCTGGGGTGCGCTGGCAACTGATACGCTTCTGCTTGTTAGTACTGACCTTCACACTTGGATTGATTCCGTGTTACGGCCAGATTGTCAACGCGAGTCTTTTCGGAACTGTAGCAGATACGTCCGGTGCTGTAGTGCCTGACGCGACCGTTGCTGTGCGAGAGCAGAGCACTAGCTTTACCGCCAAGTCGACCACCGACTCGACAGGAAGTTACATCCTGCTTTCCCTGCGTCCCGGAGTTTACGACGTGACGGTGGGGAAGGCGGGCTTCAAGACTTCGGTGATTTCTGGAATTGCTCTCCTCGTGGACCAAAAAGCGCAGCTTGACCTGCAATTGCAGGTTGGCGACGTGGCGACAAGGGTAGACGTTGTGGGTGTGTCGCCCATAGTGGACACCAGCACGGCGAGTATCGGCAGTGTAATTGGCGAAAAAGACGTTACAGACCTTCCCCTAAACTTGCGCCGTTTTGGCGCACTGGCCGTTTTAGTCCCGGGCACGGTCCCGGATAACGGCGGATTTGCTTCAGAAGCACTGGGGTCCCCATTTAGCGAAACTACATACTCTGCAGGCGGTTTGCGGTCCACTAGCAACAACTATTTGATCGACGGCGTGGACTCGAGAGGCATGAACTGGGGAGGATTCCAACTCCAGCCTCCTCCCGACGCGGTCCAAGAATTCAAGATCCAAACCAACGTCTATTCCGCCGCCTTCGGCAAAACTGCAGGTTCCACCGTTAACCTGGTGACGCGATCGGGCTCGAATGGCTTACATGGAAGCGTCTATGAGTTTCTCCGCAACGATATGCTAGATGCGCGCAACTTCTTTGCGACGACGCAACCGAAATACCGCCGGAACCAATACGGCGCCGGTGTAGGTGGGCCGATTCGGAAGAACAAAACCTTCTTTTTCGTCAACTACGAGGGCTTGCGGCAAGTCCAGGGCAATACCCGGTTAGGTGTGATACCCACTCCCACAGAATTGACTGGGGACCTCAGTAGTTCCCTCACGGGGCAGACCGTTAATCTTTGCGGCACAGGTGGCCCGGCGAACCTCAACTTCGATAGCGGCCAACTCTTCGCCCCAGCGTCTCTTCAGCAGGTTACCTGTCCTGTCGGCAGTGCCAACGCGGGTTCCACGATTCTTGTAGGCAATCCCATCCCGGGTAATATCATCACGAATATAGACCCCGTCGCCCAGAAGGTTCTCGCGTCGTACCCTTCGCCTAACCGGACCGGGGCCGCGAACTTTGTGAACAACATACCCAACACGCGTTTCGACAGCTTGGGCGATGGGCGACTCGACGAAGTGATCGGGCCCAAGGACCAGTTGTTCGCGCGTTACCTTTTTGGCCAGTCCAGCATCGTGCAACCGGGCCCAACAGCTGTTCCGGGCTTTCAAGACACCATTTATTTTCGAGGTCAGAATTTTGCTCTGGGCTGGACGCACACCTTCGGTCCCCACCTTCTGAGTGAAGCCCGGTTCGGTTATCAGCGCGATTATGATATTCTCAACTGCGCTAGTTGTCCCCGCACACCAGGGTTCATGGCATCGTTTGGAATCAATGGACTGCAGGCCGCTGCCCCAAGCACAGAAGCTTACCCCCTGTTTGAATTTACTAACTACTCGTATATTGGGGATAATGACTATCGCCCCACCATCAATCCCGACACGGTTGAGAAGTACCAGGAAAATCTCACTTGGACGCGTGGACGACACACCGTGGTCGTAGGGGTTGACCTAGAACCAGTACAGTTTCTCCATCAGCAGTCGCAGAACGGCACCCACGGCACAGTTACCTATAACGGTCAGTTTTCTGGCTTGGCAGGCGAACTCCCGGGAGTGGCCACAGTCAGCGACTTGGCTGACTTTCTGCAGGG
Organism: Acidobacteriaceae bacterium; assembly: GCA_003131315.1. Classification (GTDB taxonomy): domain Bacteria; phylum Acidobacteriota; class Terriglobia; order Terriglobales; family Acidobacteriaceae; genus Acidiflorens. Next base: position 42,584 of record PKUV01000160.1, read on the forward strand.
GTATCCTTCGAATGCGGTGCGTAATTTCCGCTTCCAACCCGTCAACGATGTGGGAGGAGGCTTCTTTAATTTCTACGGTCAGGATGATATCCAAGTCCGGCGGAACATTAGCGTGAACCTCGGTCTTCGGTGGGAATATCGTCGCCAATGGGTGGATAATAACAACAACATCGTGACGTTCGTCCCTACGGGTCCGAAATTCTCGGGGTCGGGCAATGCCATACTTGTTACGGCCGCGGACAATAGCCTGAACGACTCGTTTTGTACCAATCCCGCCTATTCTTACCTGATTAGTGCCTCTGGCCAGTGCTTGGTGGCCTCTTCAGCCCGACGCGCACAGCTTGGGTTCACAGGTAGAACGGGGAGGACACTAGTTTTCCCAAATTATAAGGACTTCGCCCCACGCCTAGGCATAAGCTGGAGGCCGACCAGTTCCGACAAGCTAATTATCCGAACGGGGTTTGGGATTTTCTATGACTTGGGAAATCACACTACGGAAGACTTCGTGGGGCAGAACCCAATCTTCTCGCCCGACGAGAACTACAGCACCGCGTTTGGTGTTCCCCCGCCACTTACCAATGGTGTTCCGACAACCGTAGAGAACGTTTTTGGCAGCGGCGCAGCAATTCCTAACTTGAGTGCACTCCTTGGATATTACGGTGTCGATCCACACATGAAATCTCCGATGATCAAAGAGTATAGTTTTGGCATCGAGTCTCAATTGGCTAAGAATTTAGGCCTCGAGGTGGGCTACGTTGGCAACAAGGGAACGCGCCTCTCTAACCTGCACCTATTTGGTAACCAACCTAACCCCGGGCTGGGCCCGCTTCAGCCGCGCCGTCCTTATCCCGATTTCGGGCTTATTGCTAATGCCACTGGTGATGCCATCTCCAACTACAACTCTTTGCAGGTGAAGCTGACCCAGCGACTTTCGGCTGGCGTTTCCTTCCTGGTCGCCTACACATTCGCCAAATCGTTGGATGACGCTGAAGGTGATGAAGGGTTCGTAGGTGGAGTCGGCAACGTCAATGCGCAAGATGACAACAACGTAAGAGCTAGCTATGGGCGCTCTTACAACGACGTGCGTCACCGGCTGGTCGCCAGCTACACTTGGGATTTGCCGGTCGGAAAGGGCAAGCGCTTCCTTAACCAGAGCGGCTTCGTAGATGCTGCGTTGGGAGGCTGGGAAATCTCGGGTATCACAAGTTGGCAATCCGGATACCCATTCACGGTGACCATTGGGAACGATTATCCTAACACAGGGTCGCTTGTCGAGACGCCCGACCGGTTGTGCAACGGTACCGGGCGGAAAACGATTAGCGACTGGTTTAATCTAAGCTGCTTCACCGTAGCGCCTTTGCAGGCTGCTTTGGCCGCTGGGAATCCCCGCTTTGGCAATTCTGGCCGAAACATCCTCGATGCCCCGGGATTCTACGATTGGGACCTAAATTTCTCAAAACACTTCAAGCTCAACGAGCATTTCCAACTAGAATTCCGCGGAGAGATGTACAACGCTTTCAACCACCCAAATTTCGGAAATCCGTCGGCGAACATTCAAGCCAGCACTGCAGGGCAAATCTTAAGTGCGGCGACGCCAAGGGACATTCAGTTTGGGCTCAAGCTGTTGTTCTAGTGGTGTGGCCTTGAAGGCGTGAGGAAATGCAGCCCGCAGCTGCGAAAATCAGGAGTACGGTAGTTTTCCCGGGACCTGAGCAGGTGGCCGATTCAACGAGTACCTGCTCCAAATGCCCCGGCAGGATCTGTCCTCCGAGTCGGGAACGATCCTGATCACATTGACTGAGGGCTCTCAAACCCACGTCGGGGAGTTTTCGACGTGGCCAGAACAGGAACCATTGGAGCGCGTTCCGAGCATTCTGGACGACGCGTGCGAACGACCACACCGGTGGACGCACGAGCGCGACATCGAACTTGTAAACATGGGTGATCCTCATAAAGGCTGCGGCTGTCTCAACTTGCAACAGGTGTTCCGGTCGTACTGCGAACTTAAGTGACCATCAATATGCATTTCTGGCATCGTCTTTGGAGAGCCCTACGCTGGCGGCGGAATATTCTCGTGGGGGTTTGGACTCGATGAACGAAATTCGTTGTGCTGCTGTAATTGGTGCCGGCCTCATGGGGCACGGCATTGCACAATTGTTTGCGCAAGCCCAGATTCCTGTTTACCTCACAGATAGCCAACCCGAAAGCCTGGAAGCCGGCCTTCGCCATGTCGCCACGAACCTCAAGAAACTCGTCTCCCACGGGTTCCTCAAGGAGCATGAGGCAGATGAAATTCACTCGCGGGTCATGCCCGTGAGCACCATCCAAGAGGCTGTTAAGGATGCCGACTTCGTTACGGAGTGCGTCACTGAGGATTTAGCATTAAAGCAGAATCTCTTTGAGGAGCTTGAGGAGCTTTCGCCCCCATGGGCGATTCTTGCTTCGAACACGTCCTCGCTTATCTTGTCCGAAATAGGAGCAAGGGTTAAACAGAAGTCTCGGATGATTGTCACTCATTATTTCAACCCGCCGCACATCATTCCGACGGTGGAGATCGTACCGAGTGACTTCACTGATCCGGCCGTCACCGAAACCACACGAGGGCTGATCACTCGGATGGGGAAGTTTCCCATCTGCTTGAAGAAGGCCCTTCCGGGATTCCTAGTCAACCGCGTTCAAGCGGCCATAGTCCGTGAAGTTTTATCGATCCTGGAGGATGATTTCACCACTGCCGAAGAGATGGATCAAGCTCTCAGAGGATCGATCGGCTTCCGAATGGCCGCCGTGGGACCGCTGGAGGTAATGGATTTCGGTGGGCTTGACACTTGGTTGGAACTTACCTCGAATCTACTGCCCACATTGAATAATCGGACGGATCCGCCGGCAATTCTGGTCGAGAAAGTCACGCGGGGCGACCTCGGTGTCAAATCGGGCAGGGGCTTTTACGATTGGGGTGGAGGATATACTTCCTCCACGTTCGCAGAAAGAGCCCGCACGCGCGATGACACCTTCTTGGATATGCTCAGGACTTTGTACGCCAAGTCATCATTGTAGTCGCACATTGCACGTGTGCTCTTTGCTCGGACGGACAAGGGAGCCTGGAGATATAGGGAGGAGAGATGGTTCGGACCCATGAGGTAAAGGACCTGCGAATTGAGTTCTCGAACGCGAACTATCCGGCGGGCGAATACCAGGTAACTGATATCCCTGCCGCAACCGGATTAAGAGGAACAACGTATAATGGAAGAACTAATGGAGGAACCAGTGGACATCAAAGAAGAACTAATGGAGGACTTAGTGGAAGTCAAAGCAAAAGAATATCTCGACCGATTGCGTGATATTCTCACGTTTATCGAAACCGAACAGGCCGAGCCCATCTCGACCGCTGCCAAGAAGCTCGCCGATGTGATCCGGCAGGATGGCATCGTCTACGTGTTCGGCACAGGTCATTCCCACTGCGCGGCGGAGGACCTCGTCTCGCGTGCGGGTGGCCTAGCGGCCATAGATCTGATCTACGATCCGGCGTCGGCGGGCGAATTCGGCATGGCCAAAGCGGGTTACATGGAGCGACTGGTCGGTGTCGGGCAGACCACCATGCGTTTCAGCGGCATCAGCGAGAAAGACGCGCTGGTCGTGGTCTCCAATTCCGGATTGAACAACGAGCCTGTCGAGGCTGCACTGTATGGTCGTGAGCTGGGCGTTCCGGTAATCGTCATTACCTCGGTATCATATTCGAGCAGTCATCGGACACGGCATTCCGGCGGGAAGAAGCTTATGGATTTGGCTGACGTCGTCATTGACACGGGTGTGCCGTTCCCCGATGCGATGATCAAGATAAAGGGGCTTGAACAGCCAATGGGCCCTGCTTCGACTGCGGTCTCGATCATCGTGGGTCACGTGTTGTGCCTTTCGATTGCCTCCTCGCTGCTCCAACAAGGTGCGCGGCCCGACGTGTACTTCAGCGGGAACCTGGATAGTGCGGAAGAACACAACCTGGGATTGTGGAAGAAGTACCGCGGACGGGTTCGCGCTCTTTGAACGCACACTGTGGCAGGCGATGAGAAAGACAGCTTATTGGCTGGCGATCGACATCGGCGGCTCATCCGTCAAGGTTGCGCTCTGGGACGGCCACCGCCTGTCGCGCGTGGATCGGACTGAATTCGGCAGCGCTATCGTAGATGGGGATTGGATCGCGCGACTCCTAGGCTTGAAACTCCAGGCATGGGGGGATCCCCCGATTCGGTCGGCCGCTGTGGGCGTGCCGTCACTTGTTGACGCGAAGCACCGGGTCGTCGTCGAGTCCGCCAACCTTGGCTGGCGCAACTATCCTCTCGCTTCGGTGCTGAGAAAGGCGCTCCGCATCCCCGTGTACCTGGAAACCGACGTCCTCCTTGCCGCGCGGGTGGAATCCGCGCTCGGCGCGGGCCGGAACTCAACAGATTTCGTTTATATCAATCTAGGCACCGGCGTCAGCCACGTGCGGATGCTGCGCGGCGAACCACAACTCGGCGCGCACGGATTGGGAACGAACTTGGGTCATGCGCCCCTGTTCAGCGGCCGCAACCGCCGCGCGCGCAAGCTTTGCAGGTGCGACCGTCCGTACTGCGTCGAAACCGTCATCGGCGGACGTGTGATCGCGACGGCGTTGCGCCGCTGGCGCGGCGGCGAACGCCATCGCTTCTGGCGTGAGTACGGCGAGAACCTAGGGATTGTTCTCTCGTGCGTGACGAGTCTGCTGGACCCGGAGCGAATCGTCCTGAATGGTGGGGTGTGTGCATCACGCACACTCTTTGAATCCAGCATGCGCGCCGCCCTTCAGCGGCACACCGCGCATCAAGGCGCATTGCCGAAGATACTCTTTTCACGCTTGGGCGATGCGGCGGGTCTGGTCGGAGCCGGGTTGGCCGCGCAACAGCGAGCGCATGAGTAATGGAGAGACTGTCACCGATTTCATTTACTGCCTAACACGGAAGTGTGGCGTCATGTCACTCCGATCCAGCGGCCAGTGACTCTCGTGGACGTCTTGCCTTGACTAGAAGCGAAGCAGGACCAGCGTCAATTAATACTCGTCATTAAATTGACTGCAGTTGAGTTTTAGTGGAGGGGGCATGGAACGCAGGACAGCTCTTAGAATTCTCGCTCTCGGCGCACTTATGCCAAAGGTTCCCGCCCTAATGGTGGCCAAGAGTCCAATGCAAACAAAGACTACATCGAACACCAAGGTTGTCTCGAAGAACACCGGCGTTCTAGCGACCATTCGACTCTATAACCCAACCCAGTGGACTTATCAAACCTTTGTTGAAGTCCCCGCAGGGCAGTTGGCGGCGCCAGGACTCATTGACTGGCGGAAGGTCCGCTTGGTTTGCGATGGGCGAGACGTATCTTTTTCGCTGCGGGAGGGGCGAGCGCACTGGAGGGCCAGCTTAGTGCCCGTCACGGACCCTCGTGCTGAGGACTTGGTCGTTTTCACTATCAATGTTCCTCCCGGCACTTGGTCACAAGTCGATGTAGTGAGCGGCCAGCGGAACGAGAAGAGTGCGCTTACTCGGGCGGACGGTCAGCTGGTGGTGTCATACCCAAATCTCAAAGTGGTTATTAATCAACTGACAGCGATGTTGGTCCAAGTTAAGGCTTTTTCTGCGGAACTACTTGCCACACCGATGAGTGCAGATGGTTTTCAGGTAGAGGAGGGAGTCATTGAGCACTCGGAGGCCTCTGCCCTTGGCTTCGAACGGCTCTTGACTTACTCTCATCAAAGAGTAAGGCTCAAGAAAGACCTGCCCATAAGTTCATTCCAGGCCAAGCTCGTGTCCTCCTTCTCGGATCCTGCATTGACCGAGCTGAACTTCATTCTAGAACATGCGAAAGCTCCAGCCATGGCTCTCACCTACCGGGTGCATACCGGCGGGCTAGTAGAGATTTTGGCAGATGAGCGACCTTGGGAAGGCGCGTCACCATGGCTGAATTACGGAGTCGAGTACAGACTTAGCCTGAAGTGCGAAGGGCAGCCAGTGCCCGATTTCGAAACCCAATTTCCATTTTTCGGATTCCAGGACTATGACGCGGTGGTAAAAAACACCGGAACACTGCATCGGACGGAAAACCTTGCAGTGCTTGAAGTCGGAGAAGAATCGATCAACGGGCGCCGCTGGCATCGACGCTTATACATTGCGGGCCAAAATCAACTGACACATATACACGACATGTTTCAGGTTGTCGACAAGGGGTTGGTTGTCGATGTCATACCCGCATCTCTTCGTTTAGATAGGGGTCCCATCCAGGTTTCATATCCCGATGGCTGCAAGACTATAGCTGAGACCTTAGTGCAAGCGCTCGGCAAAGCTGGCATCCGGGCGGAATCTGTGTCCGGACCCGGAAACCGTCAAGTCAGTGCGATTATTTTAAAGCGCCTTGAACGGCCTGAAGAAGCCGGCCTGGAAGGAGACGGGTTTGCGATCCTCCCGCTCCAGGATGGAAACGGCGCATCTATCGTCTCGGGAACACAATTCGGGCTGATGCACGGAACACTGAAGCTCGCCGAGCAGGTTCTCAGAAACCAAGGCGCAGTGTCGGTCCCCTTGATGGCCAGCAACCCAGGTAGTGGCCTACGGGCCGGGGGCTTCGGAGGAGGAACCCACGAAGTAGATTTTCCATACGGAAACGACGCCGAGTGGATTAAGGTTTTCGACGATCTGGTCGCCTCCGGAATGAACACAATGATTTGCATGGGCATGTGGGGTAACTGGAAAATGCCCGTGACCTATAAGTACATGCCGGAGCTCAGATCTGATTCACCCGACGCTTATGACGAAATCTCGGGAGCCAAGTTCTCGGAATACGAATCATCCCGCGAGCAAGCTCTGAAGCTCTTGAATTACTTGCACGAGCGCGGAGTGAAAGTTTGGCTGGAGATACCCGTGGGAGCTATCCCCACGACTTTTGCCGGCAAGTTTCCCGATGCCGTCCTACCCGGGAACCCGAAAGTTCCTCTCGTTTTGCATCCAAAATACCAACAGTATCTGCAGGCATTCTTCAAGGAACTTCTGGAGACGTATCCCATCGAGGGATTCATGATGGTTCGGGATGACAACGGCGGCATGGATACCAGCGAGGAGTTTACGAAACATGTCGCGGTCTCGCACACCAAAAATCCGGCGTGGGAGCAGGAACTGCTGATCTACGACATGCTGCGATCCACTGGTTTCCGAGGCGATATTGCCATTTATCCGTATCGGGATCTTTATGAACCTCAACTCGAGTCCGCTCTGCCCAAAGACCTTTTCATTGTCGGACACGGCAGTGGTTTCGGACCTCTGAGCCGCAGCTACAAGACGCTAGGCCTTATGCCCGACACCTGGCTGGACAATATCTATGCAGGTTTTCGCCTGCCTCCGACGTCGAGAATGAAGCGGCTGATCTCCGATCGAGGAATCCTCTGGGTCGGCGGAGCCTTTCGTGGCACTGAACTGCCCTGGGAATCACTCGGCACTTTTACCTGGCAACCCGCTACCACGGTCAACACGCTGCGTAGCGATTGGGGTTCTCGGGCATTCGGAAAGAAAAATGGAGTTCCCTTTCTCCGATTCAGCGATGCCTACGAGCAGTTATGGAATCTCATGAATGGTCCCCTGTTGCCGTATACCTGGCTCGAAATGACTTCCCCAATGAAACAGCAAGTCGAGCAAGAGAGCGATGCAGGTCTAAAACTCTACCAGGACCGGCTTGCGGACCTCCTCTCCACGGCGGGCAACGCAGATAACAAGGATTGGTTCGTTCAAGCCAAACTGTATGGGCCCTTTTTCGAATACTGCCTGCGCCGGCTGAAATTGTTCGACCAGCTTTACGAGATTGTGCTGCCGTACAAAGATGCCCTCGAGACGTCCAAACCCCTGCCGGCTGACATCCGCCACCGTGTGACTTCCGTTTATCGCGAACTGCTTGAGACCGCTGTACCGTATGCGAACGCGATCAAGAAGGTGCCGGGCGGAATGATGCGCGCAACTGAGCCGTCGGCTCATCCTTACCGCGAGTGGCATCAGGGCGGCTACGGTCAAGCGCTCGATAAAATGCTAAAGCTGCCAGAATTTGGCGGCACATTGAACGTATCTCACCAAGAGCTCAAAGCCGGAGGGCCCTTCACGATCACGATTGAACTCCAAAACAACGGGATCTGTCCTTGGGTGCCAAGGGAAGGTCAAAAACTTGAGCTTGACCCGCCCGCAAAGCTTTTGGGCCTCCCCCTTTCATGGGATTTAAACGGAGAATGGGTCCTTCCCGGAGACCTCCGAGTGGTGAATCTGTCTGGGACCGCGCCGGAGGAACCGGGCACGACAAAGATTGGGATGAAGTTCTGGTCCCCCGCAGGCCCGCTGACGTTCCCGTTTATTGATCGCGAACTTCTGCTGAAATGGGAATAAAAATCCGTCACAAGGGAGTAGCCGCATGAGTGCACGGCTGAAAGACAAAGTAGCGATCATAACTGGTGCCGGCTCAAGCGGCCCTGGATGGGGCAACGGCAAAGCGACAGCCGTCTTGTATGCGCGCGAGGGCGCGAAAGTGTTTGCCGTGGACATCCGTCAAGAGGCTGCGGACGAAACCGTAGCCATTATTAAAGGTGAGGGTGGAGAAGCGGGAAGCTTTGCCGCCGACGTCTCCAAGTCCGCGGAGGTTAGAGCACTGGTCGAAAGGTGTCATAAGATTTTTGGACGTGTCGATGTCCTGCACAACAACGTTGGAGTTCTGGCGGTGGGTGGACCAGAAGAACTCTCCGAAGAAATTTGGGATCGCCATATGGCGATCAATGTAAAAGGTGTGTTTCTCGCGTGCAAGTACGCCTTGCCGATCATGGTGCAACAGGGACAAGGGGCGATCGTCAATACCTCCTCAATTGCGTCCATCCGATATACAGGCTATCCCTCCGCGGTCTACCGCGTCCAAAGGCGCGGTGAACCAACTGACCCAAAACATCGCCGTGCAGTATGCCCGCAAGGGTATACGCGCCAACTGCGTGCTCCCGGGATTGATGAACACTCCCATGATTCGAGAGCCACTGAAGGATACGTATGGTGCAGGCGGCGTAGACGAAATGATCCATCGACCGGATGCGCAGGGCCGATGGGGAGGATGGGCGATGCGTAGGACGTCGCCTATGCGTCACTATTTCTGGCGTCCGACGACTCGAAGTGAAGTGGAGCGTAGGCGAAAACCTCTGTACGCACAGGCAGCGCTGGTCTGGAGCCCCACTGGGGGCAGTTTCCCGAATGCGTGACGAAAAAGCTGACTACAACCATTTTCTTCTTTTAGTAGCGGGGCTCGGCGGCCTGCTATACGGGGTGGACGTCGGCATCATTGCTGGGGCCTTACCCTACTTGGAGGCTACTTCCGGCTTGAACGCAGGCCAGCTTTCTATCGTTGTCGCGGCCGTGCTCCTCGGGAGCGTGATCTCATGCATCTTCGCGGGCGCGCTAGCGGACTGGATTGGGCGGAAGCCTTTGATGACGGTCAGCGGCGTGCTGTTTGTCATCAGCATTCCAGTCATTGCTCTCTCGCACGACTATCAACTATTGGTTCTTGGCCGGGTGCTACAGGGCATCAGCGCTGGCTTGATCGGTGTGGTTGTCCCGCTGTACTTGGCGGAGTGTTTGGCGGCATCGAATCGAGGCAAAGGCACGGGCATTTTCCAGTGGCTGTTAACCCTTGGGATCGTGACGGCCGCCATTGTCGGCATGTTTTTCAGTCTTCGCGTTGAACAGGTGGCTAGGCTCGGCGATCCTGCGGCGCTCTTCGCCTTCAAAGATGCGACCTGGCGCCATATTTTCTGGGTTTCGCTGCCACCCGGCATACTGTTTGTGGTCGGAAGTCTTATGGTGACGGAATCGCCGCGCTGGCTGTTTCGCCGTGGCGAAAGGGCTGCAGCCTACGCCGCGCTTCTCCGCTCTCGCACAACCCAGCAGGCAGACTACGAGCTTGAGGAAATGGAACAAGCGGCTGCCGCTGAGAAACACAAAACCTCAAACGGAGCCAGGCTCAGGGAATCACTTTGGCAGCGCAAATACGTGGTTCCGTTTGTGCTGGCCTGTGTAATTCTCGTATGTAACCAGGCCACCGGCGTCAACTCCATCATCGGCTACAACATCGACATCCTTTTCCAGAGTGGTCTCTCCGATCTTCAAGCTCACTGGGGCTATGTAATTTTCACGATGGTGAACTTTCTGATGACAATTGGCGGCGTCCTGCTGGTGGATCGCAAGGGGCGCAAGTTCCTGTTGTCGGTGGGCGCCGCGGGCATTATCGTGTCGCTCCTATGCACCGGCCTGCTGTTCCGCCGGACGGAAAGGCTGCGCGCGGATTCCCGGGCCACCGTTCAATCCATGGTTAGTGCGAACCAAAAGGTCACGCTTCTTTACGACCAGAATTCTGCCGATAAGCTTCTTTCCGCGGACGGGGATGCTGGCAAGGCCATCAGTCATCAGCCCACCTCGCTGATCGTGATCTATTCGTGCGGAGATTTCCACGCCGCAAGCAAGGTCGTGCGTTCCGACGACAATTCGGCAGGGCCCATTGAGATCACGCGCGAAAGTTGCCTGCCTGCAAATAAAGTGGTGGCGTTCTTCTCGAATCCATTCGGCAATCTCGATCGGTCGCGCCAGACTCCGCTAAGAATTGACAATGCCTTGAGTACCCTTGTGCCCAGTGAGGAGAATGGCTGGTTAGTAGCTACCAGCCTTTTCCTGTTTATGGCATTTTTCGCCATCGGTCCCGGCGTGTGCGTGTGGTTGGCACTTTCGGAGTTGATGCCGACTCGGATTCGCTCCAACGGTATGAGCATAGCGGTGTTGATGAACCAGGTGGTCTCAACGGCCATCGCCGCCATTTTCCTGCCGACCGTCGGCAAGTATGGCTATTCCATCATGTTTTTTGGCTTCGCTGGCGGCGCCGTGATCTACCTCATTACCGCCGTGTGGTTCTTGCCGGAAACGAAGGGTAAGACTTTGGAGGAAATCGAAGCGCATTTTGGCGGCACACAATGAGCGCCCGCCGCAGGGATTTGTCGTTCGGATTACGAACGCCGGTTGAGTAAACAATTTCTTTGGAGAGTGACGTTATGACTGATAAATCTTCTAACGCGTGGGCAGCGAACTACCGGTCGTGGCTGGATTACGTGGCGGATGTGGTGCGGACCTACGAGAGCGGAAAGGATATTCCGATCGGGCCTAGCCCCGAGCCTCTGGCGTTGCCCGCTGATTCGGCACCGCCGGCGAAAGGTTTCAAAGTGGTGATTTGCGCTCCGCACCCCGACGACGAAACTCTGAGCGGGGCACTGCCCCTGCGCTGGCGCCTGGAGGCCGGCGCGCAGGTCACCGACTGCGCCATAACCCTGGGCAGCGACCACGGGCAGCGCGAGCGGCGCCGCCGCGAACTGGCATCGGCTTGCCGCGTTCTCGGATTCGAGATGGCGATTCTACCAACTGCCCAGGGAGCGACCGGCCTCGATGACGTCAATCCCGCCTCGCACCGGCAGCATCCCAAAGCCTGGGCGGAGAAGGTGAACACCCTGGCGGAATTTTTCGATCAGGCCCAGCCGGACGTGGTTCAGGCGCCCCACGCCGAGGATTTCAACACCACCCACCTCGGGACGCGCGAACTCGTGGTCGAGGCGCTGGGGATGCATTTGGAGCACCGCGGCGGCGGAGCCTCGCTCCCGCTGATCGAGTCGGAATCCTGGCACCAACTGGCTGCGCCCAATCTAATGCTGGCGTTGACGCCGGAGGTGGTGGCCTTGCAATTAATGGCGGCAGCGGAACACGGCGGAGAAATGGTTCGAAACCCTTACCACCTCCGCCATTGCCCGCGCCTGATGCATAACGTCCAGCGAGGCTCGGAAGTGGTCCTGGGGCAAGGAGGGCCAGCCCTGCCGTATGTTTTCGCTGAGCTTTATCGCGTCACCTTTATGCGAGGCCGTGAGTTCCTTGAGCCGCGTCCCGGCGGTTGCATCGTGGCGCCACGCGAGCATTTCGGGCTCGAGGAACTGATGACCCAATTTGGGCCGCAAGGAAACTAGGCCGCAAGACAAGATGCGATCAGCGAGAATCACAGATCCTGGACATCGATTTCTGCGCTGAGACGGGCTAGAATGATTAAATTGACGGGTTACCAGCCTCAAGGTGTTCAATGGCGCTACCCGCAATTGGTGACCTGTCTCTGACGGCGTGCCCACTGAGATTTAAATCGGTAGTTTCGTTCGCGGCGATTCACGTTGCGGCTGCAGGACGCCTCGAAACCGTTCTATGGATCTGAGTTTTAAAATGAAGCAGTGGGCATGCATCTCGGCGGTCGCTATCTTGAGCCCACTTCTCGCCTGGGCCGGGCATACCTCTCCGGTTACTCCGCAGAAGGCTCCCCCGATCATTTTGATTTCCATTGACACCTTGCGCGCCGACCACCTGAGTTGCTATGGCTACCGTCGCGTTGAAACTCCTCACCTTTGTGCACTAACGAAAGGGGGCACATTATTCTCTGCAGTTAGTTCTCAGGTGCCTCTCACCTTCCCTTCCCATGTGTCCCTGTTTACTTCCACCTATCCGTTCGCCAATGGCATCGAGGACAACGGTGAAGTTCTCCCGCCCCATGCTGTAACGCTTGCCACCGTCTTGAAAGCGCATGGCTACCGCACCGGTGCAGTGGTTGGTGGTTTTGCAATGGACCGCCGGTTCGGACTGAACCAGGGTTTCGACGAGTACGACAGCACCTTCGATCTGCATCGCGAAAAGGAACCCGATTCGGGAGACGTAAAACGTCTGGGTGCCGACGTGGTCGCAGCCGCGAGCCAGTGGCTCGACCCAAACTCCAACCCCTCGTTCTTTCTCTTCCTTCATCTTTACGACCTGCACACCCCCTACAACCTTCCGGCAACTTACAGCGCGCGCTTCGGCACGGGATACGACGCTGAACTCCGCTATGTGGACGAACAGGTGGGCGTCTTCTGCGATTATCTGCGGCAGCACAATCTTCTCGATCGGAGCCTCGTCATTCTCACCTCCGACCACGGTGAGAGCTTGGGCGACCACGGAGAGACAACGCACGGCTACTTCATCTATCAAAGCACCCTTTGGGTGCCGCTGATCGTGCACTGGCCGGCGGGCAGCGCAAGCTTCCCTGCGAAGATCGCCGAACCGGCCAGCCTGATGGACCTTGCTCCGACTATCCTGCACTTCGCCGGCATTTCCCCGCCGCCGGAGTTTAAGGGGCGCAGTTTAATGGAATCGTTGCGTTCGGGCGCGTCGAAAACGGCGCGAGACGTTTACAGCGAAAGTCTTTACGCCCACAACCACTTCGGATGTAGTCCGTTGCGCAGCCTGCGCTCAGGCCGATACAAGTACATCCAGGCCCCAAAACCCGAACTCTACGATCTGGCCACTGACCCGGGTGAGACGCGGAATCTCTACGCGCAGAAACGCTCGCTGGCGCTGGCCTGGCAGGAGAAACTGGCATCCCTGCATCCGGAGCTTCGAAACGAACATCCCGCGGGGAAAAAGGCGCTCGATCCGCACACCGTCGCTCTCCTGAATTCTCTGGGATATGTCGCGGGAGCCTCCGAACACTCGGAATCACCCGATGGCGAGGCTGATCCCAAAGACCGCATTGGAGAATTTGAGAACTTTGGACGCGCTATCGTCCTCGCCTCCACCGGCCATATCGACGAATCGAGTGCTCTCCTCGAGCGGCTACTCACCGTGCTTCCGGAAATCATCGATCTGCGTATGAGTCTGGGATTGAACGATCAGCGGCTGCGGCGGAATTCCGAGGCGGCTCGTGAGTTCCAGCAGGTTCTCAAGACGGATCCCCAGAACGTGCGAGCGCATTTTAACCTGGCGCTAAGCCTTTTTGAGATGAGGAAACTGGACGAAGCCACGCGAGAATTGCAGACCGTTCTCACGAACGCTCCTTATTACACGCGCGCCGAGGATCTGTTGGGCACCATCGCGCTCCAGCAGGACGATTACGGCCGGGCCCGCGAGCGGTTTGAGCACGTTCTGACCATCGATCCGCACGACTACATCGCGCATTACAATCTGGGGGCACTGGGGGCGCTCCAAGGGCAATGGGACACAGGCGAGCAGCACCTTCGAGCTGCCCTGAGCCTCGGTCCCCTCGATCCCCAGGCTCATAACACTCTGGGAAGCCTCTACCTCCGGAAGGGTGATCTCGACAAGGCGGAGGTGGAATTCCGCGAAGCGCTTCGTCTCCAACCGAAGTCAGTCTCCACGCATTACAATCTTGGACTGGTCCTCCGCAAGCAAAACAGAGAGGCTGACGCCGCCGATGAATTTCGCCAGGCGTTGGCTATCGACCCGCAGTTTCGCCCGGCGCGCGACGCACTGAGCGGCTTGGCGACGACACCGAATTGATCTTGAATTTCTGGTAATACTTATGGACGATCAACTTCATCGTGGCAGGCAGCGCCTTCGCGTTCATGGCCCTCGTTGTCGGTGGTTGCACGGCCGCAAAGACAGAAATCATGGACCCGGCTGAGTGGTCGATTGCGTTGTTAACCATTTCAGTGAAAGCATAGTGCCCAAATCTCTAGAACGTTGTCAGGTTGTGCCCCAAAAACAGGCGCGACATCTTGGGTCCAAACAATGTCCTCCGCCAACGGACGGTCGAGTTGGTAAACCCCCCTCCATTCCTTCAGGGATGCCAAAGCGTAGGAGCGGCTCACGGTATTTCCCGTCGGTACTACTGAGCCCTCTTTTACTAGGCGCTGAAGATGTTTATTCACGGCTTGCCGTGTAATCCCGAACTCAGTAGCCGCCAGATTGCTAATTTCCTTCGGGTGCTTCCCGATGTTTTCAATTATGTAGTGCCGATTCTCTACGCTATGCTAGACGCACCAGGCGTCGGCAGGCTGCTCGTGGATCCCCATGCCGTTGAGGAGTTGGCCGCCTTGGTCAGGTCCTCTTCCGGCTCCTCGGTCCAATCGCAAGAAATCTCGCGATGCTGTTCTGAACTCATCGCGGCCCACTCCAGTAGGCGCGCAACATGCCACGCCGCCAGGGCCGTCACCGGAGCGGGCGACTTGCCCAAGAGTGCGTCGCGGATGCCCTCATAGTAGAGCCGGTAGTCGCCAGGGATGGGCGTGACGGGCCGTGTGACCATGCTGCCATCTATGTCCACGCTGAGCGTGCCCCAGTCGGCGGTTGGCTCCTGTCCCCTTGCCGGACTGCCGATACGGGTGACTTTGTTGAGCGCGGCCTCCTGCGGGTCAAGGCCCCATTTCCAGAAGTTTCCCCTGGTTCCGCGCAGGTGGAAGCGGGGCCGCGCTAGCGAAGAGAGGCGATTGGCGCCCAACGTGACCGAAAAGCCCGGATAACGCAACCGCAGCGTAAAAGAATCGTCGGAGCCCACACCGTCGCGCTCGCGGAGCACCTCGGCACCCACCGATTCGGGCTTGCCGAAGAGCACCAGGGCCTGGTCGACGAGATGAGTTCCTATATCCTGCAGAAGCCCCCCGCCCAGCGCCGGGTCTTCTTTCCAGGCTGCCCTTGTTACCGGTCGCCAGCGGTCTAAGTTTGACTCGAGGTGGACCAGGCGACCCAGAGGGCCTTCGTGCAGCAGTTTCTGAACGGTTCGGAAATCCGAGTCCCAGCGGCAGTTATGGAAAGGCGCTAGGAGCGCGTTTCTGGCTGAGGCTAGCCAAATCAACTCTGCCACCTCGGCTGATGCGAGGGCCAACGGCTTGTCCACCACCACGTTTTTGCCGGCTTCGAGAATCTGCCGGGCCACGTGAAAGTGGCTTCCGCTGGGCGTGGCCACGACGAGAAGGCCGAGTGTCTTGTCTTCGAGAATGGCCTCGAGCGAACGGTAAGTAGTGATGCCGGGATAGCGTTCCGCGGCATTGTCTGTGTGACGCTCGACCACAGCGGCCAGGTCCAATCCTTCGACGGACGAGAGCACCGGAGCGTGAAAGACGCGCGCGCCCATGCCGAAGCCTACCAAACCCACTCGAATCATCTTTTGTCTCCCGGGAGTCGGCGCAGGCGCAGCGTAAAGATTCATGAAAAAGCGAACACGGGCACCAACAAACCCTTATATACCAACAGCGGGATATTCAAAAGAGTAGTCTTTTTCAATCGAAGGATGATCTCCTGGTCGCGCGAACGATCCGCACGGCTGGCGCCGATAGTAGAGGCTCGACCGGCTGATCGCCAGCGTCTCGGCCACCAGCTTCGCTTCGTTCCCTTGGGCCACTAACTCCCGTGCCGACGAATGCGCTGGCCCGCAGCTCACTCGCCCAGCACGTTTTTTAGGATCTCGATCTGCAAGTGTGATCGGCCCAGCGCCCGCTCCAACTGCTTGATCCGCTTCTCCTGCTCGGCATCGGGCCGCGCGGCTGCGCTTCTCCCCCCAAGCGCAGCCTTGGCTCCCGCTTCCACTTCATCTTTCCAGCGGTAATAGAGGTTGGGAGCAATCTCGTACTTGCGGCAGGTCTCAGCCACATTGCCGCTCTTCAAACCTTCCAACACAATCTGCCACTTCTCTTCCCGGGTTCTCTGCACTCTGGCTTTCTCGACATTCTCGCCTCCTGGCGGAGGCCCCAAGCCTAACTAACTTCCGTGTCCAGTTCTACTGGGGTGCACTACATGGGTGACCTATTTCGCGAAGTATTTCTCAAACAGATCTTGCGACCGCTTCGCACCCTCCTCAGTCAGCAATACAGATTTCGCTTTCGTTGCGGGATCCGAGATGTAACCCTTGTGATGGAGACGATCGAGGGAGTCCCAATTGTGACCTTTCCACGCTCTCCAATTTGGCTTGTCTTTAAATGTAGTCAGGTACAGCAGAGCCAGTACCGCCTCGTCAACCTTTTCTTCATCTATTTGCATGAAGCACCCGGTGTTGAAACCTGCAACAAACTCGGAAAGGACAACATCCATGTCATCTCCGAAGCCATAGCCGGCTCATGGCTAGTACCCCACACACGGTCTAGCCTGCTGAGAAGGACGTCCTGGACGTTGCCTGCCAGCGTGTTTGTGGTTCTAAGGCCTGTTCGAACATGCGCACCAGTGCGTCGAAGTATCCTGCATCCTCATGGGCAACCTCTTTACAGAATCCGGTGGCCCTCTCGCAGTACAAAACCATCAACTCGCTACCCCCTCGAAGCCCCACATTGCGGAGATGAAGAGGAACGTGTCAAGGGCGGAGCAAAACTAGGCCANNNNCGCCGTTCATCTCCAGGATGTGGACGTGGTGGGTAAGCCGGTCCAACAGCGCGCCGGTCAGCCGTTCCGATCCGAGGACTTCGGTCCACTCCTGGAATGGAAGATTGCTGGTCACCAGGGTGGAGCCGCGTTCGTAGCGTTGGCTAAAGACCTCGAACAGTAACTCGGCGCCGGACTTGGAGAGCGGCACGAAGCCCAGTGACTGCTGCTCAGATCTAAGCCAGCCGGTGGCTCAGCCGAGTCCCCGTTTGCTAGCTGGAAGAAGCAATGGGAAGCGGGGTGGGAACGCTCGTGCTGAACGACACAGCCCCGAGCGCCTTGAAGGGTGGGAACGTTTGGGAGGAATCGCGACAAGGGAGCGACATGGGCCGGAGTTCTTCCGCAAGATCCGCGCTCTGCGTCGCCATTATAAAAAAGGGTATCGGACACATAAGACGAAGGAACGGCTGAAACAGCAGGCGGATCAAGTCATCCAGCGATTGACGAAGAAAATCTTGAGCGCGGTGGGGGATGCGTTTCGTGCCGGGCGGACCGCTGAAAAGCATCGGGGAAGTGAGCGAGCTCTTGGAAGAAACAATTAACCGAGTCCGCCAAGGCCCATTCGATCTTCGTGCCGCCAATGCAATTGGGTTTCTGGCCGGGATTCTTCTGAAGGCTCTCGACCAACGGTTTGAAGAGCGTCTCGCGCATTTGGAAGCAGTATCCGGCAAGACAGGAACCGACACCGAGGTATTTGAGTTCCGGTCGGCCAAGGAGTCGACATATGAACAGTCGTCAACGACGCGTCCGAGCGATTGAACTCTCTCTGACACCAAAGCAGGTCGTTGTGGTATGGCTCAGAAATGCATTGCAAGCAGGGACCTTCAAAGAAGGTGCCCGACACGCGCCACCGTATCGCGGCACGATCGCGAATGCGGTATATAACACCTAAATTATGCATAGACTCCGGCCTCGTCTCAGGTGCCGGTTGGGTTTCGGTTCTCATTGTTGTTGCCGCTTGGTGTCTTGATCGCTAACTGATTCGTCTTCTCTCTTGGTGCTTCTGTTCCGTCTTTCTAAGTTGTTGTCGGTTAAGGGCTACGAGTGCATAGGAAATTATGCACGGTTCACGATCGTAAGGGAGTGAGCAACACGGGCGCAAAGCTCGCCTCGCCCGGAGCGATGTTGCGCAAGCGATCCATGAGCCGGTGGAACAATCCCCGTTCCGCGTACTGATCGCTATAGCTGACCCCAACGCGTCCGGCGTGGCGCCAGACCTTAGCCGCCAGGAACAGAAAGCGCAAACGCGCGATCGCCAAGGTCGTATGCTTGAGCTCGGCCACCTTCGCCGTTTCCTCTCGCTGGAACAGCAGCAGCCAGCAGTTGAGGTTGTAGGCCAGCATGGCCAGCTGAAAATGAACGCAGTTGGTGGCCCAGCGCCGGGAAGGATGGGCAGCCAAGCCGGCATCATTGTTGGCTTCCTTGATCAGATTCTCGGCCCCGGCGCGCTGATTGTAGAACCACATCAGCAGGTCGATGGGACGCTTCATGTTGGTCACGAACACCCGATAGATATACTGCGGGCTATCGAACACTTGGTACTGCTCGCGCTCGGGCGAGAGCGGGTCCTGCTTCTGGTAGCGCAAGGCAAGAAAGCGGTAGGCCTTGCCCCAACCTTCAGGTTGATAGCAGAACTCACACTGCTCATCGGCATCTGGCGCAGCATGGCGGAATTGATGACCGCGCCAGCAAAGAAAGGAATGCCCATGTTGCACAGATCGAGCAACCAAAGAACTGAAACCAATTTCCATCCGTAGAAGCCGGGAACGGATATCGATATTGCCGATTGGCCGCTCGATTGTGCATTCTTCTCTCCCAGCCAAGGTGGCATTCTGTGTTGAGTCATGCTCTGTCGCCGGCACCGAACGCAGTGATTGTCAGTTAGCGGTTCGCCTTTGAAGCCTGCCGCTGAGCAGTGACCATGATCTCGATGTGCGCATCGGGCACCGCCAACGCATTTACGCCCACGGTCACACGCGCCGGCCGTGGAGCCTTGAAGACCGAAGCATAGACCCCATTCATGCGTTTAAACTGGGTCATGTCGGTGAGAAATACCTGGGCGGAGACGACGTCCGCGTAGTCCATTCCGGCCGCTTTCAGAATGATTTCTATGTTGTCGAGGCAGGCTTTAACCTCGGCGTCGAAGTCTCTGGGGATTTTCCCCGTATGCAGATCTACGCCGATTTCGCCGGAAACATACAGCGTGTCTCCCACCAGAATTCCGGGGCTGAAGGGAATGGAATCTTTGCCCTGGTTCCCGAGTTCCGGCGGTGAGATCACCTTGCGCTGCTGAGCAGACACAACTGCCACGCCAGCAACCAGCAGGAACAGCATCATCGCTACGATCCTTGGTTTCATAGGACTCCTCTTCTCATCAGTTCGCTACCTCGTTGCCAATGCCGGAGCCGCGACTTCTTTTCCATTCGTCTTGTAGACAATGCCGCCTTTCATTACGAATCCAACTCGCTCCAGCTCAGTGATGTCCTTCAGGGGGTCTCCCGAGACAGCGATGATGTCGGCAAACTTGCCCGGCTCAATCGAACCGATGTTCTGGGAATCGCCGATCAAGTCGGCAGCATTCACCGTGGCCGCGGCAAGAGCGTCCATCGGCATCATACCGAGACGGACCATCTCGGTAAGTTCTTTCGCCGGCGTGAATCCTCCGCGAAAATTGCCGAAAGAATCGGTGCCCATGGCGATCTTGACTCCGGCTTGATTCGCGCTGGTGAACATCGCCTGAATGACTGGCTCTATGGCGTGGATTTTGGCCACGATATGCGGCGGCAATTGTTCCGGGTGTTGTTTTGCAGTTTGGAAAAGCGAGTACGCTACATAAACGGTTGGTACAAGGTAGGTGCCGTGTTCTTTCATCAGGGCGAACGACTCCTGATCGGCGTAGGTTCCGTGCTCGATGGAATCAATGCCCAATCGGACGCAATTGTCGATTGCAGCTTTGCCGTGTGCATGAGCTGCGACCTTCATTCCGAGAGAGTGCGCAGTGTCGATGACGGCCTTGATCTCATCGTTGGCCATCAATTGCAGCTTTGGGTCGTCTCCGACAGAGCCAACTCCGCCACTCGGCACGATTTTGATCAGGTCGGTTCCGCTGCGCCGATGTTCCCGCACTACCTTGCGGGCCTGGTCGGGGCTGTCAACGATCGATGCGCTCCACTCTGAGCTGGAAATACCTTCGGCTACGCCATTGGCGCTATCGGAATGGCCACCAGTTGGCCCAATGATTTGACCGGCGGCCCAGATTCTTGGGCCGATCACAAGTTGGCGCTCAATCGCTTTTTTGAGGGCGACGTCCACCGTGTCGCGTGCACCTACGTCGCGAACACTGGTAAAGCCATTCAGCAGCGTGGCCTTGGCGTTCGCGGCCGCATAGAAGGCGGAATCTGCAACATTTTCTGTGACCAGATCCTGAAAATAGCTACCCGTGCCCAAATGCATGGTCAGGTGCTTGTGGCAATCAATCAGACCGGGTAATACTGTCGCGCTGGATAGGTCGATGATCTCGGCATCTTTGGGAGAAACAAAACCGTCCTGGACTGCGCTGATCCTGCTTCCTTGCACAACGATCGAGATCCGATCGCGAACCTGCTTGTGGGCTGTGTCAATCATCCGCCCGGCATGAATCACTACAATCTTCTGCTGTGCAAGTCCTTGGGCGCACCAGATGCCGACCAGAAGAGATAGAAGAAAACTGCTCCGCCGCGACCCCTGCTTCATGCCAATGCCTCCAGCAGTTTGTCGATGTCACTCATAGCGTTAAACACAGAAGGTGAGACTCGGATGTAGCGCCGCGAGACGCGAGCATTGACCTTTGCTTTCAGCAGACGTTGCTGAACCGCCTCATAATCCTTCACGGCAAAGCTGACGAGTGCCGAGGTGGACTCCGGAGGCGTAATCGGCGCGAAACCGAGGCGCGGCATTTCTTCATGAAGTCGTTTCAACAGCGGTTGCCGGTGCGCGTAGATATTCTCGACTCCGAGTTTGCGGATGTAGGGAAGCGACTGCGCCAGCACATGGGCCGTGCCGATTGCGGGCGTTCCGACTTCAAAATGTCCCGTGGCATTTTTCTCAAGTTCCCAGGTGTACGGGGCAGGGTTCGGCGGATCTCCGGGGAGGAAATGGGAATCGAGCGCACTTGCCTGGTAGTAGCCGTATTGCGAACGCCGGATGACTCGATCGAGCAACGCTTCCTTTACAAAAAGGAAGCCCAAACCAAAATCGGCCATCAGCCACTTGAAGCTGGAACAGGCACAGAAATCGACGCCGCTGGCGCGAACGTCGATGGGCGTGTTCCCGGCGGCTTGAACAATATCCGCATAGACATACGCTCCATGGGCGTGAGCAAGAGCGCAAACCGCCTTCAAATCGTGCTGGAAGCCGTTATCCATGGCGACCAGCGATATTTCGATCAGTTTTGTCTTCTTGTTGACGACGCGCTCCAGATCTTTCAGGTCAATCCGCCAGTCGCGCGGCATCACTACACGAAGATCAAGGCCGAATTTTTGCCGAAGGGCCTCCAGATGCAGCAGCGCGCCTTCGAAGTGCAGAGCATCGGTTACGATGTTGTCGGACCTGTAATCAATATCCAACCCATTCACGACGAGGTTCTCCCCCGTGCTGGTATTTGGGACATAACTGATCTCCGATTCCTTGGCGTTGATGAGGGCTGCGAATTCGGCTTTGATGTTGATCAGTTTCTTGGGCTGCGACACGACTTGCGGCTGAGAGCGGAACTCCGCCCATTCGCGCAACGCCACCGCTGCAGCCACCGGCATCGGATGCGTATAGGCGGAGTTGATGTATGTCACGCCATCAGGAATGGCAAAATCCTGCTTCGCTGGCAGAAGAGATGCCGTGCTCGAAGAGGAACTAGGCTGCAAATTCGAAGCACCAGCTAGGGGGCGGGCGATTCCAGCAGCCGCCAGCATGCCAAGGCCTGCCAAAACTTCACGCCGGCTGATCATGAATTGGTGTTCCTCCATAAGGCCCCCGATCTTCTTTGACGGACATAATCCCAACTTCAGGGAGAATGGTGTCCGCCAGTTATAAAAGCGCGAACATCACGGGCAAGCATTTGACGCGCTTTTGTGCCGAGATATGGCATGTGGCCGGACGGGTAGACGTGCATTTCGGTCGCAGCCTTTGGAAAGGCGGCGTGTGCGATGACGTATTCGGCGGAACCAAGCGGCGTTACCAGATCGTAGTATCCGGACCCAACCATCAAGCGCAAATGAGGGTTTCGGCGCATCGCTATGCTCAGATCCTCAGCGTAGTTCGTATCGGATCCTGCGCCGGAGCCGCGGCCGTAATCCCAATGAGCATTGACGGCGCGAAAAGAGATTGCTTCGTAGGGCTCGTCAATCGAGACGCCCAGCTCGTCGTGTTGATAGGTGTTGAAGCTGGCGACAAAGCCCGGAACGTACTGGCCCATGGCCGGATCGTCAGCCACGGGATCTTTGCCGTTCGGCGTGAGCGGCAGCGTGTAGCGTGCGTCGTAAGCTCCGACCTGTTCGCCGCGGTCTTTCAGAAGTTCCTGTTCGAAGGCTACCGCACTGATTCTCAGATCATTCTTGCGAACGAAATCCGCGGAAAGGCCGGTTAGCGCCGCAAGCCGCGCGGCGACCGCGTCACGCTCAGTAGGTGCCAGGTTCGTTCCGGCATAGAGTGCTTTCAGATAGGCGTCAGCCGCGAACTTCTTCGCGTCCGCCACTTGCGTTTCCGCAGCACAGCCTACCGCAGCCTTGCCGTGATAGCACGCGGTAGCAGCAAATGTCGGCAGAATGTTGACGTACGCGGTATCTTCATTGGCCGAACCTTTCAGGTCCAACGCCTGGCCTAGAAGAATGACGCCATTCAGCGTCATCCCATCCATGCTTCCGGTTTCCGTGGGTCCGCCCGCGAGCAGGCGCGAAACAACAGCCGCACGTATAGTCCCGTAGCTTTCCGAGAGCAAGTACTTTGGAGCGTTCCAACGGTTGTTCTCTCGAACCCAGCGCTCAATCAGATCTACGGTCACTTTTCCGTCCTGCATCGTGCCGTAGAATTCTTCAGGCTTGCCGTCAGGAAGTATGCGACTGAATCCCGTACCGGGCGGATCAATCAGTACGACGTCGGCAACGTCAAGCGGACTATCTTCGTTATCGACAATATGAAAAGGTGGTACTGTTTCCGGCTTCAGAACATCCGCGAAATCGACCCGGCGCGGGCCGACAAATCCCATGTGCAGCCAGATTGACGATGATCCCGGTCCGCCGTTAAACACGAAGATTACAGGGCGTACTGCGCCTTTCGGGATGTCGGTTCGAATGTAGCTCGTTGTGAATATGCTCGCGGTGCGTTTGCCCGAAGCGTTTGTGACGAAGTTCTCAGCGACAACTGCCTTGTAATGCACCTGCTGTCCGCCAAAGACTCCCTGGTGGGATGTTTCAAAATGTCGCGGGGAAGGTAAGGTTTGCGGGGTTGGCGCAGCGTCGGCCGCCTTGACAGTATCTGGTCGCGGCGACTGGCCGGTTGACGCGGGGGCGAACAACAGGTTCAACGAGATTCCCAGGATCAAGAATGCCGTCGCCCATCGCATCAATCTCTCCCTCTCCGATCTCGTGAATTACTCTGCAAGAAGCTAACGGTGAAGCCTAATAGCGCGAGCCGACTAAAGTTCGAATATCATCGGTAAACTTCTTGGCGCTGCGCTCTACTGTGTAGGCCATGTGGCCGCCTTCATAAAAGGAAAGAGTGGCCCGGCCTTCCGGCCAACCCGCTTGCCGCTCAGCATACTCCGCAGCCCCAACTGTTGTTTGCGTGTCGTGATAGCCATTGCCGATCAGAACGTGAAAGTGCGGATTTGCTTTCATCACCTTCAGGAGGCGGTCGCTGTAGGGCCAATCGGCAAAAGGGCCACTTCCGTCCCATTTCCACTCATCCAACTCCGCCCCCTTGAAAATGATGTATTCTTCGGGCCAGTCCACATTCAGGTCCTTGCGAACGTACTCCTGGAAAAGATGTCTGAACGGGGCCGTGATCCGGTCCGACGGATCGGCGGCGAGTCCGTTGCTCGTGATCGGCGCGACATAGCGGCCGTCGTTTCGGCCAAGCAGCAGTCCGCGATCTTTGAGCAGCACGCCGCGATATTCCTCCTTGCTGATCCGGAGGCCGTGCTCACGGTAATAAGCTACCGGAATGCCGCTCAGCTCCTCGAGCCGCTTCGCTACGCGATCTCTTTCCGCGGGCTCGATGGAATTCCCTTTGAAGAGTGCGGTCAGGTAATCGGTTTGCGCAAAGCGCCATGCTTCCCGTTCAAACTCCTCGAATGTCCTGCCCGAGCGGTCAACCTTTTGGTGATACCAGCCCAGGGCCGCCAACGTCGGCAACGAAACTGCATAACTAACTATGTTCTGCGGCCGCTGGCGATATTCGATGATGTTGATCGCCTGCCCCATCAGGACGACACCCTGCAGCAGGATCGGCTTCGGCAATTCGGCAAGCTGGGTAGCAACTTCAGCGGCGCGAATGGTGCCGTAACTCTCGCCCAGCAGGTAAGAAGGCGATGACAGACGGCCATGTTGTGTCAGCCATGCGGAGATGAACGCGGTTACTTGCTGTCCATCAGCGGCCACTGAAAAATAGCTCTCCGGCGCGGTTCCCGGCAGCACGCGGCTGTAGCCCGTCGAAGCCGGATCGATGAACACAAGATCACTGACGTCGAGCGGCGAATAGGCGTTGTCCACCAACTGAAACGTATTCGGATCGGCCGTCAAGTCGTCGGGCACCGCCACACGCTTCGGCCCCATGACTCCGACGTGCAGCCACAATGACGCGGTGATGGGTCCGCCATTGAAAACGAACATCACCGGCCGTGTTGCAGCGCCTTTGACATCATCGGCGGTATAAGCGAAGCTGACCAGCCGGGCCGCAGGTTTGCCCTTCGCATCAGGAACATCGATCGGCTCTACGTCAGCCGTGTACCGGACCTGCTTGCCATTGAACGTCCCGCTGTGGTGGGTAATTACCGGTGCATAGGAAACGACCTGCGCTGGCGTAGCCTGCAGCGTGGCCATCTGACCGCCAGCAACTTGTCCGGCGGCATGAGACAATGCGAATATCGCAACCAATGCCGCGGTCAAGCTCGTCATTCTTATGCGTGTCATTGATCCGCCGTTCCCCTGACCAGCATGAAATAGGAGCATGCTTGGTGTATCGGAATTGGCATCAATTTTCCGATGTAGCCGCAAGTGTGATTCGAGTCACGACACAAGCACGCCTCAGAAACTCAGCTTTAATGCGAGTTGTCCGACACGAGACGCTACCGATGTGCTCGTGATCTTGCCGAATGCCGGCACCCCGTCGCTGAAACTTGTATCTGGATTCCCGAATTGCGTGCTGTTGAATGCGTTGAAGAACTCGGCCCGGAACTCAAGAGCCATCCGCTCGGTTAATGCCGTCGTCTTCCTTAAAGAGAGATCAACGTTATGCTGAGATGGTCCGCGAAGCAGTCCTGGCCTGGTATTGCCAAAGCCCGTTCCTCCGTCTGAGCTGATCGCCGGCGGACCGGTAAAACAGTTGGTATTGAAATACTCGTTTAGGCGGCTTTTCACGGAGCCTCCTATGCTGAGACTTCCGTTGCAACCGGGCGCGCTGAGATCAAGATTGGCAAAGTCGCTCGACGTACCGAAAAGATTGTTCGAGTTGGTATTGAGGAATGTCAGCGGCGTTCCGGACTGGATAGTAACTACCGTGGACATGGCCCAGCCACTGGAGATTTTTCCCGCAAAACCGGATCCGTGATTGAAACTGGGCAATTCATAAATAGCGCTCACGATCAAGCGCTGCGGACGGCTGAAATTGGCTTCTCCATAACCTGCATAGAGATTGTTCTGATCTCCGATGGTGCCGCCTCCGAAGGTGCTCCCCACGACGTTCGCTGCCCCGGTTGAGAGCGCCTTCGACCACGTGTACGCCCCGAGAAATTGCAATCCGTGGCTGAGATGTTTTTTCAGCGTGACTTCCAAGGCGTTGAAGTTTGAACGTCCCTCCGAGCCCTGTTCCTGGAAGCCGGCTGGATCCCAGCCTTGGTAGGGAACCCTCAGAGCGAGATTCGACAACGTACTGGTGGTTTCCCCGCGGATCGGGTTCTGGGGAGTAGCTAGACCCGCTTGGTTGATGGAGCGCGAGTAGATTAGATGGTTGGCATTCGATCCGACATAACCAATTTGTAGCGCCAAGGTTGGACTAATTGCAGTTTGCACATTGACTACATACTGCTGGGTTATGGCAGGACGGATCGTCAACTGGGTGGCGATGGAGCTCAGATCGCTATTGGGTGTATAGGGATCGAAGAACGGAAATTGACTGAGCGGCGGGATGGGTTCCTGGAAGGGATGGGCCCATGAGGCGCTACCATTGAAAGGCGGAAAGAAGACGCCAATCAGTGCCCAAGGCAAGCCAGGTATGGACTGAAACTGGCTGTTGCCGGTCACCGCCGAATAGTAGATCCCATATCCGCCTCGCACCACTACGCGGTCACTCTTAGGCAGCAAACTGTATGCAAATCCAAATCGTGGACCCCATGTATTGTTTCCGCTCCCGGGTACAAACCCGTTGATTCCGGATTTCACAACGCCGGCAGGGACCGGATTGGTCCAATTGGCCGGTACCACGTAGCCCGCCAAACTGCCCTCCGGCGGAGGATTGGGATTAATCAGTGCCGGGTTGATGTTTGTTGCTCGACCACTGAGATTGGTGAACGGCGGCAACCATTCCCAGCGCAAGCCGAGGTTCAGCGTCAACCTGGAGTTGACTCGCCAGTCGTCCTGACCATAGGCCGAAATTTCCCATGTCCGAGCGTGTCCAGCGAGCACGCCCAGCAATTCGAGGGAGTACAACACATTGCTGAAACCGTCTGGTGGAAAGCCGGGTATTCCGGCGGTCCCGTTTTGTGCGCCGTTCATTCCAAGGAGGAAGTCCGGCCAACTGGGGAAGTTGACCTGACCGTAATATTCTTCTCCGCTGTTCACCAGATAAGTCCTCGTGACACCGCCGCCGAAGCGAAGACTGTGGCGGCCACGCACCCACGCTAGGTTATCCTCCAGGGTGAAAAGGTTCTGCGCATTAGGGGAATAGATACCAGCATTAAAGTTATCGGAACCCGCGATCGTCACGGAAGGTTTGTTGTCGTTCTGCGCGGAACTGTTCACTCCAATCCCGGAGAGAGTAAACGGCGAATGGGGCGTGGTGAGCGAACTAATCCGGTCATAGCCCAACCGAATCTGGTTGAAAAGGTTTCCCCGGAAGACGTAATTGTCGGTGAGCGAGGCCACCAGATAGTTCAGGTTATTCGTCGATGGAGCACCCGGTAGATTCCCGCCACCTGCAAATGGATTCGTGGTGTCACTAAGCGCGGTAAAAAATCGGCCTTGGAAGGTGTTTTTCGATGACTGTAGGAAATCGAAATTGCCCATGTATTGGTTCTCGTTGAACGTTGCTGGCACACTGAGCGAGACCAAGTCTGTCGCCGGGTTTGCAGTCGGGAAGAGATATTGTCCGTTGGGCAATTTCTCCTGCAGAAGAGTCAGCGCCACCGGGTTAATGTTCGATCCGTCCGCGGCAATGGCTGGTCCGAACCCAGGAGGGCCGAAAATGTATTGGAGTCCCTGCTGCCCTGCAAAAAGCGCCCCGAGCGAAGCGGCGGAACGATCATTGGTAGTGAGCGGGGAAAAGAATGTTTGGCGGCCCGATACTCCATTGATCTGACGTGTGCCCTGATACGATCCGAAGAAAAGCAATTTGTCCTTGATAATCGGCCCGCCCAGCGTGCCTCCGAACTGGTTTTGCTTCAGTTCCGGGCGTGGCGCGCCGTTCTGATTGAGAAAAAAATCGTTCGCATTGAGCACATCGTTCCGCCAAAATTCGAACACGTTGCCATGGAAAGCGTTCGAGCCCGTTTTCGTGACCAGGTTGATATTTGCGCCGGCGTCCCGGCCATATTCCGCATCGTACATTCCCGTCTGGACTTTGAACTCCTGGATTGTGTCGGGATTGGGGATGGGCACTCCAAAAGCCGCCGCATCATAATCGTTGACGTCAACTCCATCCATTCGAAAATTGACGTCGCTCGCCCGGGCTCCGTTGACGTTTTGCCCTTGTCCCTCCGTAGTAGGAATCTGTCCTCCGCTTCCGCGGCCAAGTTCAGTCGCTTGCGTGACACTAGCCACAACCCCGGCCGAGAGAGTCATGATCTGTGTGAAATTGCGGTTCACCAGAGGAAGAGATTCGACCTGCGCTGTGCTAACCACATCTCCGAGCGCGTTCGTGCCCGTCTCGACGACCGGAGGCGTTCCTTTGACTTCGATCGTTGTTGATTCACTACCCACCTTGAGGGTGACATTCGAAGCGTTCGTCTCGGTTACGGTGATGACCACACCTGTTATTGTGGTGCGCGCGAAGCCTTTCGCATCAATATCGACCTGATAGGATCCAGGCGGAAGTAGCGGCACCGTGTAGGCGCCATCCGCGCCCGTCCGTACGGCGCGCACCTCATGCGTTCCCTGATTCGTCACTCGAACATCGGCATTCGACACTACTCTGCCTGAAGGATCGGTGACGGCTCCTTTGAGAAGGCCCGTCGTGGAAGTTTGGGCCCACATTGTTGGGAAGAGGCCCAGAACCGTGAGTGCCAAGAATACGGATAGCAACAACTCGGTCTGCCATAAGAAAAATCCAATTCTCGTTGACGACATACGTTCCATGGCTACCTCCAAAGGTGCCCAGCCTCAATCAAGTTGACTGCTGTCAAGTGCGACAGGGCGATAAGGGCGAAACCATCCCCACATTGGATACATGCTGCGAATATGCCCTCGAAACGAGGGCGACTCTATATCAACAAATTGTATAAGTCAAGCCCATAATTTACAAATATATTTGACGCGCCGACCGACTTGGGATATTGTTGCCAGTCCGGAGTTCCAAAACGCCCCCGTCGCGCTCAGAGCGCTTCGAATCTAATGGCAGGTCTGCGATGTTCAGCCTTGAACAAGAGAGAAACAGGTGATGCCAACGTGACCAATACACCGAGACCCGCGGAACTTCGATCGCCCGGTGACGAGGGTGCCGGGAAGGCCGCGGCGAGAAATCGTCGCCAGTACGTCCAAATCACCCCCCAGGGCCCATTCAGCGATGGCGTCCTCGTAGGGAATACCTTTTATTTATCGGGGCGCATCGGGCTCGATGCTTCGGGCAAGCAAGTGCCAGATGACGTTAAGTCCGAAGCTCGTAACGTTATGAATGGCATTCGGCTTGTTTTGCAGAAGGCCGGCATGCAGATGGACGACCTGGTCTACGTCCAGGTCTTCTGTCCAGACGTCTCGCTATGGGAGCGCTTCAACGCAATTTACTGCTCGTATTTCAACGGCAAATTGCCAGCGCGTGCCTTTGTCGGATCCGGCAAATTGCTTTTCAACGCCCGTTTCGAAGTACAAGCGATTGCAGTGCGGGCATTCTGAGGAATCTTTGTCGTGGCGATGACCACAAAATGTGGAATACTACCAATCTGCCGTCCGATGGCGGAACATTGCTTGGCGGCTGCGAGCCCGAATCCGATAAGGAGAATCAGAGTGAAACCAAGTGAGAAAGAATACCTTCTCAATTTCGTTTCCCGGCTAAGTGATGCATTGGGGCAAACCTTTGGGAAATTCAGCGAAATCGTAGTTCATGATCTTAGTTCTCCTGAGAGCTCCATCATTGCGATCGCCAATGGCAGCCTGACTGGTCGAAAGGTTGGCGACACGCTGGATGCACTCGGATTCCAATTGCTAAAGACCCACCCTGCGTCCGATCTCCTGAACTACAGTACGAAAACGAAAGACGGTAAGGAGTTGCGGTCTTCCAGCATTTTCCTGCGCGATGAAAAGGGGAAAATTTTTGGAGCACTGTGTGTAAACGTTGATATTTCTGGTCTGCGCAAGGCGCAGGAATGGATACAGGAGGCTCTAGGCTCAGCCAGCACTGCAATCGACGAGAGATTCGAACGCTCAGTGGACGAGGTATTGGAGAACTTGATTCAGAATGCCATCGCCAGCATCGGCAAAAAAACGGCCGACATGACTCGCGAAGACAAGGTCGCGATCGTTGCCTACTTGGAGGCCAAGGGCGCATTTCTCATCCGTTACTCCGTCGAGCGCGTAGCCGAATTGCTCGGTATGACGAAATACACCATCTACAACTACTTGGATGAGATCAGAAAAACGCAGGAAGACGACGAGATCCAAACGGCAAAGACATCGCGATGAAGAAATCGCCTCTATTCGTCTCCCCCGCGCCCGCTCCCAACGAACCAGTGGAACTGTTCTGAAAGTCAGTGTCGAAATGATTACTTCATCGTCGGCACATTCGTGCCCGCGGCAATGAAATCATGCAGTTCCTTCGAGGCGCCCGTGCGCGCGTCGTTGTCCTCGTAGACCGAATGTCCCGCGGCAAAAGCAACCATGCGAGTTCGATCGAGCGGTATGCCCGCATGCGTCAGCGCGTAACGCTGATACAACACTGTAGCCGCCAGGTCGTAGTAGCCGCTTATGAGAAGCAGGCGCGATGCGGGTCTTTCTTTCATAAGTTTTGCGAGATTGGGCGTCGGATTCAAGTTGCGCAGAGTGTCCTCGAGGTTGTGGGACCCTGAGTTCCAGTCCCAGGCGAAGTTAACGTTAAGCGTGAGCGAGAGATAGTCGAGGTCAGTCTTCACCCCGATCTCGTTGCGCAGGTAATCGCGCACCCATATGTTCTTGATCACGTTGGAAGCACCCAGGTGGAGTGCCGGGTCATCCGCTGCTTTTGGCCGTCCGGCGACGAGCGGCCTGTCGGGCCTGGGCGCGGTGACCCGTGTGTCGATGCGTCCCACGACTTTTCCTGGCACAAGCTGTTCGAGAAAATCCTGATCATCGATCCGTAGATTGGCGGCGGCGATGGTCGATGCTGGAAGGCCGATCAGCTTTGCCATGCGCTCCGCCAGTCGGTCGCGATCCTGGGCGGAGAGTTCGGATCCCTGCTGCAAAGCAACGATGTAGTCGCTCTGAGCGAAAGTGCGTGCTTCCTCGAAAACCTGCTCTAGGCTGCGACCATCGCCTCCAACTTTGCCCTGCGCGTACGCTGCCGCAGCCATGGACGGCAGAGTGAGCACGAAATGCTGATCATTTCCGGCCGCACCGGAGAGGTCGGTTCCTGGCGAAATCAGCACTAGCCCGGCCACGTTCAAATCGCTAATGTCTTTCGCCATCTCCGCGAGCCGGTACCCGCCATAACTCTCGCCGACGATGTAGATGGGTGACTTGGTTCGGGTGTTCTCGCGCAGCCAATCGCGAATAAGTGTCTGGACCGCTTTGGAATCTCCTGACGGGCTCCAGTACGCATTCCCGCCTCCCAGTCTCAGTTCGCGACTAAACCCGGTTCCGACCGGATCGATCATGACCAGGTCCGACACGTCAAGCAACGTTTGCGGGTTATCGACAAGAGTTCGCGTCCCCTTTGCATCTGGGTTGGTCAAGCGGCTGGGCCCAAGAATGCCGAAATGCAGTGGAGAACTGGACGCGCCCGGCCCTCCATTAAAAGCGAAGAGCACCGGTCGCTGCGCGCGGTCGTGCACGTCTTCGCGCACGTAGCTCGTCGCCGACATTGTTGCTTGTGGAACACCGGCCGGATCTTTCAATAGTATCGACGACCACGTTGCGACATACGGAATCGCGATATCTCCAAGGTGAAGCACGTGACGCGACGAAGCCGATGGGATAGGCCGTGGCCAGAGCGCAGAAGAATCGACGGCGATAATCGCACTGCCTGCGACCGTCTGTGTCGCAGGCGGATTTGTTTGCTGCGTGTGTAGCGCTGGTGCACCCGCCAGTACCAATGCCAAGACCGAACCAGCGGTCAGAAATGCGAACAATCGCATTGATTCTTTCCGCTTGCGCTTCGCCGTGAAGTTCGCATGTTTAATCATTATTTTTCCCGTAACTGAGGCCACCCTACGTATCAACAAAACGTTGAACTCAAGGAGCGTAGTCCTGTCCTATCTTATTCGCCTCGATCAGCGTCTTGACATCGCGGCTGAACTCGGCGCGTGTCGACGCATCCCTGTACATCGCATGTCCGCCGACATAGCACTTGAATGTAATCGACTCCCGCAACTTCTGCGGAAGTTGGCGCTCGATTTCGTCGCCGACGGCGCAAGGCATGAAGGAATCGTACATCCCCCCTGCAACCAGCACCTTCATGCGCGGATTGAGCGCCAGGGCTTCCTCGGTTCCCGGCAACGGCGGACCGAGACGTGGCGGGCCCTCTCCACGCTTGCTCGCCTCTTCGATGGCCGCCTTCAATTCTTCGGGCGTGACCTTGGCGGTGGCATAGTTCCAGCGTTCGTTCACCGGTTCGGGGTAAGTTCCGCTCGGCGCGAAACCCTGCTCCATTCCTTCTAACCCAATGTAAGGCAGGCTGGTGTGATAGCCCAGTTCGTGACGAAAATAGTGAAGGATCACGGGAGCATCGTCGTTTCTCGGCGCAGTAGTGCGGCGCATGTCAAAGATGTACGGCTCCTTGTCTTGGTCCTTCAACAGTCCAGTCCGAAATTGGCGCGGCGTAATCGTGAGCGTCTTGCGGTCAATCTGTTCTTGCGCGAGACGAGTGAAGCGTGACAATTGCGTCACGATCGCGGTTCGCTTCGCATCCGATAGTTTCTCGATCCGGTCTAGCGCAGGAGCGTAACTTTCGCGTACCCACTTCTCGGCAGCCCGCCGCACCCCTTCCGGATCGTTGCCGAGGTCGGGCGCCGTTTTGTGGTAGTAGAGAGCAGTGCTGGCCATGTCGACAGTTTGCAGCGCGGAACGCAATTCGGGAGAGACGTATTCCTTATTCAGTCCCCACCCCCCTGAAATCAGAACTAGCCCATTGACGGTGATGCCACGCTTCTCCAGCGCATAACCCACATGGGCCGCGCGCCCTGCACCCCAACTCTCGCCGGCGAGGAATACAGACGCCTCCTCCGCGCCATGCAGCAAGCGCCACGCGCGAATGAACTCGGTCACCGACTCGACATCGCCGACCGTGCCATAGAATTCGGCACTGTACTCCCCCTTCACCGGCCGGCTGAAACCGGTGCCGATCGGGTCAACCAACACGAGATCGGTCGTGGGCAGCCAGCTGTTAGGATTGTCGACGAGGTGTCCACCCTCGACCAGCTTCGGGCCGACGATGGAGAAGTGCAACAAAGAAGAATCAGCGCCCGGGCCGCCATTCCATACGAAAGTTACCGGCCGCAGCCCGTGCGCTGAGGGAATGCGATAGGCGGTGTAAAACATGTATCCATGAGGCTCGCCGGTCTCAACGTCGCAGATCGCGATCCGGCCGGCTTCCGCCGTGTACTGCAGCAGCTTGCCGCCGATGTGCGCCTCGTGTTGGGTGACAACCGGCGCCTCTTCGTCGCGCGCGGTTGCGGGGAGAGAGAAAAAGGCGAGAACGGTCGCGCAGGCGACGACGATCAGATTCGTTTTGTTACGCTCTCTCCAGCTCACGAGCTTCATTCTCCCTCTCCTTGAAGAGCAGTGTCTGAGCTGCGTTGCAGGCTTGGCCGTGGGTGTACATGCGGGCTGACAATATCCAAAGACTGCCCTGGAGTCAACTAATTTTAGAATCATGCCTCGCGTGTGTTAAAGTTTTGTTGATTTCTACTCTCAAAACGGGATATCGGAACGTGAGAGGAAATGTGCGCGGTTTATGAGCACCAGCCTACGGTCCTTGACCGCATTTTTGTTCTTCGCTGTTGTTCTCTTCGCAGGAGCGAGCGTTGCCTCTACCTCTGTTCCTCTCACGATTACTCTGCGGCCAGCTGTCCCTGACTCCGCGCAGCGTGTGCCATACGTAGACGTCACTTTGACCTACTCGACACCGCCAATCGTCGCGAGCCAGTCGTTTCTGAAAATGCCACTGGTCACTTCCAATGTCGAGACCGTCGCCAAGACAATCCAGGCTCTTTCCGTGAACGATGCGAGCGGGCCAGTTCCCGTGACCGTCAAGGATGATCCCGAAGGCGGCGAGGTTAGGTATCGTCACTGGCTTTCTTCCCGCGCTACCAGAGGCACTCTAACCGTTGATTACCGTGCCCCCATTTCAAACGTCGCCGCTCCGCGGGGCGCTGCCCCGCCGCTAGAACTCCGGTCGGATAGCGCCGCATTTTCGGGCGCCGGCGAAACTTTTCTGCTTCTACCCGAGGCAGATTCATCGCAGATAACCTTCCAGCCAGTCAATATTCGGTGGAATCTCAGCGACATGGGCCCGGGAGCAGTGGCAATCTCCAGCTTCGGAAAGGGCGATGTCACTACGTCTGGTTCGAAGGACCTCCAATCGCTGCAATCCTGTTTTTTCATGGCAGGCAAGGTGGAGCTTTATCCCCAAACTCCTCCCGCGACCGGATTCTTTTCAGCCTGGCATGGAAGCGCGCCCTTCGATCTGCGTGAGTTGATGATCTCTGAGGAGAAGCTCTACGCTTTCTACCGCAAATTCTTCAAACGACCGGCGACGGCTCCGTATGGCGTCTTCCTGCGTGCGAATCCCGTGAATGCGGGCGGCGGCGTGGAGCTTGCGGGTTCTTTCGTGGCGACTTTTGGGCCGAAGACAGAGCTCGATGACCTGAAAATTACCCTCGCGCACGAGATGCTGCATACGTTTGTGGGTGCACTCGACAAGCCCGCCGGATTGTTGAGCTCCTGGTTCTCGGAAGGGATGGCCGTTTACTACGCTCGGATGTTGGCGCTGCGTGCCGGCCAGATAACTCCCGCCCAGTTGCTGAAAGATCTGAACACGACAGCGGGACGCTATTACACTGACGCTCTGATCGCAACGCCAAACGACGAAATTCCCGCACACTTCTGGGCTGATACCCGAATTCGCGTGTTGCCCTACGACAGAGGATCGATGTATTTCGCAGTTGTCGACGGCGAAGTGCGCGCTGCTTCCGGTGGAAAGCGCTCGCTCGACTATTTGCTCCTCGCCCTGCTCGAACGCCCACGGCAGAAACTGCCAGTTGACGAGGACGCGTGGGTTAAGCAGGTAACGAAAGACTTGGGGGAAAAAGGAAAAACAGAGTTTGAGGCGATGCTGTCGGGCGCAATCCAGCTTCCAACGGCTGGCGGCTTCGGCCCATGCTTCACCCGCACAACGAAAATGCTGCGGCGATATGAGCTTGGATTCGAACCGAAGGTATTGACCGAGCCCCAACGGGTCATCCGCGGTCTGCTTCCCGGTTCAGCCGCTGAGCGCGCCGGCATTCGAAATGGAGACGAAATCACCCAACCGGTGCCTCAGGACGCTATACAAGGTGATCAAGATGGCGTGCTGACGCTCAAATTGCTGCGCGAGGGAAAGCCGCTTGAGATCAGTTACATTCCCCGCGGCGAGACGGTCGAAGCCTACCAATGGATCAGAGTCGGGAATGTGCCGGACACTGCCTGCGTCTACTGAGGGCCAGATCAACCTTCCCTGTGCTTAGGAATACTGGTTCATCTTTAGAGTCTCCAAAAAGCCAACCACACCTCCCGAATCTTGCTCGTCAGACGGCGACCTGGCTCCTTGGATTTCGCGCTCAATTACGAACTGCGCCATTGTTGCGTAGTGTATACCAACTTTTGGCGAGGCTGGTCATGTCTGCACAGCGAGAAGTCGGAGCTGAAACAACGCTATCGACACGCAACCGGACTCCTTCGACGTGGTGTGGTTCGCATCTGAGATTGTGACGACCGTGAAACTGCTCCAGGAATAAGCGGAGTTCAGGCTCCTCGATGCGAGATATATTCACGTTGTCTCAGGCGTGTTTACGCCCGTGCTCGCGAAACACTCGAAGTCGTTCTCGCTCATCGACTGCATCTCGGTCGGCGTTGATCGAATGCAGCGAAACTTCGAGCCGATGCGAAAGCAGGTAGAGGCCTGGCAGAGAAGTGACCTGACGGACGTCACCGCCAAGGTGGTCATCTACGAGGCATTTATCGAGGGCAGGAAGTCAGCGAGTCCTGCCCTGTATAGGTCATTCGCGAGATTGACGGCAAGTTGGCTTTGCTCGACCGATTCGGACAGTCGGTCGCGGCGTTCTTGTTCCTGCGAGTAGTTCACCAGAGAGTCCTGGACATCTTCCAGAGCCTTGAGGATTACCGAGCGGTATGTAATCACCGCCTGCCGCTCCCGCGATGTTTGCACCGCGACGTTGGAACGAATTCGTCCGGCGGTAAACACGGGCAGGCTGATTCCTGGACCAGCCGAAAAGAAATTGCCCAGCCCTAGGGTCAGATCGTGAAGTTGAGTGGCTTGGCGAACGCATGCGTTTTCACCAGTTCATCGCGCAATTGCCGCCCCGTGTAATGGACAAACACATCGTCCAAATTAGTGTTCTGCACTGTAAGTGTCTTCAGTCCCACCCCCGCCACCATCGCCATCTCCACCAGATCCCTCGTCGTGCCTGACCTATTCGCGTCAGCAACCGGAATGTCCCCACGCTCTCGTTCTGCACGCAACCGATGGACCTCCCCTGTACCGCCAGCGCCGACCTCCGCAACGATGCAGTAGTTCGTTCAGGGTACCCGGCCGGCAGGCTCCGCCGGCTACCCTGTTTGGAACACAGTGTCGAGCACCGTGCCATCCACCCACTTCACCACCGCCACCGGACGATCCCCCAACTTCGGCCGGGCCGGCTTGCCGCCGCAAATCTTCTCCACTTCTGCCTTGATGTCCTGAATGGGCCTAATCGACAGGCTTGATCCCTTCACCACATCCAGCAAGTCCGGGCGATTGGGATTGATCGAAATCCCTCGCTCCGTGACCACCACGTCAATCATCTCCCCCGGGCCTGTCAGCGTGGTTACTTCATCCACAATCACGGGAATGCGGTTGCGAAACGAAGGCAACGCCAGGATCGTGCAGCCTGCTTCCAGGCAGTTCTGCCAACCGCCAATGCCGTGCATCAGTCGCCCATCTGAGTGTGTGACCACATTAGCGTTGAAGTTCACGTCCACTTCTGTAGCGCCCAACACCACGGCATCCACCAGAGAAGCAAAGGAGCCTTTGCCGTGATAGTTGTATGACGTAAACGGCGAGGTCGCCACGTGCCGCGGATCATTCCCAATCGACTTCACTCCATCGAGATCAATTGTCTGGCCATCGAGAATATAGTCGGTCAAGCCTTCCTGCAAGAGATCCACCAGATATTTCGTTGATCCGCCACGCACGAAGCGCGCCTTAACGCCATCTTCCTTCATCATGCGCCGCAGATAATCAACGAATGCAAGCGAAATCCCTCCTGCGCCGGCCTGGAACGAAAAGCCATTGCGCATAATTCCGGATTCCCGCAGGAACCGCGCTACAAACTCTGCAATGCGCAATCGGTCGGGAGCGCGTGTGATCTGCGTCGTTCCCGAGACGATCTTCGCCGGATTGCCGATAGACTCGACTTCCACCACGCAATCCACATTGTTGCCCTGGATCTGCCATGGAATACACGGAAAAGGCACGAGCGTGTCAGTCACCACGATTACGGCGTCGGCATAAATGGAATCCGCTAAAGCAAACCCCAGCGACCCGCAAGCCGACTTCCCATGCGAGCCATCGGCATTGCCGAACGCGTCTGCCATGGGTGCAGCGATTACCGCAATATCAATATGAACTTCACCATCTTGCACCGCCTGCCAGCGCCCCCCATGAGAACGCAGTACGCCCATCCCACGCATTTTCCCCTGTGTGCAGTAATCGCCCAGGGGGCCGTTCATGGAACCTTCAATGTGATGAATCACGCCCTTTTCCATGAGTTCAATTGCGCCCTGTTGGGACGGAAACGACGCGCTGGGAAACCACATCAAGTCCTTCACTCCGACTTTTTCTGCAGCGGCGAGCGCCATGAGCGCGACGCGGTCACCGTCACGCAGATGATGGTGGTTCGAGATGACCATCCCATCGCGCAGCCCACATTTGCGCAATGCGGTCTCAATGTCCACAACTCGTTTGTCACCATTTTGGGGATAGTCCTTGTTCGAGCGCACCAGCGGGGCAGCCTTGCGCCCGCGGGGCTGATATTTGCCCACGCCAAGATAAGGAATCTGCGGCTTGCCATTCACCATGGTGGGAACCATCCGTCCCGCCGCGTTCTGCACCATATCGATTCGATCACTCATTCATTTTCCCTAAGTTTCTCCGATGGCACGTGGGAACTGGCACCTCGCCCGTGCAGTCGAGTCAAGATCACCCCACTGGACTACAATTTCCCCACCGTAGTCATTTCTCCACCCGTTTGCGACGCTCCCTCCAATACCCGCGAGCTTTCATGATCTCTGCCTGCGTGGGGGTAAAACACCCCCATGAATTACCCAAATCTGTTCGAGATGAATGCGCCCGCGCCCTCAAATCCCATGACACGGGAATTTTTTTCCCTCGCTGGATGTCCGCCACATCGCCCGAGACCGACGGCGGAGCAAAGCTAAGCCGGTTTACTTCAGCCGAGATTGGTGCATTTCACTACACTCGGGGACCCTTCCCAGTCGGTGCATGGTGTCAACAATCATTTCCACAACTTGGTCGTCACCTATTGTGGTGTTGACCATCAGGTGGTAAAGGACGCGAGTAGGCCAGTCCGATCGGAAATAATATTTCACGAAGGCCATCCTTTCGCGATCAACGATGTCAATTAATTGCCTCGCTTCCGTTTCATTTCTTCCATCTGCAACGATGCGGCGGACTTTTTCCAAGTGTGGAGCATAAAGAAAGATATGAAACGTGTCGCTTCGGTGCCTTAAGAAGTATGGCGCACCGCGGCCAACTATGACGCTATTGCCCTCTTCGGCCACTTTCAGCGCAAGCCTTTCCATCAGGGATACCATGCAGTCGGCATCGAATATCTGAGACTCGGCAAGTGAAGTGCCACGTTCATGACTCCCCCGAAAAAACATTTTGGCGAGGCGGTACAATCGGCCATCCAGTTTTTCATCACGGCTGTCCACGACTGCACAGTCAACCTGAGCCATCTTCGCTATTTCTTGACTCAACAGATGATCCCAGAGCTTCCAGCCCAACCGAGCAGCTAACTTCCTCGCAATAGCCCCGCCGCCGCAGCCGTATTCGCGTTCTATAGTGATGACCCTAAACACAGTTGTGGCCCCTCCTGAGAACTGCGTCACTGTTCGTACATCAAAATAGTGCAGAAGCAGAAAGGTTCGTACATCAAAATAGTGCAGAAGCAGAAAGGCCGCTCAGTTCAGTGGGTTTGAAAACCCTCTCCCAAGCCGCACCCGCATTGGGGCCGACCGCCCGACCTTGCCCTTTTTGGGTCACTGACGTCCTCGGCAGCTCCTAGCATCGTAAATTTGATTTTCTACCCGTTCATCCTGACTGATGGAAGCGAGTGTTGTGACTCTGTCAACCGCAAAGCGCCTTCCTTGTCGGGGGAATGCAATTACATGGCTGTCGCAACGCGGTTAGTGTAGACCGTTTGTCAACTGTTTGACAACTACGACAGTTGTTTGTATGCTGTGTCGGCGTCGAATCAGTGTAGGCAACGCTGCAGATTTCTACGCCAAACGACTGGATCGGCAAGAACCGCTCGCAACGCTTAAGTTGCGCTGCGGAGCGCCGAACGGGTATTTTGCGATCGCGAAGCAAGATGGCGTTCGGCTGTGTGTCGCGCAGATCGCTCCTGTGGTTAGTTCGTTCTTTATGAAGGGCTCTCCCCGCAAAACGGCAATCTCGTGGGTCGAATCGGATCGTATTCTGCTGCGAGGGTATCCGATCGATGCGCTCGTGGGAAATGTATCGTGGGCAGCAGCAGTTTACCTTGCGCTGGTCGGGGAAATACCGAATCCACGGATAGCGCGGCTTCTGGAGGGCATTCTGGTCTCAGTCATCGATCATGGCCCAACCCCCGCATCCACTCTCGCAGCGTGTACAGTGGCTAGCACCGGGTCGCCGTTAGCTAGTTCTGTGGCAGCCGGGCTCCTTGCGATAGCGAAGTCTCACGGCGGGGCAATTGAAGATTGCATGAGCGTGCTGGAGCGTTGTGTGGGCCTGAAACAAGATCCGGCTACGGCCGCTGCCAAAGTGGCACGCGAGTACCGGGAACAGGCGATTAGGGTTCCCGGGTTTGGTCATCGGCAACATTCGGCGGATCCTCGTAGTATCCGATTGCTCGACCTGGCTCGCGAGCTCGATTTGTTCGGAAACTATGTCGCCCATGCACAAGCCATGGAGGATGTTCTGTCTAGAATTGCAGGCAAGCGATTACCGCTCAATGCAGACGGAGCGATAGCTGCTCTGCTCTGCGAGATTGCATTCCCGAAAACAGCCGCGAACGGAATCTTTATGATCGCCAGGATTCCGGGCTTGGTAGCGCACTGCCTTGAAGAGCAGGCGCGTAACCTTCCGCTGCGCGCCATCGATCCGGCTGCCTATGAATATGATGGCCCCCCCGAGCGCAGTCTCGGTGGACAGAAGCACACACCAGAAAATGCGGTCGGAGAGTCCAAGGGAATGCAACCGTGAGTCGCTTCGACCTGGTCATAAAAAACGGCACTCTGGTGATCCCATACACCGGCCTGGTACAAGCAGATGTTGGCGTTAAAGATGGGCGCATTGCAGCGATAGGAGAAAGCATAGCCGCAAATGAGGCGGAGACGCTCGTTCAAGCTCGCGGCAAGATGGTGTTTCCGGGCGCGGTGGATTCCCACTATCACGTCGGCATCTACCGCCCATTTTCAAAGGACGCGGAATCCGAATCTCGATCTTCTTTGGTTGGTGGCGTCACCACGCTTCTCAGCTATTTCAGAACCGGCCACCACTACCTCGATAAGTCCGGTCCATATCGCGAAATTTTTCCACAAGTGCTCGAACTCTCTGAAGGGCACTTCTATACGGACTATGGATTTCATCTGGCGATCATGACTGCGGAGCAGTTGCTCGAGGTCGATGATCTCATCGATACATTTGGCGTCGGCTCTTTTAAGTTTTACATGTTCTACAAAGGCTTGAATTTATCCGCGGACTCGACGCGCGGAAACGATTACACCATGGCCGACAATTACGATCTTGGCCACCTCTACTTGCTCATGGAGAGAGTTTCCGCCGCTTCCCGTAAGCACGCGGACAAGGGGAGGATTGCGCTTAGTCTTCATTGCGAAAATCCTGAATTAATCCGCGTTTTTATTGAAAGAGTCAAACGGGAGGGTAGGCGAGGGCTGGAAGCCTACAGCGAAGCGCGCCCTCCGTTGAGTGAGCGCTTATCCATTGTGGAGGCGGTATTGCTAGCCGAGGCTACGAGATGCCCGATCAATCTCCTGCACCTGAGCAGCAGGCAGGCACTCGAAGCTGGCATCAGGTCGCGCCGGGAACATCCCGAGCTCGACATTGTCTTGGAAACTACACTTCATCACCTAACTCTGACCTGCGAAACCGCAGGCGGCATGATCGGTAAAGTTAATCCCCCGATTCGGGGGCAAGAGGATATCAATTATTTATGGGAAGGTATTGCCAACGGGGAAATCGATACTGTGGTCAGCGATCACGCGTGTTGCATGGAAGAAGATAAACGAGAAGACGATCTGTGGGGCTCGCTGCCCGGCTTTGGTGGATCGTCTCTCCTGTATCCGACGCTGATCTCCGAGGGATTCCATAAGCGCAATGTCCCTCTTACGCGCATCAGCGAAATCGCTTCGGCCAACCCGGCCCGCCATTTTGGATTATTTCCTCGCAAAGGAACGTTGGCGGTGGGCGCCGACGCCGACTTTGCAGTCATTGATCTGCACCAGACTCAGGCGGTGAATGCTGATTTGCTGCAGTCAGCACAGGATTTCACGCCGTTTGCCGGAATAAAGATCAAAGGCTGGCCAACGGAAACCATATTGCGGGGTGAAATAATGATGAAGGATGCGAAAGTTACGGCGAAACCCCGCGGACGGTACCTTCGCCGCCCTATCGAACTGCACAAGGGCTAGCGTCAGCGGATTTCAGTTCAGCGGCATCGGGAAGATTCATGAAACTTTTTCTTGACAAAGGGCGCCTCTCCCATGAAAATCAGCACCTAGTGACAAGTGTTTGAAACAGAAAACAGTGGAAAACAGTCTAGGCACCAGGAAATCCAGAGGTATTTGGACAACAGAGATGTCTTCACGAGTACAGGGGGATCCAATGGCAGGCGAAAAGATAACCGCGATTGAAGCCACGTATGTGATGGTGCCAGACAACGGTTCGCAGACGATACTGCGCGACAAGACGGTAGTGGTGGAAGGGGACCGGATCAAGGAAGTGAGCGATCACTACGACGGTCCCGTGGATCGCCGGATCAAAGCGGAGGGCCGCCTGCTCTCTCCCGGTTTCATTAATTGTCATACACATGTGGGGTGCGCCACGTACTCACGTGGGATGGCCGAGGATCGCGACCTGGTCGAAGGCAGTGCCTTCTACCATTATTTCGTCCCGTTGCTGACAATTGGCTATAAGCATTTCACGCCTGACGAAATGTCGGCTCTCCTGGAATGGGACATTCTGGAGATGATCAAGAAGGGTTCTACCACAATTCTGGAAGAGAATTTTGGTGGTTACGACAGCGTCATCGAAATTGTGAACCGACTGGGGAACCGAGCCTACATTAGCTACAGCTATCCCAACCAAGTCAGCAAGATCGGCTACCTCAAAGACGGTAAGCTGTGCTATGACAAGCCGGATCCGATTGAGGTGGGCAAGGGTCTGAGACGGGGCCTGGAAATGTATGACAAATACAATGGGTCTGCTTCGGATCGAATCCGCGTGCGACTGAGTCCCACGGGTCCGGACACGTGTCCCCCAGAGGTCTTGAGGGACACGCGAAAAGCCGCTGACCGACTCGGTTGTGGCATCAGTATCCACGCCGCACACCATTCCACTGAGGTGAATTTTTGCAGGAACGTCTTCAATGCCAGTCCGATCGAGCATTTGGCGAATACGGGCATTTTAGGTCCGGATACGATCATTACTCACGTTACCTACACTGACGAAAAAGACCGAAACCTGCTCGCAGCGTCGAATTCCACTGTAGTCCACTGTTCCTACCGTAAGGCGCGCGAGGCAGTCATCAGCCCCTATCATGAGTACGTTGAGAAAGGGATCAACGTCGCGCTCGGGACAGACTCTTTTTCGAGTGATATCACCGAGACCATCAAAATGGCCGGGGTACTGGGCAAGATCCGCATGGAGCGTGTTGGAGTCCCCACGGCCGTGGAAGTCATGGGCTCGGCTACATTGTCGGGGGCAAAAGGGTTGGGCCGCGATGATATCGGTCAAATCAAGGCTGGCGCGAAAGCCGATATGGTGCTGATCGACCTCACTAAGACCCACAACTTTCCTGTGATAGAGCCAATCAAGAACTTTGTCTACTATTCCTTCGGCACCGACGTGGAGACCGTCATGATCAACGGCAAAATCGTCATCGAAAACGGCATCGCACTGACCACCGACGAGTCGGCACTTCGCAAGCGAGTGCAGGCAGCCGCGGACCGCATTTGGGCGATTGCTGCCCGCGAAGGGGCGCTGCCGGGTGTTTCGTTTGTCCCGAGTAAGAAAACAGAGCCGGTGACCGTATAGATCGAGAGTCTGGGCAGGAAGGATGAAAAGATGCCGTATGAGCGGCTTGTGATCAGGCCGGAGAAATGGAAGGCTTCCAACAACGAGGCAACCTCGCCAGCCGTCAGAGCGGGTGACCTTTTATTTGTCGCAGCCCAACATTCGATCGAAGGAAATGTACGCGAGCAGGCCCGCGTTGCGCTGGAACGCATACGCGAGATAGTAACCGCAGCGGGTGGCACGATGGACGACGTTGTGGATGTCGTAGCTTTCTTTCTTGACATCCGAGATGCGGAAGACGTGCTTGAGGTCAGCCGCGAGTTTTTCTCCAAAGACTATCCGGCCTGGACTTTTATGGGAACTCAGGGTCTTCCCCAGCGCGGGTCAGCCGTACATATTCATGCGGTAGCTCATCTCGGGAAGGCCAAGAAACAGTGCTTTACGCCAGACAGTCTTCGATGGTGGCATAAGTACCCCATGTCCGGTGCCTGCCGCAAGGGCGAGTACCTTTTTATATCGGGGCAAATGGCGGCCGACTTGGATGGCAACATTACGAACCCTGGCGATCATGCAGCGCAATCCCGCTACATCTTCCATCGGCTCGAAGAGCTGGCCGAACTCGCGGGTGGAAACTTTCGAAGCGATGTTCTCGATCTCCTTTCTTTCAGTATCGACCCCCGCAGCTTCAATCCCATGTGCATCGACGTCGGATGCAAGGAATTCCTCACCATGCCGTTGTCGCAGGCTCCGTCATGGTCGGTGATTGGCAGCACCGGATTGTTTAAGCACCTCGCCTTCCATACTGTGAGGGCCATTTGCGAGATTGGAAATGGCAAGGCCGTCGCTTTTACGCCCAGCAGTATTTTTTGGAAATATTTGCCTGTCTCCGGGGCCACCAAGAAAGAGCACGGCCATCTGTTGTGCATCGCCGGCGAAGTGGGAATGGACATGGATGGCCAGATCGTCTCTCCTGGAAATCCAGCAGCACAAG
The DNA here is from genome assembly GCA_003131315.1 of Acidobacteriaceae bacterium. Taxonomy (GTDB): domain Bacteria; phylum Acidobacteriota; class Terriglobia; order Terriglobales; family Acidobacteriaceae; genus Acidiflorens. The sequence goes on from PKUV01000160.1 coordinate 87,434, forward strand.
GTCGCTACGCGTTTAACCGAATCAAAGAGGTAGTGGAGATGGCAGGCGGCACAATGTCCAATATCGTGGACATTATCTCCTTTCACAAGGATGTCCGTGCCATACCCACAATTCAGGAAGTCTCGAAGGAATTCTTCAAGGGGCAGCCGCCCGCTTGGACTGCTGTTGGCTATCCAGGGGGATATTTCGAGGGGCACCTACACGAGATCTGTGCGAGAGCCTGGCTGCCATAAAGCAGGATCGCGGCGGCAGGATTATTTGGGTTCATAACGGGAGCGGGAAATGTCTGATACCAACTACAAAGCGGTAGATATTTCTATTAATGCGTTTCTGCCTGAGAGTTCCTACAAACATCTGTCACTCGGCTTGTGGAAGGCGTCCGGGCCATCGTACGAAGAGAAAATCCGCAAAGGCTGGACCGCCGAGTACATGGTTGAGATGATGGACCGAGGAAACGTGGAGTTGTCTTGCCTGATTTCATTGTGCTCGGCGAACGGCGTAGGCGGGGAGGAATTGATCGTCCCTATTGAAGAAATCATTCCAGTCATCCAGAAATATCCCAAGCGGTTCGTCGGGCTGGTGGGACTTTCGCCACTGCAGAAATGGGGAAGTCCTTACTATCCACCCACCTACATTGAACGTGCGGTGAAGGAACACGGCTTCAAAGGGGTACACATGTATCCCCACTGGTTCGGAATCAGGGTTAACGATCGGCGCATGTATCCCATTTATGAGAAGTGTGCGGAGCTTGATGTCCCTATTTCATTCCAGACCGGACAAGGGACGATGCGTTCGAATTCGCGAGTCGTGGCCCGTCCAATTTGGATCGACGAAATTGTGCGGGATTTTCCGACGCTGAAAGTGATTGCGCTGCACAGCGGATATCCGTGGGAAGACGAGTTAGTTGCGCTCGCGATCACGAATGAGCACGTCTACATTTGTCCTGACGTTCCGCCACCACGACTGTGGCATGCGTCCATATTGTCCTACTTGAAAGAAGAAGGGCGTTTCGAGGGCATGAGTGGAAGCGACAAGGTCTTGTGGGCTACTGACTTCCCGTTACAAGAGCCCGACAAATCCTTGAAAGAGGTGGATGCGCTCGGATTGACTCCGGAAATTCGTCGGAAACTGGTGCGAGACAATGCAATAAAGCTGTTCAAGCTGTAAGAGTTGACGAGCCCGCGGCAAGGTGATGGGAGAACGTCGGGAGAGGCAATGATTCAGGCGATAGATGTTTGTGTTAATCCGTTTTTCCCGGAATTCAGCGGCAAGTATGCCCGCTTGGGGTATTGGAATTTCCTCGGTGGCAACATGCTGCGTAGAGCCAAAAACGGCTGGACAGTCGAGGAACTTCTCCGTTCGATGAACGAGGCGAAGGTGGAAATGGCGGGATTGGTTGCCTTTTGCGCTGCAAGCCCAAGCAATGGAGCCGACTGTTTTATCCCGGCAGAGAAGCTAAAACCGATTCTTGATTCCCATCCGCAACGTTTTTTCGGCCTAGTTGGGGTTAACCCTCTCGCCCCAATTCAAGACGACTATTACGCTCCGCGGTATCTTGAGCGCGCAGTGAAGGAGTTTGGCTTTAAGGCCGCCCATCTTGCCTTACACTGGTTTGGCATGCAGCCAAATGACAAGCGCCTGTATCCGATTTATGAGAAGTGCCTGGAGCTGGGCGTGCCTGTCGTGATGCCGCTCGGGGCTGCGCCTCCACGCTCCGGGGCGCGCAACGTGGCGGAACCGCATTTGCTTGATCCGGTCATCGGTGATTTTCTGGAACTAAGTATCGTCGGACAATCCATTGGATATCCGTGGGAGCGGGAATCGGTCTATCTAGCGCGGAATAATGCCAACTTCAGTGTGCTAGCCGATTCGCCAGCCCCCGAGCACTGGATTGCAGATTTTGTCGGGTTCATCAAACAAGGACGCTTTCCCAAGCATGATGCCGGAAGCGATCAAGTGATGTGGGGGTCAGGGTTCCCCTTTAAGGATCCCGCTCAATCTCGCAGTCAATTTGATGCGATCGCGTTCACAGACGTCATTGCCTCTCAGCTACTTCGGGAAAATGCACTACGGATTTTCAAACTTGGCATTCGCTAAGGGATAGGCTCGCTCTATGGCACCCAGTATGCGTGGCTGGAAACTTCTTCTGTTGTTGTGCCTGACCAATGTCATGGCTTACATCGGAGTCTTTGAGTTGCCTCCGATTATTGGCAATCTGGTTCACGAATTCCATATCAGTTATGCGCAAGCGGGCTTGTTTATGAGCGTTTACGCATTGGTGCGCATGATTGGCAGTCTGATGGCGGGGACGTTCAGCGACCGGTATGGTGTAAAGTACTTTATCCTCGCGGGGCTCGTGCTGATTGCGCTGGGCGGATTTCTTTGCGCTCATAGCCACGGATACGCGTCCATGTTGGCTTATCGCACAATCATCGGTATCGGTGCGACTTTGATTTTCATCCCCGGCCTGGCGGCGGCAATGTATCTGGTCCCGCCACATCAGGTCAATCTTGCAACCGGAACGTATTTCACGTCCATGAACCTGGGCCTGACTGTCGCCCTCCTGGTCACTCCCATCATGGCCTCGTCGTTTACCTGGCGTACTCCACTCAATCTTTTTGCCGGTCTTAGCATACTCGTGGCACTTGTGTTCTTTGTCGTAACTCGCGGGCAAACTCTGCAGGCATCAGGCGACCTCCAGGTGACAGGACGGAATAGTGAGCGTGCAGCCGGTACGTACTCGATTCGGAATGTGCCTCTTGTCCTGGTTTGCATCGGCTATTTTCTGATGTTATTTCACACTTACGGGATGATTACGTGGCTGCCGGAATATTTGAAAGTCGCCCGAGGTTACTCCCCTGCTGTGGTGGGAGCGGTATCAATGCTACTCGGACTCGTCATGATACCTGGGACCTTTATTTCAGGATGGCTGGGAGACCGCATTGGAGCCTGGGGAATTGGCATGATTGGCGTGGTTCTTTGCGGCGGCTGTCCGGCGGCATTTATTTTATTCCCAAGAATCCCGCTGTGGGGTGTTTTTGCTGGAGTATGTTTCCTGGCATTCGGCATTTGTTTATTTGTTGTGCCTCTCACTAGCATTCTCAGTTACCTTGTGCCAGCCAAGGACAACGGAAAGGCGGTTGGCCTGGTCCATACCACAGGATATGCGGGCTCGATTGCATCCACTTATCTTGGCGGTTACCTGCTTACCCTCACCGGGAATTATTCGTGGCCGTTTGCGTTATATGTCGGTTCAATGGTTGTCAGTCTTTTTCTGCTGTTAGCGATGCACCGATACTATGCCGAGGCCGAAACGGGTCGACGTGCGCCTGCGGTTGAGGCCCAACCCGCGTAGACATCACGATTCGCTCAGGCTGGACCAAGCCGCCATAGAGGAACAACTTTGCTAGCGCGCACTATTTCGGGGAGACGCAATGCCAACAGCTTCATCGGCTAATCGCTCAGCAGCGAACAAAGCCATCGAAAATGGGGACCTGATGCGGGGGGCCCGCAACTGTGTTAACGGATATTGCGCGATCCAGCGCGACGAGCGCGTCCTCTTGTGGCTGGATCGCAACGACACCGTCGACCCAACCGTCGTGAATGCTCTGGTGACGGCAATTGATGAAACTGGCGCCCCACTTAGTGTATTGCGAACGAAGGCCCCGATTTTCCGGTATGGACAAAGGCTGTCTCCCGTAGAGGAAGCAGCAATATCCAATGCAAATGTCCTGATGCATGTCTTCGACCTGGAGAACGCAGCTTCGGTGGACAACGCTGACATCTATCGGTGCATGTGGGAGCACGAGTTGCGGGTCACGTCGGTGATCGCAACCACTCCCCGCATCATGAACTCTGATTGGGCCCATTACCCGCCTGAACTGCATTACTACATGTGGATTAAATCAGCCCGACTGCTTTGCGACACCGAAGCGCATCTGACCGATGATCTCGGTACCGATCTCCACATGAAGTTGTTCCCGTGGCCTAAAGGCGATCCCCTCTCGTCGTCTTGGGCGAGCGTAGACAAGAAGGCCAAAGTGCACCGCCCGGCAGGAACATGGGAATTTTTCCCAGGTGGCACGATCGCGCTTTGTCCCAAGGCCGTGGAAGGTACCTTGGTGTTCGAACTCCTTGAGGGATTTGCGGGCTACTTGAGCGAGCCGATTCGGTTGACGATCAAGGATCACTGGGTGACGAAAGTTGAAGGCGGAACGGAAGCTAAGTGGCTGAAGGAGCGCATGCGTCGTTATAACAACGGGTCTTACTTCTGCGAATTCGCCTGGGGAATCAATCCGCGTTCCCCCTTGCAGGAGGGTTTGAAGGTAAAAGCTCCGGATAGTCTTCTGTTTCGTCGGGCAGGGAGCTTTCATTGCGCCGTGGGGCTCTGGCCCGGAATGGGTGTGCCCAGTCCTTTCCACTGGGATGGCGGCGGGCTAAAGCCGACGCTGACACTGGGTAAGAAGACTGTCATTGACCGGGGATATTTCACCATGCTGGATGACCCGGACGTGCGGGAGTTGGCTTCAAAGTATGGGAATCCAGAGGAATTCTTGTCGTACGAAAGTTGAAAGAAAGAGCTGAGGGGGCTTGGTCTTGAAGGAGAACGAATCGACAGAAGGGCCGATCACAGCGATTCACGCCAGCTATGTGGTGGTGCCTGAGAAAAATAGCCACGACGTTCTGCGAGATAAGACGGTGGTCGTCCGCGGCAATCGCATCTGGCAGATTTGTGACAGCTATGCGGGTCCTGCGGACATAAGTATCCATGCCGCTGGCAGACTGCTCGCGCCTGGATTTATCAACGCACACGTACACGTGGGAGCCGCCACTTACGTACGGGGTTTGTGCGAGGATCGCGACCTGCTTCCGGGAAGCGCCTTTTATCACTACGTGGTTCCGCTGATCGCAGTGGGCGCGGCAAATTTCAGTCTTGAAGAGTTCGGCGCTGTGATCGAGTGGGATATGTTGGAAATGCTTAAGAAAGGTTCGACAACTATTCTGGAAGAGAATTTCGATCACTATGAGATCCTGGTAAAAGTGGCCGAGCGCCTGGGAAATCGGGCTTATCTGAGCCCCACATATCCTTCCGGTCATGGGAACATTGGTTACATCAAGGATGGAAAACTCCAGTACGATCGTCCGGCAGAAGGCGCTGTTAGCGCTGGGTTACAACGAAACATCGACCTGCACGCCCAGTTCAATGGGTGTGCCAACGATCGTATTCGTGTGCGCCTGAGCCCTACGGGGCCAGATACCTGCCCGCCCGATGTTCTACGGGAGACCCGGAACGCAGCCGACCGGTTGGGCTGTGGCATCAGCATTCACGCGGCGCATCACCAGAGGGAGTTCGAAATATGCCGGACCAAATTCAATGCGACGCCCATCGAGCACCTGGCTAATACCGGGATCCTGGGCCCGGACGCGGTCGTCACGCACTGCACTTTCACCGATGAAAACGATCGGAAACTGCTGGCCGAGAGCAAATCCACCGTGGCCCATTGTTCTTACCGCAAAGCCCGAGAGGCGGTAATCGGACCCTTCTGGGAGTATCTGCAAAAAGGGATTAATGTCGCGCTGGGAACGGACTCGTACTCCAGTGACATTACAGAGACGATCCGAATGGCCGCCGTGCTGGGCAAGATCAAGGCCGGCCGTGTAGGCGCGCCCACGGCCGCGGATGCATTCGATGCGGCAACTCTCGGCGGGGCAAGGGGATTGGGGCGAGATGATCTGGGCCAAATCAAGCCCGGTGCCAAAGCTGACCTTGTGCTGATCGACTTGACCAAGCCGCACAACTGTCCCGTCATCGATCCCATCAAGAATTTTGTCTACTACTCGTCGGGCACCGATGTGGAAACCGTGATGGTGGATGGGAAGATCGTTGTCGATCGGGGACGCGCGGTGAATACCGATGAAGATGACTTGCGGGAGCGAGTTCGTTCCGCGACCCAGCGCATTTGGCGTCTGGCGGATGAAAAGGGCGTTGTCGATGGGTTACGGCCCGCGCTCACCTCGGGAAACTCATGACCACCTTTCAGCGAGTGGGACTCCAGATTGAAGGCTCGTCAGGGAAGCCATTTTCGTCGGCTGTCCGTGCCGGAGATCTGCTATTCATCAGCGGTCACACCGGAGTGCATGGAGATAACCCTAGCGGCGACGTTCGTGTCCAGGCGAGATCTTCCTTCCGCGAGATTGAGAAGGCCGTCACCATCGCGGGCGGCACAATGTCTGACGTGGTGGACATACTTGCCGCGTTTGTCGATATCCGCGACGCCGATGACGTTCTCGAAGTAGCCCGGGAGTTTTTCCCTAGAGACTATCCTGCTTGGACTGCGATGGGCACCCAAGGCTTGCAGCATCGGGGATCTAAGCTTCTGATTCATGCCGTGGCTCACCTTGGCCCTGAGAGAAAGCAGTGTTTCACTCCCGACAGTTTGCGCTGGTGGCGCAAGTACCCGATTTCAGGGGCGTGCCGCAAGGGACCATATGTGTTTATCTCGGGGCAGATGCCTATCGATATTGACGGAAATGTGGTGAACGCCGGAGATCATGGTGCCCAGGCCCGATATCTGTTCAGTCGGATGAAAGAACTCGCGGAGTTTGCTGGCGGCAAACTGGAAGATGACCTGCTCGATATCCTCTCCTTTAGTATTGATCCTCGATCCTTTGCGCCGATGTGCGCAGTGAAGAACAGTGAGTTCCTTACGATGCCATTCGCGCAGGCACCGTGCTCATCCATTATTGGCGCAACGAGTCTCTATCGACACCTGGTGTTTCACACGGTACGCGCACTGTGTGAGGTCGGTAACGGTAAGGCTGTGGCCTACACACCCAAGAGCGTTTTCTGGCGCTACTTGCCAGTGTCGGGGGGGACGAAGAAAGAAAAAGGGCATCTTCTTTGCGTGGCGGGTGAAGTCGGCATGGATATGGATGGGCAGATCGTAACTCCCGGCGATGCGGTAGCGCAGGCGCGCTATGCGTTCAATCGCATTCGTGATGTGGTTGAAATGGCGGGAGGTAGCATGGATAGTGTCGTAGACCTCATTTCGTTCCACAAGGATGCACGCGAGATCGAACCCGTCATGGAAGTCGCTCGTGAGTATTTCCGCGGTGACCCTCCGGCTTGGACTGCAATTGGATATCCTGGCGGCTATTTTGAGGGACATCTACATGAGATCCTAGCGCGGGCGTGGATTTCCTGACTTAGGGACAGAACCGTAAATGGATACGCCGGAAAAAGAGCAACCGAGCTACCAGGCAATCGACGTTTCGGTCAACATACACTTACCGGAGCATTCGCACCGGTTGTTGCCCCTTGGTCTTTATAAAGCGGCAGGGCCGACTTGGGTCGAGAAAATTCGGGCGGGTTGGCCCCCAGAATACATGCTGGAGATGATGGATCGGTCTAAGGTTCAGCTTTCGCTAGTAATCTCCCTTTGGTGCGCGAACGGGGTAGGTGGGGAAGAGCTTTATGTCGCTGCTGAGGAAATGTTGCCTATGTTTGCAGCGCACCCGACTAAGTTCCTTGGCTTGGTTGGGATCTCACCGATCAGAGCCTGGACCGACAAATACTATGCCCCCAGATATATCGATCGCATGGTTCGGCAGTATGGATTCAAGGGGGCCCATATGTATCCCCACTGGTTCGGCATACGCATCGACGATTCCCGCATGTATCCGATCTTCGAAAAGTGCGTGGAGCTGGATGTTCCCATTTCCTTTCAGACAGGTCAGGGCACTATGCGCTCAAATTCACGCATTGCGGCCAGGCCTATTTGGATTGATAAGATCGTCCGTGATTTTCCCGAGCTGAGAATCGTCGCTTTGCACAGCGGATATCCGTGGGAGGAGGAATTGGTCGCCTTGGCCATCAACAATGAGAACATTTTCATCTGCCCGGATGTCCCTCCGCCGCGTTTGTGGCACACCGCCATACTCGAGTATTTGAAAGAAGAAGGACGATTTGAGGGTTTGGGTGGCAGCAACAAAGTTGTCTGGGCAACAGATTGGCCCTTGCAGGATCAGGAAACCTCTCTGAAGGAAATCGATGCTCTTGCTTTGGCGCCCCAAGTTCGGAAGAAGTTGGTGCGGGACAACGCGATCCGCATCTTCAAACTGGAAACTGAATCGCAAGACTCGAAAAGCTCAATGAGCGAATCCGAAAATGGGAAGTGCGAGAAATGAACGCACCGTCCAGATCGTGGTTCGCTCTGTTATTGATCTGTTCGGCTGTGTTTTGCGCATTCGTTGCTGTGTTTGCGATCCCTCCGTTAATGGGTATGCTCACTCGTCAGTTTCAAATCAGCTACGCCAGAGCGGGACTCTTCATGACGGCGTATACCATGATCCCGACCTTTGGAAGTCTGCTGATTGGCTTTTACAGTGATCGTATTGGCGTGCGGCGCGCTGTTCTCAACGGTTTGACGCTCCTGGGTGCGGCTGGGATTCTCTCGTCTCTGACTCAGACCTTCTGGCAAATGCTGGCTTGCCGAATCCTGATTGGAATTGGCGCAACTAGCATTTTTGTGCCGGGGCTAGCCACAGTGCTACACCTGCTTCCTCCGGCGAGGGTCAATTTGGCTACCGGCGCATTCTTTAGTTCACTGAATCTCGGTTTGTCCGTTGCCATGCTTTCGACCCCGACCATCGCCAAATCCCTGGGATGGCGGGTTCCGTTGTCTTTATTCGGAGCATTGGCAATGATTTTGGCGGCAATCATATTATGTTTCACAAACGCGGACTTTTTCCGGCGATCCTGGAATGCAACCAGTGAAAGCACGAAGGCATCCACCCGGGAGAGTTCAGGATGGCCGCTCGTACTGGTGAGTGCAGGCAATTTCCTTCTGTTCTTTCAGTCCTTTGCCATGATCACGTGGCTTCCGGAATATCTTTCGCAACAGCGCCAATTCCCACCGGGCCAAGTAGGAGCTATCTCAATGTTGCTTGGGCTCGTAGTCATTCCTGGATCGGTGCTAGCCGGCTGGCTGGCAGATCGTGTCGGAGCATGGCTAGTCGCAGTCGCGGGTGCCGTCTTGTGTGCGATCTGTCCAGCCGTGCTGGTCCTGGCTACAGAACTCAGGTCGTCCCGAGTTTCAATCGCGATCTGTCTACTTTCGCTCGGGACCAGTTTACTAGCCGTCCCGCTAACCAGCGTGCTAGCCAAGCTAGTTGCTCAAGAACACGGCGGAAAAGCCGTTGGACTCATTCTTACCACCGGCTACGGGGGAGCAATTGTTTCCACCTATTTGGGTGGATACCTGTTAACCGCCAGCGGCAGCTCTCGGTGGACCTTTTTCATGTGCTCTCTTTCCATGTTATTGACTGTCGTAGTCCTGGCTTTTCTACGCGAGACCTATCGCCTTCTGGAAACGCGGCCGGATCTATCGGCAGAGGCATTAAGATAACTGTTTATTTATGTAAACAATTGATGTATTATGTGCAACGTAAACTGGTGGCGGTCATGAACCAGGAGACAATTACAAGTGGCATACAGACTAGCGATTGACGTAGGGGGAACGTTTACCGATCTTTTGCTGTTCAATGAAAGCTCGGGTGAGTTGGTACTGGCAAAAACCCCTTCCACAAGCGACGATCCCTCCATTGGAGTGCTTACCGGGATTCACAAGGTAGCATCACTGGCGGGCATCGATCCTAACCGAGTCTCGTTGATTCTGCATGGCACAACGGTTGCCACCAACGCGGTGCTGGAAGGTAAAGGTGCCCGCGTCGGCCTGATTACCACCCGTGGCTTCGAGCAGGTCCTTCACGTTGCGCGCGGGCAAACTCCGGGTCCCTTGGCTGGCTGGATCATCATGATCAAACCTGAGCCTATGGCCCCTCTGGAGTTGACTCTTGGCATCAGTGCGCGAATGAGCGCTACGGGTAAAGTGCTGGTGCCGTTGGATGAAAACGAAGCGCGGGGCGTGGTACGAGAGTTGTGCGCCCGTGGAATTCAAGCGCTCACGATTTCCTTGCTCAACTCGTACGCCAATTCCGAACACGAGAGGAAACTGAAGCAGATCGCCGAAGAGATTACCGGCGACGTGGCGGTTACAGCTTCGTATGAAATTCTGCCCGAATTTCGTGAGTATGAGAGGACCCTGACGACGGTGATGAATTCCTACGTCCGTCCTCGCATGCACTTATATCTTGACGGCATGCAGCGGAGGCTGAAGCAGGACAACCTTACCGCTCGTATGGAAATCGTGCGTTCCGATGGCGGCGTTATGAGCCTGAAAGCTGCATCGGAGTACCCTGTAACGACATTGCTGTCAGGGCCCTCCGGCGGGGCGGTGGCGTCTGCCTATATTGGTGAGCTGTCAGGATTCGCAAATGTTCTGTCGTTCGACATGGGCGGTACCTCGACTGATGTGGCATTGTCGCGAGATGGAATGCCGTCTGTCATTCGCGAAACGCGGGTTGGTCAGTATCCCGTGAAAGTGGCCAGCGTCGATGTTCATTCGGTTGGTGCCGGAGGGGGTTCAATCGCGCATGTGCCGATCACAGGCGCTTTGCGCGTAGGTCCGATGTCGGCTGGGGCGGAGCCCGGCCCGGCCTGTTATGGACGGGGGGGTAGCGAACCCACCGTGACCGATGCCAACGTTGTGTTGGGTTACTTACCGCCGGAGCTGCTCGCCGGCGAAATGAAATTGAATGAGGCACAGGCGGCCACAGCGGTTCAGAAGATTGCGGACGCCATGGGCCTGTCGCTTCTCGATGCTGCACAAGGAATCTACGACATTGTCAACGAGAACATGTTTGGGGCCCTGCGGCTAGTTTCGGTGCAGCGCGGCTATGATCCGAGGGATTTTGCGCTTCTCGCTTTGGGAGGCGCTGGCCCCCTTCATGCGAACGCACTCTCGTGTCTGATCAACTCGTGGCCGGCAATCATCCCTACCGTGCCCGGAGTGTTGTCGGCGCTTGGATTCCTGCATGCTGATATCAGAACTGAGTTTTCGCGCACTCTCATACGCCCCGTGGCGCGAATTGACTTGGCTACAATCCGGAAGAGTATGGATGAGCTTGGATCCCAGGCTCGCGCATGGCTGAAGAGCGAAAACATTGCTGCTGCCCGTCAACGAGTCCAATTTCAATTCGATATGCGCTATTACCGCCAAGGCTATGAGTTTGCCATTGATGTGCAACCTGAATGGTTCAAAAACCAATCGGGGATGGAGCGAGTAGTAGAAAGGTTCAAGAATGTTCATCATCGCAACTACGCTTTCAACATCGACTACGAAGTCGAGATCGTAAACCTGCGAGCGATTGCGATCGGAGAAGTGCCGAAGGTTGAATTGAAGCGCCACGCAGTAACAAAGAGTGGCTCGGAGTCCGCACAGACCGGCAAGCGGAAGCTATATCACCATGGTCAATTCACCATTGCGACCGTATACGAGCGTTCGAGATTGAAAGCAGGTCATCGCATTCCGGGCCCTGCCGTCATCACACAAGCCGATTCCACTACTCTGATTGTGCCTGGGCACTACGGCGAAGTTGATCCCTATCTCAACATCTTGATTTGGCCGAATGATCGGCGTGGAACTACAGAGAAAAAAGTTTCGGCGGTCGGGACGAAGTCCGGCCATAGGAAGGGTAGCAAGCGTAGTCGATGACCGGAGACAGTTGTTGTACGCACAGCATTTAGGTCCGAAGAGTTATGGCTAACAATACAGTCGCGCGACAAAAAGAGAACCGATCCGCCGCCAAAAGCAGTGCGGCGCCACGCACGAGGCCTGCCACAGCAACCAATAAGGTAACGCTGGACATTATTGAGAACGCGCTCCGCAATGCGAGACATGAAATGGATACCGTGCTATTCCGTTCCGCGATGTCTCCTGTGATCCGCGAGCAACATGACGGCTTCCCCATGATATGCATGCCAGACGGGCGCATGGTAGTGGGACAGTTTGGCTCGTACGTGAGCGGCTTTATCTCTACCTGGAAGCGTGGGATTGACGAAGGCGACGTGTTCTTGATGAGCGATCCTTATAAGTGCAGGGGTGCTATTTCTCATATCAACGATTGGATGGTGCTCATTCCCATCTTTCATGAAGGCGAGCTTGCGGGTTGGGCCTCACAGTTCGGGCACACGATTGATGTCGGCGGTCCGGTCTCCGGGAGCCTTCCGACGGATGCGACGACGATATTCGGCGAAGGCACGCGCATCCCTCCTGTCAAACTGTTTGCCAAGGGAAAGCTGAATGATGACTTGCTAGACCTGATCCTTAATAACTCGCGCATGCCCACGATGAACTACTTTGATCTTATGGCCATTGTGGCAGCCTGCCGGACCGCGGAAAAAAGGGTAAGCGAACTTTGCGAGCGCTTCGGACGTGAAGTGTACCTGAGTTCTTGCCGAGCGTTGCTCGACCGAACTTACCGGGCCATGGCTAAGCTGATCCAGCAAAATCTTCCCGAACACAAAGTCAGCTTTGAGGATTACGTCGACGACGACGGCCGAGGTAATGGTCCTTACAAGATGAAGCTGACGATTTGGCGCGAGGGCGAACACGGGTATTTCGATTGGACAGGAACTGACCCGCAGGCGCCTGGCCCCATCAATTTCTTTCTTAATGAAGAAATGTTCAAGATGTTTATCGGGGTGTATTTGATCATGGTGTTCGACCCCCAAATTCTGTTTAACGATGGGTTCTATCCTTTGTTGCACGTATCACAGCCGGAAGGTTCCCTCATTTTGCCGAAGTTTCCCGCGGCACTTGGTTGCCGGACGCACGCGTTGACTCGACTGTTTGACGTGCTGGGAGGGGCGCTTGGCAATCAGGCTCCAGATCTGACAACGGCTGCTGGCTATGGCACATCTCCCTATCTTCTTTACAACGGCTATGACCAGAACGGCGAATTCTTTCATTTAATGGAGATCAGTTTTGGCGGTATCCCGGGACGACCAATCGGCGATGGCATGGACGCTCATTCCTGGTGGCCGCTCTTTGAAAATATCCCCAGTGAATATCTAGAGACCTATTACCCGCTGACGGTTCTGGAATACGGATCGCGCAAAGACGCTGGCGGAGCAGGTTTTCATCGGGGTGGAAACGGTGTGCACAAGGTTTATCGCTTTGAGGCGGACGGTGAAATCGCAATTCATGACGACCGCGAACGGTCGCAACCCTGGGGCATTCTGGGTGGATTGCCGGGGAGCACCAGCAGCAAGACGCTGGTGCGAACGACGGGAGAATCCGTTTCGCTGCCATCCAAGATTTCAGGCGTAAAAGTGCAGCGCGGAGACGTGCTCATCTACGACACAGCGGGGGGTGGCGGCTGGAAGAATCCGCTCGATCGGCCGGTCGAATCGGTACAAGCGGATGTACGACGCAAATTGGTTTCCGTTGAGAAGGCACGGTCTGACTACGGTGTCGTTCTATCTCCGGAGACTCTGGAGGTTGATACGGCGGCGACCAATCAGTTGCGGAAGCGTATTCGGCAAGATCGTGGGGAAATAGGCAAGTTCACCTTTGGACCGATTCCGCAAGCGATTGGCGTGCAGCGGCGGGACTAGGTCAACTCGCGAGTTGAGTAGCACTACTTCGGGCGGCGGGTTCAACAATTGTTTACAACCCGCTGCGTAAGGGCAATCTGAATGACAAAAACCGTGGACACGAATAGTCCTCGAAAACCACTTGAAGGTTTGCGTGTCCTCGAAATGGGACAACTGCTTGCAGGCCCTTTTGCTTCGGTCTTGCTGGCGTGGTTTGGGGCAGAAGTAATCAAGATTGAACCGCCGGTTGAAGGTGATCCTTTGCGCACATGGCGCAGCCTGTACAAGGGCACCTCATTGTGGTGGTACATACTCGGACGAAACAAAAAGTCGGTGACAGTGAATCTCCGAACGCCCGAGGGGCAGTCGATCGTGCGCCGCCTGGTCGATAAGGTCGATGTGGTGCTCGAGAACTTCAAGCCCGGTACGATGGAGAAATGGGGCTTGGGATATGAGGAACTGAAGAAGATCAACCCTCGGATCATCATGGCGCGGGTCTCCGGTTGGGGGCAAGATGGTCCATACAGCGCCAAACCTGGCTTTGCCTCAGTAGCGGAAGCAGTAGGTGGTTTGCGCTTTGTCACCGGATATCCGGATGGTCCACCCGTCCGTCCCAATCTTAGTCTCGGGGATACTCTCGCGGGCTTGCACGCTGCGCTCGGCATTCTCGTGGCGGTCTACCATAGAGACGTGGTAGGGAGCGGGGTGGGACAAGTGGTAGACGTTGCACTCTACGAATCTGTCTTCAATGTAATGGAGGGAATTGTCCCCGACTTCGACAAATTAGGCATCGTCCGCCAGCGCGAGGGCAACCGACTGTCGGGGATAGTGCCCACTGGTACTTGGCGGTGCAGTGACGATAAGTACGTAGTTATCGGCGGCAATGGCGACAGCATCTTCAGGCGTCTCATGTTGGCGATCGGACGACCTGACCTGGCTGACGATCCTACGTTGGAACGCAACAGTGGACGGGTTCAACATGCTGAATTGATTGATGACGCGATCTCGGCCTGGACGCGTCAACACTCTCTGCAAGAGGTCATTAATACTCTAGAAAAGGCCGAAGTTCCAGTCGGGCCAATCTACTCGGTCTCGGAAATGATCGAGGATCCGCACTTCATCGCGCGCGGACTCTTTGAGACCCACACACTGCCCGACGGTACTACGGTGAAACTTCCAGCCCTTGCTCCGAAACTTACTGAAACGCCCGGGAAAACACAGTGGATCGGGCCAGAACTCGGGGCGCACAACGCCGAAATCCTGGGCACGTTGTTGGGCATTTCAGGAGAAGAATTGCGCCGGTTGGTGCAGCAAGGCGTGGTCGGGTCGACGAGAAGTACGGCCGACGTCTCGTGACACAGCTAAATAATAACTCCCGCATGGATGCGTGCGCTCTCTAGCGATGAAAGATCGACTTCCATGTACGGGCGAGTCACTTTGGGAATTTTCTTCAAGCCTTCCGGAATGCTGTCCCAGATCCGGTTGCTGAAGATGATTTTGTCGTACTTGGTCGATTTTACGAACTTGCGAAGATCTTTAATCTTGGTAAACGGTAACGCGCTGATGTTGGTCCCGGGTTTGATTACGAGTTTGCGGTACAAATCGATCAAAAGGCTTAAAGAAGGATAGTCCTCGTCATCGAGGACAAGGACCAGTTTAGCGGTAGAGGGTAAGCGGCCGAGCTCTTTTACAGTTTGCTCGGCAAAGGTGAGGCCAAGCGGGATTACTTCGGCATGACGTCCGACGATGCGGCGCACCTGGTCAAAGCGAATGTAGTTGGTGAGAACTTTACGAATTGTTCGCAGTTCCTGTTTGGGCAGAGCCGCCAACTCGTCTAGAGAATATCCAGGAACATTGACTTGCCAGATCACCGAAATATTATTGGCACGCTCGATTGCTTGAGACTTGGTTGCGTCCACAAATATGATGAAGGGAGATTGAGTCTCGTGTTCTCTCGCCCGCTGGTACAAATAGCGTGCGAAGGCCGAGGGAGAAACGCTAACTTGTCGCAAACGGGTCAGAATGTACCGGGAAAGCGCTTCGCATTTCTCATGTATGCTATCGCGACCTCCGTAGCACAGTTGTTTCTGTACCAGAACACCTTTGCCGTGACGAAGATTCAAAATGCCCAAAGTTTGCAGTTCAAGGTATGCCTTGCGAACGATATTGCGGCTGACTCCGACTTCTTGTTCCACTTCGCGGATCGATGGGAGCGTATCACCGGGCCGCAATCGTCCGAGCAGGAGCGCGAGTTTGATTTTCTCTTGTATCTGCGCATGAGGAGGAAGCGGACTGTGCTTATCCACCGTGAAATCCATTCTCACACCATCCCATTCTGCAATCGGTTGCTTTAAAGTGCCCAACGCGGCTAATCATATACGAATAGCCGCCTGTTTCGCTACGCAGTCAAAAGTTGTTTCAGAATCGGAGGCTCGGACGTCGGGACCGAGCTTGAGAATCAGTTGAGGTGGAAAGAGCAACAATGTCGCTTACCCAAATCCATGTGGTAGAGGTCGGACCACGCGACGGATTTCAGATGGAAGCAACCTTTATACCGACTGACCTCAAGGTTGAAGTCATAGATTTACTGGGAAGAGCCGGTATAGAGAAAATTGAGGCCACGTCATTTGTGAGTCCGAAATTGATTCCTCAAATGCGGGATGCCGACGAAGTAATGTCCCGCATTCGACGCTTTCCCGGGATTCGACATACAGCGCTGGTGCCAAATGTCAAAGGCGCACAGCGTGCAATTGAAGCAGGCGCAGAGGCCGTGCGGGTGGTGATCTGCCTCAGCGAGAGCTACAACCGCCGCAATGTGGGCCTGGGGATATCTGAATCTCTGGAGAACTGTCGGCGCATCTGCGAAATGACCAAAAACCACGACATTGGCTGCGAAGCGATTCTTGCACTGGCCTTCGGCTGCCCACTGGAGGGCGTTATTTCCGAAGAAAGAGTCGTTGGGATCGCAAATCAACTGATAGGCATGGGCTTTGGCGAACTCTCAATCGCCGACTCAATTGGAGTCGCAAACCCTGCACACGTGAGGCGCCTGATAAGAAAGCTAGCGAAGGAAGCTGCTCTGGCCCATTACTCTTTGCATTTCCACAACACCCGTGGGTTGGGGCTGGCAAATGTCCTCGCGGGAATTGAGGAAGGCGTGGATACCTTTGATTCTTCATGCGGGGGACTCGGAGGCTGTCCTGTGGTCCCGGGTGGTAGCGGCAACATACCCACGGAAGATCTGGTTAACATGCTGGAAGAAATGGGGATCAGCACAGGGGTTGAGCTGGCGCTGGTCATGACGGCGGCAAATAAGCTTCAGCAATTTCTTCGCCGTCCTTTAGCCAGCTATGTACTGGCGTCGGGAACGCGCAAGCAACTATTCGAAGGCGCTGCGGCGGGACCTCCGGCGCCGGCTTGACGAATGAACGACTAGAACTCTCATGTCGAAATGTTAGATTACATGAAGGCACGAAATAAATGACGAATCGTAAGACTACGAAAAAACTCTACGTGGCGCGTGGGTTTGCCGGCCGGGTCGGATTCGGACGGCGGCCAGCGATTCTAATCATCGATCTTATCAAGGCATTCACCGAGGCAGGCTCGCCGCTGGCTGCAGATCTCGGTTCACAGATAACGGCCGCGGCAGAACTACTCCGGGTTGCCCGTAAAGCAGGTGTCCCCATTGTCTTCACTACCGTGGAGTATGACCCAAGCCTCAAGGATGCCGGCCTTTTCGTGCGAAAAGTGAGTGGCCTGAAATGGCTCGTCACGGGATCTCCATGGGTGGAGCTGCACCCGGCCTTGAAGAGAAAGAAGGGGGAACTGGTCATCAAGAAAAAATATGCTTCTGCCTTTTTCGGGACCGAATTGGCTTCATTTCTGGCCACCCAAAGAGTGGACACAGTGATTGTGGGTGGATGCACGACCAGTGGGTGCGTGCGGGCAACCGTTGTCGACGCTCTTCAGTACGGGCTGCACGCCATCGTCCCGCGCGAAGCCGTGGGAGACCGAGCACAACAGCCACATGAGGCCAGCTTGTTCGATATCGACATGAAGTACGGCGACGTTGTCGGCCTGCAGAAAGCGTTGGATTACTTGCGCCGCCAAGTCCGTCAGCGGCGTCTCTCGCCGGATCGCCGGCACAAATAGCGCGTTTTGGTCTTGACATTTGATCTTGACAAGTGATAACAAGTTGAGCACAATTGTTTGGTTTGGCAAACACTCAAGTGTAGGAGGGGATATGAAGACGATTCGGCAAACTCCGCGGTACCAGGTGGTTCGGGCATTTCTGCCGAATGTAGCGCACGCCCCAGCCTCGTTGGCAATTGTGGTATGCCTCTTAATGATGACTGGTTATAGTAGCGCTCAGGCCACGGCTTCGGTGGAAGGGCTGGTCACCGACTCCACTGGCGCGGTACTGCCACATGCGGAAGTTAATGCCACCAGCCTTTCGATGGGTTTGGCGCGAACTGGGGCTGCAGATGCGGATGGCTATTACCACATCGCGAGCTTGCCAGTCGGCACTTATGACATAACGGCCACATTGGCGGGGTTCAAGAAAACACTGTTGAATGGGGTAACCCTCACGGTAGGTCAGGCCGCGCGCATCAATATAACGATGCAGGTCGGTGATGTTCAGCAAGCGATCGAAGTGCAAGGCATTGCTCCCTTGGTGGATACCACTACCACGGAGGTGGGTGGAGTTGTGGAGAACAAGCAGATTATGTCCATGCCGCTCAATGGCCGGCACTTCCTGCAGTTGGGTCTGTTGATTCCCGGAGTGAGTGAACCACAGACCGGAAGCACGCAGGCCCAATGGGGGACCGCAGGCGGTAACATTGGCTTTTCCGTAGCTGGCCAACGCGACTCCTATAACAACTTCACGTTGGACGGTGTCAACGTTATGGACACCAATTACAATACGTTGACCGTGAGCCCATCAGTAGATGCGGTCCAAGAATTCAGGATCATAGCTGATGGCTATTCTGCGAAGTACGGCATCGTGCCCGGCGCACAAGTTGACATTGTTACTCGCTCGGGCACAAATGGCTTCCATGGTTCCGCATACGAGTACTTCCGAAATTCAGTGCTGGACGCTAAGAACTATTTTGATGATCCCACCCGTTCCACTCCACCGTACAAGCAAAACCAGTTCGGCGGGACACTGGGTGGCCCCATCAAGAAAGATAGAGCTTTCTTTTTCCTTTCTTTAGAGGGACTGCGCATACGACAGTCTTTGACGCAAACAACTACGGTGCCTACGTTGGCGATGCACAATGGGGACTTGTCGGGGATCAATCCTGGCACGGGGCAGCCCTTTCCGCAGATTACAGACGTCAACGGTGTCCCCTATCCCGACAATCAGGTTCCTTTGACTGCGATCAGCCCACTCGCGGCGGGGATTCTCGCGATGACGCCCCTCCCCAATATTCCTAACGCGGCACCCGGTCAGTCGAACTATCTCGCGGTGGCATCCCGTTACGATAACAGTACGGTTTATCAAGGCCGGATTGACTACCAACTCACACCAAAGAACCTAGCGTCTGTTCGCTATACACAGCAACAGGACGATTCAAGTTCACCCTTCGTTCACCGCTTCTCTCCGGTGTTGCCTGGCTCAAACGGATTCGGCGATGTTGGGAACTCGATGGGTCATAACGTGGGCATCTCGGTAACCAGTGTTGTGACTCCTTCGCTGGTTAATACGTTTCGATTTGGATACAACGGTCTCCATGCGATTGTTGAATCACAGAACATAGACTCTGACTTCATTCAAAAGCTCGGATACACGCGATACGGGAATACACAAAATTACGGAATCCCGTACATCAGCATACCGGGACTTGGGGGCCTAGGAGATAGTGACACGCTGCAGCCTAACATCCGGCGCAATAATGGTTTCGAGCTACGTAACGACGTGAGCTGGACTCGGGGTAGATTCACCCATGATTTTGGGGCAGATTACTGGTTATATCATCTCGCAGGTGTCACCGACACGTTTTCGAATGGCCAATTCCAGTTTGGATCAGATACAGGCTTTGGACAGAACGCCACCGGCTCGGGCTTCTCAGATTTTCTGCTTGATCGTCCGCGCGTCAGCTTAATTCAGCTAGGAGTCGGTTATGGTTACTTTAGATACAAGTACTTTGGCACGTACTACGCTGGCCAATTCCGGGCTACTCCACATTTAACAGTGAATTTTGGACTGCGTTGGGAGTTCTCTACGAGTCCGACTCCCATCAACGGGACCGTGATGTCGGTGCTGGACATGGCTGCCGGGGCGATTGTGCTCGGTTCTCAGTCGGGACAGATGCCCTCATTATCCGATCCCCTCACGCAGTACTTTATTAACAATTTCGGTACGACTTTCAAGACTAACCGCCAGCTGGGCCTACCTGCTTCTATTAATCCGACCCACTATCTCAATCTCGCGCCGCGGTTTGGGTTTACGTGGGATGCTCTGGGAGACTCCCGTCTCGTGGTCCGCAGTTCCGCGGGTCTGTTCAACAGCTTTCAGGAACGTGGATACAGCGTAGAGTCCGGGGTTCTGGGGCCTCCGTTTGCTCCCACGATTGCGACTTTTCAAGATTCGCTCTACTTTCCCACTACACCAAATACCTATGAGACCACCTATGCTTTCGGTGGGCCTTCCGACCGGACTTCGGATAATGGAGGACCGTCGACCGCGGGGGTTCCGCCGGGAGTTCGTCCCGGCTATGTCGAAGAGTGGACTCTAAGCCTGCAGTCGCAGGTGAGAAAGAATACAGTCGCAGAACTTTCCTACGCTGGAAACCATGGCGTACACTTGAACGGTTTCTATCTCGCCGATCAGAATTTCCCCAATACACCGGAGGCGCGAGGCGGTTTCCCTCCCAACACTCGGTTCGGCGAATCTTTTCAGGAGCACAGCGCGGGGATGTCCTGGTATCATGGGTTATCGGGGCGAATTCAGCAGCGGGTGCAGCAGGGGTTGACGTTCACTGTGGGCTATACGTGGGCAAGATCTGAAGATACCGTATCCACCTTTACGGGAGGACCTACTGACTCTCCTGTTCCTCAAAACTCGTACGATCTGGCTGGAAATAAGGGGTTATCTAATTTTGACCGTCGCAATCGCTTTATTGTGAACTACCTTTGGGACTTGCCATTTGGGCACGGCAAGAAATTCCTGAACCAAACGGGAGTGGCTGACGCGATTCTAGGGGGCTGGCAGTGGGGCGGGCTGGCCACTATTGAATCTGGAACTCCATTCACAGTGCAATTGACAGGCAATGTAAGCGGGATTGCGAGTTCCAGCGCAGATCGCCCGAATTGCGTGGCGGATCCAAACGTGGGCGCTCCTCAGACGGTGGAAGAGTGGTTTAATGTAGATGCTTTTGCGCCGAATACTAAGATTGTTCCACCGACTGGCTCCCCTTACAAACTCCTGGGAAACTGCGGGCGAAACATTGTGCAAGGCCCTCCCGTTCGTAATTACGACATGACTCTCGCTAAGGTGTTCAGTCTCACAGAGCGCGCACACCTGGAGTTCCGGACAGACTTCTTCGACGTCTTGAACCATCCGAACTTTAATACACCGAATCGTTATTTCGGGACTGCGACGTTTGGACAAATCACTTCGGCGCAGCTCCCACGATTAATCCAATTTGGATTGCGTCTTTCATTTTAACAAAATGGCATACCGGCCAACTCGAAGGCAGCTGCTAGGCGCCTTATCCGCGGGTGGACTGATGTGGGGGACGGTCAGAAACATTGTGGGAATGCCCATTTCGGCCGCACCGCTAACGTCGGAGCCATCCGCGCCGCCGAGTGGGAGCTCTGCTTTTCCGACTCCACCTATCTCCGTTGCCGCATTTACTAAACGAATTGCCAGAATTCGCGAGCAGATGCGAGCAGATAAGTTAGATTGCTTGCTTGTTTCCTCGGTCCTGAACCATGCGGTTCGATATTTGGGTTTTTTTGACCCGGAACTGCAGGGCCGCGGGTCCGGTTCGTCCCAGCTGGTCTCCGTTCTCCTGCCGATCGAGGGCGATCCGGTACTGTTTCTGCAGACTTTTACGGCCGCGGGGTATATGCGTCCGCGAGCCGAGGCATCGAGCCATATAAAGGATATAAGGCTGGTGGGGGGTGATAACCAGCAGGTGCTTCAGTTAGTAGTGGATCAGATACACTCCTGGAAGTTGGACGGCGGCCGGCTTGGCTTGGCCGGTGGAGAGATTGACTGGGCTGAGCGGTTATTCTTTGCGCAGTTTTTGCCGCGGGTCAACCTGGTTGACGCTAACGCGATGCTGAGTCTCTTGCGCATAGTCAAGGATGCGGAAGAGATTGAATTGATGAGACATTCCGCCGCCATCGGCGATACGGCCATGGCTGAAGTTGAAAGAAGTATCGCGCCGGGTGTGACGGATTTCGAACTCTATGCGCGAGGTCAAGCCAGTATGCTGTCGGCGGGAGGCGAAGAGGATACTTTTGTCCTAATGGGCATCGGACCGAATCAAAATACTATGCTCATGGAACTGCTGAACGGACGGAGGCTCAGCAGAGGCAATGTGGTAGTTTACGAAACATTGCCATTTTACCGTTTGTATAACACGGAACTGGCGGTCACATTCTCATTAGGACCTGCCTCTGCAATGCAAAAGCGAGCGGCAGATGCTTGTCAGGCGGCCTACGAGGCCGGCGTGGCCGAAGCCAGGCCAGGAGTTCCGGCCTCCAAGGTCGTGGATGCTTCGTTAGCGGTATTCCAAGCCCACGGCTTTGATTCTTTCACGCATACACCAGGTCACTTCATAGGTCTGGATAACTACGAAGGGCCATCTTTGCGCTCACGCGATATCGTTCTTGAGACCGGTATGATCTTCAGCTTTCACCCGAACGTCGTGATTCCAGAGCAGGTTAAGGAAGAAATCTGCGGGATTCTGCTGGTGACGGACAAAGGAGTGGAGAATCTTTCGAAGTATCCACCCCGGGGTATGCGGGTCGTGTAGTTAAGGGGAGATTGGGGTGCATGACTGGGACCTGAATCGTCGCGAGCTCCTGAAGCTTGCTGCTCTAGCAGCCGGCGGGGCAGTTTCGCTTCATCCCGATGCCTTGGGGCAAAACCAAGATCCTTCCGCTAAAGGCTCTGGAGCACAAAGCGAGGAAGGTCGTGGCAAAGCTAAGAGTGCTGTTTCCCTGCATCCGTCAGTCGAAATGGCGACCTTGTATTCGAAGGAATATGGACGCCGGCGCATCCAGAAAATTCAGGCCGCTGTAAGACAGGCCAATCTCGACGCTCTGATCGTAACCAATCGCGGACTAGATTACATCGGGTACGTGAGCAATTTCCATCCTTATCCCCTGGAACCAGGGATGGCTCTCGTGTTAGCTGACGGGCCATCGACTCTGTTCGTGAACACATACAGCAGTGCCCATACCCGCGCCCTCATTCCGATTGTTTGGACGGACGAATTGGTGGATGTTCCGCGTGATTCGGTGTCGGAAGGTAGCAATCAGAATCTGGTAGACGCATGTATTCAGAAATTGCAGGACCGGAAACTGCAGCGAGGCAGGATCGGACTGGCGGGCGATGAGATTGATTGGCTTCTTCCGTTTTACTTTCGAAATCGCCTGCCGGACGCGAAGGCAGAGGATGCGAATCGCACTCTGACGCAAGTCATTGTAGTAAAAGATGAAGTCGAATTGGCGCTCATCCGGTTTGCGCAGGGACTTATCGACGAAGTCGCCTATCCGGTTTTTCGAGAGGTTCTGCGTCCCGGGGCGATGGATCAAGCGGTATACGCACGGGTGCTGGCCAGCATGCTGGAGCGGGGCGCGAACCCGGCCACGGTCCTGCTCTTCGATGCTGGCCCCGCGGGTTCGGGCACATGGGCCAGCGGAACGCGTGGACGCCGGCTGGAAAAGGGCGACATCATCCTCTCTGAACCTACCCCGAATATCGCCGGGTATCAATCCGAAAAAATGTACACATTTGCGCTTGGCCGCGAAATACCAGAGTCGCAAAAACACGGATCAGAAGTCATCTACGAAGCCTACCAATTGCTGATGAGCGAATTGAAAGTGGGTCAGGAATTGACGCCGATCGTCCAGAGAGTCGAGGCGTTTATTCGGAGCCATGGATACGATGGCTCAACGGTCCCGGTCGGGCATTGGATCGGGACTCAGAACCATGAAGGGCCGCGTTTCACCGTAGAAGGAACGCGCGGCTGGGTGTTGCAGAAAGATATGGTCATGAGTTGGCACCCCAATATCGTGGTACCGGGCAAGGTGCGTACAACGTGCTCAACTTGTGTCCTGCTCACTGAGAAGGGGGCGGAGGATCTGTCCACGATTAAGATGGAGCCGATCTATTATCTGGAATAGCGGGCTGGATGCCTCTCACCATGATTCGAAAAATGCTACTGCAGTTGTTGTTTCTCTCGGGCCTGTGCGTAGTTAGCCAGAGCCAGCAATCCCAGCCGATCATTGATGTGCATGTGCACGCCTATCCCGCGGATTGGGTGAGGAATGTGCTGGGACCGCTCGCGACGGAAAGCGATAAGCTGCCTGATCCTCCGAATCCCATCACCGGCACGCGTTCCGGGGCCATCACCAACGAGCAACTGCGTAACGCGATGTTGGCGGCAATGAGGCGTTACAACATAGTTAAAGCCGTTGCGAGCGGTCCACTCGATATCGTCTCACAGTGGAAGACTGCGGATCCTGATCGGATCATCGGCTCCCCTTTATTTCCCATTCCTAAGATGGCGCCCTATCCGACGATTGAGGAGCTTCGCCAGGGCTACACATCCGGGCGCCTCGGCGCATTAGGCGAGGTTACGGCGATCTACGACGGGCTATCCCCCAGCGACCCCAAGATGGACGGGTACTACACTTTGGCTGAGGAGATGGACATCCCTGTCGGAATCCATACGGGGATTGGAATCCCGGAGGCTTCGTATAGCTGCTGCCCAGGTTTTCGAATCGGCTTAGCTAACCCGCTGAATCTGGAAGAACTGCTGGTCCGGCATCCGCGATTACGGGTTTACGTCATGCACGCCGGGTATCCCTATCTGGACGCAACGCTGGCACTGATGAACGCCTACCCGAAGATCTACGCCGACCTGGCAGCCATTGATTGGCTTCTTCCCCGGGATGAGTTTCAGCAATATTGTTCGAGGCTCATCCAAGCGGGCATGGGGAAGCGCTTGATGTTTGGGACGGACGAAATCGTCTGGCCCGATGCCTTCGGAGTTGCAATCGATAACATTAACTCCATGAGCGCTCTCACTCCCGAGGAAAAGGCCGACATTTTTTATAACAATGCAGCACGTTTCTTCCATCTGGACCGCGCCAAACCCCAGTCGTCCAGGAGGTAATCAATTGCCCGCACGCCGGATAGCCACAAAGAAACGCAGATCATCTACAATTGCTCTGCAAGATCGCGCCTCAGCCTTTTTTGGAGTCCTCGCGAAGGATGCAGATGGACGCCGGCTGTTGGCGGAGCAAAACCATCGTATCGAATTTGATCTCACCGATGATGATCCGTTCTGCGTGCAAATAAAGAACGGGCGCGTTGGAACGAGGGCGAGCGTCACCGAACCGCAGCGTTACGATGTCAACGATCTCATACATTTTCAGCTCTCCGAGGTGACATTGGCGCGACTGTTCGACGGTAAGATCCGATTCACCGACGCGCTGATTCCGATTCGGCAGGACGGCAGTGATGCCATGCTTCTGTTGGAATGCACCTTGTTCAAATGGAGTGTCCTGAGCTGGGTAGGCCGTCTTTTTCGGGGCGCTCAGCTCCGAATTGGTGGGCAGGCATGAGTACATTTCAAGCAGGGCTAACCAGGAGAAACCTGTTGCTGCTCGGTGCGCTTGCGTATCCCGGTAAGGTTCTCATGAACTGGAATTCTGATCGTAAAGCGGCCTCGTCCATGAATATCGATATCTATACGCATTTCTTCCCCCCCGCGTACGCAAGAGAAATTACCCGGCGCGCAACACGCACCCACCCGGACGTCCCCAATATCGAAATGCTGATGCGCTTGTTTCCTAATTTGTGCGAGTTCGAAACACGTCTAGCGCATATGGATCGATATGAAACGTCGCTCCAGGTATTGACTCCTCTTCCGATCCCGGCAGACCTGTTCGTCGGTGATTCGTCGGCCGCCGCGGCTTTGGTTCGGGTTGCCAATGATGCGATGGCCGAGGCGATCGCGAAGCGGCAGGATCGTTTTGCCGGTGTGGCATTGTTGTGTTTCTTGAACCCGGAGGAAGCTGCGAACGAGTTGGAACGGGCAGTAAAGCACCTTGGACTGAAAGGGGCGATGCTCTTTACCAACATTGCCGGCCGACCCGTCGACATGCCTCAACTCTTTCCAGTCTACGAGAGAGCGCAGGGCCTGGACGTGCCCCTCTGGATCCATCCGATTTCGTGGAATTATTATGATTGGGTCCGTGACTACTTAATTTGGCAGGTCTTTGGCTGGCCGATGGACACGACTTTGGCAATGGCTCGTCTGGTTTATGGCGGAGTACTGGAGAAATTCCCCAAGTTGAAATTCATTACTCACCATGCAGGTGGCACCACGCCGTATCTCATTGGGCGGGTGATCGACACCTATGATCAAAATGAGGAATTGACGCGGCTCTCGGAATCTGGTCCGAGTGCCCCTCGGCCGGCAGCAAAGAAGCCTATTGATTACTATCGAATGTTTTATGGCGACACCGCTCTTTCGGGAATTGCTACCGCGATGGGCTGCGCTTATGAGATGTTCGGATCGGAGCACATGGTGTTTGGCTCTGATTACCCGTTTGGACCAGATAGCGGACAGCGCTTTATCCATTCGAACCTGGCGGCGATTGACACCCTGAAGCTGCCGGGCCGCGATCAAAGAAGGATCCTGGTCGAAAATGCTCGGTCCCTGCTCAGAATGAAGGCTTGAAGCCTAGGAAAAACAAAACTCCATTTCAAAGGGACGGGTGGGATGGGGTTGTCGCAGTAACGTGAATCGCCAAAGGGCCAAACGAGCTTGTTCATATCGCCCAATTCGACAATTGCAGTAGCTAATTTTCGACTGGGCAGAGTGCAGCCATAGCCCTCTTCTGGTCTTTAGAATCAGAGAGAGTTTGAAAAGGAGATGTCCATGAAGAAACTGATTTCGATGTTTACTGCCCTGATCGTATGCGCCTGCGTGGCAGCGGCGCAGGACCAAACGCAGGCCCAGCCCGAGAAAGCCATCAAGCATGTCCCCATTAAGTCCACGTCGCCTGTATCCGGCAAGGACATGTACACGGCATACTGTGCCGTTTGCCATGGAACAGACGGCAAAGGCGGAGGTCCTGCAGCCAGCGCGCTGAAGACTCCTCCCACCGACCTTACCCTGATGAGCAAGAACAACGGAGGGAAATATCCGGCGCTGAAAGTCTCGTCCTCCATCCGCGGCGAAACCGCTCTTCCCGCGCACGGATCCAAGGAGATGCCGGTGTGGGGAGCGTTGTTTTGGAGCATGAGTAGTGGACATGAGAGCGAGGTGCAGCAACGCGTGGCGAACCTTAGCCACTACATCGAATCTCTGCAAGCGAAGTAGACCGTCTGCTGAGCATCTGTGGACCGGCCACAAAACCGGTTGGGGCACAAGCGCCAACTTTTGCCCTTCTATCCTCTTTATCGCAGCTGATTGAAATCGGCATAGGCATCGGCCTGCAGCGCGCCCCGAAACGTGCGCAGATGTTTCTCGGGATGTTCCCCCTCGCCCCACTTGCGATCGGGCGAGTACGCGAACCATACGCCCAGTGTCGCCGTATCGCCGGCCAGGTGATCGTCGCGAACGTATGTCCATAAGCGCCCGGTCTTCGTCTTGCCGTTTCCTGGGCCAGCAACGGCACCGGCGTGTGATCGGCGTGCAGTAGGAGGGGTTACCCAAGCGATGTGTCCTTTTTGTGTCCTTCGCAGTTAGATTCCGTTCGATTTCGCTAGCTTTTCCAACGCTTTCTGGAAACCGTCCATGCGGGCCTTTTGATCGTTAAGTTATTGTGACGGCTGCAGTTGTCAACGCCGTAGCCACATCGGGAAACATAACTCTTAATCAGAGGTCGGGGTTCTGGTACACAACACTTACACAACAATAAGGTGACCAACCGTAGCCTTACATGCCTAAAACGCACAGCCAGTGCGCTGCATGTCCTTGAATTTACGTTCTAACGTTAATTCGAATCCCACTCTCTCCGCCAGTTCTTTTGTTTTGTTTAACTTGGCCTACTTATGATACCGTAGGTGATACCGAATGAGGTGGGCCAAGTGAACAGGCAAGTCAATCTCACCAAAAGGGTGAAGACCAAAAACGGCCTTCGCTACTGCCCCGTCGTCCTCGCGGCCAATGGCCGGATCAAGCCAAATTACGTCCTCGTCGATGGAAAACAGCCTTTTCAGTGCTACGATATGCTGTAGTCTCAACGACTTAAGCGACTCCAGGTGACCGCCTAAGTCCTTGAGAAGACGTGAGAGACATGCGAATCGTGGGTTGGAATGATGGGTTCAAAGCCGACTCAGAAAAAAGCCCCAACCCATTTCGCTGTGACGTCCCAATTGAACTCCTCAGAATTTGCGAGGACGACGGGGACCCTCATGCCGCAAATGCTGGATAGCGACCAGAAGCTCCATCATCGCGGTCTGTCTAACGATTCATCCCAAGCTTACGTAGGAATGTCATCATCGGGCACCAGTTGGTGAATGCCGACTGGAACAGGTTCAGACCCACAAAAGCGGTGAAAAGATACCAGTACGGGCTCGCCCAGTGGCCAAGTGCCAGTGAAGCCAGAATGAACGCGCCTGCGATTAGTCTCAAGTAACGCTCGATTGTCATAGTCGCGCCTCCAAATTGAATCTTCAATCTGTTGCCGTCGCCAGTTCGCCGTCGGGCGAAGGCTTCGAGCCGCGACCGCGCTGGCTCAGGTAGTACAGGACGGGAACGGCCATTCGGGACAGGACGGTGGACGCGACTTCACCCGCCATCAGCGAGATAGCCAGCCCTTGGAAAATCGGATCGAACAGGATCACGCTTGCTCCCACCACTACAGCTGCTGCGGTCAGCAGCATTGGTCGGAAGCGCACCGCGCCCGCATCCACAACGGCGTCCTCCAATGACATGCCTTGGGAGCGGCGCAGTTCGATGAAATCCACGAGGATGATGGAATTCCGAACGATGATTCCGGCGCCAGCGATGAATCCGATCATCGACGTAGCTGTGAAAAACGCACCCATCAATGCGTGCGCGGGGAGGATGCCGACCAACGTGAGCGGAATCGGCGCCATGATGACTAACGGCGTTATGAATGAGCGAAACCAGCCCACGACCAGCACGTAGATCAGCACCAACACAGCAGCGAACGCCAGCCCCAAATCGCGAAACACTTCCACCGTGATGTACCACTCACCATCCCACTTCATGGATAGACGGTCGGTGCGCTCGGGCATGGTCGTGCCCTTGTACTGCTTTACTGCGTAGCCATCAGGCAACTTGATCTTGTCGATGGCGTCACTCATCTTCATGATGGCGTAGACGGGGCTCTCTTCCCCGCCTGCCACGTCGCCGGTCACGTAGACCACTGGTTGCAGATTCTTGCGATAGACACTGGTATCGATCGTCGTTTCCTGGAGGTTGGTTACTTCTTGCAGGGCTATTTGGCCACCCGAAGGCGTGGGCAGCCTCAGGTTGCCGAGGTCTTCGATTCCGGAACGATCGGACCGTGCCAACCGAACTTCGATCGGAACGTCCTCGCGCGAGTTCGGATCGTGCAAAAGCCCGGCGCTTGCACCACTCAGTCCCACTTGCAGCGTGCGCGTGACATCGGCGGGCGAGATTCCGTGGAGTGCTGCCTTATCGAGATCCACTTTCAGGTCGTACTTGGTCTGCGGATCCTCAACGTACCAGTCCACATCCACCACTCCCGGAGTCTGCTGGAAGATTTTCTTGATCTGCGCCGCCAATTCGATTTGGCTTTTGTAATCAGGCCCGTAGACTTCCGCGACAAGAGTCTGCAGCACCGGCGGGCCGGGAGGAACTTCCGCGACCTTGATACGTGCCCCGAAAGGCTCGGCGATCTTGTCTAGCTGCGGACGCAGCCGCCGCGCGATTTCGTGGCTCTGCGCTTTGCGGTCGTGTCGCGACAGCAGGTTTACCTGGATGTCGGCCTGATTGGGTTGACGGCGCAAGAAGTAATGCCGCACCAGTCCGTTGAAGTTGTAGGGGCCGGACGTACCGGCGTAAATCTGATAATTCGTGACTTCGGGCTGCTGGCCAAGATAACCGCCGAGTGCCTGCGCGACGCGGGTGGTTTGCTCAAGCGGAGTTCCGTCCGGCATGTCAATGATGACCTGAAACTCGCTCTTGTTGTCGAAGGGTAGCATCTTCACCCGCACCCATTTCAATGGCACGAACGCAACGGCCGCCAGCAGCAGCACCACCACTCCGCCCAAAAACATCCAGCGGCGACGGGCGTTCAGAATGAGCGGGTTCATCACGCGACGATACAGACGCGTTGTCCAGCTCTCGGCGTCATGTTTGTCGTGGCCGCCCTCAACCGCATACTTACGCAGCAGTCGCAGAGCTGCCCAGGGGGAAACCACCAAGGCCACCATCAAGGAAAACAGCATGGCTGCCGATGCTCCCACCGGGATCGGGCGCATGTAGGGGCCCATCAGGCCGCGCACGAAGGCCATGGGCAGGATGGCGCCGATGACGGCGAAGGTCGCAAGAATCGTGGGATTGCCGACCTCATCCACTGCCTCGACCGCCACGTCCGCGAGAGGACGACCGCGGCTTGCTGGCAATCGGAAATGGCGCACGATGTTCTCGACCACCACAATGGCGTCGTCCACCAGAATGCCGATCGAGAAGATCAGCGCAAACAGAGTGACTCGGTTGAGCGTGTAGCCATAGAAATAAAAGACGGCCAAGGTGAGCGCCAGCGTGACGGGTACGGCCAGCAGCACTACGCCGGATTCGCGCCAACCCAGCGCCAAAGCGATCAATAAGGTGACCGACAGCGTCGCGATCAGCAGGTGTTTCAGCAGTTCATTCGACTTGTCTTTCGCGGTCTCGCCATAGTTACGCGTGACGGTGACGTTTAAGTCATTGGGTAGAACATACCCGCGCAGGGAGTTGACCTTTTCCAGAACATGTTCGGAGATGATTGTGGCGTTGGTGCCTTTGCGCTTGGCAAGCGTGATCGTAACTGCGGGATATTCCGCGCCGGCTGTCTGGCCCGTACCATCGGCTGTACCGCCGCGGGCGTTGGCAAACATGACATAGGTGTCCGGCTCAGCGGGGCCGTCTTCCAACTTCTCGACCACATCGCGCAAGTAAACCGGGCGTCCCGAGTGGACTCCGACTACGACCTGCTGCAGATCTTCCGGACGCGTGAAGAATCTCCCCGCCTCGACCTTGAACTCACGGTTGTCGCGACTGAAGCTACCCACCTCGCCACGGCTGTTCGCGCTCTGGAGTTGACCCGCGACTGCCGCTGGCGTGAGGCCATATGCGGCCAGCCGCTGTGTATCCAAAACCACTCGTACCTGACGAGGCTGTCCTCCGATGATCGTGGTTTCAGAAACATCGTCAAGCTGTTTGAGGGAGTTTTCCAGTTCGCCCGCGATGCGCCGCAAGCGGTAAGGGTCATAGTTCTTGCCCCATAACGTGAGCGCAACGATGGGGACGTCATTGATCGAGCGGATCTTGATAATCGGCTGTGAGACTCCCGGCGGGATGCGGTCGAAGTTGGAGTAGAGCTTGTTGTACGTCTGTACGATGGCGTCTTCTTCCTTTGAGCCAACGTAGAAGCGCACGATCAGCATGCTCATGCCGGGCTGGCTGATGGAGTAGATATATTCGACACCCGGAACTTCGCGCAGCAGCTTCTCCATGGGGAGGCTGACCCGTTGCGAAATTTCTTCAGGCGATGCGCCCGGCATCTGCACGAACACGTCGAGCATGGGGACAACGATCTGCGGTTCTTCCTCCCGCGGAGTCTCAAGGATGCTGAAAGCACCCAAAAGCAATGCGGCTACGATCACCAGCGGAGTCAGCTTCGAGTCGATGAAGCTGTGGGCGATGCGTCCCGCCAGGCCTAGACTCTGCGCGGGCGGGTTTGACGATTTGAAGTCTTCTTCTGTCATCACTGGGCCTCGATGCGCTTGCCATTCAGGTCGAGGTTGCCGGGGTTCGCCACGAGGCGCTCGCCTTCCTGAAGACCCGCGAGCACTTCCACTTCGGCCCCGGTGGTTTTTCCCAGCGTGACGTAGCGCAGGCTTGCGACCTTATTCAGGTCCAGGATGTAAACACCCTGCAGTTGGCCCCGCTCCACTACCGCGGTTTGTGGAATCAACAATGACGACCGCTTGCCGCGAGAGAATTGTGCTCGACCAAACAGACCCGAACGCAGCCGCGCATCCGCAGGCAGTTCGATCTTCACCAGGAAACTGCGGCTGCCTGCATCCGCGGCGGGTACGATTTGTACCACTTTTCCTTTCAGCTCCGCGTTTTCCAATGCATCCACTACCACCGGCACCTGCTCTCCCATACGGACGTATCGCAGATCGTTTTCGTTGACCGTGGCCTCCAGCCGATAGTGCCCCAAGCCTTCGATTGCGAAGATCGGAACGCCAGGACTGGCCAACGTGCCAGGATCGGCTCTCTTCTCGGTGATCATTCCGTCGAATGGCGCCAAAATCCGCGTGTACGAGAACGATGTGTGCGCCTGGGCCAATGCTGCTTTGGCCTGCGCCTGCCCTGCACGCGTCATATCGCGATGGGCGAGCGCTGCCTGGTAGCGAGCCTTCACTTCATCGAATTCCTGCGGGCTGACCGACTTCTTGTCGTAGAGATTCTGGTAACGCTTTAGTGTCGATTCGGCGAGAGCCAGGTCGGAATCCGATGCGGCTACTTCCTGTCCGGCTGCGCTCTCGGCCGCCGTGGCACGATCGACGGCAGCCCGAGGCTGGGCATCATCGATTACCGCCAGCACCTGCCCACGCTGCACGCGATCCCCTTCATGTACGCGGAGCTCCACGATGTTCCCCATCATCTGGCTTGCGAGCTGGCTGGTTTGCGCCGCGCGTACCGTTCCCACCGCTTCCAACAAATCGGGTACGTCGGCCCGCTGTACCGGAAGGACGGAGACATTGCGCACGGTTTCCGGCGCTGTGGGCGTTTGCTGCCGCTCGTTGGAGCAACCAACGGAGCCGAACGCCACCATCGCACTCAGAAGAAGGAGAGTTGCTGCGGGGAAGGGCACGGCTTCAGCCGTGCCGAAAGAGCCAGAAAAGATGCGGGCTTTAGAGACTGTGTCGCGACTTGGTGCCGTCCCTGACGGGACTTCGGTTTGTTCCACCTTGCATTCCCGGCACTCACGTGCCGGGCTTTCCTCTATCGCCGCTTCGCGGCTGGAGTAACAGTTTGTCCTACTTTGTTGTGGACCTCGGAGTTGCGACACAGACTCTTTAGCCAATGATGTCGTTTTTCTCAAGTTATGGGTATTCATGGCGTCACCACAGGGGATTGAAGATTCAGAGTTCCGCTGGCCAACTCCAGGTTGGCGTAGCTGGCATGAAAGCGATAGACAGCTTCCCAATAATCGGTCTGGCTGCGGCGCGTCGCTTCTTCGGCGCCCAACAGGTCGGTAACGGTAGTCAGCCCACCGTCGTATCGATTTTGGTTGATGCGGAGACTTTCCTGGGCTTGGGCGATTGCAGCTCGTGCCACCTCTATCTCCTGCCGGGCAGAGTCCAGGTTGTAATAAGCGCGGCGAACCTCAAGGCGTACTCCGTCACTGGCCGCCTGCTTCATGGCTGACACTCTCTCCTGCAGCGCGCGTTCACGCGAGAGTCCCGCCCGTTTTGCGCCACCTTGGAAGATGTCAAACTGCACTTCGACTCCGCCCAGCCAGTTGTTGCCGCCGCCACCCGCAACAAACGTTGGGTTGTCCATCTCCCAGCCAGCGAAGGCATTCACGCGCGGGCCAAAGGATGACTTCGCAATCGCAACGCTCTGCCGCTGGGCGGCTTCTTCGGATTGAATGCGCTTCAAGTCCGGTCGATTCGTCAGTGCTTGTTTCTCGACTTCCGCGAGAACGGGGACAGGAAGCCCGCGTTCCGCCAAGGCTTCAGCCGGCTGGAACAAGGAGTCCACCGGCACACCCATCGCGGTGCTTAACTGGGCCCGCGCCAGATCCAGATTGTTCCTGGCCCGGATGAGTTCCTGCTTTCGCGCTGCCATGCGCACCTTCCCGGTTAGCAAGTCGGACTCCACTACCAACCCGCTGTCGAACCTCGCTTGACTACGATCCAGGATGGACTGGGACGTTTTCACCGCCTGCTCGGAGACCTCCAGTTGCTTGGTCGCCAGCAACACTGCGTAGTAGGAATCCGCAACCCGGAAGACGATCTCCTGCTCGGTGCGCTCCAACTGATGCCCGGCAGCCTCGTTCATCTCTTTTGCTCGATTCATGCCGTGCCAACTGGCAAACGAATCAAACAGATTCCAGGTTCCGCCAAAACGCGTGCTGAAGTTTCCGATGGGCGAGGGAGTGTTCAGCTTAGGCAGCGTGAGATCGGCATTCGTGAAACGTCGCTGTCGCAATTCGCTGCCAAACACGTAAACCGGGTCGTTGCCGCGGGTCGCGGTCTCGGAGAACGCTAGCCGCGGCATGAGGACGGATCGCGCTGCGCCAATATCCGCGGAGGCTACCTTCGTGTCCGCAAGAGCGGCCTTGCGCAGCGGGTTCTTGTCCAGCGCGATCTTTACCGCCTGCTGAAGCGTAAGGGGGGAGGGCTCCGTTGCTTGTTGAGCCGGGGCTGCTCTCAAAAGCCACAATACGGCTAGAGCAGCCAGGACGAACTTGAGGCGAGTTCTCAACTCTGGACTCCGGCAGCCTGGGTCGGCTTCATCCACTCTGTTTTCTCTTCGACGATCTCGTAGGTTGTGTGCAAGCTTGCTGTCTTCTGCACCATGGCCCCTATGGAGCAGTACTTTTCTTCGGAGAGACGAATGGCTTCCTCCAGCGCTGCCGTATCAATTTCGTATCCCGTCACCACATGATGGATTCTGACTGCCGTAAACACCTGCGGCGGACGGTCCGCCTGATCGGCTTCAACCCGAACTTCATATCCGGTGATTTTCTGGTGGTACTTCTGGCGCAGAACCGTGATGACATCGAATGCTGTACAGCCGGCCAGTCCTGCGGCAACCAGTTCGATTGGTTTGGGACCCGTGCCGCCAGCGGTATCGTCCAGCAGCAAATTGTGTCCGCTGCCGGTCTGGGCCACGAACTGCCTCTGCTGTCCAAGTGGTTGAGCCAGCTCAACTTTGGCGCTGATCATGATTGCCTCCTGCGGATTCTTTTTGAGAACCACACGAATAAATGCAGGAACATGGATTTTGTTACAGAGAAAATCGGGTCGCAGTTTTACGGACGCGAAACTTTCGACAGGCGTCTGCGTTTAGTTGGGAACCGGCCGAGGCTTGCTTCTTCCTTGCGGGTCAGGCAATCAACCGCTGATAATGCCGAAGGAGCTCAAATGAAACGTCTATCTCTATCAATGAAACGCGCAATTACGATTGTTCTTGTTGGGACTGCGGCAAGCATGGCAGCATCGGTTTGGGCCGTTCGCGCGAATACACAAACCCGCTTGGGCGGCGCGACCGGGGCGATGTTTCCCGCCTATCGGGCAACATCTTTATCCAACTCGCAGCCGATCAACCCGGAAGAACTAGTCAAGATCCTTCAGTCCCCCAAGGGCGAAAAGCCACTCATGATCCAGGTGGGGTCCCACGTTCTTTACGAGCAGGCACATATTCCCAGTTCCGAGTACATCGGCCCTGCTTCCAGCGAGAGCGGCATACAGCAGCTGCGTAAACGTGTGGAGGCTCTGCCCCGAAGCAAGTTCATCGTTATCTATTGCGGATGTTGCCCGTGGAGCCATTGTCCGAACGTCAAACCTGCCGACGACGCATTGCACGCGCTGGGTTTTACCAACGTGAAGGTGCTTTATATTCCTGACAATTTCGGCGCGAACTGGGTGGATAAAGGCTATCCCGTTGCCAAGGGAGAATAGGGCCGACGTGGTTCCTCGATTAAGGACAATGCATTGGGGGAAGAAGCTCCTGATCGGCATCGCGGCGATCGCTGTGGTAGTGGCACTCTATTTCCTGAACCAGCATCGCGCCGTGCCCGCTGGTGACAGGGTTACAAATATCGCCAAGCATCCTCTCGCTCCGGAATTCTCGCTTCCCGAATTGACGGGACAAACGCTCGATCTCTCCGCCTACCGGGGCAAAGTAGTTCTCCTCGACTTCTGGGCAACCTGGTGTGACCCGTGCCGGGAGGAAATTCCGCATTTCGTGGAATTGCAAAACAAATACCGGGATCAGGGCTTGCAGATCATTGGCATTTCCATGGACGACGGACCGGAGCCCGTCCGCGACTTCTACCAGCGATTCCACATGAGCTATCCGGTTGCCATGGGCAACGCGAAGATTGGCGAGCTATACGGGGGAGTGCTCGGCTTGCCGATCGCTTTTCTGATAGACCGCAATGGCCGCATCGAAGCCAAACACATTGGCGCGACCGATATATCGGTTTTTGAGCGGGAGATCAAAGCTCTTCTGCAACCTCAATGAACATCCCGATGAGTCTGCAAGAGCGAGACTGAGTTTCGCTCTTAGTCTGCCCTCTTCCTCAGCGCCCTTTCATAGCGCCCCATCACTTCCTTTCGCAGCTTTACTGCCTTGGCGCGATCCGGAACGTGACTCGGCATTCGCCGACACTCCCGGATGGTGGCTTCTAAACCCGCGAGAAATGCTTGGCACGGGTCGCAACCCTCTAAATGCTTCTCCAGTTCCTCACATAAGGAATCGTCCAGCTGTTCATCCAGGTAGTTCGAAAGTTCAGCGAACATTGCCTTACACCGGGCGGGTCTCGGCTCCCCTGCGGCAACGCCCCGAGACACGATGGGCTCGACACGCCTGCCGCCAGGTTGCTTTTGCCCCTTCATCAGTTCCTTTCGTACGAACAGCCTGGCCCGATGCAGACGGACGCGTACTGTTCCCGGACGCAAACCTGTGATCTCCGCAACCTCTTCGTCGGTCAGCGCCTCCATATCCCGTAGTACTAAAACGATGCGATATTGCGACGGCAGTCTCTGAATTGCCTCCCGCAATAGCCCCGCCTGCTCACTCCTGATTGCGAACATTTCGGGGTTTATGCCAGCAGCACTGAGGCGTTCGAGTTCCTTCCTGTCGGGCAGTAATTCTTCCAGAGAAAGATCTTGTTTCGGTGCGAACTTGCTTCTGCGGCGGCTCATCAGGCAACGGTTCTTCGCAACCCTGTAGAGCCACACAACGAGTGCCTTGGGACTCTCGAACTTCGAAAGGTACGGAACCGATTTGACCAGCACTTCCTGCATCGTGTCTTCTGCGTCCTGGCGCTGGCCGCAGACTTTCATGCTGAAAGAGAAAACGGTGTTTTGGAGCAAAGCCAAGGCTTGTTCTAGGGCTTCGTCATCGCCACGCCGCAACAGGAGAACAGCCCGCTCTATCTCGGAGCGCATTTCGGTAAATGTAGCATGCCAATGGGATATTGAAGCGCACCTCCGCAGTTACGCTGCTGCGCTTTCGTTCCGCTTCGCTCCGTTTTGGGAATTGGAAATAGGGATGTGAGCAATTGTGAGCAGATCAGCCACTGGTCAGATTGGTAATTTGGTTCGGCCAGGAAACTCTGCCCAGTCACCAACTGTCAAATATAAAAGCGGAGAGAACGATGGAGAGAAGGGATAGGAGCTTCCTTGTCAGTCTGCTTTTCTTGTTCGGTGGCGGTGCCGTTCTTGAAGCGCAGATGGACCCCTATTTCGCTGCTATCAATCATCCTGTTCCGCAGGACACGATGATGGTTATGCTGCTGTCGGACTTCCAGTCCGCGCGATCCACCAACGACTTCTTCACCGGCATGGGTATGGTGCAGTACGGCCTCACCCCCCGCTGGACGGTGGGGTTCATGGCGGAGGGGCAGAAAATCTTCGGTTTGCCTACCACCTACGGCGGGCTGCGGATCAATAGTTACTTTCGCGTTTTCCCGCACGACCACCTGCTGAATTTCACCCTGTACGGCGAGTACGAAGGCCTTAATGGGGCGGCGTTGTACAAAATGGAGGTCGCCGGATTCGGCGGCGAAGATTTGAATGAGCCGCTGGCACCGGCGCGGCGCACGCCCGTCCGCACCTTCGAGCAGCGAGCAATCATGTATCACGATTGGGGACGGGTTAACCTTACCTTCAACTTCATCAACGAGACGGGGCTGGAAAGCGGCGAGAACGACTTCGGCTATGCCTGGGGAGTGTTTCGGCAGGCTGCATATAGGGCAATGGAGACAGACAAAGACATATCCGGAATGGCGGGCATGCCGAAAAAGGAAGCGCCTCCGGTGTTCTCTTTTCAACGGCTGGGCTATGGGCTCGAAATGATGGGGGCGCTCGGCAACACGGATCAGTTCGGCTTCGACTGGCAACGCCAGCAGCAGTATGTGGGCCCTGTCTTCAGCTATTCCGTATCGAAGCACTGGAGCGTTCAAATCGAGCCGACAATTGGACTCTCCGACGTAAGCGATCCGTTTGTGCTGCGAATGGGGGTCGGATATTCGATCGACCACCTTCTACATCGGCGATCGCCGACTCCGTGAGCGACGATGCAGGCTTGGCTCTTTCCCGGCGGAGTTGAAACGAGCCGTGGTTGTTGCAGTAGCGCTGATCCGGTTTTTATCAGCAATCGATTTGAGAACACCAAGGAGATGAAGTAATGACAATGACAAAACTGCTGTTCGTATCGATTCTCGCATTATTGCTAATGGGCTTTCACGGTGCACCACTGCAAGCCCAGAACGCCATGCAAAGTTCCGGCATGGACATGAAGACCATGAAGTCGCAGATGGAGCAGATGCGTGCGCAGATGGAACAGATGCAGACTCTGATGAAGGACAACATGGCTAAAATGGCTGCCGCCGATGCCGCCATGAAGAGCCACATGGAAACGGAACAAGCCAGCATGAAGAGCCAGATGGAACTGCAGCAGGCGATGATGAACCAGTTACAAACTATGACGGATCACATGCAGACGATGACCGACCGCATGGCCATGATGCCGGATGCAATGGACATGCACAAGAAAAGCGGGGCGACGAAGAAGAAAGATAAAGGGATGGTGGACGATCAGAAGAAATGAGTCTGACAGTGTCCCCTATTCTCAAACAGCAATTCCGGAGGAGGTCCCGTGCACGGATATGGTATGGAAGGGTGGAACACGGGTTGGATGTGGATGTTCGGGGTGGTGCTGATCATCGCTCTGGCCCTGATATTCCGGGCACGCAAGTGAAATCTGTGTGCTCGTACGGGGAAAACTGTTGACCGCTTGCAAAGCCCGCGGTGAAATCACCGAAGAAGAATACGAGAAGGCGCTCAGACTTGGTGCGTTGACGTTCGCTGCATTTGACAACATTTAGAAGCAGATGGCAGGTGAAAGAAAGGACAGTGTGATCTACCAGAAATCATCGAAGCACTCGCCACAGGAAGTTGAGCAGAGTCTCCGCGAAGCTGCGCAGCGGCATAAATTTGGCATTCTTCACGTTTTGGATCTTAAGAACACTCTGCATGACAAGGGGATTGATCTAGACAACGAAGTCCGAATCTACGATGTCTGCAACCCACTGGCGGCATCGCAGGCCCTGCACCAGGACATGGCCACTGCGACGGTGCTGCCGTGCCGGATAGCTGTCTACAGCAATGCCGGCGGCAGTACGATTGCCACGGTGAAACCGACGGATCTTTTCGCTGCAACCGGCCTTGGGCATGCGGATACTCTGGCGCAGGACGTCGAACGAGAACTTCTCGCCATCATTGACGAAGCGGCAGCGTGAAAAAGTGAGGACCACCGTGCGAGGATTTTGCTTCGAAGAAGGTTCTCCTTCTTAGAGGGCCGCGCGCTGCAGTTTCAGTCGGCGAAGCAACTGTGCATTCGCAGCCACGATGATGGTCGACAGGCTCATTGCGACTGCACCAACGCTCATGGGCAGATCGAGTCCCCATCGGACGAGAAGGCCTCCTGCGACAGGGATAGCGACAAGGTTATCGGCGGTCGCCCAAACGAGATTTTGAATCATCTTTCGATAGGTAGCACGCGATAGTTCGATCGCTCCCACAACATCACGCCGAAGCCGCTGCGTCGGAACCGCGCCCTCATAGCGAGTTGTGATTGAAATCACAGATTGTGTATTTCTCAGAGCCTAGTAGTTTCCTAGTAATGATTGATCGCTCGCAGCTGCGTAGAATTGC
>PKUV01000043.1 GCA_003131315.1 Acidobacteriaceae bacterium
TCGTTCCCCCTCACCACTTCGCGTGCCAGCATGAGGGCGGCTTCACCCTGCTTAACTTTCGAACCCGTGAGAGAGATCTCGTCTCCCTTGTTGAAGCTCACGCCCATCTCCGCAAGAAAGGACTGCGGGCAGAGGTATACATCGACGGTGTCCGCTCCGCTCTTGACGAGCAGATAAGCAATTTCCTTCTCACTGCCTTTTGGCGGCAGTCTCACCTCCTCGATGGTGCCTTTCAGCTTCGTCTCGGCTTGCAGATCATATTTGGGAGCGCTCGGCGGTTGCTTGTTTTGCGCAACCAGCGGCAAGGCG
The DNA here is from genome assembly GCA_003131315.1 of Acidobacteriaceae bacterium. Taxonomy (GTDB): domain Bacteria; phylum Acidobacteriota; class Terriglobia; order Terriglobales; family Acidobacteriaceae; genus Acidiflorens. The sequence goes on from PKUV01000043.1 coordinate 310, forward strand.
CAGAAAAGACATGCCAGAAGAAGAATCTTGCGTAAGCCGAGTGACGCAGTGGGCGTGATCCAATCACGCATGGCTCCCCTTTCAAAGACCGGCAGACCGGTGCGGTGGAGAAACTCATAGAAACTATCGACTCGCGGTCTCCCCCCATGTGCTTAAGAATGAAGCCAGTTTTCTCGCCCCAATAATAACCCCAGTATGGGGATGTTTCGAAGTTTGCCAGTCAGATTCTCGACAATTTCGATTACTCTTTTTTGACGGTCAGGACAGTTCAGATCGATAGAAGTGGCGACGCTCGAAAAGCGGCAGTGGCAGCTCAAAGACCCGCGTTTCACCGATTTCGAATTCAAATTCCTTCCCACACTCCGGCGCTGGGCAACTCGCCCGGAACTTTGTCTTGCTTTCTCTAAGTTCGGTTTGCTGTCTGACAACAACCCAAGTCCCACATCTGGGACACGTGACGCACGAGCACGCAATGCGATCAGCCATTCCAAGATTATATTGCGCTTGGAACAGCGCACCGTAGACAGTATCCGGATGGGGCCCGAGATTCCTGCTTTCTCAGATTCGGGGAATTTTGTGGCCGTACGCACTTTGGGTGGTGGACCGTGTGACGTCTTGGGAAGTTCGTAAACGGAAGAGTTAAGACATGCCTCCACAGAGGGTTGCCAGTGGCGACGGTTCTGCTTCGATTGAGTCGAGGGCCAGCGATTGAGGTCGTTTGACTGAAATCCCCTTCCAGTCTAAAAGAACTCAAATCACGCGCTCCCAGCCAGTGGTCGTCGTAACCGGGTCGCCATATCACGCCGGCAAATCGCGTCACAGGTCTGACGGGCGTCTACTGCGGAAGACAAGAATTCCGCGAGGATGAGGACCCCAATGTCGACCCAGCCAGGTCCGGCAACGCCAGCCCTTACGACACACTTTGAGCCCTACGTGTCAGTTGAGAAGGCCGCTGAGTATCTCGACATCGCACCCAAAACTCTCCTGGAGAAGGCACGCAAGGGTGAGATTCCCGCATACCCCTGGGGAGATGGAATGCGCAAGATATGGCGCTTCAAAATCTCGCAGATAGACGAGTGGATGAAAAGAAAGCTACACTCGAATCGCCGCCCGCCTCTTTCTGAAAGGAAAGGGTTTCAATGAGAAAGAGGCATACGAGTAAGGGCTTCCTCAGCACGATCCAAAGGAAGTCCGGTGCTGTTTTGGTCTATCGATGGTACGACCCTGGAACTGATGGTCGGCCCACAGAACGCAAGCGTGTTCTCGGCTTAGCTAAAGACTTTCGAAGCGAGGCCGCGGCACGGAGGGAGGTTCAGCGTCTTGGCTTGGGTCGCCGATCTGGGGATGGTCCTAGCACCTTCAAGGAACTGGTGGATCACTGGCTGCAGAAAGAGTGCTCAATGGAAGCAGATCCTAAGAGCCGGCGAGCTTTCTCAACCAAGGACAACTACCGAAGCTACTTGCGGAGGTGGATCATTCCCCGATGGGGTGAGGTAGCGCTGGAGGAAGTGAAGGCAATCGCTGTGGAAGATTGGCTCTCACCACTCAAAAGGCCGAACGGGAAGGCTCTGGCTCCAGGGACCAAGAAGAAAATCAGAGACCTCATGCACGTGCTCTACGCACACGCCATTCGCTACGAATGGATTGACCACAATCCCATCTCGGCCGTTCGCCAGGGTGGACAGCGTCTGTCGACTCCGAGCCGTCTTGGCGTCGATCAGCTATCCCAGCTCATTTTCGAAGTGTTGAAACCGAGGGAGCGCGTCATGGTACTGCTCGATTTCGGTACGGGACTTCGCAGAGGGGAGTTGAGCGGCGTCAAATGGGAAGATATCGACTTCGGGGAAAAGAAGCTTACCCCCAGGCGCTCAATTGTTAAGCAACACGTGGGACCAGTGAAGACGGAGAAGTCCAAGAACTCCATTCCCCTGGACGATGATCTCCTTGACGAACTGTTGGCTTGGCGAAGGGAAACACCCTATGCCGAGGACAACGACTACATCTTCGCCAGCCCCAAGATGAAGGGTAAACAACCGTACTGGATGAGTCGCATCATGCAGCACCACATCAAACCTGCAGCAAGCGAGGCCGGGATCGAAATCAAGGGATGGCACACGCTGCGCCATTCCTACACCACACTGCTCCGGCAGAACAACGGCGATCCGAAGGTCGTCCAAGGGCTGCTGCGCCACAACTCCATCAAAGTGACGATGGACATCTACGATGAAGCGATGTCGGACGAGAAGCAGATGGCGCACAGAAAAGTGCTTCGCTTGGTCACTCGCAAACAAGACCGTACCGTAATGCGTACCGCGTCGGGAACTGGGGTTCCTGCAAGCACTTGATTTTGTTGGCGTCCCCGACGGGATTTGAACCCGTGTTACCGCCGTGAAAGGGCGATGTCCTAGGCCAGGCTAGACGACGGGGACGTTTCTGGGTGAGATGGTTTTTTGCCGCCGGAGTTCATAGTAACAGGGCGATTTTCCCGCGTCAAAACCAGATGCGCTCACACACTTGACCGTCGAACCGAACGCACGTGCGATTTAGAATACATCCATGGGCGATTCGCTTTATTTGAGCCTGTGGTTTCCCAGTTTTGATGAGTCCGAGATTCTGGCGCGAACGGTCAGTGTGCTCCGGCAACTTCCGTTTTCTCCGGCGCGGGACGGAGTGACCTACGCTGCGATCCACCCGGTCTCGTGGAGTGAGCCGACCATTCTGGAGCGCCGCTTCCTTCCTGGCGTTCCGCCGGAAGAAGCAGCGGAAGTGGTCGCGGAACTTCTCCACGACGACTATGCTTACGTTTTCGAGGCCTATTGGGATTTGTGGACTCCTCCTGAGGGCGCGGAGAAATGGGTGCTGGAGCCGTCGCTGGTGCGTCTGGTTGCGCACGGGATGGAATTTGAAGAGCGCGCCGCGGAAGAGACGGGGCACATTCAAATTGATTTCGGTTTGGACACACCCTTCCTGCACGAAGAGGTCGAGTTTACGTCCGAGGCGGAGCGGAACGTCCGGAGCAACGTACACAAACTGGTCGAGTTTACTGCGAAGGTGGAAAAGAACTCCGGGGCAACGGGGCGGTTGCTGTGGTCCGAGTCGGAGGAGAATCTGGCACAGAAGCTGATCGCAAGGCTGCAGAAGATCAACTGACAAAGATCAACGCAGAGGACGCGGAGAACTGCCCGCAGAGAACGCTGAAAGATTAAAATCCATCGACAATTTGAGCGTTGATCGCGTTGAGTGTTTCTCTGCCTTTCTCAGCGACCTCTGCGCGAGTTTTCTCTGCGTCCTCTGCGTTGATCTTTTTGTTACTGAAAAGCTAACTCAGAACCCGTTAACGAGACGCGTGATACCGTCTCGCAGCCGATTAACGTGAAAATTAATCAGAAGGCCCAGCCTCTTTCCTCCTAGCCGTAGGTAAGAGAGAAGCTGGGCCTTGTGAACTGGCAGAACAGTTTCGATTGCCTTAAGTTCGACAACAACTTCATTCTCGACGAGAAGATCCAGGCGATATCCAAGATCGACACGCACTCCATCGTAGCTAACGGGCAACGGGAATTGCGTTTCGACACGCAGCCCCCGTTTCCGTAGTTCATGAGTTAGGCACACCTCGTACGCGCTCTCAAGAAGACCCGGCCCAAGAACGGTATGAACCCGCATGGCCGCATCGACAATTTGCCCGCTGATCGCATTGAGCGTTCTTCTATCTTTCTCAGCGACCTCAGCGCGATTTGTCTCCGCGACCCCTGCGTTGATCATTTTGTTCGTCCAGCGTCACCCTGCAGCTTTTCGCCGGCGGCGGCCTGGGCAGCCGCTAGTCGCGCGGTTAGTACGCGGAACGGTGAACAGGAAACGTAGTTGAGGCCGGTCTGGTAGCAGAACTCGACCGACGATGGTTCGCCGCCGTGCTCGCCGCAGATTCCAACCTTCAAGTTCGGACGCGTCTTGCGACCCCGTTCGGTCGCCATCTTGATCAACTGACCTACACCTTCGCGATCGAGAACGGCAAACGGATCCTGCTTGATGATTCCCTCCGCGAGGTAGGTGGGCAGGATCTTGTTGACGTCGTCGCGGGAGAAGCCCCAGGTGGTCTGCGTGAGATCGTTGGTGCCGAAGGAGAAGAACTGCGCTTCCTTGGCGATCTCATCGGCGATCAGGGCGGCGCGCGGCAGCTCGATCATCGTGCCGACGAGGTACTCGACGGTGCGTCCTTTTTCTTTGAAGACTTCTTTCGCCACGCGGTGAACGATGGCTGCCTGGTTCGCCATTTCATTCAGCGTGGCGGTGAGCGGGATCATCACTTCGGGATAGACCTTGACGCCGTCCTTGGCGACGGCGACGGCCGCTTCGAAGATGGCGCGCACCTGCATCTCGGTAATCTCCGGATAGGTGATACCCAGGCGGCAACCGCGATGTCCGAGCATGGGGTTGAACTCGTGAAGCTGCTCGACGCGGCTGAGGAGCACCGGCAGTAGCTTCTTCAAATCGCCAGTCGCTTTCGCTCCGTAGTCGCGGTACTTCGACACCAGCGATTTTTTCTGCTTCGTGTCTGCGTACGGGAGGGTCGCGATATCCACCATCAGATCTTCACGGCGCGGCAGGAACTCGTGCAGCGGCGGATCGAGCGTACGGATGGTGACCGGGAAGCCATCCATTGCCCGGAATACTCCGTCAAAATCCTTGCGCTGCATGGGCAGTAGTTTCTTGAGTGCCGCACGGCGGTCTTTTTCGGTATTGGCAAGAATCATGGCGCGCATGTGCGGAATTTTCTGCTCGCCGAAGAACATGTGCTCGGTGCGGCAGAGGCCGATGCCCTCGGCGCCAAAGGTGCGCGCCTGAATGGCATCGCGGGGAATGTCCGCATTGGCGCGGACTTTCATCGTTCGGTACGGGTCAACCCAGCTCATGAATTTCTGCAGCTCAGGATCGTCAGGCGAGGGATCGAGCGTGTTCAGCTTGCCCTTGATGATGCGGCCCGTGGTACCGTCGAGCGAGATCCAGTCGCCGGCTTTGAAGGTCTGGCCTTTGACGCGCATTTCGCGCGCTTTTTCATCAACGTCAATGTCGCCGGCGCCCGCCACGCAGCACTTGCCCATACCGCGCGTGACCACCGCGGCGTGGCTGGTCATGCCGCCGCGCGAGGTCAGAATGCCCTTGGCGACTTCCATGCCGTGGATATCTTCTGGGGTGGTTTCGGCGCGGACAAGAATGACGGGGATATTTTTTTCGTGTCCGGCTTTTTCGACGGCTTCGTCGGCGGAAAAGACAATCTGTCCAACCGCCGCGCCCGGAGAAGCAGGCAGGCCTTTCGCAAGCACTTCGACCTTGGACCCCTTTTCGTCGAGCCGTGGAACCAGGAAGTCATACAGCTGATTCGGCTCGACTCGGAAGATGGCTTCTTCCTTCTTGATGAGCCCTTCGTCCACCATCTGTAACGCGATCCGAACCGCGGCTAGTCCGGTGCGCTTGCCGTTACGGGTTTGCAGCATATAGAGCTTGCGGTCCTGGATGGTGAACTCAAAGTCCTGCATATCTTTGTAATGCTTTTCCAGCCGGGTGGTGATGTCGCGGAGCTGGTTGTAGACATCGGGCATGACCTTTTCGAGTTCGAGGATTGGAACCGGAGTACGCACGCCCGAAACCACGTCCTCGCCCTGCGCGTTCAGCAGGAATTCTCCGTAGAACTCTTTCGTTCCAGTGGCCGGGTTGCGCGTGAAACCGACGCCGGTGCCGCTGGTGTCGCCGAGGTTGCCGAAGACCATGGCCTGTACGTTGACGGCAGTGCCGAGCATGTCGTCGATGTTGTTGATGCGGCGGTAATGCTTGGCGCGATCGTTCTGCCACGAGCGGAATACGGCATCGCGCGACATGACCAGCTGTTCGTTCGCGTCCTGCGGAAAGTCGCGATGGGCGTGCTTCTTGACGGCTTTCTTGTATTCCGCGATGACCTCTTGCAGCGCCTTGGCGTCGAGGCCCGTGTCGAACTTCGTTTTCTTCTGTTTCTTCTTGGCGTCGAAAATTTCTTCAAATACCGGTTTCTCGATGTCGAGCACGACGTTGCCGAACATCTGAATCAGGCGGCGATAGGAGTCATAGGCGAAACGCGGATTGTTGGCGCGCTTGGCGAGGGCTTCGACGCTCTGGTCGTTCAGGCCGAGGTTGAGGATCGTGTCCATCATGCCGGGCATCGAGAACTTCGCGCCCGAACGCACGCTTACGAGCAGAGGGTTCTCGCCTTTGCCGAGCTTCTGGCCCTGAAGGCCTTCGAGCCTGGCGAGCGCGGCTTCCATCTGGCTGTCCACTTCCTTCGACACCGCGTTGTGGCGCATGTATTCGCGACAGGCCTCGGTCTGGATGGTGAAGCCAGGAGGCACCGGGAGGCCGGCGTTGGTCATCTCGGCGAGCCCAGCGCCTTTGCCGCCGAGAACGTCTTTCATCTTGCCATTGCCGTCGGCCTTGCCACCGCCGAAGAAGTACACATATTTCGTGGTCGTGGGTTTCGCTAAGATGATGCCGGTATCGGGGAGAGTCGTTGTTGCCATTATGGGTCCTCGTCTTTATTTCGTAGATGTTATTTCGTCGATTCCTTGCCTTCGGTCACGATCTCGGAGAAGTCCGCGATCGTGGAAAATTCCTTGACCACGGTCTGCAACAGGGCCAGGCGATTGGCGCGGAGATTGTCATCGTCAACCATGACCATGACCTTGTCGAAAAATTTGTCGATCGCGGGACGCAGCTTCGCGATCTCGAGCAGCGCGCCTTGATAGTCGCGCGCCGCGCGCCGCTTCTCGACGGTCGCCACGGTCTGCGGGATCAGCGCGGCCAGTTCCTTTTCGGATTCTTCCTGGAGGCCAGCTGAATCGAGGCTTGCTGCAATACGTCTTGTCTTTTCAGCGGCTTGGCGCAGAATGTTCTTCATACGCTTGAAGGCGATGGAGATCGATTCGAAATCGGCCGAGCCGCGCACTTTGCTCACGGCCTCGGCACGGGCGGCGGCGTCCACCACATCGTCGGAGTCGACAGCGAGCACAGCGCTGACAACGTCATACGCGTAGCCACGCGCATCCTTCAAGTAGAACTCGAGGCGCTCGCGGAAGAAGCTGCGCACCGAATCGACGTAGGCGGCGTTGGAGAACTTCTTCTCCGCCTCGGATCCCTTATAGCGAGCGCGCGCATCGGCCATAATCTCCGACAGACGGAGCGGCAGTTTATGCTCGGCGATCATCTTCACAATGCCGTTCGCCTGGCGGCGCAGCGCGAACGGATCCTTCGACCCGCTGGGGATGAGACCGAGCGCGAACATTCCGGCGATCGAGTCGGCCTTATCGGCGATCGAGAGAACCGCTCCCTCGACCGTCGCGGGAGCGCCGTCCTCCATCGACTCGGGCTTGTAATGATCGTAGATGGCCCGCGAAACTTCCAGCTGCACGTCGGGCTTCATGTCCTCATCGAGGTGCTGCACTCGCGCGTAAAGACCGCCGACAATCCCTTGCAGTTCGGTGAATTCCTTGACGAGTTCCGTGGTCAGATCGGTTTTAGCCAGCAGCGCCGCTTTGTGGACGACGCCGGGTCGAACCGCCATCCCGCTCTGTTTCACCGTCTCGGCCAGCCAACTGGCCATGTGTTGCACGCGCAGCGTCTTGTCGTAGTAGCTGCCGAGATCTTTCTGGAAGGTGACGTTGCGCAGCAAATCGACGCGCTGGCGCAGCGTCTGTTTCTGGTCTGTCTGCCAGAAAAAGCGGGCATCGTTGAAGCGGGCGCGCAAAACGCGTTCGTTGCCGTGGCGGATCAATCCGTCCGAGTCGGCAGCCGTGTTGAGCACCGCCATGAAGTGGGGCAGCAACTTGCCATTCGCATCTTCGATGGCGAAATATTTCTGGTGGTCGCGCATCACCGTGACCAGCACTTCTTCGGGCAGATCGAGAAACTCGGGGTCGAAGCTGCCGAGGATGGCCGAAGGAAATTCCGTCAGATTGACGACGGTCGCGACGAGCGGCTTGTCTTCGCGCCAGCGCGCACCGGGGATCGTGCGAGTCGCCGCATCGAGCGCTTTGCGGATCACCTGCTCGCGCTCGGCGGCGCCAAGAACCTTCGCGCCGCGCAGAGCTTCGACGTAGGCGCTGGGCTTGGAGACGGCGACGGTTTCGCTGCCGGCCTCGCCAAACATGATGCGGTGTCCGCGGGAAGTCTTGCCGGCGGGGATGCCGAACAATTCCACCGGGACTACCTGCTCATCGAGCATCGCCACCAACCAGCGCACCGGACGAACGAACACTTCCCCGCGCTTGCGCCAGTACATGTTCTTGGGCCAGTAGAGCGAGGAGATTTCTTTGGGAAGAGTCTCGGCAAGAATCTCGGCGGCGGTGCGGCCTTTCCGCGTGACCGTGGCCGCAAGGTATTCGCCCTTCGGGGTGCTGACTTTCTCCAGCTTGCCAACATCGACGCCGACTTTCTTGGCAAACGCGTGCGCTGCCGGTGTCGGCTGCCCATCCTTATATGCGATCTGCGCGGACGGGCCGGTCACCTGCTCGGTAATGTCCGGCTGAGAGGCGGGAATGCCGGAAGCGAGAACCGCCAGACGGCGCGGCGTGTCGAGATGCGAAATCGCCCCGGCTGGTTCGAGGCGCTCGCGTTGCAACAGCGTGTTCAAGCGTTCTCGCAGCTCGCGAGAAGCGGCGTCAATCATCCGCGCGGGGATTTCTTCGCATCCGATTTCGAGTAAAAAGTCAGGCATGGGGCAATTTCATCTATGTTCTCAAAAGTACGGTAAAGTAAATGTGAGCCTCGTCACAAACGAAGTGTGTCGATCGGCAAGGAAAGAGCCTCTACCACAGGGGGCACAGAGGTCCACAGGGGAATTTCTCATCCCACCGGAGCAAGCTTGCCTTTCTTTTCCTTAGCTGAAAGCTTCGCAGCCGAGTCATCGCTTCCCGTTTTTTTCCCCGCCGGGTACTGCTGATCCATCCAGGCTTTGGCGATCCCCACGGCTAACGCCCGCACCCGCGCAATCACGCCGACGCGCTCGGTCACCGAGATCGCACCCCGGGCATCGAGAATATTGAAGTAATGCGAGCATTTCAGGCACAGATCGTAGGCGCCCAGCAGCGGAAAGCGCGACTTCTCGCGCGCGATGCCATCGCCTTCGCTCTTATCCTTCGCTAAAACAGCGTAGCGATCAATCAATGCTTTGCATTCGGTCTCGCACAATTCGAAATGCTTCCACGCGCTCTGCACGTCCGCCGCTTCGAAGTTGTACACGGAGAACTGCTGCTCATCGGCCAGACGCACGTCTCCATATTTCACTTCCCTGCCCGTTTCAGGATCGCGCGCCCAAACGATGTCGTAGATTGAATCCACGTCCTGCAGGAAAGCGCACAGCCGCTCCAGTCCGTAGGTGAGTTCGACGGAGATGGGGTCGAGGTCCACGCCGCCGCACTGCTGGAAGTAGGTGAACTGCGTGACCTCAAGGCCGTCGAGCATGACCTGCCACCCGATGCCCCACGCGCCGAGCGTCGGAGACTCCCAGTTGTCCTCTTCGAACTTGATGTCATGCTGACGCAGATCAATGCCGATCGCGCCCAGCGATTCAAGGTAAAGCTCCTGCACGTTCTCCGGCGGCGGCTTCAGGATGACCTGCAACTGCAAGTGCTTGAACAAACGGTTGGGATTCTCCCCGTAGCGCCCATCGGCAGGACGCCGCGAAGGCTGCACGTACGCGACTTTGTACGGATTCGGCCCGAGCACGCGCAGGAACGTCTCCGGCGCCATGGTGCCCGCGCCGACTTCAACGTCATAGGGTTGCTGCAAAACCGCCCCACGCTCAGCGTAAAAAGTCTGGAGCTTGAGGATGAGTTCCTGGAAGGTCAGCGAATTGGATTTGAGTGAGTTCACGTAGTGAGTCCGGCTTTTCACCAGATTTTGTCATCCTGAGCGAAGCGAAGGACCTGCTTTTTTATCGGTGCCCGAGACAGCAGGTCCTTCGCTTCGCTCAGGATGACAACCCATACTATTGTTGCCAATCTTACTGGACGCGACACTAAGAGCTAACCGCTAACCGCTAACTGCCGATTTTCTCCAGCATTCCCGCCGTCACCAGCTTCTTCTCGATGTGCCGCTCCAGAATCTGGAGAAGAAACTTGCGCAGGTCCGCTCCCACCGCTTTCGGCCAATCAATCCCGGCAAACTCCGAAACGCGCGACCGCAGCATCTGCGCCGCAATCCTTCTCGATTCGGACGACAGTTCCGACGACGCCACGCGCTTGTCGTCCAGGCACATCAGGCCATCGGCGAGCGCGTGATAGAACGCCCGGCTGCCGTCGAGCGCGCGTCCGCAGACAACGCACTCCGAAAACTCCGGCAGAAATCCCATGAGCCGCGTCATCCATAGCTCAAAGTACGTGAGCGGCATCCACAACGCCTTGCCGCGCAGTTCCTGCAAAACCGCCAGGCTCAAGCGGAAGACCGCGTCGCTCGCCTCGCGGTCGGGCATCAACTCATCGAGCAACTCAGCGACGTGTGCCAACGCCACCGCCCGCGCATAACTGACCTCGGTGGCCAGCGGCGATTCGATCACTTCACAGGAATCAAGCCGCGCCAGTTCCTGCCCTTCGCGGTCGTCGTAAAACGCCCGCACATACGTGAGCGGCTCAAGCGCGCCTCCGAAGCGGCGTCTCGACTTCATGGCCGCGCGCGCCACGCCTTTCACCTTGCCTTCCATGCGGGTGAAGAGCGTAACCAGCAGGTCGGACTCGCGCAGCGGATACGTGCGCAGAACGATCGCTTCCGACTCCTTCAGCGCCATGGAAGGTCAACAGGTTAATGATTGATTGTAATGGAGAGGAGCGGCTTTTGGCTCTTGGCTTCTAGCTCGTGGCTCGCAGCTCGCAGCTTCTCCCCGGCACCCGCTAAAGGCTAAGAACCAAGAGCTGCCCTACCGCCCGAAGTACTTCGCATTCCGCTCGGTGTACTCTTTCCACTTTTCCGGCAGGTCGTCGAGCGCGAAGATGGCCGAGACCGGGCAAACCGGCACGCAGGCGCCGCAGTCGATGCATTCCACGGGATCGATATACAGCATCTCCTCGGTCGCGAACTTGTCGGAGTCCTTCTTGGGATGAATGCAATCCACCGGGCAGGCGTCAACACAGGCGGTGTCTTTGGTTCCGATGCAGGGCTCGGCAATTACGTAGGCCATAAAATCTCATGCTCCTCGGGCGCAGGGAGGGTGATCGAACTCATGATTTTAGCAAGAACGCAGCTATCGGTACAGGTAGCAACCACTCAGCAGCAGCTTTCCCAGGTCGAAAAGCGCATAAGCGACTTTCAATTGCCGGGAAGTGCAATTGCCCGCCCGCTCCCGTTCACCCCTCCGCCACTTGTGCGGTCGCTTCGCCTGCCTCCACCGGCGGCACTGGGCTGGCGGGAATCCTTGCAGGCGCGCCGCGCCAAGCGCCGGCCTTGAACCCCTCCCTTACCAGCTTGAAGATGGTTCGCCGATTTTGCGCAATCACCTTCACCCATGCCATTTTCCCCAACATGGGGAAATAGATGCCGCGGAAACAGAGTCGCGCAAGGAAAATGTTGATGCGATAACCGAGGGGCTGGTCGCTCAGCGAGTCGACCGCTTGCGCCAGTGCCTCCGGACTATAAACCTGGGCCCAGCCGTAATTCACTTCGGCATGAGCTTCATCGATGGTCATCTTCAACGGCGTGTGGGCCATCGCAAACGGGATGAACTCCTGCCAGTGCTTGGGCCGCGTCAACCGCCCGGCGGTCTCCAGCCGTTTGTAAAGCGGCGTTGCGGGCAAAGGAGTCAGCAGACCAAAGATCGGCAGACCCGGAGGCCAGGTCCGAACTTGTTCGAGAGTTCGCTCGGCGACTCCGGTCGTGTCGTTGTCCATGCCAAAAATAAACGATGTGATGGCGTACACATTGCGTTGCGCAAGCCGCTCCAGTACCGCCGCGTACTCACCCGGCTTGTTGAATCCTTTGTTCACGTCTTTCAGATTGGCCGGGTCGATGGACTCCATTCCGATAAAGATCCACTTGCCTCCAGAAGCCGCGATCAGGTCAACCAGTTCTTCGTCGCGCAATAAATTGGCGCTGATCTGCGCCACCCAATGCACCTGCGCGCCGGCGGCAATGATATCGCGCAATAGCGACTTTGTTCGCTTGATGTTGATAGCGAAATTATCGTCGATGAAGAAGACCGCCATCTGGCCCTTCTCGCTGCGGGCGCGGGCCTTCAACAAGAGCAGTTCATTCACCACGCTCTCATTGGTGCGGAAACGAATGGCGTCCCCGAAAAATCCGGTCACAGTGCAGAACTCGCAGCCGTAAGGGCAGCCTCGTCCGGATTCGACCGGAATAATGCGAAATGTTCCCCAGCCTTCTCCGATTTTCTGGAGCAGGGCGGTCGCAGCCTTGGGCACGAGATTGAACTGCTTGAGATCGATCGACTGCCACGGAATTACCGGGTATTCCTTCAGCGACGGCTTGCTCTCCTTGCCAGCGGCATCCACCGGAGCATAAACGTCCTTAAGCTCACCACGGGCGGCATCCTCAACAATCAGCGGCCAGGTCGCATCGGCTTCGCCCAGGGCGACCGCGTCGGCGTGGCGCGGCCCGCCATCTCGACCGAGTGCCTCGTCGGCCATCTCCGTCACGTGAGGTCCGCCCATCACCACCGGAACTCCCGTGGCCCGAACCGCATCCGCCATGCGATATGCCTTGGCAATCATTCTGGTCATGGCGCCGATGCCGACCAGTCCAATATTGTTGTCGCGCACATACTGCGCGATCCCCGCTTCATCCATGGGGTGGGCGTTGCCATCCACCAACAGCACCTCGTGGCCCGATGGAGTGAGCGCCTGGAGCAGAAACATCCACAGATGCGGCATGAAATTACGGGTGACGCCGTTGTCGGGGTTATAGAGCAGAATTTTCATAGGGTTTTTAGCGATTCCGTAAAGCGCTGCTTTGCTGCGTGCTTCACCGCGGGGAAGAAATCAGCGACGCCACAACGGCGGCTGCCCCTTTGCGGTTAAATTAGAGGTCTTTCGATTGGAGTCCCCACGTAGCGTGAATTGTACACCGTGATCGCTAGTCCGACACCAGATCACTCGAGTTCGAGGGCTCGTACTCGACAATGTACCCCGCCACCGCGCTCGCTGCCACGGTCAGCGGCGACGCCAGATACATCTGTCCCGGCCCGCTGCGTCCGGGAAAATTCCGGTTCTGCGCGCTGATCACAACCTGCTCGGGACGCGTCGATACTCCCGGCCCCGCATTGATGCACGCGCCACAACTAGGCTCGATCACATGTGCGCCCGCCCGCTCGAAGATTTCAAGATAGCCTCGGCGCTTCGAGTACTCGCGCGTTTCCTGAGAGCCGAATTGGATCCAGAACTCGACATTTTCCGAAACTCGCCTGCCTTGTTTCAGCGCATCGGCGAGAACCGACGCGTACATGTCCATGTCTTCGTTCTTCCCCGCCGTACAGGTTCCGCCATAGGCGATTTCAATAGGCACGCGAGCTTTGAGTTCGCGGATGTACTTGCCGTTGCCGGGATCGCCCGGAGTCGCGACCATGGGCGTGATCTCAGCCGCGTCCAGTTCGATCACGTCGGCGTATTCGGCGTTCGGGTCGCTCTGCAGACCTTCGATCATCTTCTCGATTTCGGCGCGCTTCATGCCCCGGCGCTCGATTAGAAACTCGACCACCTTTTCATCCGGAGCCACGATGCCCGTGAAGCCTCCGATTTCGGCCGCCATATTTGTCATGGTGGCGCGCTCGTCCACCGAGAGCGCCTCCACCGCTTCCCCCGCGTACTCCATCACCTTCGCCAGCGCCTTGCCGCTGCGCACGTAATCGAGGGAAAGAATCTTCAGGATGAAATCTTTTGCCGTGACATTCGGATGCCGCTTGCCCCGAATCACGATCTTGACCGACTCCGGCACCTTAACGCGAACGTCTTTCGTAATCCAGGAGTTGAATACGTCTGTCGTCCCGATGCCGAAAGCAATGCATCCGATAGCGCCAACGTGCGGTGTGTGCGAATCGGACCCAACGTTCACCTGCCCCGGCAGCGCATAGGTCTCCAGCATCACCGAATGGCAGATGCCCTCCGAGCCCTTCCGGTCGGTGAGTTCGCCGTGCAGCTTGATTCCCTGCTGCTTTGCGAAATCCTCCTGCTTCAGTTTGAGTTGCGTGGCCAAGTCGAGCAGCCCCATCTTTTTCTTTTCTTCGGAGATCACTTCGTCGAGGAAGGTGAGATGGTCACGGAAGAAGCGGATGCTCGAGGCATCGTTCACCGGAACATCCTTGCCAACGTATTGCTCGTAAAAAATCGCTGCCATCGGCGTGACGTACTCATGACTGAAGCGCAGATCGACGCGAGTGAAGCCGGTGTCGCCCGGCTTGACCGCTGCAACTCCGACCGTGCCCTCGGGCGTAACCATGTGCCGCGCAAAGATCTTTTCCGCCAGCGTCATCGCATGCTTCTCAGTTTTTATCGGCGGCAGAAAAACTTTCCTCTGCAGGCGCGCAACATTGAAGGGAAACAATCCGCCGTGTTCGATCACCTGCTTCGTGATCTCATCTTCCCCCGCGGTGAATTCACTGAGCGCAATTTCTTCCCCGGCGCGAATCCGGAAGATCAAAGAAAAGTTGGTCGAAGTCAGCAACCCGAGGTTCTGGCAGTTCTGCTTGTAGATGCGCTCAATATTCTCGCTAATCGCGACCTGAATCCCGGCGCACATCTCCGCATACGGCGACTGCTCGCGACTCGAGCCTTTGCCGCGACGCTTGCCGCTCACCGAGCAGACGAAGCCGCCTTTCTTCACATCGCCGCGTCCAATCGGCAGCGTCTCGCCGCACCTCAAGCCAACATAGGGGATCTCGCCGAGCGTTCGATCAAAGTAGAAGCAGTAGTGGCCGGGAGTGATCTCGTCGGTCGAAATGTCGTCGCGGAGTTTAGGATTGTTGGCAGCGTTCTTCGTGTCCCACGGCAGATCCCAACCCGCCAGCTGCTTCTTAATCAACTCCGGGTCTTCCGTGAGAAATAGGATGCGCCCCTGCAGCCGCACCTTGTCGGACCGCTTTTCGATCTTGCGTTCAAGAAGAGACGAAATCACGTGAGTAATTGTACCGCTTGAACGATGCTGGTGGAGGGACGGGCGTCTCGNNGCGTCTCGCCCGTCCAGCCGGGCGGGGGCGCCCGGCTCTCCATTAGAATTTTCGATCGTTCGCGTAGTTGACCGGACTGGGCAACGGCTCCACCCCCCGGCCTGCGAAGATCTCCTGGAACTCCTGCAGCAGCGCGCCGTGCACCAGCCCATTCGACGCCAGCGTCTCGCGGCTTGCGATCTGGAATTCGCCGCCCGAAAAGTCGGTAACCTTGCCGCCGGCTTCTTCGACAATCAGCACACCCGCCGCTGTATCCCATGGATTGAGATTAAATTCCCAGAAGCCGTCAAATCGGCCCGACGCGACATTGCACAGATCAAGCGCGGCCGACCCCGCCCGCCTCACCCCGTGGGTGCGCAACGTGAGCTGGTGATAGAAATAAATATTCGGGTTCTTATGCCGCTTTTGGCTCGGGAAACCGGTGGCGATCAGGCACTCTCCCAATGTCGGCGTGGTCGACACATGAATCGCTTCGCCGTTCAGCCGCGCGCCACTGCCAAGTTCGGCGGAGAACATCTCGTCACGAGTCGGATCATAAATCACTCCCGCGATCCGTTGTCCCAGGCGTTCCACCGCGAGAGAAACGCAAAACACCGGAAAGCCGTGCGCAAAGTTCGTTGTGCCATCGAGCGGATCAACGTACCACTTGTAATCGCTGCCAGTTTCGATGCGGGTTCCCTCTTCACCCATCACGTCATGAGTCGGGAACTGGTGGCGAATCCTTTCGAGAATCAGCGCTTCCGAGTTTCGATCGGCCACCGTAACCAGGTCCACGTCGCCCTTATATTCAATCTTCACGTGCTGCCGAAAGTAGTCCATCAGCAGGCTGCCCGCTTCGCGGGCCATCGCCTGCATCGGAGAAATCAAGTCCAAAGATTGATTGGCTGCCACGTCTAGACTTTCATTTTCAGGATTGAATGCCAGATTCTGGGAACTGAGAACTGATCCCTGACTACTACTTCTTCCCATCTTCCGAGATATACACAATCTCGTGCTTGAAGATGAACAGATTCGGACCATTCTCGCGTGTCACTCGCACCATGTTCTTGTCGTAGTACTCGATCCAGCCGCGGACCACTTCGCCGTCGGCCAGCTTCAGGCTCACGACTTTCTGCTTTTCCCCCAGCGCCTTCAGATAGGCAGCTTCTTCAAAAGTCTCGTCCGGAGGCGGAGTGCGCTTTTTGTTAAATGTGGGACTTCCTGGCTGTAAAGGCATGTCGCCATTTTACAACGTCAAGCCGCAGGCTCACGCTTTCTTCGTAGAGATAAAGAACGCCGCTTCCTCAGGACGCACTACCCGCGGTATCCACAGTGGACGCCGTAGCCCTCCAGGTCCCGGAGCGGGACGAGCCAGCGCCTTCCATCGCTGATACACCGCAAAGGAAAGATTGGTGTCGACGAAGATGTCGCCGTAGCGGTCGTCAGCGCTGGCCCGCTCCACACGCACCATCTGGTGCCAGCAGTGCATGCCGCTGATCGGGTCGGGATGTACTGGGAATGTAATGTCCTGGTGCACGCCCGCATCGCTCCACCAGACTCGCTTCGTATCGGGATCGGATGTGGCGTAGGGTTCCACTCCCGAAATCTGGCGCATCTTCCATTGTCCTTTGGCGACTTCTTGCAGATCGACCCACGCGCTCGACATGCGTTCGACCTGATCCTCTTTATTGATGCGCCAGCGTCCAAGATGGTGAGAGCAGGCGACCACGCCCGGCGCCAGTCCCTCGGTGACCCACGCATGCAATACGAAGAAACCGATTTCGGTGTGGACTTTGAGCAAATCGCCGGTGCGAATGTCGCCGAGCTTCTTGGCGTCCATCGGATTCACCCACAGCGGATTCTTGTGGGCGATCTCGTAAAGAAATTTCGAGTTTCCCGATCGCGTATGAATGAGATGCGGCAAACGGAAAATCGGCAGCAGCGTGTACACCTCGCCCTTGGCATCCTTTGGCCATTCCACGAGTGGCATGTATCGCGGATCGAAATCTTCCGCAGGATTTCCCATCGACGCTGCTTGCGCCGAGCGATGAATGTGGCTGCGATAGTATTCCGGAAGCGCGAATTCAGGCCACTTCCAGTCCACCAAAGTTTTCGAAAATAATTCAAGTTTCCGCGACGGAGTGTTGTAGCCAACGACCGCTGCGCCATCGACCATCACGCCAACCGCCTTGCCTTCTTTGGTGACCACGCCGTTCGCTTCGACTTTCGATCCGGAGAGATCGGCAGCGGCCACCGGCTTCTCGTTCAGCTTGTAGACGTCGGTGGTCACTTCGTAGGCGCCGTACTTGCGCATGTATTCGAGCGGCTTCAGGCCCTCTTTTGCAGCGGCTTCGGGCAAACCCGGAACTGAATTTTCAAAAATCCAACCGTAGTATTCGTCGACCGTAAGTTTTTGTCCGGAACGATACGGAGATTCGAACCACTGCCGAATTCCCATCGAACCGTCGGGATCGATCGCCCACGAGAGGTTGATCCAAAACTCATCCTCTTCCCAAACTTCTCCCGGATTCGCCTGATAGGTGTAGTCGAATTTCTTTCCTTCCCGTTCCTGCAGAACGCGCAGCACTGGCTGGCGAAAGCCGATCCACTTTCCGGCGTAGGACTCCTGGCTCATCAGGTCGTGACGCTCGGAACTGAAGCCCATGGGCAAGACATAATCCGCAAACCAGGCAGTCTCGCTCCAGGTCGGAGTCAACGCGGCGTGCAAGCCGACCTTCTCTTCATCGCGCAACATCTCGATCCAGGAAAATCCGTCCGGATAAGTCCAGACCGGATTGAAGACCCGCGTGAAATAAGCTTCAAGGCGACCGCGGCCTTCCTTGAGAAAGTGCGGGAGCAGGAACGACATTTCATGCGTACACAGCGGCCACTCCTGCGGGTAAAGCAGTTCGTTCCAGCGTTTCTGCGGCGGCGGATTCTTGAACGGACGCGGCACAAATTTGTTCCACGCATTCAGATTGTGTCCGCCAGGGGTTCCGACCGAACCGGTGAGCACGTGGAGCAGCATCAATGCGCGTGCCGGTTGCCATCCGCCCAGATTGCCGGACGCGCTGCCCCGCCACAGATGCGAAGCGAAGCGACTCCCGGCGGTCGCGATCTCGCGCGCCGTTTTGACGATGACTTCCGCCTTCACTCCACTTTCCTTTTCCGCAAACTCCGGTGTGAATTTCGCGTAGTGCCGCTTCAATGCCTCGATCAGCGCTTCGAAACTTTGGTCCTTGGCGCGAAATCCATCGACTTCAAGTTCTTCCCAGTTGGTCCAGTTCTTCACGAACGTGGCGTCAAACCGATTTTCGCCAAGGATCACCATCGCCATCGCCAGCAGAACCGCTCCTTCGGTACCCGGATAACTCGGCATCCAGTAATCCGCCATGCTCGCCGTATTCGAGAGGCGCGGGTCCATGACGGCGAGTTTCGCTCCGGCCATTTTTCCTTCGATAATGCGCTGGGCATGCGGATTGAAATAGTGGCCGGACTCAAGATGCGCGGAGAGCAGAAGAATGAAGCGCGCGTTGGCGTGGTCGGGAGAGGGACGGTCGGCATAGTGCCAGAGCAGATAACCAAGGCGCGCCGAAGACGAGCACACATTCGTGTGGGAGTTGTGACCGTCGATGCCCCACGCCTGCAAAGTGCGCTCCATGATGAAGTCGTGTCCCGGCCGGCCCACGTGGTACATGACTTCTTCGCCACGATTTTCCTGAAAAGCTTTGCGAATGCGCGCGCC
The DNA here is from genome assembly GCA_003131315.1 of Acidobacteriaceae bacterium. Classification (GTDB taxonomy): domain Bacteria; phylum Acidobacteriota; class Terriglobia; order Terriglobales; family Acidobacteriaceae; genus Acidiflorens. The sequence continues at coordinate 19,218 of PKUV01000043.1, forward strand.
GAAAGTTTCCAGCACTTCGTCCCACGAGGTCCTGGTCCATTTCCCACCGCCTCGCGGCCCGGAGCGCTTCAGCGGATAAAGGATGCGATCGGGATCGTGAATCTGATTGATCGTGGCCGGGCCTTTCGCACAAAGGCGTCCGCGGCTGGCTGGATGCTTCGGGTTGCCTTCAAACTTCGCGACTTGTCCGGTTTCCTTATCGACATAGGCGAGAAGTCCGCACGCCGACTCGCAGTTGAAGCAGATGGTGGGAACAAGCTGGTAATGCTTTTCAACGCGGCAAGGCCAGGCTCCGGCATCGTACTCGACCCAATCGTCCCACTTCTCGACCGGCGGGCAATAAGAAAGGTGGCTGCCGTCGCGCTTGAATTCGGTCATTGCTGAATCTCCATATGCTTTCCAAGCCTTTCAACGATGCCGCAAATCTCTTCCGCCCGTAGAGACGGGGCTTGCCCTGTCTCAGACGCGGCAAGCCGCGTCTCTACGGGAAATCAGATGCCCCGCCAGAGGCTGGGCTGCTAGCTGTTCGGCACGCTCTGGCCGGCCATCACGAAGCACCATTCGAAAATTAGGACTCCCGCCAGCGCCAGCACGCTGGCCAGTCCGGCAACGATGCGGTTGGGCGCTGGGAACAGAGGCCCAATCAACAGAAGCAGCATCGGAATAATTCCGCCCACCACGACCGCGCCGCCCCAGAATGCGCGTGCGAACGGTCCGTGGGTCATCAGTCGAGCCCCGTAGCGCGCGTTGTCGGTAGTGTGCGGCATCGCGACCTCGCCGAGCAGCATGAGCAAGTGCAATCCCAAGCCGATGACCAGTGTGGGAACCGCGATTGATATGGCCTGCGTCGAGCCACCAATCGCGTCCGGAAGCAGCGCCAGCACCGCGGATCCACAGAGCAATGCTTGAATGACCAAATGTGCCGGCAGGAGCGGTGTTTGCCACAGGTCGCGCCCTTCGCATTGTCCAAAGAGAAACGCGGTATAGGCCGCCGCGCAAAATCCGGCCAACACTGTGGGCCACAACAAAACCGATGTGACAACGGGAAATCCCGCAACCGCGCCCAACCAGAACACGCCACACAACGCGCTGTATCCGATCAGAATGAACGCGCCCCGCGCCAGCCACGATCTACTTTGCGGCGTGAACACCACTCGGAGGAATCGTTCTTTGTGATCGAGATCCCAAACCAGCAGCACCGTGGTGAGAGCCGCGAACAGGAGCGCGACGGTCGCCAGCGCGATATCGCGGATGCGGTCGCCCGACAATCTTCCAAGCGCCATGGCGATGGCCGGTACGGCGAGCACACCGGAAGCGATGGACTTGGTCCAGCAGTAGGCCGGAACTTGCCATCCCCACGGACGCGCATGGGAAACGTCATAGGCTACCAGAGCGTTCTTCTGCAGCAACGGACTATCGAGCGGATAGACGGCGCCGCCACCATGCACAGCCGCATTCCGCTGCGACCACATGTAAATCGATTCATGGCGCGCTGCCGTTGGGACGATCGCGCTTTCATCGGCATCGATGTAGTAGAGATTGGGCTGAGTTCCCTGTTCGGGCTTGCGCACGCGCACCGGTTCCCGCGCCGTCAGTTGCGCCGCTTCACTTTCAGGATCGCTCAGATCTCCGGCAATGATGGCGTGTTCCGGACACACGATCACGCAAGCGGGTTCCAGTCCGACTTCGGTGCGATGCGCGCAGAAATGGCACTTGGTGGCGGTGCCATCGTCCGGATCCATGTAAATCGAATCGTACGGACAGGCCTGCATGCAGGCTTTGCAGCCAATGCAGCGGTCGGAATTGAAATCGACAATCCCGTCTTTGCGCTGGTACATCGCGGTCACGGGACAGATGGTGACGCAAGGAGGCTTCTCGCAATGGTTGCAGCGCGTGACCTGAAATACGCGTCGCGTGTTGGGGAAAACGCCCTTCTCGACGTACTTGACCCAGGTCCGGTTCACCCCCAAAGGCACCTGGTTCTCGGTTTTGCACGCCACCGTGCAGGCGTGACAACCGATGCACTTGCGGTTATCGATTACGAAGCCGTATTTCATCCGCTAGAAGTCTCGACCCGAAAAAGTCAATCATACTTGGGTACACTCGAAACGGGAGTTGCGTTGTTGAGGCTGCTTGCGCTCTTGGGAATTGTCATCCCGAGCGAAGCGAAGGACCTATGCATTTGAGTTCGCTATGCACGAGATCCTTCGCTTCGCTCAGGATGACAACCCAAAATTATGTCGCGAACTTGGGGCGGACCACGCTAAATCTGATAATCGATATCTTCGATGATCCGTTGCAGGAACGCTGAAAGCGGCTCAAGTCCGCCCGTGCCTTCCAGTTGACGCACTCGTTCCCCTAACTTGTTCACCTCGGACGCGACTGCGGCCAAGGCCTCGGAAAGCGGGTCGTTGATCTGCTTGGGGTCGGTGATGACCACTCGCTTGCCTTCTCGGAAAATGATGTGTCCCGGCACGCCCACCACGGTGGAATCGTCGGGCACGTTTCGCAGCACGACCGATCCGGCGCCAATCCGGCAATTTCGCCCCACCGTGATGTTGCCCAGAATCTTCGCGCCTCCGCCGACGACCACGTTGTCGAGAAGCGTCGGATGCCGCTTTCCGTGTTCCTTGCCCGTTCCACCGAGCGTCACACCCTGGTAGAGCGTGACGTCCTCACCGACAACGGCGGTTTCTCCGATGACCACGCCCATGCCGTGATCGATAAAGAGCCGGCGGCCGATTTTCGCCCCGGGATGGATTTCGATGCCGGTGAGCAAGCGCGCGACCTGCGACAACCAGCGCGCCAGCAGAAAGAAACCGTGGTTCCACAACCAGTGATTCATGCGATAGAACCACACCGCATGCAGGCCGGAGTAGCAGAGATAAACCTCCAGACGTGACTTCGCCGCAGGATCGCGCTCCAGCACGGTGGCAACGTCCTCGCGGATTAGCGACAACAGATGCGGCATGAATCAGGCCGGAAGTTGCGCCGTCGGAATCTCCAACGCCTGGTTCCGGAGTCCTTCGAAGAGGATACTACTTAGGTAGCGCTCGCCGAACGACGGCAGAACCGCAACGATCAATTTCCCGGCATTTTCCGGGCGGCGCGCCACCTGCAAAGCCGCGACCACCGCCGCTCCCGAAGAAATGCCGACCAGCAGACCTTCTTCGAGCGGAAGCCGCCGCGCCATGTTAATTGACTCCTCGTTGGTTACCGTGATGACCTCGTCAATGTAATCCCTGCGCAGGATGCTGGGAACAAAACCGCCTCCGAGTCCCTGAATCTTGTGGGGCCCTGGCGTTCCGCCGGAGAGGACCGCGCTATCTGCCGGCTCCACGGCCACCGCCTTGAACGACGGCTTCCTCGGCTTAATGTATTCGCAGACGCCGGTGAGGGTTCCGCCTGTGCCGACGCCGGAGATCAGAAAATCGACACGCCCGTCGGTGTCATCCCAAATTTCGGGACCGGTGGTTTCGAAGTGAATCCTCGGATTTGCCGGGTTGTCAAATTGCTGGAGCATGAAAGCGTTCGGAGTGCTGGCAAGCAATTCCTCGGCTTTCAGAATCGCTCCCTTCATTCCCCGCGGACCCGGCGTAAGAACGATCTCGGCGCCAAAAGCCAGCAGCAGCACGCGCCGCTCCAGGCTCATGGTGTCGGGCATGGTGAGGATGAGCTTGTACCCTTTCACGGCGGCTACAAAGGCGAGCGCGATTCCAGTGTTGCCGCTGGTCGGCTCGATCAGAACGGTTTTCCCGGGCTGAATCCGGCCGGCACGCTCGGCGTCGGCAATCATGCTCACACCGATGCGGTCTTTTACGCTGGCCAGGGGATTCTGGCTTTCCAGTTTCGCCACCACGTCGGCAACCGCGCCCTGCGTAACCCGGTTCAGCCGCACCAGCGGCGTGTGGCCGATCAGTTCCGTCACGTCCTTTGCGATTTTCATAATTGGGTTCGACTCTTTCGACTCCTGGAATCGGCGGTTCGGGCATCAGCCTTCCCGGCGCCGTTTAACATGATTAACTCTACTATTCTACTAGTCTATATCATAGGGATACAAATTACGCGCGCCCGGCTCAGCTAACGCGGACGCGGCTTTCACCGTCCTACCCGCGCCAGGATGCGCCGTACTTTCCTGGGAGAAATCGAGAGCCGAGCCGCCACTCGAGACACTTTGCGGCCTTCGCGCTCCCACACCCGCGCGATCACAATCTCCGCAAGTTCCTCGCTGATTTGCCGGAGTTCTGCGTGCGCCCATGCATTGACGTTCTAATCCAATAAATCATAACTGGCAAGCGTCAGAAACTCCGCAAATTCCTGGCTCGTCGTCAACTCTTCGAGGATTCTGGCCGCCTGCCGCAACTTTTCATCGTTGCCCAACTCCGCGCCTAACTCCGCTGCCCTCCGATGGATGATCTCCTTCACCATGCCTTCCGTCACCGGCCTGCCATCTTTAAGATGCGCGCCGTGCCTCACCCACTGCCACACCTGCGCGCGGCAGATTTCCGCGGTCGCCGCATCCTCCATCAGGTTGTAAATCGGAACACAGCCCGATCCCTGCAACCACGAATGCAGATACTGCAACCCCACGTCGATGTTCCAACGCAAACCTTCCTCGGTGATATCGCCCTTGGGAACCGCGAGCAGGTCTTGGGCCTGAACCGGCCGGCTGACTCGCTGCGTCGATTTCTGATCTGGAGAAATCTGATTTGATTCGTGCATGTATGTATCGAAAATTTCTTTTGCCACCGGGACCAGCCCGGGATGCGCAACCCACGTGCCGTCATGGCCCGCTTGCACTTCCCGAAGTTTGTCGCGCCGCACTTTCTCCAGCGCCTGTTCGTTGGCAGCCGCATCGTTTCGGATCGGAATCTGCGCCGCCATTCCACCCATCGCATGGATGCCGCGCCGGTGGCAGGTTTGAATCAGCAATTCGACGTAGGAACTCAGGAAATGCCGTTCCATCGTGACCTGCGACCGATCCGGCAACACGAATTCAGGATGCGCGCGAAACTTCTTGATGAAACTGAAAATGTAGTCCCAGCGCCCGCAGTTCAGCCCCGCGGAATGTTCGCGCAATTCGTAAAGGATCTCGTCCATTTCGAACGCCGCCAGAATCGTTTCGATCAGGACGGTGGCGCGAATCGATCCGCGCGGAACGCCCAGTTCGTCCTGGGCAAAACAGAATACGTCGTTCCACAGCCGCGCCTCCAGGCGATTCTCCAGCTTCGGCAGATAGAAGTAAGGGCCAGTGCCTTGGCTCAGTAAGGTCACAGCGTTGTGAAAAAAGAACAGACCAAAATCAAACAGCGACGCTGAGATCGGCTTCCCATCCACCAAAAAGTGCTTTTCGTCCAGGTGCCATCCTCGCGGCCGCACCACCAGCGTGGCCAGATTGGACCCAAGTTGATACCGCTTTCCCTCCGGACTCTCGTACCGAATCGTTCCTCGAATCGCGTCCCGCAGATTTTGCTGGCCTTCAATATTGTTATTCCAGGTCGGCGAATTCGAGTCCTCGAAGTCGGCCATGAAAACACTGGCCCCCGAGTTCAACGCGTTGATGATCATCTTGCGATCGACCGGTCCGGTAATTTCCACGCGGCGATCGCGCAAATCCTTCGGGATCGGCGCCACTCTCCAATCGCCTTGGCGGATTCCAGCCGTCTCCGGCAGAAAATCCGGAAACTTGCCGTTATCGATTGCCTGCTGCACGGTTCGCCGCCGCGCCAGCAGTTGCTGCCGCCGGGGCTCGAACGCAGCCGCAAGTTTCAACAAGAATGCGCGGCCTTCCGAGGTAACAATGCCGGTCTGCGTCTGGCTCCCAACAGGATTGTTCTCAAGAAAAGTAGTGGCCTTCATATGACAACATGATAGCTCTTCGCAGGCGTGAATCGCGCGCACTAGGTCATTTCGGACCAGTGGGACCGGGCGGACAGCGCGGTTTGTCTGGAAGGTGCAATCCGGGGTCTACTGCATGAGGACGCAACGTCGAGGATCTAAGCGTGGAGCCGGGCCATGGCCACGCCATCACGATCCCCTTGGCAATGGCCGATCCATCGCTGGCCGATCCATCGCCGATGGCTGCTTGCTGGGAGGCAACCGACGAACTGATGCCGTCGGGGGACTAGCGTTGTTATGACCTGTTAAACGACCACGCGTGCTCTTGACCGTTCGCGCTTGTCTTCGCGAAGTTGTGCTGCTGTAAAGGCGCAGCCGCAAGTGCCGCATCTCCAGCTTGTAAATGCACTTGTCACCAAGCTTGGCCCATGATTACTCGTCTGGGGTTGGCTCCCACGCACAGCCAGAACCAACTCACCACCGCACTTCGAACATTCACGTTTTTGCATAGCCCTCGTCAAAGAATGGGTCGCCCAAGCCGCAGCGTCCCGTGATCTGCCCTCATACTATGGCACAGATATCCGGAAAGAACCGGTCAAGATTGACCGTTTTGTGTTTCGCGCCGCTCCTGCCTCGATGAAACGGTGGAATCTGCGGCAGTCCTGAACTGAGCCGAAGTGGTACCTCTGGCTCATTGAGGAAGTTCTTTGGCATGAACAGCGGAGATTTCGGATCACTCCTGGGCGCCTGGTCAGAATTGGACTGTTCCATTCCGAATGCTTCGCCAAACTCTCGGCGAAAAAGGCGCATCCCTCTCGCCAGTCGCTAATTGAGCAGAGTTGGCCTGCCGGCGTTCCGCCCCTTCTCCCGATCTCCCGGAACGACGGAGATGTGCCGGCGTTTGAGCCCTCAACTTTCCTTCATGACGCTGGTCTGGCTTCCCATTCAGAACGAAGTGAATAGTCGCCCAGAGGAAGTGAGGACCGTCACACATGGCCACGAGCGCATCGACGGACTTCAATGCACCATCCGGTAACTCCACGCCATCAGCCAGCATTACGATGGGAACCAGTGGGTTGAGCTTCTTGATCTCAGTCGCCACGAGCGCGCCATTCAACAGGCCCAATCCGTAGTCAAGCACAACTGCATCCACGGGCTGCGACATGAAGAGTCGTAGACCATCGGGACCGTTGGTAGCGGTTAACAGCTCGTATCCGTTTTCCTTCAACGAACGCAGTTGGACTGGATCCCGGTGTATACACAGTAGAGTGCGGTTTGTACCCATCCCTGTCATGTATACAGACAGCCTTCCCACAATTCTGTTCAACATTGCTCAATACGGGGGCCGGGCGCGCGATCATCAGCACGCTGAAAAGCCCGGAAGGTCTTACCTATTCTCAGGCGGTGATTCTAGGTCTTTCTGGGAACCCGCCGGGGTGTCCATCGCAGATTTGCGTGATCACCGGCAACAAGCGGCTGGATGCTTCGTCCTTGGAAACGAAGGCATCGACCACCTTCCATGTGTGTTCTGGTATCTCCTTGTCGCTGGAAACCATGACGATTGGAGTTTGTGGCCGAAGGCGCTTTATTTCGGTCGCAACCTCATGCCCATTCATCTCGGGCATGTGATAGTCGACGACCACGGCAGCAACCGCGCAGGCTGCCGCAATTTGTAAGCCTTGTCGAGCGGAGCTGGCAGTGAGCACCACAAATCCCCGTCTTTCGAGCAGCGCTCGTTGGTAACCCAGCATGCTGTCATCGTCGTCGATGCACAGAATCGTTTTGCGGTTCGTGTAGTTGGACATCGCTTAGTCTCCCCACGATACTTAGTCTCCCCACACTACTTATTATGATGATCGACGATGTGACCCGGCCAAGACTGTTCAACTTTGCGCACTTTTCGCGACAGTTGTTGTATGGGTTGATCTCTGGTCAAGATTGACCGTTTTGTGTTTCGCGCCGCTCTACCTCGATGAAACGGTGGAATGTGCGGCAGTCATGAGCTGAGCCGATGTGGTACGTCTGGTCAATTTTGACCAGTCCTCAAGTCCCCTTTCGTTGAATAATAGCGAGAAGCAAATTCCACGGTGGACGAAACACACAGCATGGAATCCGGCGGGGCTCGTCTGCAAACTGGCCTCTTTCAATACCTAATACTCTAAGGAAGTGATGGACTAATGCCGCTGCCAATCACCGTGCTTCCGGATGGAATATTGGAAGTCGCCCCCCCGCGCCCCTTGGTACGAGACCAGGTGTCAGCGGCTCGCCCAAGATTGCAGTCGAAGCCATCGCTACCCAGTCGAATCGCGGTGATCGGGAATTATCTTCCGCGACAATGTGGAATCGCTACGTTCACCACAGACCTGTGCGCGGCCATATCCGCGGAGTACGGAACCGCTCGATTGTTGGCGCTACCAGTAAACGATACGGAACAAGGATATGACTATCCCGCGCGGGTTAGATGGTCGCTCGCCCAGGACGACGTGACGTCGTATCAAGAAGCGTCTGAATTCCTGAACTTCAACAATATCGACATGGTGTGCCTGCAGCACGAGTATGGAATCTTTGGCGGTCCCGCCGGAAGCCATATCTTGCATCTGCTGCGCGGCTTGAAGATGCCCGTGGTGACCACGCTGCACACAGTTCTACGCGAGCCGAATCCTGACCAACTGATGGTCATGGAAGAGATCGCAGAGCTTTCGGATCGCCTCATCGTTATGAGCCAGCTCTCATCCCAGTTTTTGCAGGAAATCTTCAAGGTGTCCGGCAGCAAGATCGACATGGTTCCGCACGGCGTTCCAGACCTGCCCTTTCTCGATCCCAATTTCTACAAGGACCGCTTCGGTGTGGAAGGAAAGGCGGTGCTGCTCACGTTCGGCCTGCTCTCACCGAACAAGGGCATCGAAAACGTCATTCAAGCGCTGCCGCAGATTTTGTCCAAACACAAGAATGTTGTTTACATAGTCGCAGGTGCGACCCATCCTCACATCCTCCGTCGCGAGGGGGACAAGTATCGAGCCAGCTTGCAAGCTTTGGCAAAGGAAGTAGGGGTGGAGTCGCAAGTGATCTTCCACGACCGCTTCGTCAGCCCTGAGGAAATGGCCGAGTTCATTGGCGCAGCCGATATCTACATCACTCCATATCGCTATGAGGCGCAGGTGGTTTCCGGGACGCTTGCCTACGCATTAGGTGCAGGCAAGGCGATCATCTCGACTCCCTATTGGCACGCGATTGAGTTGTTAGACGACCGCCGGGGCGCGCTGGTTCCCTTCCAAAATCCCGGCGCGATCGCACAAAAGACAATCGAACTTTTGGATACCCCCGCGCTGCGCCATGCCATGCGTAAACGCGCCTACCTCTTCGCGCGCGATATGGTCTGGAAAAGAGCCGCGCAAGGTTACATGGAAAGTTTTGCCCGGGTTCGCAGCGACCGCACGGAGACGCCCCGTGTTCAGTTCTCGGCTCGCGCCACCCAGAAATCGCTGAATCAGCTGCCCGAATTGAAACTCACTCACGTGAACGCGCTAACCGATGACACGGGAATTCTGCAGCATGCGATCTTTACCATCCCCAATCGATCCGAGGGCTATACCACCGACGACAACGCTCGCGCACTCATTTTCACCGTGCTGCTGGCGCAACTGGGTATGGACCAGTTCGGAAAAACCGAATCGGCCAACCCAGATTGGCCTTTTCGGTATTTAGCATTCTTAGAGCACGCCTTCCATCCAGAAAAGAAAAGGTTCCGAAACTTCCTCGGCTACGACCACCGCTGGATGGAAGACCAGGGGTCGGAAGATTCTCACGGCCGCGCGCTGTGGGCTCTTGGAACTCTCTTGGCCAGATCCGAAGATCAGGGATTGAGAGGTGCTGCCGGGCGTCTGTTTGAGTTTTCCCTCCCCGCGGCTCTGGAATTCAGCAGTCCGCGGGCCTGGGCCTATACCCTGCTCGGAATTCAGGAATACCTCAATTCGTATCCTGGAGACCGCGACGCGCAGAAAGTGAGATCCGTACTCAGCCGGCGATTGCTCGAAATGTATGAGGCGATCCGCAGCCCGGATTGGAAGTGGTTCGAGAACGTTCTCGCCTACGGCAACGCGAGGCTACCCCAGGCCATGCTGCTGGTGGGTTCAGCCTGCGCGGATGATCGCATGGTTTCCGCCGGTCTCGAAGCACTGGATTGGCTGTCGAAAACGCAGCATTGCGAAACCAACCGACACTTTGTACCCATCGGGTCGCAAGGCTTTTATCGCCAGGGTGGTGAAAAAGCCCGCTTCGATCAACAGCCGCTTGAAGCCTCCGGCGCGGTGTCCGCGTGTCTGCAAGCGTACCGCGTAACTGGTGACAGCCGCTGGCGCAGCGAAGCCTGGTCGGCTTTCAACTGGTTCCTGGGCGACAACGATCTCCAGCTTCCTCTTTACGATGCCGTCACCGGCGGTTGCCGGGACGGCTTGCATCCCGACCGCGCCAATGAGAACCAGGGAGCAGAATCAACGCTATCGTTTTTGATGGCGCTCCTGGAAATGCGCTCGCTGCAAAAATCTGAAAGGCCGGAAAACCAGTCATGACTGCTCCCGAAACAACAATTATGAACGTCGAAAGCGTTCACTACCCGCCACTGCTTCTGCGTCACCCCGGCAACCCCATCCTGACCGGCAAGGATTGGCCGTACTCCATCAACAGCGTGTTCAATGCCGGCGCAACCCTGCTGCCGGATGGAACCACTCTGCTCCTGTGCCGCGTCGAAGACCGGCGAGGATTGTCGCATCTTTGCGCCGCTCGCTCTCGAAACGGTGTCGATGGATGGCAAATTGATAGCGAACCGACCTTGATGCCCAGCTCGAGGGAGTATCCGGAGGAAATCTGGGGCATTGAGGATCCTCGCATCACTTTCGTGCCCGAACTGCAGCAATACGTGGTCACTTACACCTCCTATTCACGCGGTGGCCCCGGAGTGTCTCTGGCTCTGACCAAAGATTTTTGCAGCTTCGAGCGCTACGGCGTCATCATGTCACCCGACGACAAAGATACAGCGCTTCTGCCTCGGAGAATCAATGGATACTGGGCGCTTATTCATCGGCCGATGACGACACTCGGAGCGCACATGTGGATTTCCTACTCTCCCGACCTGCGCCATTGGGGCAGACACAGGCTTATGTTAGAAGCGCGCCGCGGCGCCTGGTGGGACGCAAACAAAATTGGGTTGTCGTCGCCACCCATTGAGACTTCCAGGGGATGGCTCGTGCTCTACCACGGAGTGCGGCACACGCCTTCGGGCTGTCTGTATCGACTGGGTTTAGCCCTCTTCGATCTTGAGAATCCGGAAGAATGCCTGCTACGAGGAGATTCGTGGATCTTTGGCCCGGAGGCCGACTACGAACGCCACGGTGACGTCAACGATGTCGTGTTCCCGTGCGGATACACGATGAACCCCGATGGCGACACGATCAATATTTACTACGGAGCTGCTGACTGCTCAATTGCCCTGGCTCGCGCTAGCGTGCGCTCTCTACTAGATTGGCTGGATGCCAATGGAAGTCGCGAGCGCCGGCATCGAGCGGAGGATTTATGAAACCGCTGCTTCGGATTTTCCAGTTTGCCTTCGGGTGCCATCACAGCCAACGAAGTAGTGTGTTCACGATCAAGAAACGGACGTACCAGGTCTGCTTGAAGTGTGGCCAGGAGTTTGAATACTCCTGGGCACTGATGCACTCCCTACGGTCGAATGCTGCTGACAATGGCCATGCGCCGCCGAACAGCATTCGACACGCCGAAGTACCTGTGATTTGATCCGGTCGCGGCCCCGGCATCGCAATCTTAGCAGGCTGGGGAAAAACTCGGGTTTCGTATCAGGGCATCGCTTTAGAGCATTTTCACAGATAC
>PKUV01000004.1 GCA_003131315.1 Acidobacteriaceae bacterium
CAACGGAGTTCCGGGCAATCTCGAGACGAGTGTCCATACCAGAAACTCGTTGTCATTGAAACGATTGGATTTGTGAAGCCGTGGCGTGTCGGCTGCGGGGATCCACTTTGTGACTTTAGTCATGTGCCGGTTGGGCACCTGTTCAATATTGCACAGTATTCGGTTGCCCCTCAACGGTAGCATCGTCAAGTAGTAAGGGGTACTGATGCCCAGCAACAGACGTTCACAGACCCCAGTCCAGGACATCCCGGTCCCCGTGCGCTCTCCGACTAAGGTAGAGATTGTTAGGCGGAGCTTCTAGGCGAGCGCCAAGTTACAAGGAGGTTCCCGTTGACAACATCCAGAGTCTTAGTCGTCGAGGATGACGATGCTATTCGTATGATGCTTCAAGAAGGACTGCAACGCGACGGGTTTGAAGTGGTGGCTGCTTCGAACGTGCGCGATGCGCTTAAGCATATCGCGACGGAAACTTTTGACGTTCTTCTCTCAGACCTGCACATGCCTCTCGCAGGAGATGGCTTCACCGTGGTCAGCGCAATGCGCCATACTCATCCGGACGCGTTGACCCTGATTCTCAGCGGCTACCCGGCGCTGGACGAGGCGATGTCTGCGATCCTCTCCGAAGCCGATGAAATCCTTGCGAAACCCATCGGAATCGGCGCAATCAAGGAACTCATCCGCACAAGACTAGCCTCCCCTCACGCTATTAAACGGGTGAAGCCGGAATCTGTCGCTTCCATCTTGGAGCGAGAGCTCGAACTTACGATTCAGAATTGGCTGGATACTGTGGAACAAGATGCGGAACTGATATGTATTCCCCTGAGCCGCAACGAACGCACTGGGCACCTCCCTAAACTCCTTCGAGACATCATTCGTCGCATGCGCTTGAACTCGGGATTGGCAGCCCCAATTTCCATAGCAGCACGCGACCATGGAGAGATGCGGCGCCAACAAGGCTACACCGCTGCCATGGTGGTAGAAGAATCTCGTATCTTGCAGGTGAGCATCTTCAGCACTCTGCAAAGGAACTTGTGCGGCGTGGACTTCAGTAAACTTTTGCTGGACGTTGTGACTATCGCGGATGAAGTCGATTCACAATTGAAGCAAGCAATGTTCAGCTACGGCACACCGACGGTAACTTTGAAACCTCGGACGGATAGACTGGCACCTTTCCGCACTTTCCAGGGCCCGAACGCAGCCTAAAAAGTCCCAGAGACTCGCGCCATCGGGCGATTTGCCTGGAGCAAGGCGGGTCTGCACGTAGCCTCCTCCGCCTTGACTCGCCCATACTTCTACCGTGTCAAGGCTCGCGGGCAACTTCCCGGGGTCGCAATTCTCGATGCCGCCCCAGGCCGTATTTTTTAGGCGGCCCTGAGGAAGGACGATGCACATCTAACCGGCTGCGTTGAGGAACTCTAGATTTCGTTCGATAAAGCGGCACCAAGGGCCGCATCCTCTACCAGCCGTGTTGCTAGCCAGTCGCGGACGAACTCCCAGTTCCAGGAGTGCCGCTCGGCGACGTCGCGGTGTTTTCCATTGCCGCCACAGAGCTGCACGCAACCGCAACCAGTAACCGATGATTGCTGTCGAACCATGCCGGTTGACAATCGCAGTGCAGAAGGCTAGCGTGATAATTGAGCCAGTAGTCTTACCTCCCGCTCTTTCAGGTCTCCTGAACTAAGTCAGCCCATCTGAAGCTCTCCCTCTTAGATTACCTAGCCAATCGATGGAGGTTGATCATGTTTGCTCGCAATGTCTCTCTACGCCTGAAACCAAACACTCTGAGCGAGTTCACGCGAATTTTCGAAAAAGAAGTTATTCCCATGCTGCGGAAGCAGAGTGGGTTCCGGGATGAAATCGCATTTGCTGTCCCAGGAGGACTGGATGTGGTCGCAATCAGTCTCTGGGATACCAAGGACTACGCGGAAGCCTATAACACTGCAGGCTACCCCGAAGAGCGCAAGATCCTGGATAAAGTATTAGACGGCACTCCCAAGGTGCAAGTCTCGGATGTTATTAGCTCGACTATTCACAAACCCGCCGCCGTGGCCGCCTGAGAACGCTCCAACGGAGGCGGTTGGATGTACCATCGATGCTGGCCAGATGGCAAAACGAAAATTGTGGCCAAGGGGATGCAGTTCGTATTTTTCAACACCAACCCACGAATGATTTGGAGGAACCATGCCCAAGAAGGTGACCCACGCTGATGCTCAACTGATTCTTCAGCTGTATGATCTCCGCCGGGAAGCGGAGATGCGCAAAGCCCGCAACTGGGTGGCCACGCAGTTCTGGCCGCAGAGCGCTGCCGACTATATCAAGGTGGCATCCGCGGTCGGTGCCCCGGAGAACGCATGGCTGCGGCAGGTGACGAGTTACTGGGATATGGTGGCCGCGTTTGTGCTGCATGGCGCGCTCAATGACGAATTGTTTTTTGCGCCAGGTATTGGGAACGAGATGCTGTTCGTTTTTGGCAAGGTGCACCCGTTCCTGAAGGAAATCCGTGAAAAAACGCAGAGTCCCGCTGCGTTTGCCACCGTAGAAAAGATCATCAACAAGAGCAAGAGCGGCCGGGAGCGATTTGCGATGATCTCGAAGCGGGTGGAGGGGATGCGGAAGGCACAAAAGGCATAGGTTCTGGTTATGGAAGACCTAATTCAGTCACAAGTCTCTTGACGCTGTCATCCTGAGTGGTGGATGTGTATCTTGTTGAATTTACGTTCAAGTGCGGATTCGATTCCTTCTGCGCTCACCATCTTCAAGCCAGCTTATTTACCACACCCCATGAGAACGCAGGAACCGGTTGATGATAGCTGTGTCTTCGCGCAGAAGTCCCAACAGCAGGTGCTCCGTCTCTATGTAAGGGTTAATGTGCTTAAAGTCGTCAAGATGTTCCTTCGAAGTATGGAAATTGTTTTCCTGTGCATGCTCCAAAAGGAAGTGCAGGGCACGTTGGCCTCCATTACGATCAAGCGGCAGACCGGTAGAGTCACCGGGCGACAAGGTGCTGAAAGAGCGAAAACGGCACTATCGGAGGCAGTGTCTGCACTTTGCCGTCTGCGTCCAGGACGTTGGCAGAACGCGTGCTCAGTGCTTATCGATCGAAAGCGCCCATCGAAAAGTGCGCTTAGCCGATGCTCTGACTCCATCCGAAGAACACCATGACAATCCCGCTCGATGAGGTGAGGTCAGACCCTCGGCCCCGGGCCGCTGTTGTCGTCGCCCATCCGGACGACGAGACGCTCTGGTGCGGCGGCTATATTCTGACCCATCCGGAGTTTCTTTGGCGCATCGTGACCTTATGCAGAGCAGTGGATCCGGACCGTGCGCCAAAGTTCCGCCGGGTCTTGCAGCGATTGGGGGCGGAGGGTGAGATGGCGGATCTCGATGATGGACCCGACCAGGCGCCGCTGCCGGTCGAGCAGGTTCAGGAGACCACCGCCCGGCTACTGGCTGGAACCAGCTACAACCTGATTTTGACCCACGGCCCGAAGGGCGAGTACACATGGCACCGCCGACATGCGGAGTGCTGCCAGACCGTCGTTGAGCTTTGGCGATCGGGCGGTATCGACACAAGGCGATTGTGGCTGTTTGCTTACGAAGACGGGGGCCGGGCGTACTTGCCTCGGGTTCGCGACGATGCCGATCGGCGCGACGTGTTGACAGACGACGTCTGGCTCGAAAAGCGTCGATTGATTACGGATCTTTACGGGTTTGGGCCCGACAGTTGGGAAGCACAGAGCACTCCGCGAGAAGAAGGGTTCTGGTGCTTTGACTCGGCACAAGCCGCGGTAAAGCGCGCGGCACCCTGGGTGCAACAATCGTGAAAGTGCTTGTGTTGACCGAATACCCACCATCGGCAGCCGGTCTGGCGACGCAAGGTCAGCTATTTTGCAGGGGCCTGCGCGAGATCGGCGTGGATGTCCACCCGGTACATTTCGAATCGCCCCTGGAAAAGGAATGGTACTATCGCTGGTTCCAGCCGGACGTGGTGGTCGGCGTGGGGTTCTGGGGCCATGTTCCGCACCTGGTCCTACACCCGCAACAGTTCGGGATGAAGACCGTCCCATGGCTCGTGGCCGATGGTTATGTCGCGGCACACCACGAGGTGCTGAACGCTCTGTCCCTGATCCTGGTCACCTCCAACTGGGTGAAGGAGACATACATTAGGGATGGCATCAGGGGAGACAATATCGAGGTGCTGCCGGTAGGTTGCGACACGGACGGCTTCGCGCCGCGCAGCCGCGATGACCTGAAGGTCCGATCGATCCGCGAGGCTCTGGGAGTATCTGATGACCAGATCATGATCCTGACCGTTGGCGGCGACGCGGCGTCCAAGGGCGCCCAGGAGGTCATGCAGGCGCTGGCGCTGATTGATGCCCAGGCGCCCGACTGGAGATATGTCTGCAAAGTTTGGCCTCAGCCCCGCACGGTCCAACAGAACCTGATCGACCTCGAACTGGCGGCGCATCTGGGCATCGACAAGAAGGTCANNCACCGTCGCGGCTGGAGGGTTTCGGAATGATTCAGGTGGAGGCTAACGCCTGCGCAAAGCCGGTGATTGCGATCAACGCGATGGGATGTCTCGACACGATGGTCCACGGTGAAACGGCATTCCTGGCGAAGGTAGCAGAGGAGCGGAAGATCGGTAAGGCGACATTCGGGGAAGGCCACGGGATCGACGATAGCCATCGTATCGTGTTTCCAAACCCGCGGACAGCGGAGTACCGAGCCAGCGTGCCCGACATCGCCAAGTACCTCCTGATTCTCATGCAGGACAGCGGTCTGCGGCGGCGGATGGGCGAAGCGGGCCGAAAACGGGTGGCCGAGTTGTTCGACTATCGCCAGGTAGCCAGGCGTTTCCTGAAGACTGTGTTCGACCGATTGGGAATTCAATAGAGAGTAAGGCGACGAGGTGCGAGTCCTCGTCGACGCAGCCCCGCACGCCATCGAGGTGGTCATGTTTATGGACGAGAAGTCGCTTGCCTCCATTGATCAGGCCAAAGAGGCGGCCCTCCGCGTCCTGCTCCATAACGCGCGGGGGCCGTTTGAAGGACTGCCCCGGACCGCCGGGTGGGGATACCCGGAACCTTATACGCGGGACCTCATGATTTCAGCCCTGGGCTTTCTGGCCACCGGCAACGAGGAGCTTGCGGACGCGCTGCGGCGCACACTGGTGGCGCTGGCAACCAATCAGACGCCGCGCGGCCACATCCCATCACTCGCGCACGATCCTGTTGAGCGTGGCGCCAGCGATACGACGCCGCTGTTCCTCTTTGGCCTGGCACTGTACAGGAAATCGGCCAACCAGCCGGAGTTCCTCAACGAGGCAGCGCAGAACGCCCTGAAGTGGATGCAGTACCAGAGCCCTGACGACATGGTGATGGTCTCGCAGTTACCGACCAGCGACTGGCGTGACGAGCAGTGGGTGATGGGTTATGGGCTGTACGTGAATACGCTGGTTTACGCGTATCTTCTGCTTTATGGCGAGCACGAGTCCGCCGGTCAACTGCGCGAGTTGATGAACCGTCTGGAGGTCCGTGGTGAGGAGAAGAACCCCCATGAGCACGAGGGTCTTGTAGTGCCATCCAAGCCCTATTACGCACTCTACTCCTATAAAGTCCTGAACAGCGACCGTTTCGATCTGCTGGGCAACAGCCTGGCGATTCTGACTGGGATTGCTTCGCCTCATCGGGCACGAAACCTGGTGGCATGGATTGAGGCCGAGTGCGAGGCCATGCGGGACCGCGGAGAGCTGGCCGTGGATTTGCCGCCCTGTTTGTTTCCGTATATCCTGCCCCATCATGCCGATTGGCGGCCGCGATACGAGCGATTTAACCGGCCCGGCGAGTATCACAACGGGGGCGTCTGGCCGTTTGTCTGCGGCTTCTATGTGGCGGCATGCGTAGCGGCGGGGCGGATGGGGCTGGCGCGGCGCAAGCTGTTGGCGCTGACCGAACTGGTCAAGCCGTGGCACGAAAACGAGGCGGAGTGGGGTTTCAACGAGTGGATTCACGCGCANNTACGCTGCTGAGTGTGTGCAGCAGCAGGGCACCCCGTTCTTCGGCGAGATGCGCGCAGGCAATCCGAGCGCAGCGGGGTAGCCTTACCCCTGGGGGACGTCTGGACAGGAGGGTTTCCGGAGTCTGCTGCCAAAATCTCGCCTGGAAGCGGGATCAACAGGGTGGCTTTATGCTGGCGATTCACGTTCAATAGAACCACAGATCCTAGCGAACTTGTGAATGAAGAATCTCCGCTTGTTCAGCCCAGGCGCTCCTGATTAAAAAAGATTGGGAGTCCAGCCACCGAAGATCGATTGCTCGCGCAAGATTTACGAAACGCCTGTGACTTGGCTGTGTAGTCGGCTAACCGTAGATGTGGTCCGCCTAGTCGCTTTGGCGATTGTGCCTGGATCACGGGCTACACGGAAGTAATGCACTTGATCGTCGCCTCAAATCACGCGATGACATTTTGATCACCCACAGAGGAGCCGTGTTCGAACCGTACCGGGGGACGCACCAACCGCTTTTGCAATCTCGCGAAAACTCGCTCCTTGCTCTCGCAATCGTGTCATCTCGTCGCCATTGACTATCCGGCGCGGCCTTCCCAGCGTTTTTCCCTTGAGCTTCGCGTTGCGTAGTCCAGCCCGGACTCGTTCCTGAATTAGGGACCGCTCGAATTCGGCCATAGCGCCGATGATCTGAAACATGAGCCGTCCCGAAGGTGTGGAAAGGTCCAGATTGTCACGGAGACTTACAAACGCCACGCCGTAAGAGTCGAGGTCAGCGAGAGCGTTGACAAGGTGTTTGAGTGAGCGTCCGAATCGGTCGACCTTCCAGCACAGCACCACGTCAAAGTGCCGCCTATGGGCGTCCGACATCAGTTGGTTCAATTCCGGGCGGGACTCCTTCGAGCCGGAGATGCCGAGGTCCACGTATTCGGAAAAGATTTCCCAGCTGCGCCGGGACACGTATTCGCGCAGCTCGGCCAACTGCATTTCTGGACTCTGTCCGTTGCATGTAGAAACTCTGGCATACAGAGCGACGCGCATGAGTATTCCTCCGAGAATGGCGAGAGGGCAGTTGAGCCTATCGATACTACGGAGCAGCGCAGACCTTTCGGTAAGAAGGTAACTCATACCTTTGCAGGCAACTGACCCGAATCCTAGCCATTTGTCGCGCCGATCTCGTATTTTCGAAGGTGATGAACACGGTTGAAGGTGCCGCTCTTAGCTATTGGCCCGAGAAGCAGTTCTACAGACGTGAAATTCTGGCGTAGGGGCGTGCCGTGGAATTAGGCGACGAGTTCGACGATGAACCGATGAGCACCCGCTACATGATCGAGCGTCAACGGAAACTGGGCGAGTCTCTGCGCCCAATTGATCAACTGCGCGCGGTAGTTCTGGGCGCTGCATTGAGTGATCGCCTGAATGAAATGAGCGATCGCCAGATCGGCCAACTACTTTTCGATTTCTGCTGGCCGGAGCTTTATGTGGACGGTCCTGAGCTAATCATCGTCACGCAGGCCATAGATCGGCTCCGTCGCTCCACGGGAGGCGTGATCACGAATGAGGAAGCTCAAGAAAGCCTGAAACAGCAGCCAGTCTGCCCGAAATGTGGAAACGAGATATTTCTGCACTACGGAATTGACGAACCGGATTTCTGGCTGTGTGACCGCGTGGCCTGCCGGCACAAGAGATACGTCGGTGAGCTGTAAGGCTCAGATGAGTCCTTTACCAGCAAATTCTCAGTTAGTGTAATCACCTGTTCTCGACAGTGATCCAAAATCGTGGGATTATTAGGGCAATTCCGGAACTGTGCAAATCTTCATCAGTCCCGCACGGCTAGCGGACAAAGGAACTGACATGCGGACCAGCAACGACGTCTCCCTGCGGTCCCTCCTCAAGGGCACAAGGTACGGTCTGGTCAGGTGGAAGCGCGCCGCGAACGACCATGAAAGGTTCGCCACAGCGCCGATGGGCGGGTACGTTGCCACCGTCTGGCAAGACAACCTGGGGCAATATTACAGGCTGGAGAACAGCGAAGGTCAAACTCAGATATTAGTAACCAGCGCCGAAAACGACGTCGTTGCCGCGCTCTTCTCAGAGGCCAAGAAAAGGGCCTTTAACTTGGACAGAGCCATCACTGACATCATCCTGAGCGGCTCCTAGCTGTTGCAACATCGCGATTTCACTCACAATCCGGGTTCTGAGTGAAATCGCCTGATTACGACAGCTGTCC
>PKUV01000193.1 GCA_003131315.1 Acidobacteriaceae bacterium
TGATGGTCATCGATGTGGTGATTTGTTCGAGGTTGATGCCGTCGAAGAGAATCTCCATATCTTCGAGCGAATCGATGGCCACGCCGCACTTGCCGACTTCGCCTTCGCTGGCCGCGTGATCGGAGTCGTAGCCCATGAGCGTGGGCAGATCGAAAGCAACGGAGAGTCCGCCGCCGCCGTGTTCGAGGAGATATTTGTAGCGCTGGTTGGTTTCTTCGGGCGAGGCGAAGCCGGAGAACATGCGCATCGTCCAGAGCTTGCCGCGGTAGCCGGTGGCGTGAATGCCGCGCGTGTAGGGCGGTTGGCCGGGATACCCGAGGTATTGATCGTAGTTCCAGTCGGCGGGGAGATCGGCCTGGGTGTAGAGGCGGCGAATCGGTGCGTTCGAGATCGTGCTGAAGCGGGCGTGGCCGTTCTCGTCGAGGTTGGTGCCAGTGGGAGCGCCGATCGGTTTTTCGGGAGACTTGTCGAGCGTGGGCGCTAGAGTTTTCTCGGCCCAATCCTTTTCGGACGCGACGGGATGACGGCCTTCAAATACGTCGGAAATCGGGCTTTCAGCTACGGCCTTGTGCAGATCGGCTTTCGGTTTGTTCTCGGGCATTCAGTTCCCCACTCCGGCTTTGATGATAGAGGAGGATCGTCATGCTGCAAAATGGCGCGACCGACCGAGCGGTTGGTGAAAGTCAAATTCAAGTTCATAACCACGAAGGACACAAAGGATCACGAAGGAAATCCTCAGAAATTCAAGCCTTCGTGTGACTTCGTGTCCTTTGTGGTTGACAAATTTGGGACACTACCGAGGTTTCGGTGTGCTTGACTCCGCTTGACGCCTGTTTTCTTCGGCACCTATGCTTGGTCTTCTTTCGGCGGAGGGGATTCTGAAAGCGTTTCGGCGGTTATTGCAGCGTACTCCGGTGTACGGCGCGTACAAGGCGCTTGGCCACTATCCCGACTACTGGTACTGGATACTGCGCGGGCGACCGCCGCGATCTCCGCATCTGTTGAAACAGAAAGTTGTGCGCGAATACGGCGAGAAATTTGGACTGAAGACCCTGGTCGAGACCGGAACTTATTACGGCGAGATGGTCGCTGCGATGAAGAGCCGTTTCGACCGTATCTATTCCATCGAATACGTCCCGGCGCTGGCGGAGCGGGCCACACGCAAATTCGCGCGCGATGAGCACGTTCGAATTTTCTGTGGAGACAGCCGTGTGGTCATGCCCGAGGTGCTGGCGCTGCTCAACGGTGCGGCACTGTTCTGGCTGGACGCTGGTTACTACGGCTGGGTTGGCAAGCAGGGCGATCAGCAGCGGTTATCGGCGGAACTGGAGATGATTCTGAGCCACCCGTACCCGCACATGATCCTGCTCGACGACGCGCACGGACTGACGGGCCGGGACGGGATTCCTTCGGTCGGCGACGTGAAGGCTTATGTGGAGTCGAAGTTTCCGCAGCGGTCGGTGGAAGTGGAGTTCGACATCATGCGGGTGACGCTACGGGGATAGTTTTCGCCGCCTGAGACGCGGCAAGCCGCGTCTCTACGTTGATTTTTCTTTGCGTGCCAGTTCCCACGCCTTTGCATATTTCCACGATATGTAGACAGCGTGATAGACGTGCAGCAGTAGGCCTTCGCGGCCGTCGAGAAATCCGAGGCGGAAGATGTAGTTGTAGAGGAACGTCGCGATTGGACGCACGATGATGTTGAACAAGCTGAAGCCGCGTCGGCCTTTGGCGATTGCCATCTCGGCGCCGAGCGACGAGTAGCGGTTCATGTGGTCGATGTAGTCGGCTATCGTGGGGTAGGAGTGGTGAAGGAGGGCGCCGCGGAGCCGTCTCGATGACATGACGATTCCGTTTGACTTGTACTCTTTGACCTCCAATATTTCGTGAACCGCAGTTTCCTTAAACCTGCCGGAGCCTCGCCGGAACAGCCTCAATTTGCGGTCGGGCCAGAAGCCTCCGCGCTTTATCCAGCGCCCGAGGAAGTAGTTCTTACGCGGCATCAAAAAACCGTTTACGAAAATTGGAGACGAGGTGCCATCGGGCAATTTCTGTCTAAATTTGTCACCTTGGGGTGGATACTTAACAACTCTCTGAACTTCCTCGGTGAGTTCATTGCTCACTTCCTCATCCGCATCCAAACTCAGAATCCAATCGCCCGCCGCCTTGTCGATCGCTGAATTCTTCTGCGCGGCGTAGCCCTTCCATTCTTCGACGAAGACTTTTGCGCCGAAGGATTTTGCGATCTCGACGGTGCGGTCGGTGGAGCCGGAGTCGACGACGATGATCTCGCCTTTGCCGCCGGCGACGATCGCTTGCACGCTGGCCAGCGTGCGTCCGATGTTGGCCTCTTCGTTGTGGGTGATGATGACGACGGAGAGGATCACGCGGGGCTCCTGCCGCTGCCAGCCAAGAGCCTGCCGAGCTGCGCTCGGCTTGGACGGCCGAGGGCGGCCGTCCCCACACAAGCCTTCTCCACAATAGCATTGCCGATGGCCGAGAGCTTCACGGAGAGAGGATACGCGAGAGGCGGCAAGGTAGGGAACCGAATAGCAGGTCCTTCAAAAGGGAAACGCCGGGCGGGGACGCCCGGCGCTCCATTGAAGAATTCCTCGCTACTGTTGCGGTCTTACTGTTGCGGTTGGGCCGGAGGGTTCGCCGGCGTGGGCTGGTCGGCTGGCCGCGGCGCTACGTGCGGAATATTCGGCGTGTGGGTGACCTCGCCCCGCTCGGCCTCGGCGATCTGAATACCGGCATGATCGAGCAGGAGACCGATGGCCCGATCCAGCTCGATTTCTGCCTTTTCGTACAGGGCCTTGGCGGAGACGAGCGTGACTTCGGCCTGGGTCATGGCTGCCTGGTTCTGCAGCACCAGGGTTGAGGTGGATGCGCCGAGCGCATATTTCTTTTGTTCGGCGTCGAGAGACTGGCGCGCCAAATCCACGGCGGCCTGGGCCGAAGCGACGCTGGCCCGATTCTGCTGCACGCCAAACTGCGCGTTGCGCACCTCAATGCGCACCTGGTTCTCGATCTGCTGGAGGCGTAACTGGGCTTGCCGGTATTCGAATTCCGAACGTACCTGCGTTGCTTGAGCAGCGCGGTTGCGAATCGGGATGGTGAGCTGCAATCCCACGCCCTTGTCAGGAGCCGTCGAATCGACCAACTGACCTAGGGCACCAGAGTAGGATGTGGCTGGAACTGCGCTGCCAGTGCATTTTGTCGGGTCCGTCTTACAAATGTAGTCGGGGTTCAGAGAACCGCCCAACCCGGTTCCTTGGTAGTAGGCGAACAAGTCCAGACTCGGCAACAGAGCACTGCGAATGGCCTTGTTGCTGATCTCGGTATTGGAAAGGTTGATGCGCGCCTCCGCCAGTTCGGGACGATGCGCGAGCGCATTGTTGACTAGGTCCTGAGTAGGGACGACCGCTTCCTGCGCCGGCAGTTCCATGGTTGAGGTAGGAATTACTTCGGCGTCGGCCAGTACCGGATCGACGAGCGTGCGGCTGAGCGCATTCTTCATGAGCAGTTGCTGCAGCTCAAGATTGGTCAGCGCCAGGGTCAGGGTTTGCTGATTGGTTGCGACGGTGCTCTGCGCCCGGACCACTTCGATCGGCGCGAGGGTCCCGATTTGCACCTGCTTCTGGTTGTCGGAGAGGGTCTTCTGAGCGAAAGCCAGTTGCTCCTGCTGAACCCTGACGTTCTCGTAGGCGAATACCAGGTCCCAGTACATGTTTTCGATCTGGTCGACGGTGTTGGTGATCTGCCAGCGAAAGGCCACATCGGAGATTTCACGGTTGTTCTTGGCGATCTGAATGAAGCGAGTATTTGGGGCGAATCCGAAGCCTTGCAACAAGTGCTGCGTCGCTTGGGCGCGAAAATTCGAGTTGTATTGGGTCGCGAAAGCTTGATAAGGCGAGAGTGGACTTGCGGTGCCCCGAGTGTTGTTGAATCCGACGGAAAGATTCGTGCCCCACTGGAACCCTTGCTGGTAGCCAAAGTCCCACGTGGCCGTATGACTGTCCGAAAAAGGGGGGGCGAATGGGCTCACAGTTTGAGTACGGTTCTGATCCAGTTGCAGCGTTCCCGTGAGGATAGGGTCGAAGCTGGTGATGAGCGGACCGCTGCCCAGGGTTGATACGACCAGGCCTCCCGTCCCGGTGCCGGCGCCGCCTGCCGCGACCGAGGTTCCGCCCTGGCCCGAGCCAACCTGCGAGCCGAGCCCGCCTACGCCGCCGCCGGGCGTGTTCTGCACGACACCGCTGTTAACACCGAGAATGCTGGAGCCGGCTTTGGCGCGCCAGACGTCGGTATCGGCGATGTTCAGGTTGTAGCGGGCGATCGCGATATCGAGATTGTTTTCGAGCGCCAGCGCGACCGCGTCGTTCATCGAGATGTAAAGTTTGCCATCGTGCATGAGCTGGTCGATCCGAGGCGTGTTGGCCAGGTTCGGCGGCGCTACGTGGCGCGCAGTGTAGGGCGCGAGCGGGTTGGGGAAGGACGACTGCGGTTTCGAGTATTCCTTCACGTCAAATGGCTGCGACGATGACGGCACAGCCTTTTGGGTCTGCATCTGCGCCGACGGCGCACTGGGCACAGGCGAGGCATTCTGCGCCCACCCGGCAGGTATCATGATAGCGGCAAGAAAAACGGCGGCGGCCCGCTGAAACGCAGTCAACACGGTAGAACGTTGCATTTGCATCATCTCCATTGATCACACTCAATCGATCAGGCTCGAGAGGCACGGACGTAGTAGTGCGCACTTTTACTTACCCTTTGCTAATACGTAGAACGACAGGCAAGAGTTCCTTGCAATCTTCTCCTTGCAGTCCTCTCCTTGCAATACCGGGGAAAGGCAATCTTTTCCATTTCCATTGATCGTAAGTGAAATAGTATAGCTGACGCGCCGCTGCACTTTCTGTGATAGCGGCGGTAAAACTTTGTAAATAGTAACGATGATGCTCAGGCAGCTTAGGACTCGAAAAAGAACGTGCGTAATCTCAGACTGATCCTTTCTTATGACGGCGCCGAGTTCGCCGGCTGGCAGGTGCAGCCCGGCCGGACGACGGTGCAAGGCGCGCTGACCTCAGCCATTGGACGGTTGAGCGGGGAAAATGTACTGCCCCAGGGTTCCGGCCGGACCGACGCGGGCGTGCACGCACTGGCCCAGGTGGCGAGTTTTGCGACCGCGTCGGCAATTCCGGTCGAAAACTGGATGCGGGCGCTGAACCACATTCTGCCGGCTTCGATCCGGGTGCTGGAGGTGACGGAGGCCGCGCCCGAATTCCACGCGCGCAAGTCGGCGCGCGCCAAGACTTATCGCTATCGCATTCACCGCGGAGCGATCTGTCCGCCGTTTCTGGCGCGGTATGTGTGGCATTACCCTTATCCGCTGGAAGAATCGGCGATGGTTGCAGCCGCTGGCGTGGTCGTGGGCGAGCACGATTTCACGTCGTTCGCGGCGGTGGATCCGGGGCGAGTGGAACGGATGGCGGCCGAGGAAAATGTTCGGACGAGCAATGTTCGCACGACTAACGTCCGGACGATCTTCTCTTCCAGTTGGGCGCGCGAAGGCGAAGAACTGATTTATACGGTTCGCGGCAGCGGATTTCTTCATCACATGGTGCGGAACCTGGTCGGCACATTCCTGCTGGTGGGGAAGGGAACGCTGACCCTGGAAGATTTGCGCCGCATCCTCGACGCGCGTGAGCGCACTGCGGCTGGCCCGACCGCGCCCGCCAGCGGGCTGTATCTGGTCGAAGTGGAATACTGACGCAAACAGCCCATCACCAAGTTGTCATCCTGAGCGAAGCGAAGGACCTGCTGTCTCGTGCACTGACAAAAAAGCAGGTCCTTCGCTGCGCTCAGGATGACAATTCATAAAAAAATGAAGTTGGTGGCGCACCCCTTCCGTCCCGCGTACACTTCTTCGCAGATGGCCACCGAGGTCGAACTCGCCGTCTCCCGCATCGCCTCCGTGAATCCGGCGACGGGTGAAGTTCTGGGCGAACTGGACAGCGCTGGTCCGGCCGAAGTGCGCGCCGCGGTGGCTCGCTCGCGCGCCTCACAGCCGGACTGGAATGCCTGGGGCATCCGCAATCGCATCCGGGTATTGCGCCGCTTTCAGCAGATTCTTCTCGCGCATAAGACCGACATCGCGCGGCGCATCACGCAGGAAGCAGGCAAGCCCCTGGTCGAAGCGCTCGTCACCGAAGTTCTGGTTGTGCTCGACGCGGCGCGATTCCTGATCGACAACGCATTCGAGATCTTACGCGAAGAAAAGCTGCCCCACGGAAATCCCGCGCTCAAAACCAAGTCCGGGCGCATTCTGCACGAGCCCTATGGCGTGGTCGGAATTATCTCGCCCTGGAATTATCCTTTCTCGATTCCGGCGACTGAGGCTCTGGCGGCGCTGGTTGCGGGAAATGCCGTAGTGCTCAAGCCCTCCGAGTTGACGCCGCTGATTGCGCTCGAACTACAGGTGCTGCTGCGCGAGGCCGGAGTTCCCGACGACGTTTTTCAAGTGCTCCCGGGCGAAGGCGAGACTGGGGCGGCACTGGTGAGAAGCGAAATCGACAAGCTGGTTTTCACTGGAAGTGTCGGCACGGGTCGTCGAATCGCGCAGATCGCCGCCGAACGCCTGCTTCCGTTGGTGCTGGAGCTGGGCGGCAAGGACGCCATGCTGGTGCTCGAAGACGCCGACGTCGATGTCGCATCGAGCGGCGCCGTCTGGGGAGCTTTCGTGAACGCGGGGCAGACCTGCTTGTCGGTCGAACGCTGCTACGTGCATCGGAGTTTGTATCGGGCCTTCGTCGATGCTTGCTGCGAGAAGGCGCGCAAGCTGCGCGTCGGCAATGGCATGGATCCGGCTACCGAAATCGGCCCCATGATCCACGAGCGGCAAGTGCGCGTGGTGGAATCGCAGGTGGAGGATGCGAGGCAGCGCGGCGCCAGCGTTCTGGCTGGAGGCACGCGGTTGCGCGAACTTGGCCCAACATTTTTTGCGCCCACCGTGCTGGCGGACGTGGATCAGAACATGCGCGTGATGCAGGAAGAGACCTTCGGCCCGGTGCTGCCGATTGCGCCTTTCGCCGACGATGCCGAGGCGGTGCGCCTGGCCAACGATTCCGACTATGGACTGGCCGCCAGCGTTTGGACTCGCGATCGCGCCCGCGGCGAGCGACTGGCTCGCCAGATCGATGCTGGCACGGTGATGGTGAACGACGTCGTGTCGTGTTTCACCATCAGCGAAGCTCCACACGGCGGCGTGAAGTCGAGTGGCCTGGGGCGCACGCATGGGCGCTGGGGCCTGGAAGAAATGGTGCGCGTCAAGTATCTCGACAGCGACCGGGTTCCGCGCATGAAGAAAATCTGGTGGTTCGGCTACGGTGGTGGATTCGCGGGCGAGATGGAAGGCTTCCTCGACTTGCTGTATGGGCGACCCCTGCGAGAGAAACTCAAAGCCGGTGTCCGCTCCGCCGGAGCGCTGTGGCGGAGAAAATTGTAGAGCTGGAAAAGATTCCAAAATGTTTGTCATCCTGAGCGAAGCGAAGGACCTGCTGTCTCTTGCACTGACAGGAAAGCAGGTCCTTCGCTTCGCTCAGGATGACAAGAAGGTAATGTAAGTCATGACCGACTCCCGCGTGCTCCTGCGCCACACCCTCGCCACCCTTGCCTATCGCGGAGCGAAAGCGATCCGCAACGCTGGGGCGAGCTTTGCCGAATATGGCTCGGCCGAAACTTCGCGCACGCCGGCGAAAATTCTCGCGCACATCGGCGACTTGATGGACTGGGGCCTCGCCATGTCCGAAGGCCGCCGCGAATGGCACGACACGGCTCCGCTCGCGTGGGAAAAAGAATGCGAGCGCTTTTTCACCGCCTTGAAAAAGTTCGACGACTATTTGGCGTCGGAGAAGCCGCTGCAAGTCTCCGCCGAAAAATTATTTCAGGGCCCGATCGCCGACGCGCTCACCCACGTAGGCCAGATCGCGATGCTGCGGCGGATGGCCGGTGTCCCGCTGAAGGCCGAAAACTATTTCGTAGCCGAAATCACTGTGGGACGCGTCGCCGCGGATCAGGCGTCCCCGCGCAAGGAATTTGACTAGCGGTTCTCCATCGGCGCGAACGCAGGTTTGCAACCGCGACGAAAGCTCGGAGAGTTTGTTCGCACCGCTCTTCCCCAGTACACTGCTTGGCGTGAGGGGGGTACATGAAAAGGTTGGGTAGGCTTCTAGGTTCTAAGATACACAGTTCGCGGGCCAAGACTTTCCTGCGTGGGATGACTGTCTGTCTCTGGGTTGCGTTCGGTGTCCTCTTCGTCGGCCAGTCCGCGGCCCAGAGCGCCCAGCCGCCGACCGCGTACCCGGCCCTTCCCAGCGAGACGCCGGCGAAAATCGAACCTGTCACCGAAAGCTTTGATTACACCAAGCGCGAAGTCATGATTCCCATGCGCGACGGGGTCAAGCTGCACACGGTCATCATCGTGCCAAAAGGAGCCAAAGGCGCGCCCATCCTTCTGACGCGTACGCCCTACGACGCCAGCGGACTCACGAGCCATGCTGAGAGCACGCATCTCGGCCCCATCCTGCAGGGGTATGACAACGCCACCGACGTGATCGTCGAAGGCGGCTACATTCGCGTGGTCCAGGACGTGCGCGGCAAGCACGGCTCCGAGGGCGACTATGTCATGAATCGGCCGCTGCATGGCCCGCAAAATCCTACGCCGGTCGATCACGCCACCGACACCTACGACACCATCGACTGGCTGGTGAAGAACATACCCGAGACGAACGGCAAGGTTGGCATCCTCGGTATTTCTTACGATGGATTTCTGCCCCTGATGGCGCTCGTCAATCCGCATCCCGCGCTCAAAGTTGCGGTGCCAATGAATCCTATGGTGGATGGCTGGATGGGCGACGACTGGTTTCACAACGGCGCCTTCCGCGAACAGGGCATGCCCTACATCTATGAGCAGGAGGCGACGCGAGGCTCCGAGGTCAAGTGGTGGAAGAGCTACTTTGACGACTACGACATGTTCATGCAGGCGGGATCGGCGGGCGAACTCGGGCGGCTCCATGGGTTGGAGCAGGCCGGCTTTTGGCGAAAGATTCTCGAACACCCCAGCTACGACGCCTTCTGGCGCGACCAGGCGGTGGACCGCGTGTTGGCCGATGAGCCGCTCAAGGTACCGGTGATGCTTGTGCACAGCCTCTGGGACCAAGAGGACATCTACGGGGCCATCGCCGTATACAAGGCCATCAAGCCGAAGGACACAATGAACGACAAGGTATTCCTGGTGCTGGGTCCCTGGCATCACGCACAGGAGATTGGGGACGGCAGCGCGCTCGGCGCCTTGAAATTCGGCAGCGATACTGCGCTCTATTTTCGGCGGGAGATTCTGCGGCCATTTCTCGATCAGTATCTGAAAGACGGTGCGCCGAAAGCCGATGTCGCGCCGGTCTCCGCCTTCGAAACCGGCACCAACAAGTGGCTGCGCCTGCCCGCGTGGCCGGCTGGATGCGCGACCGGCTGCGGCGTAAGGCCGACGCCGCTCTATCTGGATGCGGGTTTGAAGTTAAGCTTTACGGCGCCCAGCCCCAGCGATGCGGCATTCGACGAGTATGTTTCCGATCCGTCGAAGCCCGTGCCCTTTCGCGCCCGCCCCATTGATGACGCATCGTGGTCGCGGTGGCTGGCGGACGACCAGCGCGAAGCGTCCGGCCGCCCCGATGTTGTGGCGTTCGTTTCCGACGTCTTGACCGCGCCGGTGAAGATCAGCGGTCAGCCGGTGGCCAATCTAATCGCCAGCACCAGCGGCACCGATTCCGATTGGGTAGTTAAGCTGATTGATGTCTACCCTGACGAAGTGGCCGCCCAAGCGGCGATGGGTGGATATCAACTGATGGTGTCGGCCGACATCTTCCGGGGCCGCTATCGCGAGAGCCTGGAGACGGCAAAGCCGATCGCGTCCGACCAGCCCCTGCTTTACCACTACGCTCTGCCTACCGCGAACCATGTCTTCCTGCCCGGCCATCGCATCATGGTGCAGATCCAGTCGAGTTGGTTCCCGCTGTACGACCGCAATCCGCAGACGTTCGTCTCCAACATCTTCTGGGCCAAGCCAGCGGATTACCGCAAGGCCGAGCAGCGTGTCTACCACACGCCCGGCCAGGCTAGCTTCATTGAATTGCCCTTGGTTGTGACGCCTTAAGAGGCGGCGGATGGCCGGTGTCCCGCTGAAGGGTGAAAACTATTTCGCAGCCGAAATCACCGTCGGAATGGTCGGCGAGGATCAGGCATCCCCGCGCAAAGAGTTCGATTGAAATTCGAACGGTGACTGGCATCCCGGTCCGAGCCGAACCTTCGCGGTCAATTTTCTCCTTCGAAGCGCTGTGCTTAGATAACTCCGATCGCAAATCTCAAATTTCTAAGGACTCTTCATGTACCGATTTCTGCTCGCCGTATTTCTTGCGACGGCTGCATTCATGCACGCGCAAGCGAAACCCGCCACCACCAACATGCAGGTCAACCGGAATGCCAACCTCGCTCAGAGAGCGGTACAGGTAGATCCCGTGATGGTGTTGCAACGCCAGGTTGCGCAACTGCAGGCGCAGGTGAAGGAACTCAGACGCCAACTTGACCTGGTCGCCAAAGACGCCAACGCTGCCCGCAGCAACATTCCCAAGTGCAGCGCGGACCTGCGTGAAAGCTCAAGTCCCGGCGGGACACGCGCGTGCCAGCCGTACCAGTGCGACCCCGTGGCCGGAAGCTGCCTGATGTCCTGTGCCACCTCTGAAGATTGCACGCCCGGCACAAACTGCGACATGGGCATTGGGCGCGGTACGACGGGACGCTAACCGGCGGTGCGCAAAATTTGACCAGCTGCATGAATTTTCGTCAGTGGTTCCGGCGTCCTTGGTCTGAGGGCTGGGGGCTGAGTAAAATAGCGGGAAAGCGGCCTTTGCAAAGGCGCGCAGGAGACTCAATGGCTTCCGGTGAAACGGCAACCGCTGTCACGAGCACGATTCCGCAACTTCCTAACCACAAAGTCAAGATCAAGAAGACGGGCCAGCGTGTATGCAATGAGAAAAACGAAAAGGGCAAGTTCTGCGGCGGACACCTGAAACGCTGGTTCTATGCCGCCGACGTGCTCGAACAGGAGTGCGGCTGCGTGGAGAAAGCCTGGGGAGCGGACGCAGAAGTGTATCGCTGCGAATTTTGTCAGACTCTCTACCTGCCCAGTCCCGAAGATCCGCGTGGGGTGAATGTCGCGGGGACAGGCCAGCTTTCGGTGTTCGGGCTAACGGTTCCTCCCAAGGAAGAGAAAAAAGCGTAGCGTCACTACTCCGGCTCCCGCGCCAGTTCCGGACTCGGCACCGTCTCTCCCTCCAGTTCCTTGTGCCGCGCCGCCCGCTGTTCATTCAGCATCTTGGTCGCCGACGCCAACTCCGCCCGGCCTTCTTTGTCGCGTCCCATGCGCACCAGCACCTGCCCGCGTAGATAACGCGCGCTAGCGGCCCCCCTGTCGAGCCGGATGACCCGATCCAGTTCCGACAGTGCGGCCGCGTAGTGCCGCCGGTGCTCTTCGATCTTCGCGAGGCCCATGTGCGAGCTGATCAGTTGCGGATCGAGCTTCAGAGCGCTGCGATAATTCTTCGCCGCCTCGTCCTCGTTCCCGGCCGTCGACTCCACACTTCCCAACTGCTCGTAGCTGAAGGGCACGTCCGGCTCCAGCGCGATGTCCTTGTGAAACTCGTCGCGCGCCCGCTCGTAGTCCTGCTTGTGCGTATAGGCCAGGCCCAGATTGAAGTGTACGAAAGGCAGCTTCGGATCGGCCTGCGCCGCCGCTTCCAGCTCCTTCACCGCATCGTCGTATTCTCCGCGATTGATATGCCCCTTGCCCATCAGCAAATGAAATTCCGGAGAACCCTCTCCGATCTCAACCATCCGCGCCAGAGCTTTTTCCTCCAGTGCCTGGTTCTTGGCTTTGTCCGCCGCATGCTCAAGCACGTAGAGATAATTCAGTTGGTCCGACGCCTTTCCCCACAAGGGTTCCAGCGTGCCGATGGCATCCGTCCAGCGATCGTTGAAGAAGTAGCAAAGGCCCAGCAGATAACGAGCTTGATAGGAATCGGGCGACTGCTGCACCACCGACTCAAACGGATGAATCGCGCGCACGAAATCGTTCTGACGGAAATATGCGAGCCCGATATTCAGCCGGATTCCCGCGATGCCCGGCGCGAGCTTCTCGGCTTTGTGCAGCATTTCGAGAGCCCGCGGCCACTGCTTGCGGCGCATATGAATCACGCCAAGATTCGCATAAGCTCCCGCCACGCCGGGATCGATCGCCAGCACCTGCCGGAACTCGCGTTCGGCATCATCAAGCTTACCCGCATGGAGCGCGGCTTCTCCGGCTTCAAACAGCTTCTGCGGATCGCGCGCCGCCTGCGCCGCTCCGGCCCCCGCCTTCGCCGGCGCCGTGCGCTGGACACTTGTCGTATTCGTTACACCACTCGTTACCCCACTCGAAAGAAAAAGCAGTAAGAAAACGACGAAGGTCATGCGGATGCTTGACACTCGATTCATCGTCCTGTAGTGTCCGCCAGCAAGAGGCTTAAATTCAAGGAGTCCATGGAATCTGCCGATTCGAAGCCTACGCGAAATGCCTCGTCGGCGAAATCCCGCCATGCGTCCGAGCCCTCCCGCAAACGGTCGCAGCCGGCAGCGGTCACCATCCGCGACGTCGCCGAGCGCAGCGGATTTTCTTCGGCCACCGTTTCCATTGTCCTGAACAACGCGCCGCTGGCACGCTACATTCCCGACACCACCAAAGGAAAGATCCAGCGCGCCGCCTCGCATCTCGGCTACCGTCCCAACCTGTTTGCGCGCTCGCTGCGTGGCCGGCGCAGCCACACGGTCGGCGTCATGGTTTTCGACATGACCGACCCTTACTGCACGCTCGTGCTGCGCGGCATCGAGAACACTCTCTACCAGTCGTCTTTTCTTCCCATTCTTACAGATGTCCACAACGAGCGCAGCCGCTTCGAACGCTATCTCGAAATGCTGCTGGACCGCCGCATCGAGGGACTCGTCGTCCTCGCCAACTGGTTGTTCGTCGACATCAACGTGCTCGCCGATCTCGAGAAGAACAACATCCCCACCGCGATTGTGGGGCGCGAATTGAAAAATGACAAGATCAGCTCCGTGATCGTCGACAATAATCTGGGCGCGCGTGCCGCCCTCGAACACCTGTATTCGCTCGGCCATCGCAAAATCGCGTTCATCCGCGGCCCCCACCAGTTGTCCGATACCGAACCTCGGTGGCGTGGCGTGCGGACGCTTGCCCGCGAACGTAACCTCGAACTCGACCCGCGGCTGATCGTCGATCTACCAGAATCTGGAGATCCGTTCTCAAGTTTTGAACAAGGATACAAATTAACGGAGGAATTGCTGCACCGCCGCCGTCCCTTCACCGCGTTGATGGCCTTTGACGACATGACCGCTTTCGGCGCTATCCGTGCGCTCGCCAAGGCGGGGATTCGCGTTCCCGATCAATGCTCGGTGGTGGGTTTTGACGACGTCGCGCCTGCTGCCATCTATTCTCCCGCGCTGACCACCGTGCGCCAGCCCATGGAAGTTATGGGAACGGCCGCGGCGACCATTGTGCTCGAGGCCATCAACGCCACTCTCGAAAAGAAGCCGACCCCTACCATTCACCGCAGAATCGTTCCCGAGCTGATCGTGCGCGAGTCCACCCGCAGCGTAAAGTAGCTGCCCTGGACCCAACCCTGCATTTTCTCTTGACAGAGACAGACACCTGAAGCAGTATTGATACGTTTTAATAAAGGCATTTGACTGCTTTTGAGGATGGAACGCATAGGGCCCCGCACATACCAGGTTCTAGATGGAAGCCCAGACGATTTTTTGGTGAGAGCGTCTTGATGAAAAGCGTCTGGTATTTGTTCCGCGTCGAATTGGCGAGAGGGAGTCAGATATGAGAGTTCGTCTGCTATGTGGGATAGCGGTAGGAGTGTTAGTGCTTTCGGCGGCATTCGTGCACGCCCAGGACACAGCATCTTTGACGGGAACGGTTCGCGACTCCTCCGGCGCGAGTGTCGTGAACGCGCAGGTTGCGGTCGCCAATGCGGAGAAGGGCATCAGCCGGAACACCAAAACAAATTCTGAGGGCGAATACTCAGTCCCCGCGTTGCCGGCTCCTGGTTCGTACAACGTTACGGTCACGGCACAGGGCTTCACGAAGTACGTGGCCAAGGGCGTTGTCCTGGATGTTGCCCAGAAGGCTCGCGTCGACGTGGCTCTCCAAGTCGGCGGTTCCACCATCGAGGTGACCGTCGAGGGCACAACCACAGCTCAGGTAGAAACCCAAAGTTCGGAAATGGCTGGCACCGTCACGGGCAAGGAAATCTCCCAGTTGCAGTTGAACGGTCGCAACTTCACCCAGTTGGTGACCCTGGTTCCCGGTGTCAGCAATCAAACCGGACAAGATGAGGCACAAGTCGGGATCATGGGCAGCGTTCAATACAGCATCAATGGCGGCCGCGTCGAGTACAACAACTGGGAACTCGATGGCGGCGACAACATGGACAACGGGAGCAACGGCAGCTTGAACGTTTTTCCCAGCATAGACGCGATCGCGGAGTTCAAGGTGCTGACCTCGAACTACGGGGCGCAATACGGACGCAACGGCTCCGGCACGGTGGAGACGGAACTCAAATCCGGGACCAGCGCCTTCCACGGCGACCTCTACGAGTTCGTCCGCAACGACGCCTTCAATGCCAAAAACTACTTCGATTCTTCGGTGCCGCCGTACAAGAAGAACGATTTTGGCGGTACCATCGGCGGCCCGGTTTACATCCCCGGTGTTTACAACAAAGACAAGCAGAGGACATTCTTTTTCTATTCCGAGGAATTTCGGCGGGAACGCACGCCCGCAAACTACAACAATCCCGTTCCCTACAGCGCTGAACGTAGCGGCAATTTCAGCGACGTCTGCCCCAATACCAGTTCGTCGCCGCCGCCGGACCCTATGGCGGATTGCCCCATTGACCCCACAACCAGCACGTACTT
Organism: Acidobacteriaceae bacterium; assembly: GCA_003131315.1. Lineage (GTDB taxonomy): Bacteria > Acidobacteriota > Terriglobia > Terriglobales > Acidobacteriaceae > Acidiflorens. The sequence goes on from PKUV01000193.1 coordinate 15,085, forward strand.
CGTGAACAACCAGATTCCGACGAATCGGTTGGCTCAGGCCGGCCTGGACTTGCTCCCTCTGATCCCGGTGGGAACCGTAGATACTCCCGGAGCGGCATCCTACATTGCTTCCGAATCGCTGCCCACGACTTGGCGCGAAGAACTGTTCCGCATCGATCACAACCTTACCGCACACAATCGGCTCTCCTTCCACTACGTCCACGATTCATGGGATCAACTCCAACCCTCCAGCCTCTGGACTGGCGATCCTTTCCCCATCGTGCAAACGGACTTTAACGGTCCCGCGATCAGCATGTTGGCGCGCCTCACCAGCACGATTTCGCCGACTCTGCTCAACGAGTTTGTTGCCAGCTACACCACCGACCACCTTACCATGCATTCCACAGGCCACAACTGGCAAGGTCCTCAGGGTGGTCTGCCCATGGGCTACCTCTTCCCTAACAATGGTTACGTAGGCAAATTGCCCACCATCTCACTTACCGGCGGGTATGCGTACGGCGGCGGCTTCAGCATGGACCCGAACGGTGAGTGGCCGGAGGGGCCGTATAACTCGAATCCGACCTACACGTATCGCGACAACATGACCAAGATCGCGGGTAAGCATAGCCTGGCGTTCGGCGCCTACTTCGTCGCCGCGCAAAAAAATGAGCTCAGCGGTCTTCTTACCGACGGCCAGCTCTCGTTCAGCACAAGCTCTACCGTGACCACAGGGAACTCCTTTGCCGACATGCTCCTGGGGAACATTGCGAGCTTTTCTCAAGGCAGTAGCCAGCTAAAGTTCTATAACCGCTACAAGATTGTCGAGCCCTATTTGCAGGATGACTGGCGCGCCACCCCGCGCCTGACTCTGAATCTCGGTTTGCGCCTTAGCCTGTTTGGGACATATCGCGAGAAGTATGGACACGCTTATAACTGGGATCCGGCAGTTTATCTTAAGAACGGCGCGGCCGCCGTACCTCAAATCGACACCAATGGCAACCTGGTTTCGGGGGTCGGCAGCCCGTACGATGGACTGGTGCAATGCGGCAAGAACGGCGTCCCAGTCGGTTGCATGAAGGGACACCTGTTCAACCCCGCCCCGCGTATCGGCTTTGCCTTCGACCCCTGGGGGAACGGCAAAACAGCCATCCGCGGCGGTTACGGAATCTTCTTTGAGCACACCAACGGAAACGAGGGCAACACCGAGTCCCTGGAAACCCAATCCTCGCCTCTATTGCAAATTGCTTCATCCCCACCCAACATTTCCGGTTATCAGAACATTGGGGCGGGCGGAGCCGCGGGCCCGCTTAGTTTTATTTCGGTTCCCAATAAGGCGGTTTGGCCTTACATGCAGCAGTGGCACCTCGACATCGAGCATGAACTGCCTCACCACACGGTGCTCACGGTCTCCTATGTGGGCAGCAAGGGCACGCATCTCACGCGCCAGAGCGACTTGAACCAGCTACATCCAGTGACCGCCGCGCAGAATCCGTATCAAGCCGCACAGACGATTAGTGCTGCGGACTGCAATAGCATTGCAACGACCTGGGGCGCTGGTCCCGGCCAAACCACCGTGATTGCAATGGTGAACGGCCAGCAGTACTCTGGTCAGGTGGCGCAAGATCTCTCGACAGCTTGCGGCAACGACGCGGATTATTACCGGCCGTACTACGGTATTGGTAGCATTACCCGCACCGAGGCGGCAGCATCTTCGAGCTATAACGCTTTGGAGGTTTCGGGCCGCAGGACCATTGGCGGACTGACCCTCGATGTTGCCTACACGTACAGCCACTCCATCGACGATTCTTCGGATCGATACGACGCGGGCTTCGTGAATTCATATGACTGGGCCTCCTATCGAGCCAGTTCGAGTTTCGATGTCCGGCAAATACTGAATGTCAGCTACATCTATGATTTGCCGTTCTTCAAGAAATCCGGCCTCAGCCACACGCTCCTCGGCGGGTGGCAGTGGTCCGGCATAGCGAGTTTTCAGAGCGGAACTCCATTCAGCGCCGTCAACAAAGGGGGCCCCTACCCCGACAACGCCGGTGTCGCCGGCAGTGGAGCCGGCTCCTACGCGGATCGGATCGGCGACCCCAACGCCAGTATCCCGCCGGTGCCCCCGGGCCCCCAGACTGCTGGTTTTTTCTACAACCCCAATGCCTATACGGATCCCCAAGGGCTCACCTTCGGAAACGCGGCCAGGAACTCCCTGCGCAATCCGAGCCGCACTAACTTCGACATGGCGCTCTTCAAGCGCTTTGCCGTGACGGAAGGCAAGGCGTTCGAGTTCCGGGCTGAAGTTTTTAACGTGTTTAACCACACGGAATGGCTTCCCATTGCCGGCGATCCAGGCTCCGGAGCGAGCAATAACAGCGACGGCACCAACGGATATGGCGCTTCCAACTTTTTTCAGCTCACTGGGGCTCACAACCCTCGCATCCTGCAACTGGGGGCGAAGTTCATCTTCTAGCGAGACGCATAGTGCAAATAAAAAATCCTGGCTCGTTGCGAGCCAGGATTTTCTTCTTGAAACTCGACCACGACTAACCGCCAGCCGTCCACTGTTTCGAACAACACCGCGCGTCCTTAGTCCGCCACCACCGCTTCTTTCCTCGTCCGGTTCAGCACGGCCAAGCCCTTCTCCAGATCGGCGATCAGGTCCTCGACATGCTCTACGCCCACGGACAGGCGGATCATCTGCTCGGTCACGCCCATCTTTTTTCGCAGCTCCGGATCGATCATGGCGTGCGAGGTCAGCACCGGGATGGTCACCAGCGAATCCACTCCGCCGAGGCTTGGCGCCAGGGTAAATAGATTCAGCGCCTCGGCCACGCGGCATGCGTCGGCGCCGCTGCCTTCCACCTCGAAGCTCACGACGCCGCCCGCGCCCGTCATTTGCTTCTTCGCAATCGCGTAGTCCGGATGCTCCTTCAGCATCGGATAGTGCACCCGCGTCACCTTGGGATGTCGGCTCAGGAACTCGGCAATCCGCAGCGCGCTTTCGTTCTGGCGCTGTACCCGGACGGCCAGTGTCTTGATCCCGCGCAGCAGCAGAAACGCCGCGTGCGGATCCATGCAGCAGCCGAGCGTGGTGCGCGTGTGATGGATCTGCTCGATCAAATCGCGTCGTCCGGTCGCGATGCCACAAATAATGTCAGAGTGTCCGCCAAAATATTTCGTCCCCGAATGCAGCACCAGATCGATGCCCCACTCCGCCGGACGGCAATTGATCGGCGTGGCAAAGGTCGAATCAATGGTCGAGATCAGGCCGCGCTTGCGCGCCAGCGCCGCAATTTTCTCCAGATCGACGACCCGCACCGTCGGATTCGTTGGCGACTCGATGTGCAGGATCTTTGTATTGGGCCGGATCGCGCGCTCGTGCTGCTCCATGTCGTTGGTGTCGACGAACGTCGTTTCGATCCCCACCTTCGGCAGCCATTGCGAAAAGAATTTTGTGACGCCGCCATAAATATCGCGCTGCGCCACGATATGGTCGCCCGCTTTCACCAGCGCCAGAATCGAAGTCGTGATCGCGGCCATGCCCGAAGAGAACAGTAGCGCCGCATCCGTGCCTTCCAGTTCGGCGATGGCATTCTCGGCGACCGTATGCGTGGGATTGCCGTAGCGCGTGTAGAAGCTGTCGGTAGGAGTGGCGCGCACCTGCTCCTGCATGTCGGTGACCTCGAAGGTCGAAGTCTGATAGATCGGCGTGGAGAGCGGACCGTTCTTTTTGGCGAGGCTGGTGCCGCCGCGCACGGCCTCGGTTTCCTGACGAAATTGATGCTTCTTCATTTTGAGATCTCCTGTAGAGACGCGGCTTGCCGCGTCTCCATTCGCGGCGGGAGACGGGGCAAGCCCCGTCTCTACACGAAACCCGCTAGCTTCGCACCGCCGCCGCATTCAACGCGGGCACCGGCGCCAGCCACGCGGCCGACCTCGCGTGCCGGCCGCTCACCAGTTTGTCGAACTCTTGTTGCAAGGCGCGCGTTACGGGACCAGCCTTGCCGTCGCCGATGGTGCGAAAATCAATTTCGCGCAGCGCAACGACTTCCGCCGCCGTGCCACAGACAAAAACTTCGTCGGCAATGTAAAGCTGATCGCGTGAGATGGGCTCCTCGACCACAGAGTAGCCCAAATCCCGAGCCAGCGTGATCAGGCTGTCGCGAGTGATGCCCTCCAGAATCCCCGCTCGCGGTGTGGTGTAGACGATCTTATTGCGCGCGACGAAAAGATTTTCGCCGGTGCACTCGGCCACGTATCCATCGGGCCCCAGCATGATCGCCTCATCGAATCCGGCGCGGTGCGACTCCGTCTTGGCCAGAATCGAGCTTACATAATTTCCCGAGACCTTGGCCTTGGTCATCATGATGTTCGGATGCAGCCGCGTGAACGACGCAATATTGGCGCGGATGCCGCGTTCCTTCGCCTCGGCCCCCAGAAAACTCTTCCACTCCCACACCGCGACCACGAAGCGCGGGTGGCCGGCCTCGACGGTCATGGACATTGCGCCGTCAAGATAAATCATCGGACGGATGTAGCACGCCGAGAATTCGTTCGCTGCAATCGTCTGGTTGATGGCAGCCTTCACCTGCTCGGCGGTAACCGGTAGCTCGCGAAAGCCCACGATGTGGGCTGAGTCCAGCAGGCGCTCCACGTGTTCGTTCATCCGGAACACGGCTGGCCCCTTGTCGGTCGAGTAGCAGCGGATCCCTTCAAACACGCTGAAGCCGTACTGCATTCCGGCGCTCAGAAACGGGACCACGCCTTCGCTGGCGGGCCTCAAAGAATCGGTAATCCATATGTAACGAGCGGCTCCCATATTCTCCTTAACAAAGCTGCAATCTCTTAAGATTACCTGCGCTGCGCAGCCGCGGCAAGGCGTGTGGCGCGGACACTCCTGTCCGCGCAGCAGCGCCTGAAAATTCAAGCGCGTATCGGACCTCACGGGCGCAGCCGTGCCGTATGATGTCTATGGGCGAGCGCATTGAGCCGCCGCCTTTCAACGGATCATAGCCCTTGTCGACCACTCAAACCGCCGGAAGCGTCTCCCGTCTGCGCTGCATCGCGTGCGGCGCCACCCCCGATTCCGCCGGCCAGGACTTCCGCTGCACCGCTTGCGGCGACCTGCTGGAATTCTTTTTCCCCGGATGGACCTCCGCCCCGCCTGCCTCCGACCCATCTCCCTTCGAACCAGCGGCGCTGAAGTCTCTCTGGCTCGGCCGCCGCACCTCACGCGAAGCCCTCGACCAGAGCGGCGTCTGGCGCTTCCGCGAACTTCTTCCACACATTCCCGAAGAACATGCTATCACGCTGCGCGAAGGAAACACGCCGCTGTACCGCCTGCCACGATGCGCACGCGCGGCCGGCGTCGAGAATCTCCACGCCAAGCACCAGGGCATGAACCCGACCGCATCGTTCAAAGACACGGGCATGACGTTCGCCGCCTCGTCCGCGCACCAGGGCAAATTCAAATGGGTCGCCTGCGCTTCCACCGGCAACACTTCTGCCTCCATGGCCGCCTACGCGGCGCGCGGCAACATGCACAGCCTGGTGCTCATCCCGGAAGGCAAAATTTCCTGGGGCAAGCTCTCGCAGTCGCTCGACTACGGAGCCCTCACCTGCCAACTCCGCACCGATTTCGACGGATGCGTCCGCATCCTCAACGACCTCGTCCGCCAAAAGCCGGTTTACCTGCTGAATTCGGTGAATCCTTATCGCATCGAAGGCCAGAAAACTGCCGCCGTCGAACTCATGGAGCAACTCGCATGGGAGCCGCCCGACCACATCATCGTCCCCGGAGGCAATCTGGGAAACAGTTCCGCGATCGGCAAGGCGCTTCTCGAAATGCGTGAGCTCAAACTGATCTCGCGCCTGCCGAAGCTTTCCATCATTCAGGCGCAAGGCGCGAATCCGTTCTACCGCAGCGTGCGAGAGTTCGGCGGGAAGAAGCTCGAACCCATGACTGCCGACACGCTTGCGACCGCCATACGCATCGGCAATCCGGCGTCGTGGAAGAAAGCCTTGCGCGTGCTCCAGGCGACCGGCGGTGAGGTCGAAGAGGTTACAGAAGTCGAAATCGCCGCTGCCAAAGCCGAAATCGGCGCCGATGGCATCGGTTGCGAACCTGCCTCCGCCGTCACGCTGGCTGGACTCAGGAAGCTGCGCCGGAGTGGATTCGTCAAGCCCGGCGAGTCCGTCGTGCTGATCCTGACCGGCCATGTCCTCAAAGATCCCGATTTCACCATCAAGTTCCATCGCGGCGATCTATTCGCTGGAACGCCCGTCGCTGGAACGCCCGACGAGACCGAGGCCGCCCAGGCAAAATATCTGCAGCGCGCCCCGGTTGTGCTCGATGCCGAGTTGGGAGCCGTCATTGCCGCCCTCGACGCGGCCGAGAGAAATTCGTAGCAGTTCGCCGCGAACTCGTGTATAAGACACAGTTCTAATGTCCGCGCCTGTTGGAATGGATTTCGTCTCGGCCGGACCGGGCTAAAGCCTTTCATTTCTGTTGTTTCTGGCGGTTTAACAGGCTGCTTGAAAATTCGGGGGCCCACGCCCAGCTCCTAAAGGGGCGTCTGATTTCGAAGAATTTACGGCATCGCTAAAGCGATGCCCTGATACGAAGCCCGAGTTGTCCCGCAGCCTGTTAAGCCCGCCGAGGAGTTTGCTCTCGAACCTATGCCTTCACGTCCCACATCTTTAGACCGCTCGCTGCGTCTGGCGCTCCCGGCGACCTCCGCCAATCTGGGCCCTGCTTTTGACGCCGCCGCCCTCGCCCTGGATTTCCACCTCCGCTTGCGTGCCGAGCGCGCGCCTGACTTCTTCGTCACGGCCGAAGGCCGCGACGCGCAGATCTGCGCCCGCATGGAGAATCACCTCATCGTCACCACCTACTGCGAGGTCCTCGAATCGGAGAATCGCAAGATCGCGCCGCTGCGCATCCACATCGAAAACGAGATTCCTATCGGCAGAGGTTGCGGATCGTCCGCCGCCGCCCGCCTGGCTGGGATCGCGCTGGCTGTGCATTTCGGGCATCTGCGCTGGAAAAATGACCGCATCGTCGGCGAAGCTTCCATGCGCGAGCACCATCCCGACAACGCCTCTGCCTGCTGGATGGGCGCGCTCACCGTGGCTCGCATGGCCAATCAGGTTCAGGCGCAGGTGGTCGAAGTGAAGCCGAAAGGGAAGTGGCCGCTGCTGCTGGCTGTCCCCGATGCCCTGCTTTCGACCGAGCAAGCCCGCCGCGTGCTGCCATTCCAGTACTCGCGCGCCGACGCCGTCACCAACATTCAGAACTCGATGCTCCTGCTCGCGGCGTTCACGCAAGATCGTCCCGACCTGCTCTCCTCGGCTCTCGAAGACCGCATCCACCAGCCTTATCGCGCGCCGCTCTGTCCGCTGCTTCCCGCCCTCAAGGAACTCACTGGAGATTCCGGCATCCTCGGTGCCGCCCTCAGCGGAGCTGGCCCGTCTGTGCTGGTGTTCCTCGACCCGAAGGTTCCAGCGAAAAAGGCGAAGCAGAGAATCGCTGCCCACCTCACCAAGCGCCGGCTTACCGCCGAACTCCTCCTCACACAGATCGCGCTCCACGGTGGACGCGATGGAGCCGACTGGCGCAAGCATCATCCCGCCGCAAAAAAATAAGTGGGGGGACGGGGCTTTGCCCCGCCGCCACACAACCTCTTTTCAACCTTCCCTCTGCGGTTTGCCTTTGATTTACCCGCGAACAGCGAACAGCGAACGACGAACGACGAACAGCTCCCCCGAACGACTAACGACTAACGACCAACGACCCATCCCCAAACGGCCACTCCCGCCGCCGCCAAGCCCGCACACAATAAACAACAATCCCCACCACCAGAATCACCGCCGCGTACCGGATCTCCCGCAAAAATCCCGTGCGCGAAACCAGAATGAAAACGAAGCTCCCGGCCGCCACCAGCGCCGGCACCGGATAAAGCCACATCCGAAACGGACGCGCCATCTCAGGACGCCGGATCCGCAGCACAATCACGCCAATGCTCTGCACCAGGAATTGCAAGATGATTCGGATCACCACCAGCGCTGCAATCAAATCCGCCAGCCGCAGAAAACAGAACAGCGCCGCCACGCCCGCCAGCGCCAGCAAAGAAACATAAGGAAACTGATGCACCGGATGCACCCGGGCAAACGCCCGAAAATAATTCCCGTCAACGGCCGCCGCGTATGGCACGCGCGAATAACCCAGCATCAGCGAAAACACCGATGCGAACGCCGTCCACATCACCAGCGCCGATACCACTCCGCCCGCCCCATGCCCGTAGACTCGCTGCATAAAGGTGGAAACCACGTACAGCTTGCTGTTCGACGCCCCCGACTGCGCCAGTTCCCGCCACGGCACCACGCCAAGAATGCTGACGTTCATCACCACATACAGACACGCCACCGCCAGAATGGATAGCAACAACGCCCGCGGAATAGTTTTCCCCGGATTCTTGATCTCACCCCCAAGGAAGCACACGTTGTAATAGCCCCAATAGTCATAGGCGGCGATCAGCATCACCGCGCCCAGCCCGTGAAAGAAGTCTCGCGAAAGCGAAAACGCTCCCGGGGGGAAATCAAATGCCTGCCGCGCATTGAAATGAGTCAGGCCGGCAAAGATGATCCACCCGATCGTCCCCATCACGCCGACCCAAAGCAGCTTCGAAAGCCATGAGATCGCCGTGATCCGCCGGTAAAGCAGAAACGCCGTGAACAGGCAAACTCCAATCGCAAGCAAAGTCGCGGGCATTGCGACCCAGGTCAACTGCAGTTGACCAAGCAGCGGCAGATTCAGGCTCAACGTGCGTGTCGCCCAAACCCGCTCCAGTCCGGGCCAGAAGAAAGAGGCATACTGCGAGAGCCCCACGGCTCCCGAGGCAATCGAAAGCGGAGCGCTGAATGAGAGTTGCCAGATAAAGAGGAAGGAAACGGCTCGCCCCAACTTCTGCGGCCCGTAGATTTCTTTCAAATACCGGTACGACCCGCCCGACCCCGGCATCGCCGCGCCAAGCTCCGCCCACACCAGCCCATCGCAGACGGCCAGCACCGCGCCCAGTACCCACCCCAGCATCGCCTGCGGACCGCCCATCGCGGTGACGATCAGCGGAATCGTAATAAACGGCCCCACGCCGATCATGTCAATCATGTTCAGCGCAGTAGCCGAGCCCAGGCCGATGCCGCGAACGAGTTGCGGCTTGGTGTCGGATTCGCTCTCGCGCGAAATTGTCATGAAATAAGTCGTCGGTCGCTGGTCGTTAGTCGTTGGCGATCATCAGCATCAATTGTTTGCAAAGTGCTAACCTAAACTAAATTTGTCATCCTGAGCGAAGCGAAGGACCTGCTTTTGCCAGTGCAACCACTACCGCGTGTGGCCCTGAACAACTCCCCGAACGACCAACGACTAACGACTAACGACCAACGACTGCCTACCAACGACTAACGACTGCTGATCAAATTCACAAACAGCCGCACCGCCCCCGGCACGCCCACCGGCAGTTGCCGGAAGAACGCATATCCCGTATAGATATACGTCCCCTTGCCGTAGTGCGCCACCAGCAGCCCCCCCTTCTGCTCGCTCTCTCCCGGATCATGCGATTCGAGCAGCGGTGTAAAGTTGCTGTCCCACTGCGACATGAAGTACAGCCCGCGCTCCTGCACCCATCCCTCGAAATCTTTCTGCGTAATTTCGTTCGGAGAATGAAAGATCGGGTTCGCCGGGTCGAGAATCGCAACCGGAGCCTCTTCCACCGAAACCCGTGCCCGGCTGAGCGTTGCCGGATACGGCGTGAACTTCCCCGTATTGAAATCGCCCGCCGCCGCGTTGTACTGCACCACCAGCCGTCCGCCCGCCTGCACAAAATCGAGCAGCCGCTTGTTGTTAGCGATCACATCTTTCTGCGTATCGTAAGCGCGAATCCCCAGCACGATGGTTTGAAACCGGCTCAAATCTTCCGAACTCAGCTTCTCCGCCGGAATCAGCGTCACATCCATCCCGATCTGCTGAAGGACGGTTGGAATATCGTCCCCCGCCCCCATGACGTAGCCGACCTTCAGATCTTTCGGAACCTTCACGTCCACGATGCTGACGTGCTGCATCGCGGGTTGATAGTAATAAAACGTGCCCAGATCTTCGCGCGTGACGACCGAATAGCCCTCCTCGTAGTTCCGATGTCCGCTCTTCAGCGAGGCCCGAATTTCCTTTCGTCCCTCAGTCCGATTCCCCGGATGCACCTTGAAATCCACGCTCTGCCGCTCGCCGCGCTCATGAAACTCAAGCTCCCGTTCCGCCGGTTCCACGCGCCAGCCCTCCGGAACCTCGACCCGCAGCGCTCCTTCATTCTTCTCCGGATCTCCCGCCCAGTGCGTTTCCTGCAGCGTCTTCGATTCCAGATTGCTCGACCCACCCACCTTCGCACCCGATGGTGGCCCGTCCTCCATCGGCATCACCTGCTCGCCTGGATCAAGCATGACGGAAAAAGCAGGCGCCACTGCCAACGGACGCTCGGCAATCGTGCCGGACGCATCCTTATATCTCACCATGCACACTGCGGACAACACGCTCGCCCCGCCGATGTTGGCAAGTGCTTTGACCGGGGGCGGCGGGAAGGGAAGTCCTCGATACTGCGGGTCGTCAATTGCGTTGAGCGCCTCAGTTTCAGGATCGTTCCGGTGCCAGTACGGCCTCGTGGGCTGGGCTGTCGGAGGAACATAGACCATGTATCGCGTGATGGCATCGCTTCCCTCAGTTTCTCTCGCCAGAACCCTGGAATTCCATCCCTGCGGAAGTTCCAGACTGATGCTGGACGCCCTGGTTGAGCGGTCTGCGCCAGATAGTCTGGCTGTGACTTCAAACGTCCGGCCGGGCACAGCCATGAACGCGTCCTCAGGACTTGATCCGACCGGTGCGTCGACCACAACGTGCAGACTCACGCCCGATGCGAGTGCCCGCGCTTGCGCAATTTCACTCCCCATCCCTTGAAGCAACCGGAGCCGAAAATCCTTCTCCGCCTGTGCCGAGAGTTGGGAGCCTAGAATCTGATTGAAAACTCTGACGACCAGTCCGCTAGCCGTGGCGAGAGGAGTCTCCGCCGAAGACGGGTTTTTCTCCGCTACTGCCGTCGCCTCGTCAATTTTCGTTTTGATTTCAACCAATGCCGCTCGCAGCCAAGGCACCTTCGTCTCTTCCTCACCCAGCCGCGAAGCCAACCCCGGCAGCGTCTCATCAATCCCGTCAAAGAAATCCTGCTCGTGCCCATCCTTATCCTTCGGCGACTCCACCACGGAATCCACGAGCTTGTAATAGGTGAACCGGTCTCCCGGCTCGACCGTCCAGTTCGCCGCTCCCTGCGACTGCTGGTGCCGCAGTCCCTGCATCGCAAATTGTATGTACGATGCTCCGAGCACCGGATCAACCACGCCCGTGTTCAGCCGCAGCGTGTAGTTGGCCGCATCGCACGTCATTGCCCCAAAGCCGCACACATTGCCGATGTACAACTTCTTCGGCTGCCAGGGCTCAAGTCCCTCTGCGATCTGCTCCGGAAACCGCTTCGCATCGCCCGCCGCGCGGAACGCCTCTTTCGTCAAGATCGCCGATGCCTGATGATGCCCATGCCCATCGCGATCTGTCCCAGAAAACCGCGCCACCAGTACATCCGGACGAAAGGTTCGAATCACCTGCACCATATCCGCCAGCGCAATATCATGCCCTTGCCACTTCTGAAATGTTTCTTCGGGAGTCTTCGAATATCCAAAGTCAGCCACGCGCGAAAATCGCTGCTCGACGCCGTAATAGCGATCGGAAGCCAGCAACTCCAAAGTCCGCAGCACACCCAGCACGTCGAACAGATTGCTGCCCAACTTGTTCTGCCCACCTTCGCCGCGCGTCAGCGTCATCAGCAACGTCAAGGCGCCTTTCCCGCGCGCCTCCAGCGTCAACATGCCACCGTCTTCGTCATCGGGATGCGCCGTGACCTGCATCAGCCGCGCCGTGGTGTTCAGGCGTCGCAGCATCAGCTTCAGCCCCGCCGCACCCGTTTCCTGCGGGAGCTGCTCATAGTAATGATCAGCGCTATGGTCAACGTTACGATCGCCCGCGGTCTTCTCGGCCGTCTCCGCAGCGGCGGATAGCGCGGTTGAAGCCGCCAGCAGAACCAGGAGCATCGCAGTCGCAAGCCTGTAGCGCACCAATCCAAGCCCGAACTTCTTCAGCATCGCAAACATGACCATCTGATGGATCTTCCCCAAAGAAAGGAGCAAATATATTCCCGCCCAGCCCTTACCTGATCATCCCCTGCGCCGCCGTGAACTTCTGCTGGCATTCCGCCGCCGCTTGCACAATCTGCTGGAACTCCGCATCCCCGCGCACGCCTGCCAGCAGCGGGTCCGATTGCAACGCTTGGTGCGCGCAATAATTCTCGGCCACGGCCTTGCGTAGAAACGCGAATGCAATCTGTTTTTCGCCGCAAGCTGCCAGCACCGCACCCTGGTAGTACTTCAACTCCGAATCCTGCTCCGGCAATAATTCGTTTTGTGCCAGCTCCGCCAGCCGATGGACCTCCGTTGCCGGCGCCTTGTTCAGGCAAGCCTGCAAGAGTCCCCGCAGCCACATCGAATTTTCCGTCATCTGCTGCGCCGCCTGCTGGGCTTCCGTCGTCTTCCCCTCGCGCATCAGCACCGAAACTCGCACCGCGTTCGACCACTCCGAGCCCGCATCCAGGTTCAGATACTCCATCGCCCGCGCCGACTTCCCCTGCTCAAAAAAAGCAAACGAGCACGATCGCCAGTTGTAATTCCCCGAATCGATTGCCAGCGCCCGGTCGCACTCGCTCTGCGCCTCATCCAGTCGTCCGGCATAGCGCAGCACATACGCCAGCGAATAATGCGCGGTCGCATTATCCGGACGCTTCTGCACCAGTGCCCGTGCATCTTCATAAGCCTTGTCCAGGTTTCCGGCCTCGACTTCGTTTGCCGCCAGAAATCCAGCCGCACTCGCCCGTCCCGGTTCCAGCGAAAGCGCCCGCTGGTACGCCGCATTCGAGCGCTGATATCCCGCTGCCCCGCCGCCCGAATAAATCGCGTCGAAGTAATACCGCCGTCCCAGCGCTTCCCATGCCGGCGCGTAATTCGGATCAAGTCCCACCGCCCGCTCCAGCATCGCGATCGCATCCTTATTCGCTCCCCCATCGTGCGGCATCGCGACGCTGCGCAAATACGAGTCATACCCTTCGCGATTCGCCGGAGTGCTGCTGGTTTCCACCGCCCCATTCGCCACACCCAGCGCCGGCACCAGTTCCTGCCGCACTTTTTTCGCCATCTGGTTCTGCAGAGCGATCAAGTTATCCGCGGGCGAGGTCAGCGTGCCCGTCCAGATCAGCTTGTTGTCTTTCACTTCCACTGCTTCCAGCGTCACCATCACCATCTTGTCTTGCCGCAGAAAGTGTCCGGTCACCACCGTGCCCACGCCCAACTCGCGCCCGGCTTTTGTCGGATCCGCTTCTCCGTTGCCATATTTCTGTGTCGCTGCCGATGGCCGGATTTCGAGCGAGTGTGCATACGTCAGCGCATTTGCAATCTCGTCCGCCAGCGCAAACCGCAGAAACTCGTTCTCCGCATCGTTATTAATATTCTGCAGTGGCAGCACCGCGATCGTCCGGTTACTCGCCTCCACCGTCGGCACCCGATGCTTAAGCCACCACGCCCCCACTGCCGCCAGTACCGTGAGCAGCACCGCCGCCAGTCCAAGGCTGATCCAGTTCAGCTTCGAACTCGACTTCTGGAACTTGTGCGTCACCACGTGCAGCCCAGTCGCCTGACGAAGCCCGCTCCGCAGCTTCGGTTCCGTTCCTTGCTGCAGTCGCACCAGGTCGGCCTTCATCTCCGCCGCGTTCTGGTACCGCTGGTTGCGGTCCTTCTCCATCGCCTTCTCGACGATCGCTTCGAGTTCCGCCGGCACCGCCGGATTGATCGACCGCAGCGATGCCGGCTTCGAATTGATCACCGCATGCAGCGCGGTCACCACGTTCGTTCCGGTGAATGGCTTCTTACCGGTTGCCATCTCGAACAGCACCACGCCAAATGAAAATATGTCGCTCCGCACGTCCAGATCTTCCGACCGTGCCTGCTCCGGCGACATATAAACCGCCGTTCCCGGAATTACTCCCACCTGCGTCAGCGATTCCTCAAGCGACGAGTCCGTGCTCGTGCCCACACTCTGATCCTTGGCCAGCGTCGCTAGCCCAAAGTCCAGAATCTTCACCTGTCCATTCGGAGTCAGAAAAATGTTTGCCGGCTTGATGTCGCGATGCACAATCCCCTTGGCATGCGATGCCGCCAGCGCGTCCGCCACCTGCACCGCAATTTCCAGCAGGTCTTCAAGGTCGATCGCGTTGCCATGGATCCGCTGCTTCAGGCTCTCGCCTTCCAGTTTCTCCATGACGATGAACGGCTGCCCGCCGTTGTCCTCAATGTCGTGAATCGTGCAGATGTTTGGGTGGTTGAGCTGCGATGCGGCGCGCGCCTCCCGCGTAAACCGGTCGAGCGAGCGTTGATCCTTCGCCAGGTGTTTGGGAATGAATTTCAGAGCGACATGCCGCCCCAGGCGGACGTCCTCCGCTTCGTAAACAACTCCCATTCCGCCGCCGCCCAGCTTCGACAGCACGCGGTAATGGGACACCGTTTGCCCAACGATATCCATAGAAGTTGTGCCCGGGCACCCTTGCAGAAGTGTGGCGCGGGCGCCCTCGCCCGCGAAGGCGTAATGTTAGGCTGTCATCGCGGTCGGGTCAACCGAGTTTGGGGATAGCTATGCAAGCGGTAAAATTGTCGGGTGCCCCACTCATTCGCGCTCTTTGCGAATGAGTGGGAGCGGGGAATCATGACCAACTAACTACCAACCAGCGCCGCCGACGATCCAACCCAATCCATATTCTTGTTCTGATCCACGCCCATCATCAGCCCACGTCCCATGCGCACGATCGTCAGCACCGGAACCAATTCGTCGAGCCACACATACATGATCCGCAGTTCGACTTTGGTTGCGCCGTGCGGTGTCTCCACCACCGGCGTGAAATTCAATCGCTCCTGCAGAATGTATTCGCTGCGTTTCGCCGCAGGAATCGCCTCAATTTCTCTCCGCGAAGGCGCAATCACCACGCCCAATCCGGCAAACGAATACAGCGGCTTGAGCACAAAATTCTCCAGATCCGCCGGCACTTCCGTCAGTTGATCCAGAAACCACGTGCGCGGCACCGACGGATGCTTCAAATAAGGGATCGAATACTTGCTCATCCGGAAATACCAGTTCGGATGCCCCGCCCACTCCACATCCAGCTCATCGCGAAAATCAAACGGCAACGTGATGCCCTTGCGTTCCAGTTCATCCACGATGGTGCGGTTATAAATCCGCTCAATCGGAATCCGCTTGCCGCCCTGCTCATAAAACAGCCGCCGCCCGTCTTTATGAATCTTGGTGATGCACACCGTTCGAATCCCAAGCATCTTTTCCGTCAGCAGAAAATCCGGACGCGTCTTCTGCTCCTCCGGATGCACCTCCATCAACACTACATTCGCCGGATCGTGCCCCGCGACAATCGCGTCCTGCAAAAGCCGCTGGTAGGAAGCCGAGTCCAGCCCACTCAAAAAGTAGCGAAGCTTCCGATCGAGTCCGAACACATCGATGTAAGCCTGCGCCAAAACCGGCTGGTACGCGTAAAGGGAAGGGAATGCCTGCAACTCGACCAGTTTCGGCTGTAACTCGCCCGCCGAATCCCGCACCAGTCCGAAGTCCACCTGGATAAACATCGGATGCGGCGATTCATTCGGCACCCGAAACTGCGCCGAAATCGAAGCCTCCGAGCGCGCCCGGTACTCCGGATTCTCCACCAACTGCCGGATCAGCGCTTTCCCATCCTCCCCCATGCGCTCGACCAGCGCATTCGGAAAGAAGCAAGGCGTCTCGCAAAGCGCGAATGGAACTTCCATCCCGCACCGCGAAGTCATCTCGCGCCGCAACCGCTCGTATTTGTCAGAAGTGAAGCTCGAGTTGAAGCTTTGCCGATAAGAGGGAATCATGGAGTGCGTGTGGGGCCGGGTCTTCGACCCGGCCCGTCGAAGCTCGACGGCCTAATAGCCTGCTGAAAAGTCGAAATCGCAACGGCAGCCCCTAAAGGGGCGGTTACCACTGAACCACTACGGCATCGCTGAAGCGATGCCCTGATACGAAGCGCGAATTGTTCCGCAGCCACCAATGCCAAGAGCTAACAGCCAAGAGCTAACAGCCAAGAGCTAACAGCCAACAGCCAGCTCTAAGCCTCAATCAAAAACTGCCCGCTCCGCATGATCTGCTCGCCGTCCACCCAGATATCGAATTTCCGTCCCACCACATCAATGTGCGTCGACGAATACCACTCCGCTCCAGTGTGCGCCCCATACGGATTCCCAAACGCAATGTGCACGCCCGGGTATTTCTCATCCTGCAATATCTGCCCAATCACATCTTTCAGTTCGATGTTCGTCCCAATCGCAAATTCGCCTACCCGATTGCTGTTCTCATCCGTATGCGTGTAAGCCCAGAAATCGTCTTTCAATTCTTTGTTCGCCGAGTGCGCCTCGATCAACCGATTCCCCTTGACCTGGATGGTCAGCGGATTCGCCTTCAGATCGCCAAACTTCGCGCACAAATAGTCGCCGACCACGCCATCAATCACGAAGGTTCCGTTCACCTCGCCCGGCGTAGTGAACACTTCACCGCCCGGCAGGTTCCCCCACTTTTCCGTACTGATAATCCCGCTCGTCTTCACCCACCGGTAATTCGGATTCAAATCCGCTACCAGGTCCGTCCCCGCGGACGTCTTCGCCCGGATTTGTTTCGCCTGGCGCACCGTCTCCAGTACTTTCACGCTCAGCCGGTCCACCTTCTGGAAGTCCGCGCGCATGCCTTCCAGCATGATCCGCTTGTTGATGTTGACCATGTGCGCGTGCCGGATCTTTCGCCGATTCACGATATCCGTCATCTGCATCCGCGACTTCAGTTCGTTGGTCTGCGCCTGCACCGCAAAAATGCTGACCTGGCTGGTCTCCAGATCCTCCATGATCGCCAGCGGCAAATCCGTCAGCGGACGAGTCGCCACATCCTCCAGCACCCATGTCTGGTACCGGCAGCCCACCTCTTCCAGTTCGCGCACCAGCGCCGCGGCAATCTCCAGACTCACTTCATCGGCGATGACGGCGACTTTTTCCGAAGCCAGCACGCGCAGGCACACGCGCACCGCATTTCGCGCCCCCGGCGTCAGTTGCGGATCAAAAGCCATCTGATTCAGTTGTCGGTTGGATGGTTCCGCAGTATTCATCCGCAGTATCCATCAAAAGTCTTCATCAAACTCATCAGACGGCCCGGGCGGTGGGCAAACTATCCACCTCGTCCACGCCCACCTCAGTCTCCTCTATGATGTAGTCCACCACGGATTTCATGTCGCCGGTTTCGCGGTACACCCGCAACTGCCGGTCCGCGCCCGTGCCCATCGTCATAATCTCGCGGATGTACTCCACTTCTTTCCGGCAATCAAGTTCGTCCAGCACGTCATCGACGAATTCCAGGTACTCTTCGATCAACTCGCGCTCCGGAACCTCCATCGACTTGCCGAAGTCGATCAGTTTTCCGTTGATCCCATAGCGTGCCGCCCGCCACTTGTTTTCCATCAGCAGCGACTTCCGGTACAGCCGGAATCCCTGGTTCTGCGAGTACAGCTTATAGAGCTTTGCCACCGTCGCCTGGATCAGCGCCGCCAGCGCAATCGTCTCGTCCACCCGCATCGGAAGATCGCACACCCGGAACTCCAGCGTGTCGAAGAATGGATGCGGCCGGATGTCCCACCAGATTTTCTTCGCATTATCGATCGAGTTCGTCTTTACCAGCAGCTTGATGTAATTCTCGTACTCGCCCCAGCTCGGAAAATAATCTGGCAGGTTCGTCCGCGGAAACTTGTCGAACACCTTGCAGCGGTACGATTTCAGCCCCGTATCCATCCCCAGCCAGAAAGGTGAGTTCGACGACAGCGCCAGCAGATGCGGCACAAAATACCGCGCATGATTCATCAGGTGGATCAGTGTCTCGCGATCCTCGATGCCCACATGTACGTGCAGCCCGAAAATCAGGTTGGCCCGGGCCACCAGTTGCATATCCTCCACAATGTTTTTGTAGCGCTCGCCCGGCGTAAGTTCCTGCATGCGCCAGTCCGCAAACGGATGCGTTGCCGCCGAAGCCAGCCGCAGCCCATTCTCCCGCGACAGCCGGATCATGTGCCTCCGCAGCTTCTTCAGTTCTTCCCGGGCTTCCTTAATATTGGCGCAAACCGAAGTTCCAACTTCCACCACCGATTGGTGCATCTCCGTCTTGACCCGTTCCTGCAGGATCAATTTGCCCTTCTCGACGATCTCGGCGTGAATGTGCGACCGAAGATCCCGAGTCTCAGGATCGACGGTCTGATACTCCTCTTCGATTCCAAGCGTGAATGTAGGCTTCATCGCGGCACCCCAAGCTGCCAGGTGGGAGGGCACTCTGGCAGAAGTTGCACAAGTATACCAATGAGCAGGTGTGGCGCGGACACTCCTGTCCGCGAGCTGTCGGTGTCAGCAAGAATTGTCAATGGAGACAGGGATATCCCTGTCCGATCCCCGTCCCTACGCCTGCCCCTTCTTCCGCACCTTCGGCGCCCGGATCTCCACCCACTTCGGCGCATTCAGAAACGCCGCCCAGCGCAATTCCTCCACCGGATTCTTCCCGCTCAGCGCTTTCTTCACTGCCATCTCCGCCACCGCGTCCACCACCCACTCAAAATTCTGCTGCCCCACCGACGTTACCTCCGCATCCGGAGCCGGATTCATGAAGTCAATTGCATAGGGGATGCCACCCTCCACCGCAAACTCCACTGTGTTCAGGTCGTAGCCCAGCGCGCGGCACAACGCCAGCGCATCTTTTTCGATACGCTCCTTTAACGGCGCCCCCGGCTGCGGGTTCCCCTTTACATAGCGCTCATGGTGCGGAGCCTTCGGATCGTACTTCATGATGTGCACTTTCTCCTGCCCCACCACGTAACAGCGGTAATAATCCTCAAACTCCACGCCATGCTGCAGCGTCATGCAAAGGTCGCCCGTCTGGTTGTAGTTGTGGAAGAACTCCTCCGGAGAATGCGCCTTATACACATGCTTCCATCCGCCGCCCGAGTAAGGCTTCAAGAATGCCGGAAACCCAACATAGGCAAACACCTCTTCCCAATTCAGCGGGTACATCAAATTCCGCATGGATTTGTCGGTTGTATCCGGCGGATGCTCGTGATGCGGCAAAATCACCGTAGGCGGAATCGCCACGCCCATCTTGTGCGCCAGCGCATAATTAAAAAACTTGTCGTCCGCTGTCCACCAGAACGGATTGTTAATCACGATCGTCCCCTGCAGCATCGCGTTCTTCAAATAGGCCCGGTAGAAAGGAATGTCTTGCGAAATCCGGTCAATGATTACGTCGTACTTCTTCGGCTCATCCATACGGATGCCGCCGATCTTCACAAATTCGGCCGTAACGTCCTCGGCCTTCATGGAGTTAATCTTCTCGACCAACGCCGGCGGAAACGTATTCTCCATCCCAAAAAGAATTCCGATTGTCTTGTTAGTCATAACTTAGATCCTCTTCAGCCTATGATCTCATCTTTCCGCCAACGACTAACGACCAGCGACCAACAACTAACGCCTAAAAATACTTTCCCGCCATCCGCTGCCACAGCGGCCAATCATGCTTGCTGTTATCTCCGTAGATATCCAGCCAATGCGGAATCCCCTTGCCTTCGAGAATCCCCGCCATCTTCACGTTCGCGTCCAGACACATATCCCAGTCCGACGTTCCCAGCACAATCTTCATCTGCCGGCACCGGCTCAGGAACCACTCATCGCCCATGTTCGGCAAGTAGTCCGGAGGGTTATTGAAATAGCAGTTGTCGTCGTAGTAGCCGTCGAGGAAGCTCTTGATGTCGAACGATGCGCTCATGGTCACGCAAGACGAAACCACATCCGGATGCCGCATGGAAAAATTCAGCGCGTGATAGCCGCCAAAACTGCATCCCGTCACCACCATCTGCGGAGCCCAGTTCTTCCACTTCAAATACGGCAGGAACTCGTTGATCACGTAGCGCTCGTATTGCACATGCCGCCAGATCCGCGCTCCCGGATGCACGCCTTTGTTGTACCAGCTCTCGCCGTCGACGCCGTCCATGCAGAACACCTGGATCGCGCCCGCTTCCAGTTTCCCGCCCAGCGCACGGATCATCCCCGCATCTTCATACTCAAAAAAACGTCCCATGGATGTCGGAAAAACGATGACCGGTTGCCCGGCGTGCCCGAACACCAGCGACTCCATGTCGCGCCCTAATTCGTGGCTATATTGTTTGTTATATTCGCGGTTCATGTGCGCGAGGATTGTAACCGAACTGCCTGACCTTCGGCATCTGGCCCAGGCGGCGTTCGGTACGTCCTAAATTCATCAACCACAAAGGACACGAAGTCACACGAAGGTGTGAACCCTTAAGAGCCCGTGGTGAAACTCCAGTTTCCGGCCTCAGGGCCTGAAGGCGCTCTCATAACGCAGCGCTTACGGCATGCCTGAAGGCATGCCCTGATACGAACCATACTTGCACCACGGGCTGATAAGGCTTTCCTTCGTGCTCCTTCGTGTCCTTTGTGGTTAAAGCTCTTCCGCCGGTAGAGACGGGGCTTGCCCCGTCTCTACTGCCCCGGCGATCCTGACCGCGGATTGATTCCAAAATACTTCAGCTTCGATTGCAGCGTTGTCCGCTTCAATCCCAACCGCATGGCTGCTCCTCTCAGCCCGCCAATCTGCCCGTGGCTCTCCCGCAAAGCCCGCAGAATGTGCTCGCGTTCCGTCGCCTCCAGAGTTTCATCCGCGCTTTTCTCCTCCGTGCTAATCGGCTTCAGTTCGCTTAACGGCGACACCAGCACCGAACCTTGCGTCAGAATCACGGACCGCTCGATAAAATTCTCCAACTCCCGCACATTCCCCGGCCACTCCCACCCCATCAGTGTATCCATGGTTCTCTTTGGAATGCTCGTGATCGACTTATTCATCCTCCGGGCGCACTTCTGCACAAAATGTTCCACCAGCAACCGGATGTCTTCCCGCCGTTCCCGTAAGGGTGGCACGCGGATCGGAAACACGTTCAGCCGGTAATACAGATCGCTCCGAAACCCCTTCTGTCGCACGAGCTCAGCCAAATCGCGGTTCGTCGCCGCAATCAAACGAAAGTCCACCTTCAACGTATGCGTTCCGCCCAGCCGTTCGAACTCCTGATCCTGTAAAACCCGCAGCAGCTTCGGCTGCAACGCCAGCGAAATATCGCCAATCTCGTCCAGAAACAGCGTGCCCTTGTCCGCCAGTTCGAGTCGTCCAATTTTCTTGCTCACCGCTCCAGTGAACGCGCCCTTCTCATTACCGAATAACTCGCTTTCCAGCAGCCCCGACGGAATCGCCGCGCAATTCATTTTGATGAAACTATTGTTGACGCGCAGGCTCAACCGGTGGATCGCCCGCGCTACCAGTTCCTTTCCGGTTCCCGTTTCGCCCAGCAGCAGCACGGTGGCATCGCTGGCCGCCACTTTCCCCACGTACTCCATGACCTCTTGCAAGGCCTTGCTGTGCCCGATGATTTCCCCGAACCCCAGTTCCGTATCGATTTCCTGCTCGAGATAAAGCTTTTCTTCCGTAAGCTTTTTCTTGGCTTCGCGTAACGCTTCGGTTGCCACCCGGAGCTCGGTGACATCCGTGCTGGCGCCGGTGAGTCCAATCACCGCGCCCGCCGAGTCCAAAACCGGCTCGATCGTCGTATCGAGGTAGTGCTTCCTGCCGCCGTAGGTGACCTGTATTTCATCACGTACTCCCACCCCGGTTTCCAGCACCCGCCGCCGGACTTCCGCGGTGCGCGCAGCCTCCTCCGCGTCGAAGATCTCGCCCGCCGTCTTTCCCAGCAGTTCGCTCGGCGGCCGAGAAAGATGCGAATTGTAGATCCAGGTGTGGCGCAAATCCCGGTCCAAGTTGAACACCGCAATCGGAGAATTCTTCAGCGCCACGCGGAACCGTTCCTCGCTTTGCCGCAAGGCCTCTTCGGTCCGCTTGCGCTCGATCTCCGCTGCCGTTCGCGCCGAGAACAGTTGCAGAATCGTTTCGACAAATTTTGCATTCGCCAGCGGTCGAGTGTAGGCCGCCACCATGATGCCAATGGCCCGCCCTTGCGAATTGCGCAAAGGCGTCCCGACATATCCCTCCACCTTCATCTGCTTGAGCAAAACGTCTTTCGGGAACATCTCCGCCACACCGGAAACATAAGTGCAGGCGCCTTGCTCTATGACTCCTTCGCACGGAGTATGCGCGAGATCGTAAGTGAAGTTGTCCGCGATCGCACCCTGACTGCAGACACCAATCGTTCTTACCTTGTCTTCTTCGCCTTCGATGAGTTCTCCAATAATCGTATAGTCGGCTTCCAGACACTTGGCAAGCTGCAAGGCCATCGAGGTAAAAAAGTTCTCGCTGCTGTCGGCTCGCACCTCTTGCACCAGGGTGGCGATCGCCGCCGCCTCCCGCTTGCGCTCGGTGATGTCCATGTTCACTCCGACAACTCGCAAGGACCCTGTGGCCGCATCCTCCATTACCAACCCTCGCCCGCGTATCCACCGCATCACGCCGTCCGGCCGAATCAAGCGGAACTCCGATTCGCTCTCTTCGCGGCTCTGCACCAACTGCGCAAACTCCTCTTTGACCCTTGCCCGGTCTTTGGGATGCACCAGTTCCCAACAAAAGAAGGTGGCAAAATTCTCCGCGAAGCCGCTGGGGATCCCCCAGATTTCGGCGAATTCGGCCGTCCACGTTCCCCGTCCGCTCTCCAGTTCTACCTCAAACGCTCCGATCTTTCCGATCTGGAGCGCCAGTTGTTGCCTCCGCTCACTCTCCCGCAGCGCCTCCTCCGCCTGCCTCTGTTCGGTGATGTCCTCCACCAGAGCCATGTCCCATCGGCACGTCTCTACGTCACCCCACATCGGCACCACCAGAATCCTCACCCAGCGCACCGATCCATCCGGGCGGACATACCTTTTTTTCAGCTCGTAATTTGCCAGCTTTTCCTCGGACAGTCGGTGCAGGTACTCATTGCTGCGCTCAATATCGTCGGGGTGGGTAACGCTTGCCACGTCGCTCCGCAGCAGTTCTTCTTCCCCGCGCCCGGTGATTTCGCAGAACTTCGGATTGGCTTGCAGGAATCGCCCGTCCCTTGATTCCACCAGCGCAATGCCAACCGGAGACCGCTCGTACACCGCCCGGAATCGCACTTCACTTTCCCGCAACGCCTTCTCCGCCTGTTTCAGCTCGGTCACGTCGACCGACGCCCCCACTGCTCCCCGCGCCTTGCCTTCCTCATCCAGCAGCGGAACCATATTCACCAATGTTTCCAGCTCGGTGCCATCCTCAAATACGATCGTCAGCGCCCGCCCATACACCGGCTTCCCCGTGGCCGCCGCTTGCTGCATCGGCAGCAAATCCACCGGAAGCTCCACCCCGTCTTCCATCAGCCGGAACGTGGGTCGCTCCTCGAGCGCTGCGCTCTTCGAAATGTTCTTGCCCGCGGGCACACGCATCTGTTCGTATGCCGCCCGGTTGCCGGTAATCCGCCGGCACTCGGCGTCATGCGCGATACAAACCGCTACCGGTACCGCCTCCAGCACCGTCTCCAGTTCCTTCGCTCGTGCCCGCTCCCGCGCTTCACTCTCCCGTAACGCCTCCTCCGCCCGCTTCCGCTCCGTGATGTCGCGCGACACGGACACGTCATACTCGCGGTCCAGTCGCACCCGGTGCGCATTCACTTCCACCGGAAACGTCGTTCCATCTTTCCGCCGGTGCGTTCTCTCAAAGATTGCGAATCCCGACTCCCGCAACTGCTGCTGCACCCGCGCCCGCGAACTTTCGTCGATGTCCGGGTCGATGTCAAAAACCGTCATCGACAAAAGCTCTTCCCGGCTGTACCCAAGCTCAACCCACGCCCTCTCATTCATATCGAGAAAACGCAGGGTCTCCGGATCGGTGACCTGAATGGCATCGTTCGAATGGTCCAGCAGGGTCCGGAACAGCGCCGCCTCGTGGAGTATCTGCTCCCGCTCGTGCGCAGTCTTCAGCAGCTCTTCGTTGCTCGCGCGCAGCGCCTTCTCCGCCCGCACCCGTTCCGTGACGTCGTGCGCGATCCCCCACACAATCGACGACTCCACTCCTTCGGTTCGCAGCGTGTTGTGACACTCCCAGATCCGCTGCTCTCCCGATCGCGTCATTACCGCCAAAAGGCCGTGAAACACGCCTGTGCGCTCGATCCCGCGCAGATAGACATCAAACTCAGCGCGGAATTGCGGGTCAATAAAATCCCGCATCGGCATCTGCAGCATTTCTTCTACGCTGTAACCCAGCAGACGCGCTGCAATGGAATTGACCGACAGGAATCGGCCTTCAAGGTCGTGGACGCACAGCAGGTCTTGGCTGTGCTCAACCAGATCGCGATACCAGTCTTCGTTTTCTTCCAGGTCCCGCCGGATCGGGTCCCACGCGACTAGCGCTTCTTCCGGGAAATGGCGCTTCCGTTCCGCAGAGTGCAATGCCATGGTTCACCCATAAGCGAGCCGCTTGGAATCCCATACTTATGCTTGGCCAGATCGATTCCAGCAGCCGCCCCAATTTTTAATCCCGGAGGTTCTTCGAGAAACTCTTCCAAGATGGGCCCATCTAACTTGTCCAAGTCAAGAACCTGCCCTCGAACTTGCGGGAAGTTTAGCAGAATATTGTTTTCGTTACACTGGCCTCTCAGTGCCACCTGTGAGATCAAGACCTCAGCCTCAGCGACGCCGATATAATCAAGCTGCCGAATGTAGTTCAAGGCGCATCCCGTCTGCGGAGCAGGGAAGAGTAAGGGAAGAGTAGCAGGGCGGGCGGTCCACAGAGGTAAAAGTGAAAAGCGGGTGCCCCACTTCTCGCGCTTTTCGAGAAGTGGGCCTTTCCGACCGCCGACTCCATCGTTTCCAGTCAGACTGACTGGGGGCACAGCGCTTCATCCATCTAAGCGAAGGCGCGAACCGTTGAAAACCAGGGGACAGAGAGACCGCTGATGTTTGATGTGCTGACGGTCCGCCGTCCCACGTTTCGAAAATCGCGAAACTTGGGGCGCCCTCGTCTTGGTTGGTGCCGCATTCCAGCAATCTGGGCCGAGCGAAGCTCGGCCGGGCAGCGACGAGGTAACTGCATTGGAAGAAGTGGTGGTGACGCTTTTAGCCGATTGCACGTGAACTCCGCGCGGCACACGCGTAGGGACAAAGTGTGCGAAATTGCACAGACATAGAACACTGCACCGTATTAAATTCTATGACGGCCGAAGAAAGGGATTCGCGTAATACGGAGAATATTATGAAATTGTTCACTTTGTTCTTGCTCGTTCTATCGTCGTTGCAAGTTGGCGCTTTTGCCCAAACTGTTATCAATCTTGGAACAGCTGATAACTTTGCCTTGCTGGGCGCCGCCGGCATCACCAATGTTAGTGCACACACCTACATAATTGGCGATGTAGGCAGTTTTCCGACACCCAGTATAACCGGCCTCACGCAATCCCAAGTGAATGGTCTCCTGTACCTCGAGGCGAGCCCCGCGACGGCCCAGGCGCAGACGGATCTGACTGGGGCATACACTCAAGCGTTTAACGCGCCGTGTGCCAACGACCTTACCGGCAAGGATCTGGGCGGATTGACACTCGGACCTGGAGTCTATTGCTTTTCGTCCTCAGCCGGATTGACTGGCACTCTGACGCTGGACGCTCACGGGAATACCCATGCGCAGTGGATTTTCCAGATTGGCAGTACTCTGACGACTGCCAGCAATTCCACAGTGGCCATAGTCCTAGGGCACAAGCCAGGGCCGCTCTGGAGCACAGGTGTCCTAGGGCACAGGCAAGGGCCGCAGCCGCTCTGGAGCCGAGGTTTGAGAGGGTGCAATGTGTACTGGCAGGTCGGTTCCTCAGCTACTATTGGGCACGGTACCATTTTCCGCGGAGTGATCCTGGCGCTTACTAGCATCACGCTAGACGGCGGGACCCTTCACGGTAAGTCTCTAGCCAGTAATGGTGCGGTCACGATGTCTGCCCGGGAGACGGTTAACGGTCCGCCATGTGGTAACTAAAACTAACATTGTAACTTTCTGAAGAGGTTTGTAGTTCGCTGGGTGCCCCATCCTTGACGTTCTTTATCAAGGGTGGGATTCCACCGGTCATGACCCGCTTGGGATTTTGTTTGATGTCCTCCAGGAATCCGCCCAGCTTCATTTCCTCACCTTCAGCTGTTATCGCCGGGTGCCGGGTGTCCCACTTCTCGCGCTTTTCGAGGAGTGGGCCCTCCCCATCGCCGACTCCATAATGTTTACAGTCGGACTAACCGGATGACCCAGCGCTTCATCCATTTGACCGAACGCGCCCACCGTTGAAAACCAGGGGACGGAGAGATCGCAGATGTTCGGTGTGCTGACAGTCCGGCGTCCCAAGTTTCGAAAATCGCGAAACATAGAACCCGCCAGTAACATAAAAGCATTATTGAATGAGCTTTTTGTGCGTCGCATCACTCAGCCCCGTGATCCTAACCACAGATTTCCAATCGTTCACGCGGATAATCTCCGTCGCCAGTGACCGCGGACCCCCAGGGGAATGAGCAACTCCTCCTGGGCAATGTACCGGCGGCGCCAGCATCTGCAATGAAGCACACGCCAAGCGCACAGATCGGTTCTCTTCTGCTGCTACTGGCGGCGGCAATGCAAGCATCCCCCATCGAGCACCCGGGCATCCTCCCCAAGGATGCCAATTGTTCCTCCTGTCACGCCGATAAAACCCGCGGTAAGTCCGTGCATTCCGCCATGGCGCTTTCGTGCACGGTCTGCCATCTGGCGCAGACCGAAGGCGACATGACTACGCTGAATCTGGCAATGCCGAAGGAAAAGATCTGTTTCGCCTGCCATGAGAAATCTGTGCAATTGCAGCAGCACTCGCCAGTCGTGAAAGGACAAGGACAATGTGTGGACTGTCACGATATTCACAGCAGTAGTCGTCGCTCTCTGCTGCGAGAGCAAGTCGATGTCCGCCACCCGTAGCTCAGGCTGTCACCATCCCGCATAGAAAACGGAAGGGGCGGGTGGCCCGGGCTATCGCGTCCAGCGTTATTCCGTCACGGCGCGGCTTCAACCGTAAGACTCAAACCTACCGCCTTGGTTACGGCAACAAGGGTGGAGAGTCGAGGGTTTCCACGCACCGATAAGGCGCGATACAAACTCTCTCGCTCAATGCCAGCGGTTTTGGCCACCTTGGCAATGCCGCCTCTGGTTTCCGCATCCATCCTTACTCTCGAGGGCGCCCGGGAAAACTCAGACGGTCGCTATAGGCTAGCAGCCTGTGGTGAAACTCCAGCGCCCAAAACCAGCGCCTAAAGGCGCATTCATAACACGACACTTACGGTATGCTAGAGCGATACCCTGATACAAATCGTACTTGCGCCACGGGCTGCTAGGCCACCCGGCGAAGGGGGTAACCCGCCGACCGCCAGTTTGAAGATTTGGTGTCTTCCGTAATCTTTCTGACTCGCGACTCGGGGTGTACTCTCAACGTAAGCCTTAACAAAGCTGAATCTTTCAGAGGCCCACCACCTAAGTTTCTTATCTGAAGGACGCCACCGCCTCTATGTCTTCTCCTACGAATGGTGTACCGAATATAGGTCCGTCTGCTCCGCGCGCAGCTACCGCCGCCGCCCCCGCTGTTGCGCCGTTCTCGACTCCTGCGCTGCTGGCGGCGATGCTGAAAACTTCGCCGAAGATCAGCGATCTCTTTTTTTCGCCCGGGAAGCCACCGCTCGTGGAAATTAGTGGAAAACTGGCCTCAGCCGGACCGGCACGTGCCCTCACGAGTGAGGATACCCGGCGCATTGCGTCCGATCTTATCGGCAACAACCAACATGCAATTGATAACTTGAAGGAGCTCGGTTCGTGCGATGTGTCCTACAGTTTGCCGGGTGCACATCGGTTTCGAGTCAACATCTTCATGCAGCGCGGCTCCTGTGCTGTCGTGATGCGGGTAATTCCTGGTAAGATCCCAGACTTCGACGCGCTGAACTTGCCTGCCGAATTGAAGAAGATCGTGGACCTGCGCAACGGAATCGTGTTGGTGACCGGCCCGACCGGCTCCGGCAAATCGTCTACCCTGGCGGCGATCATCGACAGAATTAATAAAGAGCAGTCCTATCACGTGCTCACCATCGAAGATCCCATAGAGTTCCTGCACCCCCACAAAAACTGCATTGTTAATCAACGTGAATTGCACAGCGATACGCCCAGCTTTGCCCTCGCCCTAAGGGGAGCGCTGCGCCAGGCTCCCAAAGTCATTCTTGTGGGAGAGATGCGAGACAAGGAAACAATCGAGATCGCGATGGAGGCGGCAGAAACGGGTCACCTGGTCCTCTCCACCCTGCATACCATCGACGCGTCGAAGACGGTGGAGAGAATCGTGGGCGTTTTCCCCATGGCCGAACAGCACACCCTTCGCAACCGCCTCGCGAAGAGCTTTCGCTACATCGTTTCACAGAGACTCGTTCCTCGTAAAGATGGCGCTGGACGGATGGCTATAATTGAAATATTGAAGTCCACTCTCCGCACTCGTGAGTACGTCGAGAAGGGCGAATCCGACGGCAAGACCTTGCTGGATGCGATGCGCGTCGGCGAACAAGAGGGCATGCAGCATTTCGACGGCGACATCGAGAGACTGATCCGTGAGGGTATTCTCGATATGGACACGGGACTGGCGTATGCCACCAATCCCGGTAATCTTCAGTTGGACATGTCCGACCTAAAACTCGAGGCAGAGTCGGATCCGCTGCTCGAAACCAGTGCGACGTAGGAAAGCACTTGGCGGATAAACCGGGGCGATCGGCCGGATGGCCCAGGCTATCGCGCTCAGCATTATTCCGTCACGGCGCGGCCTCAACCGTAAGTCTCAAACCCACCGCCTTGGTCACGGCAACCAGGGTGGAGAGTCGAGGGTTTCCACGCACCGATAAGGCGCGATACAAACTCTCCCGCTCAATGCCAGCGGCTTTGGCCACCTTGGCAATGCCGCCTCTGGCTTCCGCGATGCGGCGCAGGGCGATCAGGAGCACGCTGGGCTCGTCGTCATCCTCCAATGCAGCTCTGAGGTACTCTGCGGCAAAGTCGGGATTGTCACCCCCTGTTTCCAGTTGGACTGACGGGGGTGGAACAGGGTTATCCCTTATGTCCTCGATGAGCGAGAACCTGTCTGCCGAGCATTTCCACTACGGTGCTCAGTCATCCTCAATCTGATAGCTGGCGCAGTCCGCTACCCTGCCAGTCTAACCGTCTGAGATTTCGAAGGCATCGGCGCAACGTAGCTGAACATCGCTTGCTTCAACTGTGAGTCGACTTCATCCGCGATAGTCACAACATCCAGCAATAGTCTACTGAAGTCCACGCCGCACAAATTCCTTTGCAAGGTGCTAAAAATGCTCACCTGCAAGATACGAGATTCTTCCACCACCATGGTAGCGGTGTAGCCCTGTTGGCGCCGCAGCACTCCATGGTCGCGAGCTGCCAGGGAAATTGGGGCTGCCAATCCCGAGTCCAAGCGCAGGCGAATAATGAGGTCTAGAAGCAGTTTAGGGAGGTGCCCAGTGGACTGGACCCCTCGGCTGA
>PKUV01000172.1 GCA_003131315.1 Acidobacteriaceae bacterium
CCTAAAATCCCAAACTATCACTTGGCCATGAACGCCTGACGTATCGCGAGGAGAGCAATCGATGGCAACGGGAACCTGGGAAGACTTCACTAACAAATATGGATTTAGTGATGGCGCGGGTGTAGAGCCGCGCGATTTTGAAGCGCGGGCAAAATTGGTCGAAATGCTCAACGATCATGACGCAATGAAGACGGCTGGGCTGCGGGCTCTGGAGTACGACCGACCCGGCCTTCACAATCCATGTTTGCTTGTTGTGGTTGAAAGGCGAGCGAAATCAAATATGGAACTATTGAAATCCTGGTTGGCGGGCGAGATCGAGGAAGCGCCACTACCCGATGAGCTGGAACTTTCGATCTCGGAGTTAGTGGCCGAGGCGTACGAGATTTGACTTCGTGAAGGTGTGAGCCACTGAGATCTTACGCTCAACCCACTCCTGCCCCCAAGACTGCCGATACTCGGTCACTCGAACAGCTTTAGGATGCACAAAGTGGCAGTTAGCGCCATTTTATGCTTCAAATCACAGCCCCACCACAAAGACATTCGGGAGTCGCTAAATGAGGCCACATGGAA
The DNA here is from genome assembly GCA_003131315.1 of Acidobacteriaceae bacterium. Lineage (GTDB taxonomy): Bacteria > Acidobacteriota > Terriglobia > Terriglobales > Acidobacteriaceae > Acidiflorens. Next base: position 571 of record PKUV01000172.1, read on the forward strand.
AAACCAAGCTGGGATTCTACCCATTGCCCGTGCCCGAAGCCGAGCGCCTGAAGAATTGCCTGGCCTTTCCGCCGGAGTTCTCGGCGCTTGATCCGTGCGTAGGAGATGGCGTGGCGTTCACGCATTTGCTAGGAGGAACGCAGGCCCGTCGCTACGGCATTGAGATTGACGCGGACCGGGCCGAGCAGGCAATAAGGCTGGGTATCGACACTCTGCAGGCGAACACCTTGAATGTGCGCTGTCCCGCGGACGCTTTGTCCTTGCTCTACCTGAACCCTCCCTACGACTTTGAAACCGGTCAGACGAACAACCAACGGCTGGAGTTGGTGTTTCTGGAGCACACTTATCGCTGGCTGAAACCCGGCGGTGTTCTGGTGTTTGTCATTCCACAACCACAATTGAGACCGTGCGCGAGGATCTTGAGCGAGCACTTTGCCGATCTGTTCGTGTACAGGCTCACGGAGCCTGCCAGCGTCCAATACAAGCAAGTTGCAGTCTTGGGCGTGCGGCGCAAGCGACATCAGCACATTCGAGACTCCGCGCTGCTGGACTCCGTGTGCTGGCTGGAGATGTTGGCAAGTAAGGACGATCTTGAGACTCTGGGCGACACGCCCGCGGTTCGCCACGAACTTCCCAACTCCGGGCCCGCAGTGCTTACCAATACAGGCATCCCCTTGGACGAGGTGGAAGACCTGCTGCCAGAATCAGCAGCCTACCGTCAGGCCTGCCGTGTGCTTCTCCCCAAACAGCGGGACGTCCGCGGCCGGCCGCTCACACCTCTGCATGGCGGACACGTCGGCTTGCTCTGCACTGCCGGAATGCTCAACGGAGTATTCGGCGAAGGAGAAGACCGTCATATCGCGCACTGGCGCTCGGTGAAATTCACCGACCATTGGGAAGAGCAAGAAGAAGACGGAACCAAGATCCTGCATGACCGGGAACGGTTCTCGCATGAGTTGACGCTGGTCTTCGCCGACGGCGAGACTCAGATTCTCACCCACGAAAAGAAGGACTCGCCGTGAAGAACGCACACCTTCGCTTCGGTTGGCTTACTTACGTAAAGAGCACCGAGAAAACGACCACAAACATCAGACTGCGGCTGGACCGCTTCATCGGCGAGGTTTTGCCAGACCCACCGCGGCAGGCCAAAGCCCACTTCATTTCTGCGATCGGCGGTGATACGCAGATCTCGGCCGTTTCTGCAGCCATCTCCATGGGAGAGCGTTTCATGGTGGAAGGGCCGGGAGTACAACCGATTCGTGTATGCCTGGAGCGCAACGCCCAGTGCTACAAGGGTTCGCTGCAGCTTGCCGGACGTAAGAAGCCGCTGCGCCATCTCATCGGGGTTTGCGAGGAGTTTTCCGCCAGCGGCACATTATCGGGAACGGATCGAACCCTCCTGGCTGATTCGGAGGCTTTGTTTGTGTGGGCGTCGCTGGCCCAAATTCACGGCATTCCTGGAATTCCCGATTGGGCTGAATGGTTTCTGCGCCAACTCGAAAAGCACCAAGCCGTCGTCCCGATGCTGGGTCTTGGATGTAACCCTGTGCTGGTCAAAGGGAACAAAGAGCAATTTCTTTCCTGGCTCAGTGACGGCTTGTGGAGCGGCACCATCCGCTTTCCCCCAGAGACCGGACCAATCCATTGGCCAAGTTTGGATCTAAGACAGACTCTTCTACCCACTGAAAACTGAACCCCGCCCTTTCCTGTTTACTTCAATCTCTTTCCCTTTATGTCCCTCTTCCCGCGTTCTGAGGATTTCCATGCTCGAACTTACGACGATATATGACTATTTGCGCGCTCATGCCAAGTTGCTTGGAGAACGCATCCTGCAGGAATACCCAGCCCTGCATCCGTTCAATGATCCGGTCTCGCCCCGGATTGACGCGCTATTGCGAATACCGTTTCCGGCACAGACGATTGCCCTCATGGGTGTTGTGAAGCGCTGGCAGTACGCCAGAACTGCCATGGTCGTCGCCGAATGCGGCACCGGTAAGACACTAATCTCGCTGGGAGCGATGCACGTCCATAGCGAGGGGCGTCCATTCACCGCTTTGGCCATGGTCCCTCCACACTTGGTCGAGAAGTGGGCGCGGGAATCATTCCAGACCGTTCCTGGAATTCGCGTGTTCTTGATCGACGATTTGCGGAACGGCGGCGACGAGAACACCCCGCACGGTGTCAACGAAGTGCGGATGAAACACGGCCGGATTGTGCGTGAAGGCCTGCATACCACGCTCAGCGACATGAGACTGCGGAAGCAGTTTCCGACTCCGCGCGAACGCTGGATGTCGTTGTGCGCAAGACCGGCACTGTTCATCGTAGGACGGGAGAGGGCCAAGCTGGGGTACTTCTGGCGCCATGCCTACGTCATGCCGCGGTCGGGCCCGTACTTGGGCTGCGTCGTCAACCCAGACACGGGCAAGCCCGTGATCGTCGATGATGGCCGATTGACCGTCGCCGACTTCGAGAAGGTCAAAATCTCCGAGACCATTGAGGCCCGCGGAGAAAGCCCCTGCCGTCGGCTGCACAGCGCTATGTGGCAGGCCGACCCCGAGAAGATCCGCCGTATGGCTCCCGTCGAGTTCATTGGACGCTACATGCCCGGTTGGTTCGACTATGCCATTTGCGACGAAATCCACCAGCTTGCAGGCGACACGGCACAGGGTAATGCCCTCGGCACCCTGGCCTCATGCACCGACCGGATCGTGGGACTGACCGGCACATTGCTGGGCGGCTATGCGGACGATCTGTTTAACACTCTGTTCCGTCTCGAAGCAAAACGGATGAAGGAGCATGGCTACGAATGGGGCACGACGGGACGCAGTTCCTTCATTCAGGACTATGGCGTCCTGGAGACCATCATCAAGGTCGAACCAGCCAACAATGCCTGCTCCAAGGCTAAAACCACGAGCACGGTCCGGCGCAAACCGGGAGCATCACCACTTTTGTTTGGCGAGTTCCTCATGCAGTTGTGCGCCTTTGTGTTTCTGGAAGACGTCTCGGCGGAACTTCCGCCATACGAGGAAACCTATCTGAGCGTGCCGATGGACGCTCCTATGCAGGAAGCGTACCGCGAGCTCGAAGAAGACATGCGGAAGGCGTTGAAAGCTCACAGGGGCAACCGGTCGGTATCTGAGCATCGATGCTCAACACTCTGTTGCTGTATCCCGATCACCCGTACGGGATCGGGACGCTATACGGTACTGAGTTCGATCCTGAACTCAAGCGCAAGGTGAGATTTGTCATTGCAGAACCCCGCGACCTCCCCGAGGATCGTATCTACTCCAAGGAACGCAGGCTGATCGAGGAGATCAAGAAGGAATTAGCGGAGGGGCGCCGCTGTCAAGTTTTTGCTGTGTACACACAGAAGCACGACGTCACGGCGCGGATTCAACGAATCTTGAGCGACGAAGGGCTCCGCACCGCAGTTTTGCGCGCGAGCGTGGGTACGTCGAAGCGTGAAGCGTGGTACGCCAGACAAATCAAAGACGGAGTACAGGTGGTGATCTGCCATCCCAAGTTGGTGGAGACCGGGCTGGATTTGCTGGACTTCCCGACGATTCTCTTCTACGAGTCGGGGTATTCACTGCACACTTTGCGGCAAGCCAGTCGCCGGTCATGGAGGATTGGTCAACGACGGCCGGTACGTGTGAAATTTCTTTGCTCTGAGGCGACCATGCAGACTTCCTGCCTCCGCTTGATGGGGAAGAAGCTCCTTGTGGCCCTCACCATGGAGGGCAAGTTCGCCGGCGAGGGGTTGCAGAGCATCGATGAAGACGATGACATGCTCTCGGCGATGGCGCGGGAACTGGTCGAGAGAAACGGCATTGGCGAAACAGCCGATGCAATCTGGCGGACCCTGAACACAGAACATCAAAAGCTGTTCCCGACGACTGTTCATTGCAGCGACGATGCTGCTTCCACCGAAACGGCGAACGTACCGCTGGACACTCAGTCTGACACCGCTGGTCTTTTTGAAGAGGTTATCGACACCGGTTCTATCTTCGTCTTCGGACGTCGTCCTGAATCGTTGTCAGGCAGGAAGCGGCGCGGAAGGCCAGCCGTCCCGGAGCAAGCGTCGTTATTCGGTTTCAGCTGACCTGACGTAAGCGACGGCTGGACGAACTCGCAGGCCCGGTGCGCAACCTCGCTGAGCAGTCCTCTCTCCTAAGTCCCTCAACCCGCACCGGCAAACGTGGCTGCGGCCATCGCCGGCACCATTCTCTCACCTTCAAGAACGTCATTCCAAATCAACCAAGGAGGAAAGAAGTATGTCAGAAACTAGCACGCTAATTGGCTATAGCGGCCGAACCATCGGTCGCGAAGAACTGGCACTGGTACCAACACCAGTGGCAACGGAAACGCACCACCCGGTTCCGCATCACGAAATTGTGCAGGCTCTGATCGAGACGCTCGGGTTTCGCCACATCGGAGTCGTCCACGACGAGTATGCGGTCTCACCGGACGGTATGAAAGCGTTCGGCGTTCTCGATCTCGCAACGGAGATGGCAGGATGCCGCTTCTCTATCGGGCTTCGGAATTCCCATGATAAGAGCATGCGTTTGGCGATGACCTGCGGCTATCGCGTGTTCGTGTGCTCGAACATGGCATTCGCCGGAGATTTCACTCCCGTGCTCGCTAAACACTCGAAGTCGTTCTCGCTCATCGACTGCATTTCAGTGGGCGTGGATCGAATGCAGCGAAACTTTGAGCCGATGCGAAGGCAGGTGGAAGCATGGCAGAGAAGCGAACTGACGGACGTCACCGCGAAGGTGGTCATCTACGAGGCATTCGTCGAGGGGCAACTGGAAGCTCCCAAGCACCTCGCCCGCAGCGTACATGACCTCTACTTCGAGCCGAAATACGAGGACTTCCGGCCGCGAACGATCTGGAGTCTCTCGAATGCATTCACGTCGGCGTTCAAGGAACTGGACCCCATCCCGCAATTCAAGGCTACAGCGAAGCTGGGCGAATTTCTGGAAGCCCGGTTCTCACAATCGTTCTAGCTTGCGGGGCGGTGTCGGCCGGCCGCCCCTTCCCCATAAGTAATTCCACTTTGCTTTAGACGGCTCATGCGGGCGATGCTCGCCCGCATGGGCTGAAGAGAGGAGTCACCGTCATGTTTCCATTGTTCCGCTTGGGGCAAATTGTGGCTACGTGCACGCTACTTATGATCGAACTAATCGGGACGACGATGCGAATAAAGTCGCGAGTTTAGCGCCCGCGCGTGTACCAGATCGAACCCGGCGAGCTGTAATTGCGGCCTTCGCCCCACACCACATGCGTGGTGCCGAGGTTATCGATGCCGATGGAAAACAAGTTGCCAAATGGGAAGAGGAAACCGTTGGGCAGGATGTAATCGTATCCGCGCACGGGGCCGGAGAGTTGCGATTCCGGCGACCAGGTCGCCCCGCCGTTGGTGGAAGCTCGGTAGAAGGTATTCCAAAGAAGATGGTTTTGCGTGTCCACTTTTCTCGTGTCCATCCATGCGATGCGGACGTCGCCCGCGGTGCCGGCGGTGATGGCCGGGAAGCAGTGCTCCACGCCAAACGGGGCGTTTGAGACGTCAACCTTCGCTGACCAGTTTTCCCCTTCGTTCGTGGAAGAGGAGAAGTAAATGCGTTCCGGTCCGCCTATGACCGAGCCGGAGTTCCACAAGGCATAGATGATTCCGGCATCATCGGAAGCCAGAGCCATCTGGAAGGCCAGAAAGCCAGCTGAACAGACCTGGGCCGAGCAACCCGGCGGCGCGCTGGAAACGTCCATCGGCGTCGTACTCCAGTTCCGGCCGACGTCCGCTGATCGGCTTACAAACACCTCCACCGGTCGCGTGAGAATATTTGTTCGCGGGTAGGCCGTCCAGGAAAAATAGACGTTGCCGACGGGATCCACAGTAGCCCCTGCAGCCAGTGTCCAGCCCAGCCCGGCATCAGGATTCACCACCGCAGAGGAAAAATTCTGCGCGTAATCATGCGACGCCGCTACCGCGAGCGTCTGATCGTGGTTAAAGCTCACGTAGACATTGGGGCCGCGAACGGCCAGCACCGGCTTGTCGATGACGACTTCCGGAGAATGTTCAGCGATGGCAAAATACCAGGAGCGGCCAAAATCCTGCGACCGCCCCACGATGACGTCGTGCTTGCCCTGCAACCACGATGCATAAAGAGTTTGCCGATCAACGGGGTCGACCTTGATCTGGGCATCAAACTGTCCGGACGATGAGGTCAGCAGGGGCCGCGGCGGCTCCCGGGAAATGCCATTGTCATTACTGGTCAGCAGGACCATGGTGGGCGCGGTGCACACTGGACATTGGGCCACCGGGCCGTACTGAGGAAAGAGAATGTAGATGTGACCGTGGGCGTCTGTCGCCAGCGCGGGCTCCCATTGATCTCCCGAGGTGTATCCGAGGCGACGTTGAGGGGTAAATCCAGAGGCGGCCAGAGCAGCCTTCGCGGTCAGGGTCAGAACAAAGCAGATTACAAGTTTCTGCACAGTCCCGAAGCGGCTGGTTCTGAAGACCACAGATTCTCCTAGCGGCAACCGGTCTTAGCGGCTTGGCCCAGACTACTGGCGGATGACGCTGCTCGGACCTTATCGCGATTCTTGAGTGTGCGTCAATTGCACAAGTGGGTCATTCCCACTAGGCGGGCGTGTTGCACTTTAATGACTAAGCGGCATTTGTGGCAGCGTTTTGTTATGCCCGCGCAATCACCACCTTTGTAGTGGTCGGGATAGAAGACTTGCACGGCTAGCGCTTCCCAGCCACCGGTTGATCCGCCGTAGACGAAGCGCGCCCAGCCCTGGCCGATGCCGCGGAATTGCTTTTCGATGGCGGGCATCAGTTCGTTCTCGATGGCGTCTCCGTAGGGGCCTACGTTCGCTGAGTTCACGGCGTAGGAGTCGTCATAGAAAGGATTCGCGTGCTGGATTTTCACTATCAGCACGCGAGGGAAGTTGGGCGCGGTCCACTGCTGGTAGAACTTGTATGCCTCTTGCTGCTGGATTCGGTTGTATCCTTTGATGTGGAAGCGCTCGCTGTAGTCGAGCTTCAGGTCGGGGTCAGGCGGCGTGGTGCGGAAGTCGTCGAAGTCGTCCACAAAATGGTCGTGAAAGATCATCAGCGGGAAGCGGGCGTTGGGGTGCTCATCGAAACCTTCGGGCACCAGCACAATGGCGCTGAGTTCCATGGGCCGGCCCCAGAACTTCGTGAGTACCTGGCTCTGAATGCGGATGTGGCGGATGTATTTGGTATCGGCCTTTGGGAGGATTGGCGGAATCACCTCCGTCAGCGCTAGTTGGATAGTCGCGCCGCCTGGCTTTACTGTGATCTTCTGTGGCTTCGAGTAGAGGTTGCCGGGCGAGATGTTCCAGTGCTGGCCTTCGCCCTGATCCATATGCAGCTTCACGGTCTTTCCGTCCGCGCGGTGAAAGGTCTCGTACTTGTTGAGCACGGCCTGGACAATGTATTCCCCTGCCGGAACGTCCTTAAGGCTATGGATGGGGTAGCCCGCGGCTGTTGCGTCTACCAGCGCGGGCTGGCCTGGTTTCCAATTCTCTACTGTTAGGCCGAAGACTATTTGCGATCTCGGCGAGTCGTCGATCTGCATTCTTGGTTCCTGGCTGGGGTCGGTGGAGAGGAGCAATAATAGCCGTCCATCCAGGGGCTGCGCGCTTCTCTCCGTAGAAAAGGTTACGGAGAATGATTGAGCGGCGGCGGTGGCAACTGTGAAGAGCAGGCAGGCAAGGGCAAGGGCGGTGCGCTTCATGCTCGATACTATACAAGCCTCGGGCGCGACCTGCGACTGAGCGAATCGAACTTTCGGACGCACGGACAGGCAAAATACCTTCAACGGGCCTGCGCTACCGCTTTTTCCAGATCATCAGCTGCCTTGCTGATTCCCGTTGCGACGTTTTCAATGACTTGGGCAACCTGGGGGACTTGCGCTTCCGCTTCTCTCCATTTCTTCTCGTCCATATATTCGCGCACTGCCGCGACCGGCTTCGCTCCGTAACCTGTATAGGCTCCCGGCGCGTAGATCTGGTTCTTGAACCAGGGACGTTCCGGAAGTCCTTTTTCGTTCAAGAACAAACGAGGGATTTTGAGCAAGTCTGCGTTGATCGACTCCAAATCTTGTGCAGAGAGCCGCGGTGAACCCTTTGCCTGCCAGTCCGACAGTATTCTCGAATAACGCTCCGAATTTTTCTTGAGCAGATCAATCGCATTCTTCATCGGCGCAAAATTCATGTAAGGCGGTACAGTCTCGAACGGCGGCGCTACGGAGGGCTTCCGCGGATCTGAGGTGGCTGTGAACACGCCTTCCTTTAACTGCAGATTGCGCTCGGTGAATTCGTCTTGTTTGTCCTTCAGAAGCTTTTCTAGTTCTTCTTCGTACTTTGCAATCGCTTCCGCTTGTGGAGAATAGTCGTAGGGGATCAAGTCTGCGTCCGCGAGACGCATCATTGCAGTGCCCCCGGTCTGCGCCAACGCGCGCCCGTAGGCAAAATCAGTGTCGATGAAATGGGCATACCAATAGAAATCGTCGTAAATCGAGTGGTACTGGTCGCCATCATCCTCGCCACCGAAGTCGATGCTTAAGGTCGGTATTCCAGCAAAATCCTGGAAAGCGGTAAAGTCTGATCCATCTCCCAAGGCGCTAACCACCAGATCGTTGCGTTTCCGGAGATCCTTGCGCTCTTCCGCATCCTTCGCTTTCGCGATGCTGACAAGATGCGAGCGCTGAAAGACCGACATGTGCGTCTCCGGATCCTCGATGTCGCGGGCCACCCCGCTCACGAAACTTTGCAAATCCTGTGTCCCGCCTGGAAAGAAGTACCCTCTTTCGGTACTGTCAGAATTGATGTACGCGACGGCGTGCTTCTGCAGTTCATTGAGATGGGTTTCTACCCATTCGACGGAACCCAGTAGACCGGGCTCCTCTCCATCCCACGCGCAATAGATGATGGTGCGTTTCGGAATCCACCCTTGGCGATGCAACTCGCCCAACATGCGCGCCTCTTCCAGCATCGCGGCTTGGCCAGAAATCGGATCGTCGGCTCCGTTTACCCATGCGTCGTGATGATTGCCGCGAAGCACCCATTGCCCCTCGTCCGCGCCGCGCAAGGTGCCAATCACGTCGTAAATCGGCTTGATGTCCCAGTTGGAAGCGACTCTCAGGTGAACCCGAGCTGGCCCGGGACCGATGTGATAGGTGATGGTCAGGGCTCCACGCCAATTTTCCGGAGCGACTGGGCCTTTCAGCGAAGACAGAAGTGGCAGCGCATCCGCGTATGAAATTGGAAGAACGGGAATTTTAGTGATCGTTTTCGCTTCTTGGATCGAGAGCCGCTTCGCGTCGGCGGTCGCGCCGACGCCGGGGGTTAGGGGATCGCCGGGATAATCCGTGTCCATCACGCTGCCGCGTTGCACTCCATCCCGCGGCCGCCAGCCTCCGGAGGGATAATCGTCGCCCTCAAAAAATCCGTCTTCCTTTGGATCCGAGTAAATGATGCATCCAACCGCTCCATGCTCGGCGGCGACTTTCGGCTTGATGCCGCGCCAGCCTTGGCCGTATCGGGCGATAACGATTGCGCCCTTGACCGAAATTCCCAGCCTTTCGAGTTGTTCGTAGTCCTCTCGATTGCCGTAGTTCACATACACGAGTTGAGCGGTTACGTCTCCATCGGCCGAATACGCATTGTAGGTGGGAAGTTGTTCGGCAGCTTGGTTTGAAGTGGGATCGAGGGCTAGCGCAGGCTCCTGTAGCTTTGCTCTGAACTTTGTCGGTTCCACCAGCTCCACGACACGTTCTTTCGGAGTGGGAAACAAAACATTGAAGGTTTCGATCCGTGCCTCGAATCCCCATTCTTTGAATCTCGCGAGAATCCATTCGGCATTGTCCTTATCGTATGGCGATCCGACGTGGTGCGGGCGCGCGCTTAGCCGGCGCATATTCTCGCGAATGTTCCCGGGCACCACACCTTCCTGAAACTTCTTTTCCCATGAGCGCTCGACGGGTGAAGTATCCGTGCTGTATCCCGCAAGATGAGCAGCCGCTTCAGCGGTCGCGTTTGATTCTGGTTTCGATTGGGCCGCAATCGTCGGAACGATTGCAAGCAGGAAACAACACACTGAGCGCAGCGTCATGAATAAGGCTCCTGAGATGGTGAGCGCCGAGAAGGGAGACGCGAATCAGCGTGATGTCCCCCCATGCAGGCTGAACAGTCGATTAGCAAGGAGCGACGAAGCTCCGAACAATAAGTACAACCACGAGACTGGCAATGAACCGCCGCGTACGATTCCGTGAACGCTAGCACATCACTTGCCTGTGTAACAAATCCGGTTGACCACAGTCAATGGGCAGAGATCGGCGGTTGCCGCTATTCACCAGCAAACTAAAGGCGATACAGCTTGAGCTCACCCAAATGGTCGTCCCTGCTGGTTTCCCACATCGCAATCGAATGGGATCCCCATAGCCGCCGAAAGGCCCTTTGCTACGACTGAGTGCGTACGGCCGACCAATCAGACTGGGCAGACGCACGCACGCGCCACGTCCGGTCGGGTCAATTTGAAGATGTTGTCGCATTGTCTCTGGCGTGTTTACGCCAGTGCTCGCAAAACACTCAAAGTCGTTCTCGCTCATCGACTGCATCTCGGTTGGCGTTGACCGAATGCAGCGAAACTTTGAGCCGATGCGAAAGCAGGTAGAGGCGTGGCAAAGAAGTGAATTGACGGACGTTACCGCCAAGGTTGTCATCTATGAGGCGTTCATCGAGGGCAAACTCGAAGCTCCCAAACATCTTGCCCACAGTGTGCATGACCTCTACTTCGAGCCGAAATACGAAGAGTTCCGGCCGCGAACGATCTGGAGTCTTTCCAATGCGTTTACGTCTGCATTCAAAGAGCTAGATCCCATCCCACAATTCAAGGCGACGGCGAGGCTGGGCGAATTTCTGGAAGCCCGGTTCTCACAATCGTTCTAGCCCTCGGGGCAGTGCCGGCCGGCCGGCCCTTCCCAACACGTAATTTCACTTTGCTTTAGACGACCCATGCGGGCGAGGTTCGCCCGCATGGGTTGAAGAGAGGAGTCACCGTCATGTCTCCATTGTTCCCACTTGGGCAAATTGTGGTCACGCCTGGCGCGCTAGCTGCACTGGAGAGGGCGAAGCAGCCGCCTACCTGCTTCCTGGCCCGTCATGCAATCGGGGGCTGGGGCGACCTGGAGCCGACCGATGTCGCAGAGAATGAGTACAGCGTGGCTCATGGGTTTCGATTGCTGAGCAGCTACCAGACAGACGCCGGGGAGAGGCTGTGGATAATCACCGAGGCAGACCGGTCCGCGAGTGGATCCTCAAAATCGCTGCCATTCGAAATGTAGAGGTTCACCGTGGCTTTCGGCGCGACTGCTCCGCTCACTTCCACGTCGAGATACGCTTCCGTATCAACCCCGTTCAGCGTGCCGGGATCATCGCCATCAATCACCACCTGCGTGGGGTTGCTCGAAAGGCCGAATAGCTGTTGGTAGGCATTGACCAAACTGATATCGATATTCGACTCGTGGATAATGCCGATGGTCTGTCCGTTGCCATTTATCCCGGTCTGGTAAAGTGGCGACAGATCGTACTGCGTGGCAAAATCCTCGGGAGCAACTGCGTAGAAGTTTCCGTTAGGATTGTTGATCGTCCACTGCGGAGTGGTCTTGTTTGTGGCTCGTGCGTACGCGGCTGGGCCGAGCACATGAAGCTGAGGCTTGGCACGGAAATTGTTGAGCGGCGAAATACCACGCACCAGCGGCGCGAGAGCCGCCGGGATGCTAGAGCATTTTCACAGATAC
>PKUV01000184.1 GCA_003131315.1 Acidobacteriaceae bacterium
TGGTAAGGTCTCATGCCCGAATCATGCAGCCGATTCCTACCCCAAACCAGTGCCTGATAATATACCGCTCCACGTGGTCAGAGACCTAGCAGGCCGTTCGTTAGGTAAGGGTGGAGAGAGTCATATTTCCCGCCGACCCAGAAGAAGTCGTCCAGAGAAGCGTCTTCCAGGCCAGAGAACGGCCCGATGGATCCCCGCAGGAAGAACGGAACTTCCTCGCATTGTTCAAGCAGTTGCTCAAGGAATCCCCCACCATCCAACTTGTTGTCCAGGTCTTCGGCGGAATCCACGTGCGGGAATCTGGCGACGAAAAAATCGGGCATCGGCTCGCTGCCAGCTTCTTCCGGGACAATCCAGATTGCCTTCAGAAATGTTTGAAATCGCAGGCCGTAGAGCGAGCAAAGAGTAATGGCCTTTTGGAAGTGACGCGGCGCCGTGCTGAGAAGCTCGTAGTCGCAAAGGGAACTGGGAGAGATGAAATATCTGTCATCGCCGAGAATGTCCGCGATCTTGCGGCTCACTCTCGATGCTTCGCGCAGTGATAAGCGCATTGTGATACGGGCTCTGCGCAGCAGTGGACCAACCTTTTCTTCCCGGGACAATGGGCGCGGTTTCCACTGTCTGGCCAGCTCCTTGGGAACTTCAGGCTGTTCGGCCCTGAGCAAAGGGCGGAGTTCGAAATCCACTATACCTAGAAGCCTTGCCTCATGTGGAAGCCTGAACTCCACCTGTGCGTAGGAAAGTTGTGCGCTGACAGGCATGATGACATTGTGTCCAACGGTACGCAGGCGGCAGCAAAAGAGACCCTTGCAGTGCTCAATGAGGAATACGCGGCTGGATGCTGTACCATTCGCCCGAAGGAGAAGTTCGTCGGGAATGTCTGGGTTCACGCGTACGATGCTTCCTGGTAGCAGATCTGGAAAAGCAAGCGCGTCTTGGTATCCGATCTTTGCATACAGGAAACCTCGATTGTTGCGTTCTGACAGGTAACGAAGTCGCCTGGGATGAGATAGTTCCAGCAATTGCCCGAGCGGCGCGATCGGGGGCGCAGGAACGTTGCCTACTTTGTTTCGGAGCCATGGAACCCAGGCATAGGGATCGGCAAGGGAAGAATCCAGAAGAATCGTGCGGGGTGATGGCAGCGAGACCTGCAACCATGCAATGTTCTCGATGTCAGCCCCGGAGACGCGCAGCCAGTCTGACAGGCGATAGCCGGTAATGCGACTGAAGGCAAGGAACTGGTAAATGCTCGGGCTGAATGTTCCACCGCGGAGGTCGTAGTAGAGATTGTGTGGCAGGAAATACGGCGACGAACGGCCGTACAATGTCTCCGACCGTTGCGATGCCTGGTAGAGCGTGAGACCCCTACTCGCGAGGATGGATTGGATGCTCTCCGCAAGGTCCGCATTAGCTCGTGACTTCTGCCTGGGGCTGGCTGGCACGTTCTCTCACTGCTCTTTTCCTGCGAGAATTTCTGGTCTGCGCCGATCATTGGAGGAACGTGCTAATACCAGAGAAGTAGGCGCCTGGATCTGGATCTTTCCCCGAGGCGCCTTCGGGGGCATCTGCTCGCAGAGATTTAATCCTCTATAAACTGGATCTGCCCTAGGCGGCACAACTATTTGTAGCCTGTCCGGAACTGCGACCAGTCAGAGGCAATCCCCAGCGACACTCGACACATACGACGTTCTGACGTCGAGATTCGTCGTCAGGACAGTGGTCGGAGTCCTGAACAGGGACAAATCGCAACTATCTCGGGCTAATCGGGTTACCGTAAACAATCGATTATGTTTGTGGATACGGGATCATTTGCGGTAACATAGCCAAATTCTTTCAGGATTGGCAGTGCGATGTCGGATTCGTCATCCAGCCTGGAGTTCGGTAAGCGGCTGAGAGCTGAACGGGAGCATCTGCGTTTGTCCCTTCGACAGGTGCAGGAGTTGAGTCGCGGCATAGCCGAACACCGGAAGAATCCGGAATACTATATCGCCCATTCTTCGCTAGCAGACATCGAGAAGGGCAAGCTAACAACTAACATTTACAAGCTCTACAGCCTGAGTGTCATCTACGGACGCCAATACGAGAAACTTGCGACCTTCTTCGATGTTCCCGTTGGTGAAGCTGAAAAAGACCACAAGGCGTTGGTTTTCCCCCAGACGTATCTGGTAGGAGCTGCCTCGGAACTTGGCGAGTCCTGCATCTTGTCACCGCTCGAACTCCGGGAGAGGTTGCGATCCGAACGAACCAACCTCGTGTCAAAGATATTAGAAAATTGGAAAGATGTTCCCCACGCTCTGTTGCAGCAGATGGACTGGCGCGATTCCCTTTACGGGTACATCGGGATGCAAGACTACACGCTGGACCCCATCATTCGTCCCGGTTCTTTTGTGCAAATCGATTCCCGGCAGAGAACGGTGCCGCCAGTGAATTGGCATAGCGATTTCGACCGTCCGATCTTTTTCTTCGAGCTTCGCGATCGCTACGTGTGCAGCTGGTGCGAATTGCACGGTAGTCAGTTGATTCTCGTCCCCACTGCGCAGTCACGCGGACACACCAGGCATGTGCGCTACCCAGGCGATGCCACCATCGTCGGACGAGTTACGGCCATCACGATGCGCATTGCAGAAGTGCGCGAAAGCTTGACGAAAGGGTCTCCGCTGACTTGACTACCCGATGGCACACTTCCCCCGGGGGGGGAATCCTGCGCGCTGGTGTTCCCGAGTCTGTCGCGACGATACACCACTGGAAACTCGGATATGGTAGCGCCGGCTCTGGACTCAATGCGGTCCCGTTGACATTGTCCTCAGCATCGCTTCAGACATTGTGATCTAGATTCAGCACAATGGCCAGACTTTTGCAGGCCGCGGGTGAAAGTCGAGCCACCCAGCGTTGCCGTGCGGCAAGTTCCTTGCGGAGTCGGGACTCAAATTTGACTTTGACGTCACGGCGATTTACCATGAGCATGGTAATTATCATGGACATGGTAAATCGCATTTCCATGATAACTCATATGCCAGCGCCTAATCACAATCGCCCCCTCGGCAGAGCAGCTGAGTTCGAACACCTCCTGGCCGAGATCTTAAGGCAGGCTGGCTGGCGTGTGGACCGGCAACCGAAGGTTGCGGGCAGCCAGCCAGACCTAGTTGCAAAACACGCAGGCAGGAAATACATAATCGAGCTGAAGGTATCCTCAGAGGGGAGGAAAGACCGCGCGGTTCCCCTTATTTCCCAGGCCATTCTTGAAGTGCAGTCGGCTGCTCGCCGGTTTCCGGAGGCGACTATTCCAGTGGCGGTAATCGCCGCGGATCATATCTCCAATTCCGTGGCAGAACAGGTAAAGCGGTTTGCGATACAAAATGCGCCGAACGTGGGCATCGGAATCATCGATGCGGGCGGGTTTCGCAGCTTTGTCGGCCACGGACTGGAGTCACTGAATGCCGAGCGGTCTGAGTCTCAACTGGTTGATTTGTTGGCAAAACGTCCGTCGTCGGCGAATCTCTTTTCTGACTTGAACCAGTGGATGCTGAAGATCCTCCTCTCCGAAGATATCTCGGAATCCATGCTCTCCGCCCCGCGCGGACGCTACGGAAATGCCTCGCAACTAGCAGTAGCAGCCGGCGTTTCGGTGATGAGCGCATTCCGATTTGTTCGACAGCTGTCCGATGAAGGCTTCCTCGAAGACAAGGGTGTATTAAGGCTCGTCCGAATCGAGGAACTGCTACAACGATGGTTGGCGGCGAACCAGAGGCGCGTCCGGGAGATTCCGGTTCGCTGGATCATCCGAGGCGAAGAGAACCAGCTTCAGGTCGCGGTTAGGTCGTACCTTTCGAAAATGGAGGCGCGGTCTTTGCGGCAGAAGCGGGCGCATGGTGGCCGTTTGTTGAAAGCCCCTCCCCGCGTTTGCCTTGGACTATTTGCAGCGACCGATGTGTTCGGCTTGGGATTCGTTCACGGTGCACCGCCTCACATCTATTTGGAACGCCTGGATCCCGATGCACTTGGTCAACTCGGATTGTCTGTAGAGGATGCCGATCGTAAGTTGGACGTGTATGTAAGGATCCCTGAAAACCCTGAGGCGGTGTTTCGCGCCGCTGTCGAACGCAATGGGATGCCCGTCTCAGACGTTCTCCAGGTATGGCTTGACGTCTCGAATCATCCGGCGCGCGGCAAAGCGCAAGCCGATGAAATACGCAAGAAAGTACTGTCCGGATTGTTCAAGAAGGAACGGGCGTGACGATCACCACCCCCGATCTCGAAAACTTTGGACGCCTGGTTGATTCGCTGAATCCTTGGCTGGACCAAGTTGTAATTATTGGCGGATGGGCGCACCGCCTGTATCGTTTCCACCCGTTGGCGCAGCGGCTTGATTACCCTCCATTGATGACGCTCGACGCCGATGTTGCGCTCCCGAGTGGACTTAAGGTGAAGGGACAAGACATCCACGAGCGCCTAACCGCAAACGGGTTTCAGGCGGAGTTCCTGGGGCACCACAAGCCGCCAGCGACGCACTATCAACTCAGCGACCAAAGTGGTGGTTTCTATGCAGAGTTTCTCACCCCGTTGACTGGGGGCGCGTATGCGCGCGGTGGGAAGAGGAACGCAACGACGCGCATCGCTGGTGTAGCTTCCCAGAGACTACGGCACGTGGACCTTCTACTTCGCGCGCCCTGGACGGTCGTCCTATCCGCCTCGGATGGCTTTCCCTTTGCAGAAGGAAAACAGGTGCTTGTTGCGAATCCCGTGAGTTTCCTGGCACAGAAAGTGCTGGTGTACACAAAGCGGAACCGCTCGGAACGAGCCAAGGACATTCTTTACATTCACGACACCCTCGAAACGTTCGGTGCGCGTATTGCCGATTTGCGCGCAGAATGGACTAACAAAATCAGGTCCAGACTCCATGCCAGAAGCGTGCGACTGGTAGAGCGTGCAGCCGATGCTCTCTTTGGCAGTGTCAGCGACTCTGTGCGCGAGGTTTCCCGCATCGCTCAGGGTAGAACATTGTCGCCGGAAGGGATTCGCCAAGTGTGCAACTTTGGATTTAAGGAGATTTTTCGCTAATCGCTGCCGGTGAATGTGGCACCCCGATAGTTGATGGCTAATGGGCCTACCACTAGGACCAGGTCTAATGCTGGGGACTCGGCTTTGATGGTGTTCCCTTTCCTGGAGGGTTCCGAAATGGTGACAACGCAGGGTCCGGCTCCCCGAATTCAATCGTGACGTCATCGTCATCTCGGTCTGCCGAGGGGTGGAAAGCAATGGATGTTATCAGCTGCCCGTTTCGGAGTTTGTGCATGAATGGGTTAAGCATCTGTCGGGGGTCAAGGGAGTAATACCGCGTGAAATCTTCCACGCTCGTCTTGCCCGCCAGGAGCTCCAGCAGCGTCCTCGCGGACATGCGGATCGTGTGGCCGGTCATTGTCATTTCTCCGAAATAGCAAAACTTATATGCCGGTTCACCTTCATCCAAGCGCAGACGGGCGTTTGTCGGGTTTTGCCTTGGCGCCGGGAAATATTGGCCGAGCGAACTGAAAAGTGGAATCAGACTCTCTGCAAAAGTACGACATTTTGGGTTTCCATATATGTCCGCACGCGGTTGGTAGCGTGTCGGGCCGATGCGTGAACTCCCATCGTGCTGCAAGCTGAACACGGTCACAAAACTGATATCAGAATGGTCTGTGAAGAAGCGAGACATTATGTCCGCAATGGAATAGGAGTTCCAAGATCTTGCGGCATGCAACAGACTACTCTCGCCGTCACAGAGCAGAATGCCCAGAGGCAGCGTGCACTGTGCCTTTCTTAGCTGAGAAGCTTTGTCGGTTAATTCATCGAAAATCCGATTCCGAGTGACGGACTGAGCGTATTCGACCACAGGGTAACGGCCGGTTATGAACTCTTGACCCGGCGTATAACCTATTCTGACGAAGATTTCAGGCGAATCAACGACATATTCGCCTGATCGGTTTCCCGGTCGTGGGCTTTTTCCTTTGGCTCCTGCCCGGCTCCATCGTCTAGGAGCCATAGCCGCTCCTAGGAAGTCAGAGTAGCGCGTTTTAGCCCTCCGGGCCACCCCAGAGGCCGTCGCCGCTCCTACCGTTGGTTGGCGCGCACCGGATTACTCGAGAAGGCACCCCATCCCAGAAACTACGAGTACCGCTTCGCCCCACACGGAGCCCTGGATCCCTCCAAGGGTGCCGAACTTTCGTCGCTCCTCGAGGAAGGCTGCCGGCCCGTGGGGATCGTCTACTTCTCGCACGCCATCGGCGCAGCCACCAAGGAGATGTTCTTCGAACACGAAGTGGGCCAGTCGGCGTACGCCTCGCACCTGCCGCCCGGCAGCGAGATCCAGGTCGCCGATGCCATGCGCGTAGGCAACGTGATGAAGCGTGTGCACGAACTCGCGAAACAGGGCTACCGCTTCCTGAGCCCACATGATTCCAATAAACATCGTTCCACGATCCATGTTTATTTATGTACCTCCTTATTTATGTATCTCCTTCGACGAGACGCCCCTCGACGCAGACCGGCAGCCGCGTTGCGACTGGCTGCGTAAAGACGATACGATGACAGACGATACGATGACGAGCACGGCGGCGCCATGACCAGCCTTCTTCCGCAATTCATATCCGCTGCCACAAGCAGGTTATCGCAATGGACAATGATAATAAGGACGCGGCGCGTCGTAAGTCTGGCTCCCGTCCTTATTATCGCTATTTTAGTCTGCCTGTCCTGCCTGGCCGCGCAAGCGCAGACGCAAAATCAGACTCAAGCGCAAACGCGCCAGCAGCTTCTGCAAAAACTGGATTCGGGCCAGTTGCGGGATGCAGTCCTGCTTGGTCAAGAAGCGGTTTCGCGTTGGCCGCGAGATGCGCAATTCCGTCACTATCTGGGCGTGGCCTACTTCCAGACCGGCGATCTCAAGCAGGCGCAAGAGCAGCTCACGCGAGCACGAGATCTGAACCCGAAAGATTCGGCGACGCATTTTGACCTGGCGCTTGTGTTATTGAGCCAGCATGATTACACGGGGGCCGCGGAGGAACTCGAAGCGGCAATCAAACTCAATCCTTCGAACGCGCTCGCGCATATGCTGCTGGGGCGAGTGTATCTGAATTCAAATCGCAGCTTGCCGGCGGTCGAGGAGTTCAAAACCACTCTGAAGCTCGACCCGGCCATGCGGCTCGGACACTACCATCTGGGATTTGCCTACTTCAGCCTAGGGCGCAACGACGAAGCCATCAGTGAATATAAGGAGGAGTTGCGCCGGTCGGGAGAGAGTCCCGCGGTGGTGTACGAGTTGGGGCGCTCGCTGCTCGCGAACGGAAAATATGAGGCGGCCGTGACGTATCTGCAACGTGGTACGGAACTGGACGCGCCCAATCCCGACGTCTGGTACAACCTGGGCAAGGCGCAGGCGCTCGCGGGGCAGGCGGCTCGCGCGGAGTCTTCTTTGCGGAAGGCGGCGGAACTGAACCCAAGGGACCCGAGCCCGCACTATCAACTGGCGCGCGTCCTGGAAAAACTCGGCAAGACCGAAGAAGCACGAATCGAGCGAGAACGCTTCGCCGAACTGAAGAAGGCGCAACCGGCGTCGGCAGGCATGGCCACCGGGCGCGATCAGTGAAAGCGATTCAGCGATAGTGATCATGAAAAACCTGCACGTCACGGTTGCGGCGGCCGTCCTGCTGATGGCATTGAGCGGCAGTTGGATTCTGTGGGGAACTGTGCAGACGGCTGCGCCGAAGGACACTGCGCCGAAAAACAAAGGTCCGGTGGCGAAGACTGCGGCTTCCGCACAAAAGCCGGACGCGAAGACTTCCGCAACAAACCCACCGTTGTTCGTTGACGTCACGCACGCCGCTGGAATTGACTTTCACCTGAATTGCGGCAGCCTGGAGAAACTCTACATCGTTGAAACCCAGTGTGGTGGCGCCGCCGCGTTCGACTACGACAATGACGGATGGATGGACATTCTACTGGTGGATGGTTCGACGCTGGCGGACTATCGCGCCGGCAAGTGCCATCCGCCGCGCCTCTATCACAACAATCATGACGGCACGTTTACCGATGTGTCGGCGAAGTCAGGCTTGAATTTTTGCGGTTGGGGTTACGGCGTGGCCGTCGGCGATTTCGACAACGACGGCTGGGAAGACGTTTACATCACCGGCTTCCATGGTTCGGCTCTTTACCGCAACAACCACGACGGCACGTTCACCGACGTCACCGCGAAAGCCGGCGTTGCCAACGCCGATCATTGGGGAACCAGCGCGGCCTTCGGCGACTATGACAACGATGGCAACCTCGATCTCTATGTCGCGAACTACGTGGACTTGGATATCAACAACCTGCCGCAGTTCGGCAGCAGCCAGTTCTGCCAGTATCGGGGCATCCCGGTCAATTGCGGGCCGCGCGGATTGAAGGGCGCGCGTGACCGTCTGTACCACAACAACGGCGACGGCACCTTCACCGACGTCACGGAGAAACTCGGCATCGACACCCAAAGCTACTACGGGCTGGGCGTGTTGTGGCTCGATTACGACAAAGACGGGTGCCTCGATCTTTACGTAGCCAACGACTCTTCGCCGAGCCTGCTCTATCACAACAACTGCAAGGGTGGATTCACCGAAGTCGGCGCCGAGGCCGGCGTGGCTTACAGTTCCGACGGACGCGAACAGGCCGGCATGGGCACGGACTCGGCCGACTTCGATCGCGACGGGTGGCCCGACATTCTGAAGACCAATTTTTCCGACGATGACAACAACCTCTACCACAACGATCACAATGGCGAGTTCACCGACCTCGCTGGCGCTGCCGGAATTGGCCCCATCAGCAATCCCTATCTCGGATTTGGCGTGAAATTTCTCGACTACGACAACGACGGCTGGCCCGACATTTTCATCGCGAATGGTCATGTGGATTCGCAGGTGGAAGGACAGTCCTTCGGCGTGGGCTACGCCGAGCGGCCGTTTCTGTTTCACAACCTGAAGAACGGAAGGTTCGAAGAAGTCGGCGAGAGGGCGGGCGGCGCGCTGGCGAAAAAATATGTGGGCCGCGCCGCTTTGACCGCAGACTTCTGGAATCGCGGCCGTCAGGATCTGCTCATCACCAACCTCGATGCTTCCCCCATTCTGCTGCGAAACGAAGTTCCGTCCCCCGGCCACTGGCTGCGGATCAAGACCATTGGCAGCAAGTCGAACCGCGATGGCTTCGGCGCCAAGGTCGAGATCACCGCTGAGGGCTCAACCCGCTACGCAGAGGTGCGCGCGGGAAGCAGTTTCGAGAGCTCGAGCGACCCGCGCGTTCATTTCGGACTGGGCGCGGCGACAAGAGTGGACGCGATCGTCATTCGCTGGCCAAGCGGGCAGGTCGACAAACTGGGATCGGAGGCGGCAGACCAGGAACTCGTCGTCCAAGAGGGACGCGGTGTCATTGAGAGAAACCCGGAAAGAAATCCTGAAGGGCGCCCGCCGGTTGCCGCCAAGCACTGACCGGCGCGTCTTTGAATCGGTCGGGGAAGCGGTCGGGAGCGGTGACCGTCACAAGCGAGTACGACACAAGTCACTCAGGAGTGTGATAAATCTACGGAATTTGGTAGTTTACTGCATTTCGATCTTCAGTTACTCATAGGTATAGTAGCGGTTGCACTCGTAAGTACTTGAAACATTGGGCACTGTTGTTTGGTGCAACAAGTGCCACTCTACTTCAAAAGCACTACCTGTTGCTGTTTCCGGCGCAAGCGAGGTTGTTTTTCAAGACTTCTCGCCGGTTACAGTCAACAGAATCAGCAAGATAGCTTGACAAAGCAGATCGTTCGAGGCGCAAGATTTTGCGCACTTCACAGTAGCAGGTGATGCGGCACACCCTACTGATGTGGTTTCAGTTGATGGGATTGTAAAATCCCGGGCCGCAACAAGAGTTGGCAACCAATGGTTCGCGACAAAACTTTTAGTGCATACGTGCATACGACAAAACCACGCGCCACAATTTTCAGGGGGTAGGTGAATGAGAAGATTGCAGTTTTGCCTCGCAGTGTTTGCCGTGCTGGCCTTAACCTTCAGCGCATTCGCGCAGGTTCAGAACGGCCAGTTTAGCGGTACCGTGCTTGATCCAACCGGTGCCACCGTTGCGGGCGCCAAGGTTACGATCACCAATCCGGCAACCAACCTTACCGTTTCCACTACGACCAATTCCGGCGGTAACTACACTGTGAAGGAACTTCCGATTGGCAGCTACAAGCTGACGGCCGAAGCACCCGGCTTCAAGACCGTGTCCAACACCGACGTCGTGCTGAACGCCGGCGTCATCGCGCACGTGGACTTCAAGCTGCAAATCGGCAAGGCTTCGGAAGTGATCGAAGTCACTGGCACCGCTGCCGTCGTCCAGACCGACGACGCCAAGCTGTTCTCGACCGTGAGTTCTACCGAGATCAGCAACATGGCTCTGAACGGCCGCAACGTATTTGACCTGATGCAACTGAGCGCGGGCGCTGTGAGCGTAGTTGGCACCGACTTTGAAAACGGCCACAATACCGTGGTCAATGGCGTACGGGAAGACTTTAACGGGTTCCTGATCAACGGTGTCTCGAACAAAGGTCTGAGCGGCGGCGTTGTCAACACGCCGATTCAGGATACGGTCGAGGAATTCCAGCAATTGGGGCTGAACATGTCGGCGCAGTACGGCAGCAGCGCCGGCAGCACCGTGAATCTGGTGACTAAGTCGGGCACCAACGCGCTCCATGGCAGCGTTTGGGAATACCTCCGGAACGATGCCGCCGATGCCAACGACTTCTTTCTGAACCAAGCAGGCCAATCTAAACCGGCCTTGCGCTGGAACCAGTTTGGCTTCACCCTGGGTGGACCGATTGTCAAAGACAAACTGTTCTTCTTTGGTTCCTTCCAGGGAAGCCGTTTCAAAACGAGCGGGACTCCATCTCCCGTTGTCGTGGAATCGCCCGAGTGGGCGACGGCGGTCCAGGCTGCAGACACAAACACGAGTGTGTCATCAGTGGCGAGCCTGCTCTACAGCAAGTTCACCCCGAGTATTGCCGGGGCAACGTTCCAAAGCGTTGATTGCTACATTGTCGGTGGCGCAAACTGCCCGGCGGGACTCGATTCCAACCTAAATCCTATTCCTAGCTCTACCAGCGGGTTCTCCAGCTACGTGGACTACCTCTGCCCGGATAGCTATTTCGCGTTTGGTGGCAATACCACGCTAGCACAAGCCAATACCCTCGCGGCAAGGATGCAGTCCATCCTTGGCGTCCTCGCGACGGACAACTTCTCCGCAAATGTGCCTTTCACAGGCGCACCTTGCAGCGTCACGCCCGCTCTGCAAGCCGGCACTGTCGGTCGCACCGCCAGCGGTTCTTCCATGGCCTTCCAGAACTTGAGCGTAGCCCTTTTCAAGACGCAAACGGGGTCAGGCGGCAACGCCAACCTGTTCAATGGCAACGAGGCTTCATTGCGTTTCGACTACAATTGGAATGCGAACAACCGCCTGAGCGTGAATTACAATCACGTGCGGGCGACAGACGGATTCGGGCCTTGCTCCAATTCCTGTATGCGCGGATTTACCAATCCGCAGATCATCCGGACCCCCAATGGGCAGTTCGGCTGGGTCCATACCTTCACGCCGACCATCCTGAACGAGTTCCGGGCTGGGTACTCGCAGGACGTAAACCTGATTAATACCGGCCAAGGCGGCGTTCCCTCGACGGGCTTTGACGACGGGTCCGTCGGATTTGGTTCTTACAGCGGCTACCCGCAGTTTTTCAAGGAGAACGTCTACACCTACTCCGACATGGTGTCGGTCAGCCACGGCAACCACAACATGAAGATCGGCGTGGATTTCCGGCGCAACATCGAGAACAGCGAGTTCAACGTGGCGCGCCCCTCTTACTACTTCTATGATCCGCTTTTCTTTGCGGCGGACGCTCCCTACGGGGTGAGCGCCGGCGTCAATCCGAATATCTGCACGCCACCCTGCTCGCAAGCGACCATACAGGGGTTGGTGTCGAGCGACACGATTCCGAACGCGAACCTGCAAAGCAACGTTCGGCACTGGCGCAACCTGGAGATGGGGGTCTATTTCCAGGATGATTGGAAGGTCACGAAGCGCCTGACCCTGCAACTCGGGCTGCGCTACGATCTGTACCGCCGTCACAACGAAGAGAACAACCAGGCGACCACGTTCGTCCTGGGTCCGGGAAGCGACATTATCCACCAGATGATCAATGCCAACGCCCCGGCGGGCGGTCCGGGTTGCGATACCAACGCGGCGCAAATGGCGATGGCGCAGCTTGCCGGCGTCTGCGGACCCGGCGGATTCGCTCCTTCCGCCACATTGGGCAAGGGCCGCCACAAAGACTTCGGTCCGCGCGTTGGCTTTGCCTGGGATGTGTTTGGCAACGGCAAAACTTCGTTACGCGGCGGCTTCGGCATAGCCTACGAGGGCACGCTCTACAACCCGCTCTCGAACTCGCGCTGGAACCTCCCCTACTATTCATTCGATAGCGTCACCAATTTCGTGGGTGGCGACGTGAATGGTGTCGTTTATGGTCCGACAGACTGCAGCGGCGCAGGCACTTTCCCCAACAATTGCGCGCCGACGGGCGGCGCTCAGTTCGGACCGGGTGGGGTCGCTCCAATCTTCACGGGACCGCCGTCGGGTACGCAGGGCCAGGGAACGATCGGATCGCAGGCACAAGGCAACATTGACGGCTGGAATGGCCTGAATCCCAACCTGGCAGCGCTGACCGGGATCGTCTTCCCGCAGGGCATTGATGATCCTTACGTGTACAACTACTACCTCGGCATTCAGCACGAGATCATGTCCAAGACCGTGGTTGAACTCAACTTCGTTGGCACCACCGGTCACAAGCTGTTCCGCGCTGAGGACGTCAACCGCCTGCCCGGAACCCTGTTGCCGGTCGGCTCCTCAATCGTCAACAACATCGGCGAGACGCTGACTGGCTTCGGGGGCCGGCCCAACCCCAACTATGGCAAACTGCGCGTCTGGGAGAACGTGGTGAATTCCAACTACAACTCCTTGCAGGCTTCTTTGAGACGCCAGATGAGCCATGGGTTGCTGCTGAACGTTAACTACACCTACAGCCACTCGATAGATAACGGCTCGACCTGGCACAGTGGCAGCACCACCGCCAACGGCGCCGCCGGCGGCGAGGGCTTCACCACCGATCCGACGAATCCCGGTTTGGATCGAGGCAACTCGATCTACGACATCCGCCATCGCCTGGTCATCAATCACGTCTGGCAGTTACCGGGCCAGAACCTGAAGGGAGCAGCGGGATGGGTCGCAGGCGGCTGGTCCCTGGGCGGGACCTGGGCGTTCCAGAGCGGCGCTCACTGGCAGCCGTTCCGTTCGTCAGCGCCAAGACTGGTGGAGATCAATGGCGTCGACGGGAACCCACCGGGGGCGTGTACGGCTAACGATGTCAACACTGGAAACTGCGTCAATAAGGGCGGCGACTACCTTCTGACTCGTGGCCGGAATGAACGTCCGGATAGCAGTGTCCCCGGCTTCTCCGGTTTCAGCCACAATACCTGGGCGAATGGTTGGGCCGATGGTGGCCAAACCAATCTCCCGGTTCTTTCCGCGCCATGCCTGGGCTGTGTGGGCAACTTGGGACGCAACACATTTGTCGGTCCGGGCCTCTGGCAAACAGACCTGACCCTGTCGAAGAACTTCAAGCTGACGGAGCGGTTCAACCTGAAATTCGACGCGGCGGCCTTCAATGTGTTCAACCGCACCAATTTCGAGCTGGCGACCGGCGGCACCTCAAATAAGAACAACATAGCAAGCGGGCTCTTTGGCATCGCCGGGGGTACTGTGACCCCGCGGTTGATGCAGTTCGGCCTGAGGCTCAGCTTCTAGCGGAGCTTACTTTCCCGGGGCCTGTTCTCGCAGCCTGAGAACAGGCCCCTTTTCTCTTTGCGGTGAAGGCCATGATCCGGAGACTTTATCCCCGGCTGCTCCTTGCGCTGGCCTTGCTTCTGCCGGGTACGCTCGTTGGGCAAATACAAGTGCTCGGCAAGATTTTCGGCCAGATCCGCATTGCCAGAGGCGATTCGCCACCACACCAGATCATGGTCGAACTGAGGTTGCATGGTGCCACGGTTGAGAGCATGTACGCCGACATGCAGGGTCACTATGGCTTCATGAACCTGCAAGCCAACGAGTACCACGTCATCATTAATGACGAGGCCTACTATCCGGTTGACGAACGGGTGGCTGTAAACCCCGATGTGCAGCCCTACAACATGCTGCAAATCATCCTGCGCCCCCGCGAAGACCAGAAGAAAGCTGATCCGATGGGTGCGCGGGCGTCCGGCAGCAACCCCGATCTGGTCAATCCGGCAGACTACAACAAGCGCTTTCCAAAAAAGGCCGTCAAAGAGTACGAACGGGGGGTGGATGCCGAGCACAAGGGAAGGCAGGAGGAAGCCATCGCGCATTACGAAGGCGCGTTGAAGATCGCCCCGGACTATTACCCAGCCCACAATAATCTCGGGTCGATCTATCTGAGCAAGTCCGACTTCCAGTCGGCTGAGGCTCAGTTCCGCGAATCGGTCCGCCTCGACCAAAATGAGGCGCAAGCCTATTTCAACCTGGGCAACGTGCTCATGCTGACCGGGCGCTATACCGAGTCCGAGGCCGCTCTGGCGGCCGGTCTCCAGCGCCGCCCGGACTCTGCTTTTGCTCGTTTTCTCCAGGGATGTCTGTTCGCACGAACCGGCAAGTTGGACGAAGCCGAAAAGGGTCTGCGAGAGGCTTTGCAGCTCGACCCGTCGATGTCACAAGCGCATCTGCAGCTCGTTAATCTCTACCTCCAGCAGAACCGCAAGCAAGATGCCATCCATCAGCTCCAGGATTTCCTGAAAGCCTTCCCCAGCGCTCCCACGGCAGCCAAAGCCAAGGAAGTGTTGAACAAACTGCAAAGTCAAGAGGGCCTTCGAAAGCGGTAGAGGGTTCCCGCCAGCTTATTTGGGAATTGCAGCGCAGAACTTCGCCTCAAGCTGGCAGGCAGCCTGGTACTCTGCGCGTGCCTGGCTGATCTTGCCGGCGCGGTGCAATTCGTAAGCCAGATTAAGGTGGGCTTCCGCCAGCTTCGGATCAAGCTTCAACGCCACTTGATAGCTCTGGATAGACGCTCGCGGGCGATTGGTCTGGCTATAACAAATCCCCAGGAAATTACGGATGTGAGCGTCGTCCAAACCGAGTGCTATGGCTTTCTCCAGATGGGTAGCGGCGGAAGCATAGTTTTTCTGCTGAAACAGCGCCAGGCCCAGCTCCCGCTGCCCCGGCGAAAAATTGGGCTGGATAGCAATCGCTTTCTGGTACGAAGACAGCGCTGCGGCTGGGTTGCTTCCGGCCTCCAACAAGCCGGTTTCGTACCAAGCCCGGTAATTCTCGGGATTGTTTTGCAGCGCTTTCCGCAGCCAGCTTTTTGCCTCGGCCTCGCGGTCCAGCTTGGACAGAGCGCGGGCCAAACCGGTCATGGCGTTGTCGAAGTTGGGATTGAGCTGAAGGCAGCGCTGCAACTGCTCGGCGGCGCGTTCCCAACTCTGACGCCGCAAGGCCGACTCGCCCAGCAGGAAAGGAATCACGTAGATTCTTGGATCCTGTTCCTGAACCTGGCGGAGAAGCGCTTCAGCCCGGTCGTCATCGCGCTGATGGAAGGCGTCCTCGGCTTTCAGAATGGCGTTAAACTCCCACAGCTTGTCCTTGGGATCGGCGAGCCCTTGCTTGAGCGACTCGGGAGAAACCGCGGCACGAAATCCGAAGTAGCCCAGAGCGCGTAATTTTTCCTGCGCGTCGGGACTCAGATTGCCAGCACCCGCATCCTGGCGCGTGAAAAGATTGTGGGCCAGAAGTGTCTGCATCTTTTCCCGAAGCACGGCAACTGTGGCGGGTTGCTCGGCGGCAATGTTCCGGGTTTCTCCGGGGTCGGTTTCAAGATCGTACAACTCTGGCTTGGGCGCCTCGATAAAGTGAAAACGCTCACTCTCGAGCGCGTGCAACGGACTCCAACCGAAAGAACTGAATGGATAAAAAGTCTCGCTGTAGGCCGGATCTTTTGCCGCCTGACTCCCTGCCTGATTCGTGCCTAACTTCCTGCCTAACAAAGCATGCGACTGGAACTGTGCATAAATCGAATCAACCGAATCAATCGAATCCTGCACGCCGGCGAGTTGCAGAAGCGTCGGAGCCACGGCCGTGGTCTCCACGGGTTCGCGGCGCCGGCCAGCCGCAATGCCGCTCCCGGCGGGCGGTTTCACAATCAGCGGCACATGCACAGTGGCGTTGTACACGAAAAACCCGTGCTCGTCTTCGCCGTGTTCCCCGAGGGACTCGCCGTGGTCGCTGAGTGCGACGATCAGCGAAGAATCATAAAGGTGGTTCTGCTTGAGCCAGGCCATCAGGTTTCCGAGTTCGTGATCCGCGTAGGCGATCTCGCCATCGTAGAGGTGGCTGCGGTACTCGGAGCGGTAGGGTTCCGGAGGATCGTACGGGCTGTGCGGATCGTAAAGATGCAGCCAGAGAAAAAACGGGCGCCGCGGAGTTTTCTTCAACCAGGTAATGGCATGCGCTACGCTCTCCCCGGCGCGACGGTCCACCAAACCGATATCCTTTTTCTCGAAGGTTTCCGCCGAAAACGCATCATCGTAAAAGTCGAAGCCGCGCGCCAGCCCCCAACTCCGGTCGAGCACGAAGGCGCTGACCACGGCTCCGGTGGCGTAACCCGCCTGCTGGAAGGACTGGGACACGGTGCGAAATTGCTGCGCCAGCGGCTGCCCGGTGAAATCCTGCACGCCGTTCTGGAAAGGGTAAGTGCCGGTCAGGATCACCGCATGGGAAGGCCAGGTAAGTGGAACCTGCGAAAGCGCCCGCTCAAACACGACACCGTCGTGAGCCAACGCATCAAGGGTTGGAGTCTTGACGGTCTGCGCCCCATAACATCCCACGTGGTCGGCACGCAGGGTATCGATGGTGATCAATATGACGCTGGGTTTCGTAGCATTCGATCGCGTAACGCCGAGCCGCGGTTGCGGTTTCGCCTGCAATGGCCCGGTCGCAGCGGCCTGCCCGAAAGCTGTGCATCCGGCCAGAGCGATCGCAACCGCAAACGAAAGACTGGGCAAACAAGTTGAGAAGCGCCGGAACATGCGTCTATTGTGGCGCCAGCTGCTGTGCGCGCCGCGTCTCCTCGTCTGCCTCCGCCGTGAGTCCCTTGGCGGCCAGAGCCTTGGCTAACGACTCGTGCATGGCGGGCTCTTGCGGCGCCAACTCCACGGCGCGCCGCAACTCCGCAATCGCGTCGTCAAGCTTGCCCTGGTAGAGCAGGGTCTCGCCCAGGGCGCGATGTCCACGCGCAAAGTCCGGATAAATCGTAACCGATTGCCGGAGTGCGGCCGCCGCCGGCTCCAGTTGCTGCTTCTGTATGAACGCCACTCCCAGATTATAGGCAGCTTCGAAATTAGTGGCGTCGAGTTGCAGAGTCCGTTGCAGTGTCGCGATGGCGGCATCCATCTGCCCAGCGTGGGCCTGTGCCATGCCGAGGTTAAAAAAGGCGAGCGCGTAGTCAGGACTGAGCTGAACAGTTTTCTGCAGCTCGTCCACCGCCTCGGCAAACATTTTGAGGTGGTAGAAATCCAGGCCTTGCAGATAATGGGCGGGAACAGAGTTGGTCTCGGTTTTGACTACACTCTTCAGTTTTTCGATCGACTCGTGATAGCGGCCGTGCTGGCTGTCGGCGATGGCATCGGAGATCAGCTCATACACCGCGATGCGGTCTTTCGGATCCGGCAGGTCGCGGCTGCTGATGGTCGGATCGCTGCCGCCGGAAAACCCCGCATACCCCAACGCCTTTAATCGCTCCATCAGCGCCGGATCCAGACCGGTCTTTTCAGCCAGTTCCTTGCCCGGGCTGTAATCGCGGATCATGCCAACGAGCTTGGCGCGCATCTCCTCGGCTACCGCCTTCTTTTCGGTGAACAGATTGTGAACTTCGCCCGGATCCTTCGCCAGATCGTACAGCTCGGGTCGAGGCGCGTCGATGAAGTGAAATTTTGTGTTCTCCGAGCCCCGCAATTCGCTCCAGTTGAAGTGAATCCGCGGCATGAAGGTCTCTCCATAGAGGACGCGGACGCGGTCCGCTTGGTCGTCATGGTTGGCGCGAAGCTCGGGAAGCAAACTGCGTCCCTGCACCTGCGACGGAATCTCCAGCCCGACGGCGCCCAGCACCGTGGGCATCAGATCGACGAGTGAAACCGGATCGGCAACCGTGCGTGCCGCGGCATTCTCCGGCAGCCGGACGATCAGCGGCACATGCATCGTGGCGTTGTAGATAAAGAAGCCGTGTGTCTTTTCGCCATGCTCTCCCAGGCTTTCGCCATGGTCGCCGCAGAGCACAATCACCGTGTTCCGATAAATTCCTTTCTCTTTCAAGAAGCGGAGCAGCCGCCCGACCTGTTCATCCGCAAAAGCGATCTCGCCGTCGTACGGCTGTGCCGCATATTCGCGGCTGTAAGGCTCGGGCGGATGATAGGGAAAATGTGGGTCGTAGAGATGCATCCAAAGAAAAAACTTCTTCTGCGAATTCTTCGCCAGCCAGTCCAGCGCCACATCGGCCACAACATTGCCCGGACGCTCCATCTCGTCGAGATTCGCTTCGTCCAGGCGGCTGAATTCGAAGTGGTCGTAATAAAAATCGAATCCCTGGTTCAGTCCAAACCGCGAGTCCAGCACCGCCGCCGCGATCACCGCTCCCGTCTGGTACCCGGCCTGTTTGAGAACCGAGGCCAGCGTGGGCTGAAGCGGACTGAGTTTGTTGCCGCTAAAATCATGCATCCCGCTCAACATGGGATACGTTCCCGTCAGCATCGAGCTGTGCGAGGGCAGGGTTACGGGGACAACCGCGAAGGCGCGCTCAAAGCGCACTCCATCCGCAGCGAGGCCGTCGATGTTCGGCGTCTTGATTTGCTTGTATCCATAGCAGCCAACATGATCGGCGCGCAGCGTATCAATCGTGATCAGGACCACATTCAGCGCCGGCTTGGCGGGCGTTTGCGCCACCGCATGAAGCGCGGTGAGGACCGTCAGGATGAGAAGCAATCGACGAAAAGTGGGTACCATCGGTAAGTTCAGTTTATCGCATGTTATCGCATAGAAGACGCGGACGCGGGCGCCGGGGTTTCTGGTACTCGAAAAAGTAACTACGGCTTCGGCGACTCCGTAGCCGCCGGTGCTTCGGTACCCGTCACGTACACCAGGTAGCGCTCGCCCGCGCGAATCTTGAAAGGCTTGCCCTTGCGCGAGCCGGCGATCAGGGCCACCGGAATCAGCGGAAAATAATAGGTCATCACGATTGCCGACCCGATGGTCTCTCCCGTCTTTTCTCCCCGCGCATTCACCCTCGCGGGCCGGTGAAAATCGACGCGCACGAGCGCCCCGTCGGCAAGCTTCAGCGGATCCAACTTGAGGTCAAACGCGCCCGCCTTGCCCCAGTGTCCCGACGGATTAACGCTCGTAACCGTGCCGCTGAACTGCGTGCCCGCAGTAAGCAGCGTCACCCCGTTGACTTCAAGCGCGTGCACCAGTTTGAAGGGAACGGACTGCCCGGCCTTGAGCGATTCGGATGAGATGTTTTCGAGGAGCTCGATCTCGACGCCGGTCCCGGTGGGAACTACCTCACCCGGCGGCACCGCTTGCGCGAACCCGCAATACGTCAGCGAGAGAATCAGGACGACCGACAGGAATGGACGCATACCTCTCCGGTATCGCGCCTTGCCCCTATCGCGTTTGGCGCATCAGCGGGATGCCGGTAGCGGCTTCCCAGAAAGCCTTGTACCCCCAAACGCGTCCCGTGATCAAGACCGATCCATTATAAAGTACTCGAAAGCTAATATGGCCTTAGATGTGTGAGTCTCGAATCGTCTTCGTTGAGGCGGGAGCCATCGGGACAGTCTAGAAAGAAGATGCCCCGGATTCGGTCGGGGCATTGTTTTTGCCGTCCAAATTGTCCAAAAACCAAATGGAAAATGTTTGTCCTGTCTGAAATCCCTAGCGCGTCATGGCGCGGGAACCCTCAGAACCACAGGCTATTAGGCGACAGACAACGAACCTGCCTGTAAAATCCCGCCTGACGTTAAGCGATTCCCGGTAGCGCTACCAAAGCTTATCAACAGCTTACTCACTGCACGATTCGGGCTGTGACGCAAAAAGTCAGACCGCCGAGAGCGGAGCGGCCGCTCCCAGGTCTCGAAAACCGCGAGACCTGGGGCACCCGGCAGATCCCTCCCCTTCGGCTTCGCTCAGGGTCGGGATGACAATTCATGAAGTTTTTCAACAAGCTCGCCAGGCGATTTTCTCAGACATTCCACTTGCTTGAGTCGGCATTGTGAGCTGAGAAAAGCCCCACTTCTCGAAAACAGCGAAAAGTGGGGCACCCGGCGCCGCAACCTTCCTCCAGCTCAGAATCATCCTTGGCGACAAGGCTGGCAGCAGATGAACCCCCCGCTTTTTCCGGGGCATGGTGAAACCACAACCAGGGGACATTTCTATTGTGGACAAGACGGGGACATGTCTATTGTGGTATGATACCCGGCTCTATGGGTACTTGACATCCTTAGCTCGCGGCCGCAAAATATCGCCAATTCAGGAAAAACGCACATTTCCTCTCAAGAGTTGAACAGTCGACAAGTTTATGACGCTTAGCCAGCCGTCGCAATCTCCCCAAAAGAAAGTCAGTCCCGAACAGTGCAAGCATCCTCGGGTGCAGATCGTCTCCCGCGACGAAGAAACCGAATATGTGGAATGCCAGGAATGTGGGGACGTTTTCGAGTCCAGTGAATTGAAGGACATGGCGATCGAGGAAAAGAAAGAACCAGACGAGGAGTAAGCCGCGTTCGAACGCGCTTGGCTGATCGCGATCACCTGATTTTAATCACCAGGTTTTCCGACGCATCCACCCAAAACCTCTTTCCCGCCGGAATCACAGTGGTCGCACTGTATTCCGCGATCACAGCCGGTCCCCTCATTGATCGGCCGGGGACAAGGTTCTCACGTTCAAACACGGGCGTGGTCACGGTTTTGTCGTGAAAGAATACGGGCGCGCGTTCGACTGGCGCCACGCGTGACGGCGGCTTCAGCGCCGTTTGCTGTCGCACAACTTTGTGCCGGGGTTGGGACTGGGGCTGCGGCGTGCGCAAACGAGCGCGTAGACGCAGCGTGACCAGTTCAATCTCCCGTCCCGCGTGGTGATACCCGTAACGGCGCTGATGTTCGTCATGGAAGCGGGCGGTGACGTTCTCCTTGGCGGGCACGTTGAGTTCATAGCCTTGACCGCGATATCGCAGGTCAAGACTCCTTTCACATTGAAGAGCGCCGCGCCACCGTTCCGCGCGGAATTCTTTCCGCGCCGCCGCCTCCAGCTTGCGAAATTCTTTCTGCAGTTTTGCCTGCGGTACTGTCTGCCGCAGATGATCGGCAAACCGCCAGAGCAGCGTACGCGAATAATCTTTGACCACATCGCTGACCAGGATCCCAAACGCCGAAAGCGCGCCCGGTCGCGCCGGAATCATCACGGTCGGGATCGCCAGCGCCTCCGCCAGTTCGCAGGCATGCAGACCTCCCGCTCCGCCGAACGCCACCAGCGCAAATTCGCGCGGATCGTACCCGCGTTCGATGGAAACGACGCGCAAAGCCCGCTCCATGTTCGCATTCACCACGCGCACGACGCCGGCGGAAAATTGTTCCAGGCTCAAATGCGAGCCCTGTTTCTTCAGCCATTCCGATGTAATCCGCCGCGCTCTTTCGACGTCGAGCGTGAACTCGCCTCCCAGAAAACGGTCGGGGCGAAGGCGCCCCATCAGCAAGTTGGCGTCCGTCACCGTGGGTTCGGTTCCGCGACCATAGCAGATCGGTCCCGGATCGGCGCCCGCCGATTCCGGTCCCACGCGCAGCGAGCCGCCCGCGTCGAAGCGAGCCAGCGAGCCGCCCCCGGCGCCCACGGTGTGAATCTCCAGCATGGGAACTCCCACCGGAAGCCCGGCCACTTCTGACTGGCCGCCGGGTCGAACCTCACCCTGCACTGCCGCCACGTCGGTCGAGGTCCCTCCCATATCGAAGGAGAGAATCTTCCGGAACCCGCTGCGGCCGGCCATGGCCGCCGCGCCCACCAGTCCGCCGGCCGGGCCCGATAACACCGTGCGTACCGGTTCCCGCGCCGCCGACTCCAGCGCCGTGATCCCGCCACTCGATTGCATAACGAAGATCCGCGGCTCGCCTCGCTTCCGCGCCGCGCCGGAGCTGTCTCCCAATTCTGCGGAGCGCTCCTTTTCTTCAGTGTGCTCTTTGGCGCGCTCAGCCAGTTTTTCCATGTAGCTCTGCATGAGCGGCTGCAGATAGGCGTTCACCACGACCGTGCTCGTGCGTTCGTATTCCCGGAACTCCGGCAGAATCCGATGAGACACAGAAAGCGGTTTGCCGAGTTCAGCCACGGCCGCAGCAACGGCCACTTCGTTCTCCGGGTTGGCGAACGAGAAGAGCAAAGAAATGGCGATGGCATCTGGATTGGCACGCCGCACCGCCTTCCGCAGTCGCGCCAACTCCGCTTCCAGCGGCCGCTCCAAGACCCGGCCCTCGGAATCCGTCCGCTCCTTGACTCCGAATCGCA
This sequence comes from Acidobacteriaceae bacterium, assembly GCA_003131315.1. GTDB lineage: Bacteria > Acidobacteriota > Terriglobia > Terriglobales > Acidobacteriaceae > Acidiflorens. The sequence continues at coordinate 22,691 of PKUV01000184.1, forward strand.
GTTCTCGGCTGACGAGCGGCGCCACCCGATCAAAGAAAAAGTCATACAGGCGAGGACGCGCCTGCCGTCCAATCTCGATGACGTCCTCAAATCCCGAGGTTGTAATCAGCGCGACTCGCGCCCCTTTTCTTTGCAGCAGAGCGTTGGTCCCGACGGTCGTGCCGTGCAGCAGCGTGAGGGCGGCGGCACCGCCAGTCTTCTTTGTAGCTTCGCCAATCTTTCTCAGAGCTTCGGCAATCGCGCGCGACGGATCATCGGGCGTCGAGAACACCTTCAGAGTTTTAAGAGCGCCGTTCTCCACCCACACGCAATCGGTGAACGTGCCTCCGGTGTCGATTGCGATGCGGAGTTCGGAATGAAGTGCGGAATGCGATGCGCGTGCCATGAACAGGGAAGACTACCACCGCTCGCGGCCTGCGCAGTATGCCCGTTTCACAGATATCGTAGGCTGACATCAGCACCGGGGAGGGGCTGGCGACTCCAAAACCAGCGCTTCGCATCGCCAGGGTTTCCTCTGTGCTCCTCTGTGCCCTCTGTGGTTCAAGCTTTTCCCTTTTACCGCAACCCCCCTATCAGGCATATCGGACGACACTTTCCCTGAAACCGCTATAGCAGCGGCCTGTGCCCGAAACATAACCGCCTCCCGGCGCCGACTGCCGTATTCTGAAGAAGTGAACGGGAGAACCTGGAAGGCGTGGCTGGTGCCCGGCGGCTTGTTATTGGCGCTGGCGGCGACGCTCGTCAGCAGCACTCTCTTCGTCCAAGTCGCGCCCTCGCTGGCCTTCTACTACGTTGGCGTGTTCGCCGCCGGATTGCTTCTAGCCTGGCGTTTTAATTCCAGCCGCCTTCTGTTTTCGTTGCTGGTCCTGCTGCTCGCGCATCGCGCGGTCGATTTCTTCTCCGTCGGCCAGGTTCACACCGGACCCGGGCGCACGGCCGTCGCGCTCGCCGCCCTGCTGATCCCGCTGAACTTTATTGTGTTCGCCTCGATGCGCGAGCGCGGCCTGATCATTGCGGGAATCGCGCCCCGCTTTGGATTGCTTTTCCTCGAATCGGTTGTCTTCGCGGTGCTGTGCCGGCCGGAAAATAGCCCCGCCAACCCGCCTCATCCCGGCGAGCACCCGATCCCGCTCTGGATTCTGTTGAGTTTTGTAGCCGCCATCGCGGTGTTCGTCCGGCGTTTTTTTCAAACGCGTAAGCCGATCGAGCCCGGCTTTGTGTGGTCAGTGGCAGCGGTTTTCATGTGGCTCCAATTCGGCCCGGTCGGCAAAGCGTCGGACGCCTACGTCGCCACCGCCGCCCTGATCCTCGCCGCCTCGCTGATCGAGACTTCCTACGTACTCGCCTACCACGACGAACTCACCGGTATTCGCGGACGGCGCGCCTTCAACGAGGCCCTGCTTTCACTGGACCAGCAATATGCCATCGCCATCGTCGATATCGACCACTTCAAAAAGTTCAACGACACCTATGGCCACGATGTTGGCGATCAGGTGCTGTGCATGGTGGCCAAGCGGCTATTGCAAGTCGGCGGCGATGGCCAGGCTTTCCGCTGCGGAGGCGAAGAGTTCGCCATCGTTTTTCGCAGCACTTCCGCCAAAGAAGCGTTCGAGCATCTCGACTCGCTGCGCGAGATCATCGAGAAATCCACGTTCCATGTGCGCGGCTCCGAAAGAAGAGCCGAGAGAAATGCCGAGACCAGAAGCGATCGCCGCGCGAGTGAGCCAGATCGCAGAAAGTCCGCAAAAAAGAAACCCGCTTCCGCGAGTCCCAATCAATCGCCCGATCGTTTATCGGTGACGGTCAGCATCGGAGTGGCCGAGCCGAGCACACGCTACCGCCAGCCCGAGCAGGTGATCCAGGCAGCAGACCAGGCTCTCTATCGCGCCAAGAACAAAGGAAGGAACCGCGTAGAACTGGCCTCCACAGCCCCGCTTCGGCTGGCCGAAGGCAGGCGCGCGAAGGCGTCGCGGCTCTGAGCCGGCGTTCACATCACCTGATTCTGGGAACAGACGAGGCGGCGAACTGTCCAATGCGCCGGTAGTCGTTGTAACCAGGCGTCCTAAACAATTTGGTCAATGCATTATGAAAGAGC
>PKUV01000088.1 GCA_003131315.1 Acidobacteriaceae bacterium
GCCCTTTTATAATGCGATTTCGACAGTTATCGCGCTCGCACCTCCGGCGGGATGCTAACGAAAAGCCGCACAGACATCGAGCGGCGTAATTTTCACCGAAGGGTTGTCCTGCTTGCCCCGAAGACCAAGTGATTGGAGCACCTTTAAACCCTTCTTTTCCATAAAAGGGGCGGTTCCACCTGTGGCCCTGCTGGGCCCCGGCACTGCACCTGTGAAGGTTGCATCTTTGTGCAACCTGTTTGCAAGAAGTATCATCTTGACAATAACTTACTATGAGAGCTTAATGTAAATGTCTAAGTGTTTGGGACAGAACCGACGTCAGGTTGTACTCCCCTCGAGGCGCAGTTCAGACGGCTTCGCTGTTCGAAGGGGGTGATGGTGATGAAAAGCAAGAACCGGAAATGGTGGCTCGCGGTGGTGGCTTTGTTGTGCTTAGCCTCGACCACCGCCTGCCCAGTGGAAGATGCGGAGAAGCCCACGAGCCACGTCAAGCAACCAGTGAAACATAGCACGGTTCCGGAGGGTGGCTCTTCTCTGGTCTACGTGCTTGGAGCCGGGGTCGCGTGCCTAGGCGCAATGCTCGTTCGGTCCCGCAGCGCTAAGCCGAAAGAATCATAGTTCCACGACCTAATAAATCGGCCCACGCCACCGAGCGCGTAAAGCTCGTGACGTGGGCCTAAGTCAAGAATGAGTCCAGGTTCATGGCACTGGCAAGAATCATTACGCGCTCTCATGCGTTCTCGCAAGAGCTGGCGTTCGATCTGCGTGCCCGCGGCTATGCCGTCGAAATCGTTTCTCCCGACAAAATCCCCGACAATATTGCCGATCTCGAATTACGAGTCGACGCCGGCCCCGGAGATCAGTTGATCGCGAGCGTGGTCATTCGCCGTTCGCCGGAGCCTCGTGAAGCGACGCATTTCCCGGAAGAGCCCGTCAGCTTTCACGCCGAGCCCGGCATCGAAGATGTGGAGTTGCCTGCGGCACTTCCGCAACTGGCGCCCGAAACTCTCTCGGTGGCCGCCGAAACTCTGCACGAGCCCGAATTTGACGCAGAAGCAGGCGCGTGTCGAATCTCGCCGCTCGATACTTTCCCGTCGTGGCCAGTGGAACCACCAATTCCAAGCGCGGAAGAAAACTCAACGATTGAGCAGGTGGCGATGCGGCCGACAATGGTCGGTTCGACAATGGTGCCGCCAACGCAGGAGCCGCAACCGTTCCATCGACCTGCGGGATGGTTCTGGCGCGCTGGGTTGACTTTTACCAGCGTGATGCTGCTGGCCGTGGTTCTCGGATTCGGCATGCGCCGCAGCGGTAAAGCTTCCGAGCAGAATTCCGGAGCGGTGTCAGCGGAGAAAACTGCCGCAGACCCCGAGAAAAACCCAGGAAAAGCCCCGGGACAAGTCGCCGCTACCCCTGCACCTCCGCCAGCCATAAAATCGCAAGGAAATTCCGACCTCGCGCCGGAAGAATCGCCAGTCGCGAAGACCGACACGGCCGCCGCCGCAGCAACCCCGGCGGCCAGCACTCGGGCGAGAGTTTCAGGCAGGGTTTCACGCAGACACGGTGACGACTTGATCGCGCCCGACACCGTCGCGTATCTCGACCAGCATGCTGCAGAAAACGCTGCCGCGAGAGCCAAAGGCGGCGTCGCAGCGAATACCGTCACCTATCTCAGCAACACATCCGCTCCGAAGGCGGCAAAGCCGAACTCCGGCGTCAAGCGCCCCTCAAACTTGAACTAACCATTCTCCATTAAGGGCAATCTATTTTCCCACTGGCTTCTGTTCGCGTGGTTAGCTTGGTACGCATTTCCCTACCTTGGCGAACCGCCGTAAGGTTCCTTGACACTGCTAATCCCTAACATGCCGATGCTTCATAGTTGTTGAAACATCGCGATTACACCAACAACTTGGTTGTGAGTGTTCCCAAGACTCCGAAATCTTCCGGGCCTCGACGGTGGTGGCACGCCGCCGTTTGGGCTTGCTTTCCGCCAAAGGTACACGACGGAGCCCAGACTCTGCGGTACCGGGATCTGCTTTCTGACCTATCGATACAACAAGTTGCGCGGTTGATGCAGAGGGCCACCTAAATGCACCTCTTGGGTGGAGTGAGCATCCTTCTCCTCTTTCAGGTTCCCTGAACTAAGTCAGTCCATCTGAAGTTCTCCCTATCTTAGCGAACGACAACCTTAAGGAGGTTGCCCATGTTTGCACGCATGCTGTTTTCTATAGTGCTGGCGCTGTTGGTGTCCCTGACGGCTTTCGCTCAGGACACCACGAAACCCAGCGATGACCAGGCGAAACAAGACAATACAAAAGCTGCCCCACAAGAAAACCAAGAAAAGTCTGCGAGCAAAACAAAGGCCGTGACCGGTTGCCTACAGAAAGGCGACCAGCCAGACCAGTTTTCCATCACCGGCGAAGACGGCAAGAGCTGGGACTTGCGCAGCAGCACCGTTAAACTCGCCGACCACGTCGGCCACCAGGTGACGGTCACCGGTTCGCCCACGCGCGAAGCGAAGGCAGAAGAAAAGAAAGAGGGCCAGGTTCAGAACGCGGGCCAAAAAGAGGAACTCGGTGAACTGCGCGTTACCAGCTTGAAGATGATCAGCCAGAGTTGCACCAAGTAAAGATTTCGGCAGCAGATTCTTCCACGGCCAGCTCAGCGATGATGCTGGCCTTTCTTGCTTCTCCAGCGCAGAGTTTTGCAAACTCGTTTTCCGGTTTTCTTATGTAGCCAGGGAAAGCATTCTTCATAAGAGGTCACTGCTGTCCGGCTAAAATT
>PKUV01000129.1 GCA_003131315.1 Acidobacteriaceae bacterium
GGGGCGAACCAGCTTAGCCCAGCGCTTCAGCGCTGGGAAAAGTGGAAGAAATGATTCAAGTCCCGGAGGGACGGCCCAGTTCTCACGCACATACTTCAGGGGCTGGGCAATATCGACCTTTTCCGCAGCCTGTTCAGCCATGCCGTTAGAACCCGTCACACAAGCGGCTTTAGTGGCTGCGGGAAAACTAATCGCGGGCGCAAAAAGCACACCGCAGGCGCTAAAGCGCAGCACATTTTCAATCATTTAGCGGCACGACTGAAGTCGTGCCCTTCCCAAAACCCGCGCGAATCAGAGTTTTTCCGCAGCCTGTGAAGCCGCGCCCCTTCAAAACGGATTTGTGGAATGTCTTCTAGTCAGCGGGTTGCGGTCTGGCGGTCTTTGCTATGGTCTTTGCTCTGGTCTTTGCTCTGGCGTTCATGGGTGGCTGCGGTGTGCAAATGGCAGATGGCGATGGCGAGCGCATCGGCGGCGTCGGCGGGCTCGGGAATCCGATCGAGATTCAGAAGACGCGTCACCATTTGCTGGACTTGATGTTTTTCGGCCCGGCCGTATCCGACCACCGCGGATTTGATGGAGAGTGGGGAGTATTCGGCGACTTCGAGTCCGGCGGAAGCGGCGGCCAGCATGGCGACACCGCGCACCTGGCCGAGCTTCAAGGCAGACTTCACGTTGACGGCGTAGAAAACGTCTTCGATCGCGACGCGGTCGGGCCGATGCTGGGAGATGAGTTCCTGAAGGCCGATCGAGATGCGCGACAGGCGCATGGGCATGGGATCGCGCGGGGAAACCTTGATGGCGCCACAGACGATGCACACGAGGCGATCGTCGGAGAGCAGTTCGACTACGCCGTATCCGGTGTATTCAGTGCCGCAGTCGATGCCGAGAACGCGCATGGGGGAAGTGTAGCAGGAGAGCTATCAGCTCTCAGCTCTCAGCTTTCAGCTTTCAGCTTTTCGCTTTTTGCTCTTCGCTTTTCGCTCTCAACAGCATCTTGGTCTTTGGGATTTGGCTTGCTCGGTTTCTTGCTGAAAGATGGCGTAGGCGTGGGGTGAGGATTCCAGGCGGCTGCGATCTAGAAAGCGCTGGTAGGCGGACTCGTCGAAAATCTCGCGGAGCGTGGCAACGATCACCTTGAATGAACCGATAATTACCGCGAAAATCGCACCGGCACTCGCTCTGCCCGCTCTTGCTTCCAGCGTCTCGCGGACAAGAGTGTCCGCGCCACACACTATCGTCTTCATGCTTGCTCCTCCATTGCCAACTTTGTCATCACGAAGGGCGATTCTTTGACTGCGGCGGACTTGCGTCCGGAAATTACTCGCATGCATTCCAGGCTTGATTCGATCAGGATCATGGCTACCATCACTACCAACACGCCGGTGACGGCGGCGTCCAGGCGGTCGTTGAAGATCAGGCGTGGGTTGGCTCCGGCAGCGGCTAGTTGACGGGCGTGGGCGAGGAAACCGATGCGCGGGTTCGGATCGAGGATCTTGTGCCACGACGCGGTGAAGGTCACGACCACCAGCCCGCACAAAGGGACCAGCGTGACGAGCACGTAACGTACGCGGCCCATCTTCACTCGGCCCGTCTTCGCGCAGCCCATCTTGACGATGATGGTGGTCGCAACGCACAGCGCAACGGTCGCCAGCAGTTGATTGCAAATGCCGAAGAGCGGCCAGAGCGAATTGATGCCGCCGAGCGGATCCTTGATGCCCTGCCACAGGAAATTTCCCCAGGCGGCGACGATCACCGCGCTGGTAAAAAGAATCGATGGGTACCAACTGGTGCGGCCGAGCGGTTTCCAGATGTGGCCGAGCGCATCCTGCAACATGAAACGGCCGACGCGGGTGCCGGCGTCGAGAATGGTGAGGATGAACAGCGCTTCGAACATGATGGCGAAGTGATACCAGAGCGCCATGACGGCCTGGCCGCCGAGAGTGTTGGAGAAAATTTGCGCCATGCCGACGGCGAAAGCGGGCGCGCCGCCAGTGCGGTTGAACAGCGTCTGCTCGCCGACGGAGTGCGCGAGAGAAGCCATCTGGGCGGCGGTGACGGGGAATCCCCAGGAACCGATGGTGGTCACGGCCGCTTCGGGCGCCTGGCCTACGATGCCGGCGGGACTGTTGATGGCGAAATAGACGCCGGGCTGCAACACTGAAGCCGCGATCATGGCCATGATCGCGACCATCGACTCGGCCAACATGCCACCGTAGCCGACGAAGCGGGTCTCCGGTTCGTGGCGGATCAGCTTGGGCGTGGTGCCACTTGAAATCAGGGAATGAAATCCGCTGACCGCGCCGCAGGCGATGGTGATAAAGGCGAAGGGAAAGATGGTTCCGGCAAACACGGGCCCGCTGCCGTCGGCAAAGCGCGTCAGGGGCGGCATGTGCAGGGACGGGCGGAGCGCGACGATGCCGACTGCCAACAGAGAGATTGTGCCGAGTTTTACGAACGTGCTCAGGTAGTCGCGGGGCGCGAGCAGCAGCCACACGGGCAGCGAAGATGCGGCGAATCCGTAGACGATGATGAGAATCGCCAGCGTGGGAGCGGTCAGCGTGAAGATTGCCGCCCAGGAAGGCGTCTCGGAAACCCACCGTCCCCCGAAGATGGCGGCGAGCACGAGCACAAATCCGAGGACGGAAGTTTCGAGAACTTTTCCGGGGCGGATGCGGCGCAGATAGACGCCCATCAATACGGCGATGGGCATGGTCATGGCGATGGTGAACGTTCCCCATGGGCTCGACTTGAGCGCGTTGACGACGATGAGCGCGGTGGCGCCGAGCAGGATGATGATGATGCTGAGCACGGCGACGTAGGCGACAACGCCACCCAGAGGGCCGATTTCGGATTTTGCCATCTCCGTAAGCGATTTGCCGTCGCGGCGAACGGAGAACAACAGGATGACGAAATCCTGCACGCAACCACCCAGTACAGCGCCGGCTATGATCCAGAGTGTGCCGGGCAGGTATCCGAACTGTGCGGCGAGCACGGGGCCGACCAGCGGGCCGGGGCCGGCGATGGCGGCGAAGTGGTGTCCGAAAACGACCCACTTGTTGGTGGGAACGAAGTCGCGGCCGTTGTCGAGACGCTCGGCGGGCGTGGCGCGCAGGGGATCGAGCGCCAGCACTTTGGCCGAAATGAAACTGCTGTAGAAGCGATATCCGACGGCGTAGGTGGAAACGGCGGCGACGACCAGCCAGAGGGCGTTGATCTGCTCGCCGCGATGCAATGCGATGGTGGCCAGCGCCAGCGCTCCGAGGAGGCTGACGGCAATCCAGAAAAAAACGCGCAAGAATTTTGGCATGAGGGCTATGGTCTGGCGAAGAGTGTCCGGCGAGTATTGTGGCGAAAAAACGCCGGGTTCGCAAGCGCGCCGAGTAAGTCAACTTCTTTACCACAGGGAGCACAGAGGAACACAGGGTAAAACCGATTCTCCCTGTGTTCCTCTGTGCTCCCTGTAGTGAAAGGGTTTGAGGAAAGCGGCTATCTCGACGCGAGCCGCGTGATAACCTAGTAGGTTCCGTCTCACTGAAACGTGCGATACGGGCGGAGTGTATCCGCTCAGGGAGCGGACTCATATTCGTACCGGAAAATCACATGAGGAGCAGGCGATGAAAATTGGAGTGCTGACGGGCGGGGGCGACTGTCCCGGGCTGAATGCGGTCATTCGGGCAGTCGTGCGTAAGGGCGCCTTCCACTATGAAGACGAGTTCGTGGGATTCATGGAGGGCTGGCGCGGGTTGCTGGAAGACAAGACCATGGAACTCAACCTCTCGTCGGTGGGCGGCATCCTGCCGCGCGGCGGCACGATCCTGCGCACTTCGCGCACCAATCCGGCCAAGCATGAGGACGGCCTGCAGCACTGCGCCGAGAACCTCAAGAAACATGGCTGTGAGGCACTGATCGCCATTGGCGGCGACGACACGCTCTCGGTGGCGCAGAAACTTTTCACCAACGGAGTAAAAGTGGTTGGCGTTCCGAAGACGATCGACAACGATCTGGCCGGCACCGACTACACCTTCGGCTTCGACACGGCCGTGAATGTGGCCACCGGCGCCATTGACCGCGTGCATACGACGGCCGAAGCGCACAATCGCGTGATCGTGGTGGAAGTGATGGGACGCGCTGCGGGCTGGATCGCGACCTATAGCGGCATCGCCGGCGGCGCCGACGTCATACTGATCCCCGAAGTTCCTTTCGACATTGAACAGGTGGCCGAACTGATTCGGCAGCGCCACGCCCGCGGAAGATATTTCAGCATCGTGGTGGCAGCCGAAGGCGCGAAGTTTGCCGATGGCACCCAGTTGAACGGTGGAGCGTCGGTTCTGCAAGAAGGGCGCGATGAGTTCGGGCATCTTCGGTTGGGCGGAATCGGGTCGACCGTAGCGCGCGAGATCGAAAAGCGGACTGGCTTCGAGTCGCGGTCGGTTGTACTCGGCCACATCCAGCGAGGCGGAACGCCCAGTGCTTTCGACCGCGTACTGGCCACGCGCTACGGACTGGGCGCCATTGACATGGTGCACCGCGGCGAATTCGGGCAAATGGCGGCGCTGCGGGGGAACAAGATTATTTCCATCCCGCTGGCGGAAGCCATCGCTTCGAATCGTAAGGTGGATAAGGAAATTCTCGACGCCGCGATCGGCATTCTTGACAAGCTCGACTATAAGGTTTCCAAGGGTTCCTGAGCTGACGCGGAAATCGGCATAGGGGGAGTGGTC
>PKUV01000120.1 GCA_003131315.1 Acidobacteriaceae bacterium
ACTAATGGGACGATGCACTAGGGCGAATTCTGAACGGCCTGATCAATCGATTCCAAGTCTCGGCACAACGGGTTTCCTGAGACCTGACCAGGTAGGTCTCAGGTCCAAGGTGTCAGGTCTCAGGAAAAACAAAACAACCAAGGGTTTCCTGAGACCTGCCACCTGGGACCTGCCTCGGGTTTCCTGAGACCTGAGACCTGCCACCTGAGACCTGCTTCAATACGCCCAGCGGAGGAGCGTCGCTCCAGTGGTAAATCCCGCTCCGACGGAAGCCAGCAGCACCAGACTTCCCTTCTTCAATTTGCCTTCCTGGCGCGCGGTTTCCATCGCCAGCGGAATCGTTCCCGCGGTGGTGTTTCCGTAACGCTCGATGTTAATGATCACGCTCTCGGGACGCATCTTCAGACGATCGGCAGTAGCGGTGATGATCCGCTTGTTCGCCTGATGCGGAATGAAGGCATCGATCTCGCTGCCCTTGATGTTGTTGCGTTGGAGAATCTCTTCGCAGAGCGACGCCATCTTGCGCACCGCGAACTTGAAAACCGCTCCCCCATCCTGATGAACGAAGTGCATCTTCTTGTCCACGGTTTCGTGAGTCGAAGGATTCAAGCTTCCGCCACCAGGCATGTACAGCGAGCACCCACCCGATCCATCCACTTCGTGCAGAAAATCAATGAGCCCGACGGACTCGTCTTCCGTGGGTTCGAGCAGGACCGCGCCCGCACCATCGCCAAAGATGACGCAGGTCGCGCGATCGGTGTAGTCGATGATCGACGACATCACGTCGGCGCCGATCACGAGCACTTTCTTATGGGATCCGGTAGCGACGAACTGCGCTCCGGCCTGCAACGCGTAAACAAACGCCGAACAGGCAGCCGAGAGATCGAATCCCCAGACATTTTTCGCGCCGAGCTTGTGTTGGACGAGGCAAGCGGTCGCGGGAAAAAACATGTCGGGCGTAACGGTCGCGACCACAATCAGGTCGAGATCGGAAGCGTCGATACCGCGTTCGGCGAGCGCTCTCTTCGCCGCCTCGACCGCAAGATCGCTGGTCGCAACCCCCTTGTCCACGATATGACGCTCGCGGATGCCGACACGCTCCATGATCCATTGGTCGTTGGTCTCGACAAGTTTTTCCAGGTCGGCGTTGGTGAGAAGGCGAGGCGGAACGTAGGTGCCGAGAGCGCTGATCTTAACGCGCTGAAGCTGGCTCAATGAGGTCTCCTGGGATGCAAAGTGAATTGATTATTTTGAACGATGCGGACGAGAATGTCTAACGGAAGAAAACAAGGTCTCAGGTGGCAGGCCTCAGGTCTCAGGAAACCCGTGAAGGTGAAACGAAATTGATTTTGTTTTTCCTGAGACCTGAGGCCTGAGACCTGCTTTCCTGAGACCTGACACCTTGGACCTGAGACCTATTTCAGACGCGCAGCGAACTCGCCGAACAGCGGCAATTCGAAGCGCTCGCCCTGCCATGCCTTGAGCGACAGAACAATCCACAAGAACAACATGGCCAGCGAACCCAGAATTCCAAACAGAAGAAAAACCATGGCGGCAGCGACATTCGAAAGGAAGAGCGCGGCGATGGTCAAAACGAAAAAGACTCCCCAGAGCAAAATGCTTTGCCAGGCATGAAAGCGGACAAAGCGGTTATTGCGAAATGCCGGCAGAAACAAGAGCACTGCGGCCGGGACGAAGGTGAGATAAGCGACCGCCGCAGCCGCCCGTTCCGCGGGAGGAAGCGGCGTCATCGACCATCCGCATCCCGGACAGAATGCCGAGTTCGCCGGCATCACAGCTCCGCAATGGGGACACTTCACCGAAGCTTGCGCCGGATTCGCGGGGCTATTCGCTGGACTAGACAAGTCGGCGTCCATTCCTCTTCTTTCGGCATTCTTCGCAAACACCATAAATCTGGAAAGTGTGGCGGGTGGTAACGTAACGGTGCTTGCGTCCGATCTCCTGCTCGATTTCTCCGACTTTCTCCGAGAAAAATTCGACCGAAGCGCCGCACTCGGTACACACCATGTGGTGATGACTGCGGCGGTTGTACTGGTGTTCGTAACGCGCGACGCCGTCGTGAAAGGCGACTTCGCTGGCCAGGCCGCAACCTGCCAGAAGCTTCAGCGTCCGGTAGACAGTGGTGGAACCGATGCGCGGGTCGGTTTTCTTGACCAGCCGATGCAATTCGTCGATCGAAAGATGTTCACGAGTTTCAAGAAAGGTCCGCAGAATTGCGTTGCGCTGTTCGGTCTGCTTGAGCCCGACGCGTTTGAGATGCTGAAGGAAAATTCCTTCGGCTTCGCGGATGTTCTCCCGCGAGATGGTCGGCTGATCGTCGATTCGCTTCTGCAACATATTGGGTGACGTAGAAATTGATGATAATGCGCGCCAAGGGGTCGCAATCATGATACTGGGGGAGCACGGGTTACGCCAACCGAAAGCGAACTTCGGGTTCCGATGCCCAACCCTAAAGGGGCTTTTGATTCCTGTAGAGACGGGGCAAGCCCCGTCTCTACAGGCGGAAGAACTTTCGGCATCGCTAAAGCGATGCCCTGATACGAAACTCGAGTTTTTCCGCGACCTACTATGCCGTAAACTTCGCTGCCGCGCTGTTGTCAGGTGTTAAGGGCGTCCCTACAATCGTGAGTATGTCGGTCACTGCTTCGCTGCCAGAAGTCCGTCGGCGCAATCCTGCGCTGCGGACCCTGTACTACGCCGTTTGCGCGCTGCTGGTGGCGCTGATCGTCGCCCTCTGGTGGCTGTACTGGATCGCCCGCTCGCCACTACCGCAGTTGGATGGCTCTGTCTCCGTACCTGGGATTTCGTCCAAGGTGCGCGTGGTGCGCGATGGGCACGGGGTTCCGACGATTGAAGCGGCGACGCTCGAAGACTTGTTTTTTGCCCAGGGCTACGTGACCGCGCAGGACCGGCTCTGGCAGATGGACATGATGCGGCGCGCCGCTGCGGGAGAACTTTCGGAGGTGATCGGCGAAGACACGGTGCAGATGGACCGCGAGCAGCGGATTCTGGGGCTGCGGATCGCGGCCGAAGCGGCGGAGAAGAGCATCTCGGCGCGCGACCGGGTCTATTTTGACGCTTACACCCGGGGAGTAAATGCGTTTATTGAATCGCATCGCGACCGGCTTTCGGTGGAATTCCGCCTCATGAAATACATGCCGCGGCCGTGGACGGTGACCGATTCCCTGCTGGTGGGCGCGCGCATGGTGCAGGATTTGAACCACTACAGCAACCCGCCGGCGCTGACGCGAGAAAGAGTTCTCGCGAAGCTGGGACCGGAATTGACGGCGGACTTGTATGTGAATTCCTCCTGGCGCGACCGTCCGCCAGGCGATGTGCGGCGGATGGAAGAGGAACCTGCGGCCAACAGCAGCGATGAAGATGACGATGACGACGAAGAGGTTGATCCGGAGGGTGGAAATAGCCGGTTGACGTCGGCGCTGGATTCTAGGCACGTCCCTCAGGGGCTAAAGAGTGTGGGTGAGAACTGGGTCGTCCCTCCGGGACTTGAATCGTTGGTTCCACTTTCCCCAGCGCTGAAGCGCTGGGCTAAGCTCGGTCGCTCCTCCGGGATTGAATACTCCGATGACTCGTTCCGGTCGGGGTCGAACAACTGGGTCGTTTCCGGTCAGCATACGGTTTCGGGGAAACCGCTGCTCTCGAACGATATGCACCTCGACCACCAGATGCCGAACCTGTGGTTTGAGGCGCACCTAAGAACAACAACAACAACGAAGACAGGCAACTTCGACGTCGCCGGAGTTACGCTGCCGGGAGTTCCGTTCGTGATTGTCGGCCACAACCAGCGGATTGGCTGGGGTTTCACCAACGTTGGGCCGACCGTGGAAGACGACTTCATCGAGGAGTTCAATGCGCAGGGGCAGTACAAGACTCCGGCGGGATGGGTTGAGGCGCAGCACCGGCAAGAGACGATCCACGTCAAGGGCAGGCCGGACGTGGTTATGGATGTGGTGACCACGCGGCATGGGCCGATCATCACGGAGCTGGTTCCGGGCGAAACGCGCAAGATCGCCTTGCGCTGGACGTTGCAGGACGGCATGGGACTGATGTTCTTCGATGTGGACTCCGCCGAGAACTGGGATGAGTTTCGGAAAGCCTTCTCGACTTTTGGCGCGCCGGGACAAAACGTGATGTACGGCGATGTGAATGGTCACATCGGATATCAGGCAACGGGGCGAGTGCCGATCCGGGCAGCGGGCGATGGCAGCCTGCCGGTGAGCGGCAGCGACGATGCGCACGAGTGGAAAGGCTTTATTCCTTTCGACGAGATGCCGCATGTTTACGATCCGCCGGCGGGAATTCTGGCGACCGCCAACGGGCGCATCACTCCGGAGGGCTACAAGTATTCGATCGGCACGGAATGGGAAGCGCCGTGGCGGACGGATCGCATTTACCGGGTACTCGAATCGGGAAAGAAGTTTGCGCCCGCGGATATGCTGGCGCTGCAGATGGATGTGTCGTCGACTTACGACCGGTTCTGCGCCGACAAATTCGTGTACGCGGTCGATCACGCCGCGAGCGCCTCAGACCGGGCGAAGCGGGCAGCTGAAATTTTGCGGGACTGGGATGGGCGGATGTCGGCGGATTCAGCGGCGCCGACGATTGAGACGAAAGCGCGTCAGGAATTGGCGCGGTTGCTGCTGGAACCGAAGCTGGGTGCGGCGGGGGATGGACCGAACTCAGGCGCGGCTTCAGGCGCGCTCAGTTGGAAGAGCTATCACTGGGCTATGTCGTCCGTCTGGCTGGAAAATGTGCTCACCAAGCAACCGCCGCGCTGGCTGCCGCCGGGATATTCAGACTACGGGAGCTTGCTTGCGGCTGCGGTTGAGAACGCAGTGAAGACCTCGAAAGTTCCTTCGGACCTCAGTCAATGGAAATGGGGGAAGAATTATCCGGTTGAAATCGATCATCTGGTGCTCAGCCATCTTCCGGTGGTTGGGCGCTTCACGGGGCCGGGATTGCATCCGCTGAGCGGGAGCGGGTACACGGTGAAGGCGGTGGGCCGCGGGTTTGGGCCTTCCGAGCGGCTGACGTGGAACTTTGCGAACTTTGACGAAAGCACGCTGAACGTGGTGACGGGGCAAAGCGGGATCTTCCTCAGTCCGTATTACATGGACCAGTGGGCGGCGTGGTACGGAGGCTCGACGTTCGCGTTTCCATTTTCGCAGGCTGCGGTCGAGCAACACCGGGCGCATGAGATGACGCTGGAGCCGAGGTAGGCCGCAAGTCCTTGGCATAAACCCACATTGTCATCCTGAGCGAAGCGAAGGACCTGCTTTCGACCGCGCCACCACTGCTTCCGAGGTGGATTCCCATAGTGCGGCGATGGATGTTGTCAGTGTAAAGCACTCGCGACTTGCTGGACGGGATGTAAACGTAGAAATTGCGCATGGGAAAGCAGGTCCTTCGCTTCGCTCAGGATGACACACCAAATTTCTTACTCTAGAAATCGACAGTCTTGACGTCTATGAACTGGCCGATGAGGTTGGTGATCTGCAGGGTCTGCAGTGCATCGGTCGCGGTGTCGTAGATACCGAGTGATCCGCCCTGGATCACATACACCACGGTGCGCGTGGCGATGGGCTGGATGCCGGTCACGTCTCCATTCGCGGGAGGAATCACGGCGGGGGCCTGCGTCTGCGTGTTGTAGATGGAAAGGCAACCGCGGGTCTCGGCTCCTTGCGGCGGCGGGATGGGCGGGACGATCTCGGTGCAAGTGCGCGCGCCGATGAAGAGCTGTCCGTTAGCGCCTAGCGACATGCGGTTGTGATATCCGTCGGTGATGACGATCCCGGAATTCGTCACCGTCATGCTGCCGGACAGGTCAACGACGGTGAGCAGTCCGCACGTGGTCGCCGCAGTCTTCTGTCCGGTGCAGGGTTGCGACGGAACTCCCCCGGAATACGGCGTGCCCGCCACATACATGGTCGAGCCATCTACCAGAGCTACGCTGCCGGCACACAGTGGGTTTGGGCCGGGGGTGCAGACTGCGACGTAGGAGCCGAGAGTGTTATTGGTCAGATTGAGTTGCTGCACACTTGCCGTGGTTCCGCCGCACTCGGCGCCGCAGTTCACCACGTAGGCGGTGCTGTCGTCGCTGCTGAAGAAGGCCGCGACCGGACGGTCGAAACCGTCGATATAGCTCACCGCATTGCCGATTCCGATATTCGACGGCGTGATCACCCACACCCTATCGGAGTTATCGCTGAAGCCAAGAATTCGGTTGCCACTGTTGTCGATCGAAAGATAGTGAACCGAGGGAACGTCGACCTCTCCTGTGAAAGCGCCACTGCTCAGCGAGATGACCTTCACTACCCCGGGAGACTGCCCCACCACGGAGGCCGTGGGGACGGCAGCGTATGCGGCGGAGCCGTCCGGGGAAACGACGAAGCTCTCGGTAACGCCGGGCAAAGTCACGTGAGCGGCGGCGGCTCCGGTAGCGTTGTTGATGATGCTGAACTGGTTGTCGGAGAATTGCGTACCGTTACCGCTGAAGACCAGGGTCTGGGCTCGGTTGGGCGTGAGCACCATCATTCCCGGAGTGTTGCCAACGGAAATCGGAGATACGAGCGCACGCACATCCGTTTGAGCGTTGACGATATATACGCCCGCGGACCCAGTACCGGCGGTGACGCTATTGGTGATGAACGCGCGGTATTTGGGACCGCTGGTTTGCGTGCTGCTGGAGGGAGTGCCTCCGCAGCTCAGTAAGATCAGACTGGCGGGCAGCAGGGAAAACAAAAGAATCAGGACTCTTTTCAAACCTGGACTCCAACCTCATGCCGGATAATCACTTGGATGCAAGAATAAGGATTATAGCAAAGGAAGAAACTGCGTTTGAGGCGGCGGCTGAGGAAGTGGGCGGTTGAGCGGGCTCCAGCGGTTTGAAACGACACTTGTAGAGACTTCAGACGAAGAACTGCTTCAGCAGATCCATTCTGACTTGCTCCTTGGCGATCGCTTGCCCGATGCGCTGAAAATTGTCGATCTGATCGACGGCATCCATTTCGCCTACCTTTGCCGGGTCGATATCGCCGAGGTTGAGCCCGTCGAGGCGCTCACGTGTCAGGCTGACCGTGATTCGCTGATAGGTCAGAGCCTTGTACGCGCCCAAGCCGGGGCTGATGAAATCAAGCGCATCGGCAGCGGGGACGCCGGTGGCTCGGGCGGCGGTTGCTTCCGCGCTTGGAGCCGGAGCTTTGCCCGCCGGCGACTGGCCGATCAGGTGCATCAACACATTCTGCTGAAGGTTGGCATCGTTCATCAGTTCTTTGATGGCGTACCGAGCCCAGTCGAGGAGGTTGTAGCCGGAAGCCTTGCCGGCTGGAACGGTGATCGCGTTGAAGCCGGTGCCCAGCGACATCAACAAGAGCGTGCCGGTCCCGGTGGGCCATCCGAATTGATATGTCGGGTCGGTGGCTTCGAGAAAAACCTGCATCGAGGGATTGTTGTAACTGCTGACGCCACCGTCGATGAACTCATAATCCTGGGGCTGGCCTTCGTCGTCGGGAACGGAAATCGGCTGCGGCGGGAAGTAGGTGGGAGCGGCGCTGCTGGCTCGCACGATCTGCCACAACGGCAGTCCCTGGTTGTTGGTGAAGTATTTCCCTTTCGGATTATTGGTGAAAAACCATGTTGTCCCCAGCGTAACGTTCTTGGAGACGATGAGGATGTTGGTGCGCAGCTTGCCGCCTCCGAGCGTCGTGTCGTCCCCAAAAACATCTTGCAAGTGCTGTTCAAGCGGACCGCTTGGATAGCTGTGCCAGAAACGCTCGGGCAAAAAGACCTTGGTGAAGATCTGCTTTCCAAATTTGAGGTAGAAGTCCCGAAGTTCGTTCGCCTTCAAGCCAAGAGCGAGTCCAACCGCGAGGATGGCGCCCGTGCTGGTGCCTCCAATCAGGTCGAACCGGTCGCAGAGCGGCAGCGAGCGGCCAGTCAGCGCGTCGAGCTGGCTTTCGATTTCAATCAGAGCTTCAGCGGGGATCAGCCCGGCCAAGCCACCGCCATCAATGGACAGAAGACGCATCGGTCGCGTCGCGGAATTCGAGGTGTTGTTCTCCATGATCTCCTCGGGGCGTGGTGCAATCGGATAAATGGAGGGGAAGGTCTGCTAAGTTAGTTCGATTCCGGTAGCATGTCAAGGAGCGACCGCCGCATTAAGAGAGACGCTCAGCCTACATAAGATCGGACGGCTTCAGCCTCCGCCGGGCGCCGTGGCGGATGCGGAGCACTTCAACTTGCTTCTGTTTTTCGCTGACCCGGTATATCACTCGATAAATATGAGGCTTGTGGCCGTAAAGCAAGTGCCTCAGTTTGTCCTTCTTACGCGTTAGCGGGCAGCGATTCGGATGCTGTTCCAGACTGAGAATGGCCTCTTTGATCCCCAGATACCATTCCATCGCCGCCTCCGAAAACTCGGCGTTGATTTGCCGGTACAGGCGGGCAAGATCGCGCTCAGCATGGGGAGTGATGTCAACGAGATATGCCATGCTTGGCTTCGAACTCGGCGAAAAACTTCCTCGCTGGCCGTGTCCTTCCTGCTTTCACATCCTCCAGACCCTGACGGATAGCTTCGTCTTCATCCGCGCTGGCGGCAATGTCGAGCAGGCGCTGATAGGCCTCGGCATCCTGCACTACAGCCGCTGCCTTCCCGTTCACCGTGAGCACTACGGGGCGCTTGCTCTTCTTTAGCTGCTTCATAAAGTCGCCGGACTGCCGGCGGAAAGTGGTCAGCGATTGAATGTCCTTGGTGAGATCAAGCATGGTGGACCGCTCCTGTGGAAGGCACCTTATTAGATGCTTGTATGATATCCAGTTGCCACAAAGAGGACAAGCCGGTCGAAATAGGCCCTCGGTGGATGCGGAGACCTCACTCCTTCTTGTATCCTCAAGATGATGGCCCAGAATTTTATTGAACGTCTGAAGCATTCGCCGGTGCTCTGCGACGGAGCTATGGGAACGCTTCTTTATGCCAAGGGCATCTTCATCAACCGCTGCTATGACGAGCTGAACGTGTCGCAGCCGGAGCTGATCCGCGGCGTCCACCACGATTATCTGCAGGCTGGCGCCGAGATTGTCGAAACCAATACTTTCGGCGCGAACAGCTTTCGCTTGGCGCGGCACAGCCTGGCGGATCGCGTGCGCGACATCAATGTGGCGGGCGCTCACGTGGCTCGGGAAGCGGCCAAGAGTTTCGATGCCTGGGTGGCCGGATCGATTGGCCCGCTGGGCGTTCGCATTGAACCGCTGGGCAAGACTTCGTTTGAAGAGGCCCGGACGGCGTTTCGCGAACAGGTCGCAGCCCTGATCGAGGGCGGCGTGGATTTGCTGATGCTTGAAACCTTCGGCTACCTCGAAGAGTTACGCCAGGCGGTACTGGCCTGCCGGGACGTGAATGCGAAGATTCCCATCGTCGCCCAGGTCACGATTGACGAAGACGGGAACTGCCTCGATGGCTCCAACCCCGAGACCTTCGCCGCGCGCCTCACGGAGTGGAACGTGGACGTGCTCGGCATCAACTGCAGCGTGGGGCCGGTCGCGATGCTGGACGTGATCGAGCGGGTGCGGGCCGCGACTTCCCTGCCCCTGGCCGCGCAGCCGAACGCCGGCATGCCGCGCTCGGTCGAAGGCCGGAATATCTATCTCTGTTCGCCGGAATACATGGCGAGCTACACGCGGAAATTCGTGGCCGCGGGCGTGCAGCTGATCGGCGGATGCTGCGGCACCACGCCGGATCATATCCGCGCCATGAAATCGGCGTTACGGGTGGGCGAAGCGCGCGGCAAGACCGCGGTTACGGAGGCGATTCATTCCGGCGCTGCGCCGTCGCCTCCGGCGAGCATTCCGATAGCGAAGCGCTCCCGGCTGGGCGCAAAGCTTGCGGCCGGGGAATTTGTGACCATGGTTGAGATCGTGCCGCCCAAGGGAATCGACATCCGAAAAGAGATCGAGGGCGCGAAGTTCGTCAAATCGGTCGGCGTGGACGCGGTGAACATCCCAGACAGCCCGCGGGCCTCGGCGCGCATGAGCAACCAGGCGTTGTCGCTGCTGATACAGCAGGCGGTTGGAATTGAGGCCATCCTGCACTACACCTGCCGCGACCGGAACGTGCTGGGCATTCAGTCCGACCTGCTAGGGGCGGCGGCGACTGGAATCCGCAACCTGATCTGTATCACGGGCGACCCCCCGAAGATGGGCAACTATCCCGATGCCACAGCGGTGTTTGACGTGGATTCGATCGGGCTGGTGAATATCGTCCACAACCTGAACCGGGGATTGGACCTGGGCGGGAACCCGATCGGCGTCGGGACCAGCTTCGTCATTGGGGTGGGTGCGAATCCGGGGTTGCCCAACCTGGACGAAGAGATCAAGCGCTTCGAATACAAGGTGCAAGCGGGTGCGGAATACGTGGTGACCCAGCCGGTGTTCGACCTCAGTCTGCTGGAAAATTTCCTGAAACGGATCGAACACTGTCGAATTCCTGTGGTGGCCGGAATCTGGCCGCTGGTAAGTGTCCGCAACGCTGAGTTCATGAAGAACGAGCTGCGGGTTTCCGTGCCGGATGAAATCCTGAACCGGATGACCAGGGCCGCAAGTCCGGAAGCGGCTCGCGCGGAAGGCGTGGCCATCGCTCGCGAAATGCTGGCGGCGGTCCGCGAGCGGGTGCAGGGTGCGCAGATCAGCGCTCCCCAGGGTCGATATAGCTCCGCGGTGGATGTTCTGGAGGCTCTCGGATCGAAGCGGCCGCCTTCAGTTTAGTTTTGGGAACACCATGCCCCAAAAATTACAAGAATTACAAAATTTCGCTGGACATTTTCCACAGGAATCGGCATTACAATAGAGAGCAGGAGCAACTGGATTGGTGAAGTTTGAAGATTGCCTCGAGCGTCTCGAGAAAATCGTCCAGGAACTGGAAAAAGGTGAGGTTCCTCTGGAGAAGTCTCTGACGCTCTTTGAAGAAGGCATGCAACTTTCCGCAACCTGCCGGAAACAGCTGGAGGAAGCGGAAGGGAAAGTAGAGATTCTGTTAAAACAGAACGGAAAGCTGCAAACCGAACCGTTCGAGCCCCCGGCCGAGAAAGCGTTGCGCAAGTAACGCTGTCGCGCTCGGAATTGATAACGCCTGTGCTAGCAGTTTGCTGCCGCAGCCAAGGCCGCCGCGAACTCGCGGTGTAGTCAGGGGGGATGTATGGAAGCACTTAGTGTAGTCCTCTATCAGAATGACCCCAGAACTGCACAAACTCTGGCGGTCAGTCTTTCCCAACACTTTAATTCTGTTTATTTGGCCGGCACTTGCCAGGAGGTCCGTCCCGCGGTTGCCCGGCACCGCGCCGAGGCGGTGGTGCTGGATCTGGAAACTTCGGGGCCGGACGAAGTCAAGCATTTGCATCGTGAGTTCCCCGACCTTTGCATCGTCGGCACCCACAGGCTGGCGGATGACAAGCTGTGGGCCGAGGCAATGAGTCTGGGCGCGTCCGACATATGCGAGCCGCGCAACGATGACGTGGTGAGCTCCCTATTGCGCGGGCTCACGCGCCGCGTGGCCGCCTGATCGTTTGTTTTTTCGGTGAGGATTTTCTTTGAAAAACTGGTTTGAGAAGGGACGCTCCTCGGCGTCCCTTTTCATTTCCGCGAGGCCCGCTTGTTATACTGCGATGCCATGCTGAAACAAGTCTTGGAGCAGGGACGCGAAGCCGCCGACGCCGCACTCGAGCGACTCTTGCCCCCTGCCGTCCAACATCCAACCTCCATCCATCAGGCCATGCGGCACAGTGTGTTTGCTGGCGGCAAGCGCCTGCGGCCGATCCTCTGCATGGAAGCGGGACGCATGATCGGAGCGGCATCGGCGGCTGGACCGCTTGCTGGCTCGCTACCCGCAGGCATCGAGCAGGTGGGCGCGGCGCTCGAAATGCTCCACACTTATTCCCTGATCCATGACGATCTGCCCGCGCTCGATAACGACGACCTGCGGCGCGGGCGTCCCACCTGCCACAAGGCCTTCGGCGAGGCAATCGCCATCCTGGCCGGAGACGCCCTGCAGACGCAGGCCTATGAAGTGCTCGCGCAGATCGAGTGCCCACCCGAGGCGCGCGTCGCGATCATCCGGGAAATCGCCCACGCCACCGGCACCATCGACGGCATGCTCGGCGGCCAGGTCGTCGACCTCGAAGCCGAACACAAGAAGCCCGACCTCGCCACCCTCGAATACATCCACCGTTCGAAGACCGCAGCGCTCATCACGGCCAGCGTGGTCAGCGGAGGAATTTACGCCGGGGCAATGTACACCGGGGCAACTTCTGCGGATATCGCCCGCCTCCGGACCTATGGGCAGTCGATCGGTCTGGCGTTCCAGATCGTGGACGATGTCCTCGACCTGACCCAGACCTCCGAGCAACTGGGAAAAACCGCGGGCAAGGACGCGGCGGCAGAGAAGACAACGTATCCGGCGTTATTCGGAATCGAGGAATCGATCCGCAAGGCCGACGCCCTGGTCGATCGGGCATGCGCGGAACTTAACGAATACGGCTCGGCTGCGTCCACTCTAAAGGACCTCGCTCGCTTCCTCGTCGAGCGCAAGAAATAATTGCATAGCGCCCCGGATTTGTTGCCCCGCTGGCAGCCTGTGGTGCAAATGCGATTCGTATCAGGACATCCACTTCAGCATTACCGAAAGTGCAAGGGTGATTCGTATCAGGGCATCGCTTTAGCGATGCCGAAAGCAGCACCCTCTGGAAGCGCCTCTAGGCGCTGCGGCGGCGTATCCAGTTCGAATTCTGAATGTGCCGACGAATACGGATAATCCGCGCCCGCCGTCACCAGCAATCGCTTCACCGGATTCGCATGAATATATTCGCGCATTCCCAGGAAAGCCTCCCGCTCATGCACACGAATTTCCGAGAATCCCTTCTGCCAAACCGGAGCGCGGAACCCCAGTTCGCGTCCAGCCCAGAACGCAAAACCGCTCTTGATTAGCTGAACCGCTTTCTCCACGGTCATCTCCGCGCCCACCGTGATCAGCAAATGGAAGTGGTCGGGCATGATCACAAATTCGTGGAGACGATATTTCCGCTGCTGGCGATAGTGATAGAGCACGTCGATCAATAGCCCGGCTGCGCGGGCGGATTGTAGAAGTCCGCATTTCCCCCAAGTCGAGGAAGTCACGAAGAAAGTGCGCTCGCCAGCAACGACGTGCAATCGATCGGCATTGCGAATGGGAATCGACATCCAACCCCAGCGCCTGAAGGCGCTCTCCTTATGCCTGTTAACGTCATCGCTAAAGCGATGACCTGATACGAATCTCACACTGTCTGCGGAAATGCAGTGACGCCGGAACCTGCCGGAAGTGATGATTTCCTCGGTGGCGTTGCAACTCCCGGCAGCCCGTGGTGGTAGTTCGATTCGTATGGGCATCGCCTTCAAGGACCGGATCTCGGAACTCAACCTTCACCGCAACCTGCTGGCCCCCTCCGAGAAAACGCAGCCCCGGCACTACCAGCCCTTGAATCTCCTTCCCGCTGGCGGTACAGTGTCTATGCTCTCGCGGTCTCCCGCCTTTCTTATTCCTTACCAGCAACTTGCGCGTAATAGCTGCAGTGTCTGTGCAACTAAAGGCGGTGTTCGGACCAGTACCACAATATGTGGTGTTTTATTACTTGACCCGTCCCTGCATTCGCCGTTAGAGTTGGTCAAAAGCGTGGTGACGTTCCTGGTTCATGGGGACGGCATCACACGGATGCGACCAGCGAGGAACCTGGGAAGTTAACAGCGGAAGTTAACCTCCGGATCCTCGCAATTTGCAGCGCACCCCAGCCAGCGCAAACCGAGTCCGCGGACCACAGTGTCCGCCTACGAAGGAGTCACTTTGCTCAAACTCAAGAAGCTGCAAATCCTGGGATTCAAGTCGTTCTGCGATCGCACCGAACTGAAATTCCATGGCGAGGGCATCGCCGCCATCATCGGCCCGAACGGCTGCGGAAAGTCGAACATCGCCGACGCAATTTCCTGGGTGCTCGGTGAACAGTCGGCAAAGTCGCTGCGCGGCTCGCGCATGGAAGATGTGATCTTCTCCGGCACGCGCGACCGCAACCCCACCGGCATGGCGGAAGTGTGCCTCACTTTGATTGACCCCGAAATTTATGGTGGACCGGATACGAACGCGCCCACCGAGATCGAGATTCAGGACGACCTTCCTTCGGCGGAAGAAAACTGGGACGAAGCGGAGGTCCGCGCCCAGGCCGCCGCAGAAACTGAACAAGCCGTCGAGGAAGCCCAACCCGGGAAGACCGAAGAGGTTGAAGGCGAGGCCTCGGCCGAATCCCCGGCCAACGAATCGCCAGCTAACGAAGCTCCAGTTAACGACAGCGCAGTGGCAGTCCTTGGGCCACAGGTGGTTCTGAAAATCCGGCGGCGCAAGTTCAACCAGCAGCAACACCACGCCGGAGAAATTTCGGTAACGCGCCGTTTGTTCCGCAGCGGCGACAGCGAATACCTGTTGAATGGAAAACTGTGCCGCTTGCGTGACATCCAGGAACTCTTCATGGGAACCGGTCTTGGGCCGGAGTCGTACGCGCTCATCGAGCAAGGACGCATCGGGCAGATTCTGAGCAGCCGTCCGACCGACCGCCGCGCCATCATTGAAGAGGCGGCTGGGATTACGAAATTCAAGACGAAGAAGCGTCTGGCCGAGGCGCGTCTCGAGGATGCGAAACTGAATCTGAACCGCGTGAACGACATTTTCGAAGAGGTCACGCGGCAGATGAACTCGCTTAAGCGCCAAGCCAGCAAGGCCGAGCGCTATGCCAAGCTGCGCGACGAGATGCGCGCCAAGCTGCGGGTCGTGCTCGCCAGCAAGTTCACCCAGATGGATCGGGAAAGCGTGACGCTCGATACCCAGATCCATCAACTGGGCGAGGAAATTCGCCAGCAGACCGAGAGCGTGCAGCAGTCGGAAGCCGAGCACTCCGAGCGCACGCAGCGTGGATACGCGATTGAGACCGAGACGCGGCAAAATCGCGAGCGGCTCAACCAGATCGCCATCGAAGGCGATCGCGGCAAGGCGCGCATCCGCACCAACGAAGAGCGCTGCGCGGAATTGATCGCTCGCACCGCATCTGCCGAAGCGGAACTGGCACAGGCCCAGCAACGAGTCACGGCGCTTGAGGAAGAGCGCAATGGTCACCAGCAGGTGCTCGACTCCGCGGCGGCGGATCTCGCGGCGGCCCAGCAGGAGCTTGCGCTCAGCCAGCAGGAAACGGCCTGCGCCGCCACCAACCTCGCGATGCTGGAACAGGAGCAGGAATCGCATCGCACGGCCATTCTGGAGGCAGTCGGCGGAGCCTCCAACCTCCGCAATCGGCTCACGCAGTCGCAGGAGCGGCTGGCGGGCATAAGCCGCGAGGAGCAGCGTCTGCGGGCCGAGATCGCAACCGCCTCGTCCCAATCGGAAACCTTCGGCGGACAACGCGGTCAGATTGCCCTGGAATTCGAAAGCGTTTCGCAGCGGGCCAGCGGCCTGACCGCTGAGATCGCGAGCCTGCGTGAGACCCTCGAGAGCAATCGTTCGGCGGAGAGTGAGACCAAGAAATACCTCGACTCCATCCGCTCCGAATACGCCACGGCACTCGGCAAGAAGAGGTCGCTCGAAGCGGTCATCGCCGAGCACGGCTATTCCACCGAATCGGTGCGGCGGCTGTTTCAATCGGGAGCGATGCAGGGAGGAAACGCTCCCGCCGGTGTGCTCGCCGATTTCCTCGAAGTCGAACCGCGCTATGAGCGCGTCGTCGAAGACTTCCTGCGCGACGAACTGAACTACGTCGTGGTCAAGTCGTGGGACGCCGCCGACGAAGGCCTGCGCCTGCTGCGTTCTGACGTCAACGGCCGCGCGACATTCCTGGTGCATCCGGAGGACTCGCAAGCGAAGTTCTCGTTTCTCGCGGATGAAAGCCATCACTACGCTCCTCTTAACGACACGGTTCTCCCGCTGAAGAATTCGATTCGCGTGCTGAACGGATTCGGCAAGTCGCTCGAAGTGATTCTGCCGAAGCTGGGAAACGGCTACATCGTGCCCGATCCCGCGGTGGCGCGTGAACTCGCGCTCTCCAGCCCGGACGCGTTCTTCCTCTCCCAGACCGGGGAATGCTTCCACAACGTGACCGTCACGGGGGGCAAGCAACGCAGTGAGGGACCGCTTTCCATGAAGCGCGAGTTGCGCGACGTGCTGCGTTTGCTCGAAGAGCTGGAGCGGGCTCTGCGCGAGAAGGAAATGCTCGCGCTCACCCTGGGGCGCGAAATCAAGGAGACCGCTTCCCTGCTCGAACGCCTGGAAGAAGAAAAGCGCGAAGCCGAGAAGCAGGCGATGACCTCCGGACATTTGCTCAAGCAATTGGAGAGCGAAATGTCGCGCGTGCGCGAACGGATTGCGGTCAACGAACGCGAACTGCAGCGCCTTGCGGCAGAACGGCAGGAGCAGGAAAGCTTGATCGCATCGCGGCAAGCGGAGCTGACCACAATAGAGGAAGCGCGCACCCAGTTCGAAATGCACCTTGCCGCCGGGCAGGACCGCCTCGCCGCGCTGCGCAGCCAACGGGATGCTGCCGCTGACACTACCTCGCAGCGGGCCGCTCGCGTCGCCACTCTCGAAGAGCGCCACCGTTCCGCCACAACACTGCTTCAGCGAATCGAGACACTTGTTGCCGAGATGCGCGAGCGGGCTGGCGTTTTGCAAACCCAAATGGAATCGGCGAGTGCTGAAATCGCGCAACGGCAAAACGAGAACGTGCAACTAGCCGCGCAACTCGTCGAGTTCGAAGCCGAGCGCAATGCTGGAGAAGCCCGCGAAGGTCTGCTGCAGTTAGAGTCGGAGCAAGTGCGGGCGCGCCTAATCGAAATTGAAGAGCTTCTTCGTAGCACGCGTCAGCAGCTCGACCTCGCTCGTGACCGCCGGGGTGAGCTATCGGCCACGGCAGCCAAGCTGCAATCCGACCTGCAACACCTGGCCGACACCTGCCTGAACGACCTCGGCATCGAACGCCCGGTCCTGATGGCCGACACCACGATCCCGATGGTTACCGGGGATGAACTCGCAGCCGAAGATCAGGCGCACCGCGAGATGCGCGCCCGCCTCGACGCCATGGGCCCGGTTAACATGATGGCTCTCGAAGAGTACAAGGAAACGGCGGAACGTCACCAGTTCCTCGAAACGCAAAGAAAAGACCTGCTCGACGCCATCGAAAACACCGCCGCCACGATCAAAGAGATCGACCAAGTCTCTCGCCAGAAATTTGAAGAAGCATTCCACAAGATTAACGAG
Source organism: Acidobacteriaceae bacterium (assembly GCA_003131315.1). Taxonomy (GTDB): domain Bacteria; phylum Acidobacteriota; class Terriglobia; order Terriglobales; family Acidobacteriaceae; genus Acidiflorens. Next base: position 17,351 of record PKUV01000120.1, read on the forward strand.
AACTTTAGGGCCACATTCCGCAAGCTGTTCGGCGGCGGAGACGGATTCATGCGCCTCACCGACCTCGAAAACAGCGCGGAGAGCGGCATTGACGTGGTGGCATCGCCTCCCGGGAAAAAACTGCAGAACGTGCTGCTGCTCTCCGGCGGCGAAAAGGCGCTCACCGCACTCGCTCTGCTGGTCGGAATCTTCCAGTACACACCCAGCCCATTCTGCATTCTCGACGAAGTCGACGCTCCGCTCGACGAATCGAACATCGCGCGCTTCACCGATCTGGTGCGCGAGATGAGCGTGCAGACCCAGTTCATCCTGATCACGCACAGCAAGCGGACCATGAGCATTGCCCCCGTGCTCTACGGCGTCACCATGCAGGAGCCCGGCGTATCGAAGCTCGTGTCGGTGCGGTTCGGCGCCGCGTAACGGGAAGGTCGGTCGAGGCCTTCAGATAGCTTAGACTGACTTTGCCGCCAGCGACTCAGACCCAGCACTTCGCATCTAGGGTTTCCCCTGTGTTCTTTCCCCTGTGTTCCTCTGTGCCCCCTGTGGTTCGGCCTTTTCTCCATTACCGCAACCCTCTCCGGGTAAACCGGACTACACTTTCCGTGAAACCCCTCTAGCCATGTTTGCATGGTGGATGTGGAATTGCACTTATCACCGTGGAACCACCGATTGTCCTTGATTCGATTGCCACCTAACTGATCGGCTCTTTCGTTCCGAATACAACTGATGTATGATGTATACACTATGTCTGCATCTTCGGTTCTAACTCTCCGCTTGGATGCCAAACTCAAGAACCAGCTCGACCGTCTATCGAAAGCGATGAACCGCAGCCGCTCGTTCGTCGCCGCCCAGGCGATCCAGGAATTTGTCTCCGTCAACGAATGGCAGATCGCCGAAATCAAAAAGGCCATTGCCTCCGCCGATCGCGGAGAATTTGCCAGCGAAAAACAAGTCCAGCAGACCCTGAAACGCTGGACCCGCCGTGCAACTTAAGTGGCGGGAGGAGGCGCTCGCGAACTTGGACGCCGAGGCCGAATACATCTCTCAAGACAGTCCCGCTGCTGCCGTCCGAACCGTCGCAGCGATCTTGGATGCGGTCGGGAATCTCAAACGGTTTCCCGCGCTGGGTCGGCCGGGCCGCGTGTCTGGCACTCGGGAACTGGTGGTTTCGGGCACGCCATACATCGTGCCTTACCGCGTGCGCGGCGACACGATTGAGTTGCTGCTTGTTTTCCATGCCTCCCGCAGATGGCCCAGCCTGCTTTAGACGACCGGCTTCTTGTGTGGTGACGGGGCTGTGCCCCGCCACCACACAGTCGCGATTGACGACTCGGGGGGTAAAGTAAAACGCGCGTTTGCCGTTGACACATCTGACGTTTTCTGCTTTGACAGTTGAAAAAATCACTGCCCTTTTTTCCAGAGCCTTCCTCAGCTTTTCCACATCGCCATCCCTCGCAATCCAGCGCTGGACAAGGCTTCTAGCTTACACTTGAACTGTCAACACTTTTCGGCGCGACGGCGGACGGCGCAAACCGGCGGGTGTGACGGAAAGCGTTGACAAATTTCCCACGACAGCTAGAATACGCAAAGTTTTTTGCCGGTGAATTTATACATGAGCCCCCAAATTTTAGATCCCGTTCTGTTGCGAACCGACTATTCCGAATTGGAGTTGCACGCCAGCGGCAAGGTCCGCGACGTCTACTGCCTCGACCCTGAGCATCTGCTGTTCGTGGCCACCGACCGCATCTCCGCTTTCGACTACGTTCTGGCGACCGGCATTCCGCACAAGGGCCGAGTCCTGACGCAGATCTCGCTGTTCTGGTTCGACTTCCTCAAGGATATCGTCCCCAACCATTTCGTCACCGCCGACGTGAACCGCTACCCGGCGGCGATTCGCAAGCACGCCGGCGAACTCCGCGGCCGCTCCATGATGGTGATGCGCGCCGAGATGTTTCCAGTCGAGTGCATCGCGCGCGGCTACCTTTCCGGCTCCGGATGGAAGGAGTACAAAGCGACGGGCACGGTCTGCGGCATCAAGCTTCCGCCCGGATTGAAGGAATCTGGCCAACTGCCGGAGCCCCTGTTCACGCCGGCGACCAAGGCCGCCACTGGACACGACATCAACATTTCATTCGAAGAAATGTGCAACCTGGTCGATCCCGAATTGAGCCGCCAGCTCCGTGACATCACGTTGCGTATCTACAAGAAAGCCGCGGATTATGCGCGGCAGCGCGGCATCATCATCGCCGACACCAAGTTTGAATTTGGGCAAACCGCCCAGGGCATCACCCTGGTGGATGAAGTGCTCACACCGGATTCCTCGCGCTTCTGGCCAGCCGACACCTACCAACCGGGCAAGGCGCAGGATTCCTACGATAAGCAGTATGTACGGGATTACCTCGAAGAAATTCGCTGGAACAAACAACCGCCCGCGCCGGCCCTTCCCCAAGAAGTTGCGCTGCGGACAAGCGAAAAGTACCTCGGGGCGTATCGTCAGTTGACGGGACGCGAGTTGGAGATTTAGCCCGCGTGCGCTGGGGTCATTGAATTCGATCATGGAACCTCGGATCTTTGAACCATGAGCATTGCGGACTGGATCATCCTCGGATTTCTGGTGTTCTCCGTGGCTGCGGCAGCCATCGAAGGCTTCTTCCATGAAGCCTTCAAGCTGGCTGGCTTGGTCGTGGGATATCTGCTGGCTGCCTGGCAGTATCATCGTCTGGCGGACTGGTTCGCGCCTCATTTAAAATCGCCGTGGTTAGGTGAGATCGCTGGCTTCCTTATCATTTTTTTCGCGGTCGTGATCGTTGCCGGCATTGCTGGACAGATCGCGGGTTGGGCAATGAGGAAAGCCGGTTTGAGCACGATTGACCGGATTCTAGGAGCTGTCCTGGGTTTGTTGCGCGGCGTTTTGGTTGTGGCTGTCGTGCTCACCGCCATGGCCGCTTTTGCGCCCGCTGCGAAGTGGCTGGCGGGATCTCAGTTCGCTCCGTACTTCCTGGTAGGCGGAAGGGCTGCGGTCTGGCTCGCACCGCCGGAATTGCGCCACCGCTTCTACCAGGGCTTGGATTACATGCGGCAGGCGCATCCGGCAACGGACACAATTCAGCCGCAATCGTCTGGGCCGTCGAAATAGTTCTTGTTAGAGTTGGTCTCATAAATGGTTCTGGGTAGGTTTTTGGGAAGGGCACGGCTTTACAGGTTGCAGAAAAACTCCGGTTTCGTATCAGGGTATCGCTTTAGCGATACCGTAAGTCCTTCGAAATCAGACGCCCCTTTAGGGGCTGGGCATCGAGTACCGACTTTTTCCGCAGCCTGTTCAGCCGTACCGCTCAGAGCCACAAACAATGCGGGCTTTAGTGTGTGCGTGAGAACTTGTTTTAGGGCAACCCGGCGGAACGAAGCACAGGGGAATCCAGCCCCGGAGGGGCGAACCAGCTTAGCCCAGCGCTTCAGCGCTGGGAAAAGTGGAAAAAATGATTCAAGTCCCGGAGGGACGACCGAGTTCTCACGCACACTCTTTAGCCCCTGAGGGCCGCACATCACGCCCTAATGGTCATTTATGAAACCAGTTCTAGTCATTTGTCGGTGAAAGAATTCTAGGTCGTGAACGTGCGGAAAAGAGGCAGCAAGTGAAAGATCAACTGGAAGCACTCATTCTTCAGATGTACAAAAGCAATATCCTCTACTCGGAAGCGGTCCGTGAGTTTAAGAAGCGCTTTATCGTGACCGTGCTCGAAGAAAACCGAGGCAATCAGTGCAAGGCCGCGCGGCAATTAGGCATGCACCGGAACACGCTGAGCCGGACCATGCAGGAGTTAAAGATTGATGTTCGTCCGTTGCGCGCCGGTACCAAGCGTCCGCCCCGCAGCGCGCGTCCCGTCACGCTGGAGAGAAAACAGGCTCGCTAAGGCCACCAGCAGCGGCTCGCGGCATAAATAATAAGGGCGGCCCCGATCGGGGCCGCCCTTGCTTTTCCTGGTACAGTTTTGCTCAGCCAGGGTTTTCCTGAGACCCGACACCTGAGACCTGAACTCTAGTGTGCCTTCGGCTTCTTGTGGACGGGCGGCTTCGGCGCCGCTTTCACCAGCAAGACCCCTTCGTTCATCGTCATCACAAACGGCTTCGCCACGTAGGAGACCGGCGTTCCTTCGAACTGGAAGTCCGCATCCTCCTTCGGCATCTGCTTCGCTGGGATCGCTGCCGTCATGGTCAAATCGATGTCGGCACGCTTGACGTCGATATCGTCCGAACTACCCGCCAGTTTCAGTTTGCTTGAGGAATCGATAGTGATGATGTGGGCCACCATCTGCAACGGCTTCCCTTTCAGCGCACTCCACACCTTGTCGGCGTCTTCGGGCGTGCCTTCGGAAAGAACCATTTGCCACTCCGCAAAGCTCATCTCCTGAACTTTCTTGCTCTTGACCAGGGCCGCCGACTGCTCGGCGGGAGTTGGCGGCACATACTGCTTGATGGTGAAATCCTTGTCGGGCAAAGTGACGGTAGCCGTCTTGGCAAGCAAGTCGCTCCATCCCTCTTCGCTTCCGTGGTACTTGTTGTACTTGCTCTTGCCAAACTTGGCGATCTGATCCTTGCCTGCGCCCTGCGCCAGATTGGAAGCGCGAGCGATGAAGAAAAGTCCATCCAGGTCTTTTTCAGCCGGTCCCGGCGCCAGGTAAGCAAGGGCCAGCGGATACAGGTCGCGCAGGATGGTCGGGTTGGTCGGATCCCCTTCCACCGAGGCACGCAGAAACTGCTGGGCCTTCGCGTAGTTCTTGGCCTGGTAGGCGCTGATGCCAGCCGCGCCGTTGAAGATCCCGGCCGTCTGCGATTTCAGCTTCTCCCAGTCCGCGGCCGGCGTGCCATCCGGCTTGGTCGCCGTCTGCAGACACTGCAAGCCTTTTTCACCGTTCTGGCCGGCTTCTGCAAGATTCTGTTGCGCGTTCTGGCCCGCTTCCGCCATCGCCCGCTTGGTGTAGGCCAGCAGCGCCAACGCTCGGATGTTGCACGGGTTCGCCAGCAGAATCTTCTGCGCCGTTTCCAGCGTCTTGGCCTGATTGGCCGTCTGCTGGTAGGCGCCCATCAAAAGTTCCAGCGCGTCTTCCTTCATCACGCTGTTGGGATACTGGGTCAGAAACGCTTCCAAGCCGCTGACCTTGGCCGCGGCGTCCTGCTGCTGCACGGCGCCTACGTACGCGTTATACTCGGCCGGGTCTTTGATCTCTTTTTTCTGGGGCGCTGCCGGAGACGGCGCGGGGGGCTGCTGCGGCGCGGGTTGGGCTGGCGCGGTAGTGGTTTGAGCGACGGCGGTAACCGCGGCTACCAGCAACATCGCGAGAACAATCTTCTTCATTCCTGTGGCTCCTTCAACTCTTCGGGGAAGCTGGAGTTGACATCTTGCCCGATTCCACCCAAGCTTGGCGTCGGGCTTGCACCATGAACCAATCCTTCACTGACTGGTCCCGAAAATCATGGGCCGCCTGTCGATATGCCGCAGCTTAACATTATTCCGGTGAACGGATTATAAGGATGTAGTCCCGCTAAGGCAAGCGGCTTGCTCGCTGAATCCCTCCTGCCAGCTTCGAAGCGGGAAACCGCCGCCCAGTATGGGATTCCCCTCCAGCCCATCCTACGGATGCACAATACAACCGATGGAAAATAGAATATCGTTCTCTGGGAGGAGCCCGTTTTGACGAAAACCGCATCGAACCCGCCACTGGCCGGCCAAGTCGCTGTCATCACCGGCGCCGGGCGCGGCATTGGCAGAGCCATCGCCTTGACGCTCGCCGAACTCGGCGCGCGCACCGTCCTCTGCGGACGCTCGCGCGAAGCGCTCGAACAAACCTCCGCCACCATCCAGAACAGCGGCGGCCAGAGTTCGGTGATCGAATGTGATGTCACCGATCTGCATTCGGTCGAAGCGCTCGCCGAGCGCATCGAGCGCACCTTCCACCGCATCGACGTTCTCGTCAACAATGCCGGCATCGGCGGCGCGGGAGGGCCTCTTCATCTGCTTGCGCCCGACAATTGGGACCGCGTGTTGAACACGAACTTGCGCGGCGTGTATTACTGCATCCGCAGCCTGGCCCCGCTTATGATCAAGGCCCACAGCGGGCACATCATCAACATCTCGTCCCTCGCCGGCAAGAACGCCCTGCCCAACGGAGCCGCCTATGCCGCCTCGAAGTGGGGCTTGAATGGATTGAGCTACTCCGTAGCAGAGGAGTTGCGAGCCCACAACATTCGCGTTTCGCTCATTTGCCCGGGATCCACGCACACCGAGTTCAGCCCGCATCCGGGAAAGAATGCCGAGAAGATGCTGCAAGCCTCGGACGTGGCGCACGTCGTGGCCATGATCGTGACCCAGGCCCCGCAATCCTTCGCCAGCGAAATCCTGCTGCGGCCAACGCAGAAACCGTAGGGTGCTATCCCGGGAATTCGTAGAGACGCGGGTGCCCCACTCATTCGCGTTCTGTGCGAATGAGTGGGACGCTGCCACCCTCCAACCTGGCATTCTGATCGGAGTGGAAGAGATTCAGTTCTTGCCGGATTCCTTTTCCTGCTTGCCTGGGAGGTCGCCACGCCGCCTGTCCAGGAAATCTGGATCAAGCGCCCTCCCGGCGATCAGTCGCATCAAGTCCGCCTCAAACCTTCGGCCTTCCTTCTCCGATTCGTCCTTCTCCACGCCGTGCTTCTCCACGTCGTCGTTCTCCACCTCGTCGTACTCGCGCCCTTCCACCGTGGACCAGGCCGTAGCCCCAATCGGACGCCGCTCCACGCACTCGCGATCAATCACCACCTGCGTCGGCTCCGGCTCAAACGAGGTATGTTTCATGTTGGCCGAGGCCGTCTGCATCGCATACAGCAACAGCGCTCCCGTTTTGGAATCGATCTCCTTCGTGACCAACAGCCGCATCACCTCGGCCAGTCCTACCTGGATGGAATTCGCGTCCTCCAGCGTCGGCAGCCCGGCGATCCAGTGCTCTCGCTCCTTCAGGAGTACCGACATTCTGGTGGTATGCCATCGCATGTGAAAGTAACAATATTTTTCCGCGCGCAGCGCCGGCGAAGCGCACTGCGTCCCGTTGACCTTAATATGCTGACACCGAGCAACACTCTCCGGATATAAAGACATTTTTGAACTCCTGTTTCCCGCATGAAGTATGAAATAAAAGATAAAACATTAAGATTAAGACCTTCCGTAGAGACGCGGCTTGCCGCGTCTAACCACGGCAACCGAGACCTCGCCGCCCCAAAGCGACAATGTCCCAATTACCATAATTCCCCTTCGATGCGCCACTTGTAAGTGCACCCCATCACACCGCGTTTGTGATGAATTCCCGAGGAAGGCGGTTCGGGGAGTGACACAGCCTCACAGCTTGCCGCGGAAAAAGTCGACGCCGCCCCTGATTTCGCGTGGCGCAGATTTTGGGTGGCGCAGCGGTTCACCGCTGCGGTCTAGGCGCTCAATTCCGACGGCTTTAGCCGCTGAGGGACTGCGTCCAGTGCCAAACCAGTTCGTGCAGAACTATACAGGTATTCCTCAGGGACCGGCGCCAGTCCTCTCTTCACCGGATTCCGATGCATGTATTGACGGAATGCTGAATACTCCTCCCAGTCTCGGACCCGTCGATCATAGAAACTTTTCTCCCAGATCTCGCCGTGAAAGCCGAGTTCCCTCTTTGCGCGAAAAGAGAAGCCACCTTTGATAAGTTGCAGCGCTCGCTCCAGCGTCAAGAGGGGCGTGATCAGAAGATGAAAGTGATCGGGCATCAGCACAAATTCATGCAGCATATATCTCTCTTGCGATCGGTAGCCAAGCAGGACATCAAGAAACAACCGCGCCATCCTGTCGGACTGAAGTAGTTGCTGCTTCTGAAATGTACCGGCTGTGATGAAGTAGGTTCCGAATCCAGTGTTACCTCTGCGCGGAGCAGCCATCCATGACCCTCAGCGGCTAAAGCCGTCTCTCACTCCTGACAGTATCGCAGCGGTAAACCGCTGCGCCACCCAAAAACGCCCAGGACTAAAGATGATCGTCCCGTTTCGGCAAAGAGCGGGTGGCGCGGGTGACGCAGCGCTTTCAGCGCTGCGATAACCGCATTGTTTTGAATGCGGCTTCACCAGGCTGCGAAAAAACTCAATCGCACGTTTGATTTTGGGTGGCGCAGCGCTTCAGCGCTGCGATAACCGGCTTGTTTTCAGCGGCGGCTTTAGCCGCTGAGGTGGACTGCAGCGCACGCCACGAGTTTTTCAGCAATTCGTAAAGTCCCTGTGGAAGCAACCACAAACGCCGTGCGGATCTGTACGTGAGCACGCTTCAGGATTTCGTCAAACCCCTGGCCGAAGAACCAAGAAACACCGCCAATCTCGACATTCGTTGTCAAATATGACAATGTTGATGTTGCGATGAAAAGCCAAAAGCCGTGCGCGGAAGCGGGAACGTGTTCCGCGATCTGGGCCACAAGAACGCGGACGTCGAGCAGTTCAAGGCGATCCTCGCAGCCGAAAATCATCAAAGCCCTAGACCGGGACCGCCTGACCGTGCGCGCCGCCCACGCCCGCACCGGAATAGCCGCAGCCAACTTCTCGCGCATCCGCAACGCGGACCTGGGGCGCTTCACGGTCGACCGCCTGATGTCAATCATCAACCGGCTGGGTTCGCGCGTCGAGGTGAAAGTCCGTGTGCGGCGGGCCGAACCGGTCGGTCGCGCGGCGACGACGTGAGGAAAGCGGCAACGTCAGGTTCGGTGGAATCCCACTCATCGCAAAGTGCGCGATGAGTGGGGCACCCGGCACCCGGCCAGGATTCGGCACGTTCGGGACACCACGACTGACACCAGATTGACACCAAGAATCGCGTGCGCAAGCTTTCTATTTGGCGTCGTTGGCCGATGTATTCTGTGCTTTCTCCTTTTGCGCCGCCTCCAGTTTCAAGATTATCGGTACTTCTGCGTCGCGTTGAGCCTGAACCCTGGGATCGTCAAGCAAAACCTTCAATTGGCGTGCTGGCACGATCATGGCTATTCCACTGTTCCCGTGCGTCGTGCCAACTAGTGTAGTTACAATCTGCAGATTGAAGTCCGTGTCCTCGGAGTACATGCCGCTCACGATGCCGACCATGCGGTAAGAGTCACCACTAAGCCTTCCTCCGCGAATCCCGCCAAGATTGACTAGAACTGGCGAGCCACTATTGCCGTTAAAGATGTGAACGTCTGCTAAGTACACCTTGCCCGGATTCCCCGTCGTCGTGGTCAAGTCCTCGTCAGGCAACATCGCCAATATGCCTTCCCTGACTATCGGCTGCATCTTGCGTACGCCAGGGAACTGATAGAAAAAACCGCTGAGCATTATCCTTTCGCCCTCGGAAAGTACAGCGTCGGCATCAACGAAATCTGAAGCAGAGATCGTAATGTAATCGTATGTCTGATCCGGAAGCATCGGAAATACGGCCAGGTCCACAGAAGTGTCTGTCGGCAGAATCCAGGGAACGTTGCCGGAGTCATTGACCACGTGCTGGGAATTACCTACCTTGAGATTGAGCGTGAGGTCCACCTTCTGCACAGGTCTCGGTCGCCGATCGTCGTCCCAGCACTCGGCCAAGTGTCTGTTAGTTACGAGATAACTGAAAATACCCTTCTCACCGAGCCTGTGATCGGGGTAAGAGACAAAGAAACCAGTGCCACTCAACTCGACAGTTTTGTCTCCGCTAGTGCAGGTCATTTTTATGAAACTCACAGTCTTCCGAATCTGCTGCTCGGCTGAAAGGGGTTTTGCGGGAGAGGTTACTGCTGCGGTGGCGACAGCCCCAACTTGCGTCTGCGCCTGAGTCGTGTGAGAGATTCCAAGCAAGAGCGAAACGATCAAGAATCGAGTCATTCCGAGGCTCTCCTAAACCAAGAACGCAAGAACAGTCACTTTCTTGCAAGGAAATGTTCCTTTAACAGATGAACACCAACATGGGGAGATTGCTAAATCAACTACCCCCAACGGAGGGAACTTTGCTTTTTCGGCGGCCTTGATTTTCTCGCTCATGCTTTGCACGATCGGCTTCAACTTCTGCGCTTCCAGCCTTACATTCCAGCCGGGTGCCCCACTCATCGCGCACTTTGCGATGAGTGGGGTTCCACCAAGGGCGGCTGCCCCGCGCCATCACAACGGTTCCTCCCATGAGGGTGCCCCGTCCAAGCTCCGCTTGGGCGGGCATTTTGCCTCACGCTATCAAAGCGTGTCGTCCGCCTCCGGCGCGGTCTTGGGCGCGGTGCGCAGAAACTTCATGAGCCCTTCGCCGGTGGCGTTGCCCGCTCGCTTCTTGAAAAAGTCGGCCGCGGTTTCCACCACTCCAACTTTTTCGGCGACCGCTGCCGCAATCCATTGGTTCAATGACACGCCATCTTCCTTCGCCAGCCGCTGGGCGGCTTTCTTGATGGAAAGCGGAAGCTTCAACGGATAAGTAGATTTGTTCATCATCTCAGTCTCACCTTCTTTAACAGATCGGCCGGGCGCAACACCGAAATTCTAAACCGCTCTGCGGCCCCGGCGAAGTCCGCGACGTTGTACGTCACCAGCGCATCCGCCCGGCCGTTGATCGCAGCTTCGAGCACCATCTCGTCATTCGGGTCTCGGGACTGCGGCCGCCACTGAAAATGAACTTCGACCGGCTCGATCAACGCGGCCAGCTCCGCGAGAAATTCGTCAATCGCCTCGGGCGCCAAGCCATGCGCCAGCCGATGCTCGGGACGCTTCAACACATCCTCATACTCGAGGAATAGAGGCGGAGTCGCCAGCGCCACCAGCCGCCGCTGGGCGACCAGTTGCAGAACAGCATTTCCCGCTCCCAACCGGGTGCGAAGTCCAGAGACCACGACCGAGGTGTCGAGAACGATTTTTCTCATGTAACATCGTATAGGATGTCACATTGCGGGCTATATTTCAACTCGAATGGCCAAGCCCCGCCTTGGCGGACCTGTTGCCTTTTTTCATCACAAACGTCCGGTGTGCGTCATCACAGACATCCACCCGGAAGTGCGCGACAATATTCCCTGATCTGTCGCAGCCGAGGTGCGCCAACCCCAACCAAGGCCACCGAGGCTGCCCCAGGCCAATCGTCAGCGCTCTTTGACAACCGTAATTTGAGGCGATTAGCGGTCGTCAGCCCGCTGCCAAAATCCTAAAAATCATAGGATTTAGAGCTAAGTCCTTATTCCGGAATATTTTGCAAACAAGTCGTTTAGGCTCTAGATTTTAGCGGCTCGCCCCCCCCTAACCCTATGATTCCAGTAGACCGGGGGGAGGGGGGTAGTGGTAAACACGGGTTAATACCTTATGAGTAAACAGGCAAAGCAAAGCGCCCCAGAATCAGCCCGCTTTAGCTGAGAGCTGAAAACTGAGAGCTGCCTTCAGTCTTTGAACAGATTATCAAACGCCGCGCGCGCATCATTCGGACGCTGACTGGCTTTGCTGGATGTTTCCTTTTCGACCATCACTCGTATGGAATACAGCGAGCAGTCGTTGCGCTTGTCTTTGGGAGAGATTCTGGCGGGAACCGGTTGATTGCATTCGAAGCGGCTCGCCGGGTCAAAGTGTTCGCACTGTTTGCAGGCGTGCAGAGCGAATCCGCACTTCGGGCACTGCCCGACCGGAGCCGAGAGATTTTGCAGCAGCGCGCCGCATTCCGCACAGCGGGAGACGGTCCGCGTTCCTGGCATGTTCATCGGTCGCGGCCCAAACGTATTCTCTTTTTTCGGGGCAGCCGCTGGCTTTTCGAATTCTTTTCTTGCGCCACCACCGGAATCCTGGTACCCGCGTTGCCGATACTTGCGGTCGGACAAAAGTACCTCCTGAAAACGCCTCATTCTCCGCCTTTGGCGCGCTCGGCACAAGAGTTTCTTTGGTACCAGCGGAGCAACCCGCTGTGGAAAACCTGCTCTAATCTGGCTTGCAAGCCGTGGCGCCGTGAATTGTCTTTCACATATCAGGGTGCTACCATCACGGTATACAGAGAAATCGAGGAGGTAGTTATGGCAGATCGTGACGGCAGCAGCTTCTTGTGGTTCCTGGCGGGTCTCGGTGTCGGAGCTGTAGTCGGTGTGTTGTACGCGCCGCGCTCCGGCGATGAAACGCGCGACGTAATTCGCTCCAAGGCGCAAGAAGGAAGCGAGCGAGCGCGTCAGACCGCTCGTCGGGCACGCGAACAGGCGGGTGACTGGATGGATCGCGGACGCGATGTGCTCAACCAGCAGAAAGAGCAGTTCCGCAACGCTTACGAGGCCGGCCGTCAGGCATATAACGAGACAACCGCGCCCGCAGCCGAACCGCCCAAGAACATCTAGCGGCAACATCAGCAGGAGCAGGTATGAATGACAACCTCCTAATTGCTTTTATTGCGGTGACTGCGTTTGCGGTAATGTTGCAGGCGCTAATTATGGTTGCCCTTTACCTCGCGGTCCGCAAGAGCACGGCGAGGATGGAAGCTCTCGCCACCCAAGTGACGAGCAAGGCTCTGCCCACGATGGAAACGGTGCAGAACATGCTGGTGGAACTGCGCCCGAAGATCGATGTCATGAGCGTCAACTTTTCGGAGTCAAGCACCCTGGTGCGCAATCAACTTGGGCGCATCGACGCCACGCTCACCGATGCCCTCGACCGCGCCAGGCTGCAAGTCATCCGCGCCGATGAACTGCTGAATCGCACCATGGACAAGGTCGAAGAGACCAGCGAAGTCGTCCACAAAACCGTGATCTCTCCGCTGCGCCAGGTCAACGGACTAATGACCGCGATCGGCACCGGAGTCGAAGTCTTCCTGGGCCAAAAAAGGCGCCATCCGAAAAACGGCGCGGGCGTCCCGCAAGACGAGATGTTTATCTAATGGAGCGCCGGGCGTCCTCGCCCGGCNNGACGCCCGTCCCTCCACCGCATAACTCGTCACGCGGTCGCGGTGAGTTCACGGCGATCTTTATTCTTCGCCGCCGCCCTGCACTCGCTCGCTTCTCACATCGGGCACGTAGATCGAGTGGATGTTTTGTTCTGCGGCAAGCTTCTGAAAGCTCGCGATATCCACATTCCGCACCTGCTCCCAGCGCGCCAGTAATTCATCGGCCTGCTTTTTCAGCTTCTCGAATTCCTGATATTGCGCTTCGGTCGGAGCAGAGTCGGCGAAACCAGCCACTGCCATGGAAAGAAACGCCAGCTTCGCGTCGATCCCCGGCGCGTAGGCAAGGGAATCCTCGCTGGCGCTGATTTTGAAATTAATCAACGGATCGCGAACTGCAATCAGCTTTGCGTCAAGCGTACTCGCGCCATCGAACAAGGCTTTCGTGGAAGCGCCCGGTACCAGGCGCTTCTTAAGCCCATCCAGTTGCTCACGGACGTCCTGTATTTGGTTCACCGCGCCATAGACGCGATTCAACTGCTCGCGCACGTCCATCTGCAGCTTGAACTGCTTCTCCAGATCGCTCTGCGAAGTGGTAACTCGCGGATCGATCTTCACTTCGAACGGAGCCGTTACACTCTTGCCATTGGCGATCGATTCATTGGCGAGCAATGTCAAGCGCACCTGATAGTTGCCCGGCAGCGCCAGCGGCCCGCGCGCGCCATCATTGTATTCCCACAGAAAATAACCCGGGACGCGGTTCGCCTCCTGGTAACGCAGATCCCACACAAAACGATTCAGACCGTCTTCCGGCTTGATCTGCTTCTCCGGCTTCTTGTCGTCCGGGTCGAGCGGTTCATCGAGCGGCTCGGCTTTACTGCTGGAGTACTTGCGGATAACATTGCCCGCCGCGTCCAGGATTTCAATTTTCACTTCCTGCTTCAGCGCCTGCTTCGGCGCCTGCTTCAAGTAGAAATAAATCACCGCGCCGTTTGGCGGGTTCTTTCCCGCAAAGACCAATCGCGCCGGAGCCTCTCCGGTGTGCACGCGATACGCCGTTGCGGGCTGGTAGAGATGCATGTCTTCTCCAGCAACCGAATCGGCGAACTGGCGTAGCGGCGAGACATCATCAAGTATCCAAAACGCACGCCCGTGGGTCGCCACTACCAGATCGTCGTTCTTAATGACCAGATCGTGGACGGGCGTAATCGGCAGGTTAATTTGCAGCGAGCGCCAGTGCGCCCCGTCGTCGAAAGAGACAAAAACACCGCGCTCTGTCCCCGCGTAGAGCAAGCCTTTCCTCTTCGGGTCTTCTCGAACAGCGCGCACAAAAGATCCATCTGGAATTCCGGTTGTGATCCGGCTCCAGGTCGCTCCGTAATCGCTCGTCTTGTAGATGTAGGGCGCGAGATCGTCATTTTGATGGCGGTCAATCGCGACGTACGCAGTGCCGGCATCATGCGGAGACGCTTCAATCAAACTGATGCGGCTCCATTCCGCAAGATTCTTGGGCGTGACGTTGGTCCAACTCTTCCCTTCATCGCGCGTGATCTGGATCAAGCCGTCGTCCGTGCCCGCCCAGATCAGGCCTTTCGCCAGGGGCGAGGGAGCAATCGAAAAAACCGTGTCGTAATATTCGGTGCCGGTATCGTCAACCGTGATCGGCCCGCCCGAAGGCTGCTGTTTCGATTTGTCGTTGCGCGTCAGGTCGCCACTGATCGCTTCCCAGTGCGTCCCACCGTCGGCAGTTTTGAAAACGCGTTCGCCTCCGTAGTAAATTGTGTTTGGGTCGTGCGGAGAGGTTACGATTGGCGCCGTCCACTGAAATCGGTGATCGAGCCCGGCCGCACCGCGGGCATCCGAGAGTTCGGGCCACACGGCAATACTTTTGACTTGGTTCGTGCGCCGGTCAAAGCGCGTGATGTTGCCCTGATAGTCGCCGGCATACACAATGTTCGGATCGAGTGGATAGGGCGCAATATACCCCGCTTCCCCGCCCCCGACCGCGTACCAATTGTCGCGGCCAATCGCGCCGTCATCGCTGCGGCTGGCAATCGCCACGGTGGAATTGTCCTGCTGCGCGCCGTACACGTAGTAAGGCGTCCGCGTATCGGTGACGACGTGGTAAAACTGTGCGGTCGGCTGGTTGTCCTCGCGGGTCCACGACTTGCCGCCATCCAGGCTGACGGTGACGCCACCGTCGTCCGAGGCGATCATGCGCTTCGCATTCTTCGGATCGATCCACAAACCATGATTGTCGCCGTGCGGAACCTTCACTTTATTGAAGTTGCGCCCGCCGTCGGTGGACTTGAAGAACTCCACATCCAACACGTAGAGAGTATTGGCATCCTGCGGATCGGCGATCACGTGCATGTAGTACCACGCCCGCTGAAACAGGGAGTGGCTGCCGTTGACGAGATCCCAACTATCGCCGCCGTCGTCGGAGCGATAAAGTCCACCTTCCTTAGCCTCGATAAGCGCGTACACGCGCTCGGAGTTCGCCGCCACCGCCAGACCGATGCGCCCGTAGGGCCCCTTCGGAAGCCCGTGCTCCTCCAGCCGTTTCCACGTGGCGCCGCCATCGGTCGAGCGATACACGCCGCTGCCCGGCCCACCGCTGGAGAGCGTCCATGGAGTCCGTCGAGCCTCCCACAGCGAGGCAAATAAAATGTTGGCATTCTGCGGATCGAAAACCACATCGATCGCTCCCGTGTTCTCGTCTTTGTAGAGAACCTTGTCCCAGGTCTTACCGCCATCGGTGGTCCGGAAAACACCCCGTTCCGCGTTCGGACCAAACGGATGACCGAGCGCTGCCACAAAAACGATATTGGGATTACGCGGATTCACGATCACTTTGCCAATCGCGCGCGAATCCTTCAGGCCAACGCTCTTCCAGGATTTTCCGGCGTCCACCGACTTCCAGACACCGTCACCTTGTGAGATGTTTCCGCGAATGCAAGCTTCGCCGGTCCCCACATAAACGACGTTCGGATCGGACACAGCGACCGCGATACTGCCGATCGAAGGCGCTCCATCCTTGTCAAAAACCGGGGACCAGGTGTTCGCGCCGTCGATGGATTTCCACACGCCGCCGCCGGTCGCACCGAAGTAGTAGGTGGTCGGGTCGCCGGGAATTCCAGCCGCCGTAAGCGAGCGGCCGCCGCGAAATGGGCCGATCAAACGGTACTTCATGCCTTTGAATAGCGGGTCGCCTTCGTTCTTGTCGTCCTTGTCGTCTTTCGGCGACGGCGTGGAGGCGGCGGGCGGGTTTTTTTGCGCGGCTTCCAACCTGCGATTCCGCTCCTTTTGCTGGGAGAAAGTTAGGGTGACCGACAACAGGACGAGCAGTGCAAGCACTGCGACGCGCACATGCAGTCTTTGGATCGTAGATCGGATCATGAATTGAATAGCCCCGGAAAAAGAATTTACTGCCGCTAATGGTAATGCCAGGAACCTGAAACGTACAGACGGACACCCCGAGACTGTGTCGCAACTCGNNCCTGTGTCGCCGCTTCGCGGCTCGACCGATGGGTGTTTCACTTTCTTGCTGCGCTCGGGGGATGCGGCACAGACTCACCCGTCCCAGCGACGAACCCGCATAGTCAACACAACGAAGGATGAAAGCTCGCTTGATTTCTGCCTCCGCCGCCTAGAATGTTTCAAACATTTCTCCATTTTCTTGTTTGAAACAGAACGTGCTCAAGATGCAACGACAGTTCACATCCAACGACGTGATCGCTCTGACCGGAATCTCCGCCCGCCAGTTGCAATGGTGGGACGAACGGGGCATCGTGGCGCCCGGTCGCAAGGGGCACAGACGCATCTACAACTGGGACGAACTCGTCACCGTGGCGGTCATCTGCCAGCTTCGCCGGCGGGGCTTCTCGCTTCAACGCATGCGCAAAGTGATTGGGTTCCTACAGCAGGAATTCGGCACCAGCCTTGCGGCTACAGTCAGTGCGTCTTCGGAGTATCACCTTCTTACCGACGGCACTCATCTTTATTTGCGCACCTCGGCGCGACAGGTCGTGGATCTGTTAAAGAACGCCCGGCAGCCAATGTTCGATATATGCCTGAGCGACGAAGTCCGCCGGGTTCGAGCGGAGATTCAGGCTCGCAAGAAGACTGCGGTTTCGGAACGGGTTCGGCCTTTACGCCGGGGTCAGAGGGCGTAACTCAGTGAGCGTAAGACGAGCGTAAACGGAAAGCGGGGGGAAACATGATGATCGGCGAATTGAGCATTATCAACGAGTGGATTCCCGAGCAGATGGAACCCGGCACCGTGTTCGTGCTGGAGAACGCGGGCGAAGTGGGAGAGAAAGAGGACCCCTATTGGGCGGTGCTCTCCTGCCCTTCATGCGGCACGCTGGGCTTGATTACGCGCAAACAGATGGCCGGACTCCTGCCGACAATCTGCGGCTCCGCCGAATGCTCGGCGCAGTTTTTCATCAAGGACGAAGAGATCACGCCACGGAAGCCGTTTTAGTCGTAGAGACGCGGCTTGCAGCGCCTCAGACTGCCCACAAACTCGTGCGCGGCTGAACGGGCTGCGGAAAAAGTCGGATGTCGAAGGCCAGCCCCTGAAGGGGCATCCGATTTTGAATAACTTCGGCATCGCTAAAGCGATGCCCTGATACGAATCCCTTTCCCAAGAACTTGCGAGAATCAGAGGATCTCAGCAGCTTGAGACGCGGCCAGCCGCGTCTCTACGGATGCGTTTTCGGGACCGAAAACTTCACCGGAACTTGCTCGACAATCTCGATATCAAATCCTTCCAGCGCAGCCACCCTTCGCGGGTGATTGGTCAAGAGTCGAATGCGCTTCAAATTCAGATCGAAAAGGATCTGAGCTCCCAGTCCGATCTCGCGATGAATCTTTCGCTCGCTTTCGGGAAGCGATGGCAAACGCCGTTCCCGATGAAACGTGAGAAACGACTGGTCCCCGATTTTCTCCGCCGAGAAGCCTTTGGACGTCTGGTGCAAGTAGATCAACGCACCCCGCCCCTCCTCGGCAATAATCTTTAGTGAAGCCTCGAGTGTCTGATTGCAGTCGCACCCGGTGGCGCCGAAAACGTCGCCCAGCAGGCAATGCGCGTGCATGCGGACCAGCACCGGCTCGGACGAATCGCTAATGTCGCCACGGCTGATGTCTCCGCGAATGAGTGCCATATGGGATCCGCCACCGTCCACTTCGCTCTCGTAGGCGATCACGCGGAATTCCCCGTGCTTGGTTCCGACCATCGCCTCGCCCACTCGATGCACGTAGCGCTCATGCTGCATCCGGTAGCGGATCAACTCCGCAACCGTGAGCATTTTCATTTCATGGGTGCGGCAGAACTCGATCAGGTCGGGCACGCGAGCCATCGTGCCGTCGTCTTTCATGATTTCGCAGATGATCCCCGCCGGGACCATGCCGGCAAGCCGAGCCAGATCCACGGAAGCTTCGGTCTGCCCGGCGCGCACCAGCACTCCGCCCTTGCGCGCTCGCAGCGGGAACACGTGCCCCGGCCGCGCCAGATCCGATGGCCGCGTCGCCGGATCGATTGCCGTTTTGATGGTATGCGAACGATCGTACGCCGAAATTCCCGTGGTCACGCCGTCGCGGGCGTCAATCGCCTCGCAAAAAGCAGTCCCGTATTGCGATGTGTTCTCGCTGGTCATGGGACCGATACGCAGGTGGTCGAGCCGTTCTTCGGTCATGGCCAGGCAGACGAGGCCGCGTCCGTGTTTGGCCATGAAGTTAATCGCTTCGGGAGTAACTTTTTCCGCGGCGAGCGTGAGATCGCCTTCATTCTCGCGATCCTCGTCGTCGACAACGACGATCATTCGCCCAGCGCGGATCTCTTCGATCGCAGTGGGGACATCGGTAAAGGGTAAATTAGGAGTCATAGAAGGCTGTTCCCCTCAGGGGCTAAAGAGTCTCTGTCGCAACTCGGTGCCGTCCCTGACGGGACTCCGGATTGTCGCACTTTGCCTTCCCGGCACTTACGTGCCGGGCTTTCTTGTGCCGCCGCTTCGCGGCTGGAGCGATGGCGCGTTCTACTTTTTTCCTAGTGCTCGGGGTTGCGACACAAACTCTAAAGCCCCTCTCTAAAATAACGCGGCTGAACAGGCTGCGGAAAAGTATTCTCTACGCCGCAATCTAATCGCAGCGGCTAAAGCCGGATTCAAGACAGTGCAGTTATCGCAGCGCTGAAAGCGCTGCGCCACCCAAAATCAAGTCTAGGCAGCGTTTAAATCGCGCCGCTTCGACGGCGTCAGTTCGTTCTCCGCACCATTTTCTGCGGCATGAAACAGGTTCTTCAGAGCCCGCGACATAGCCCGAAACACCCATCGCATCACGACCACGATCACGGCCAGAAAGGCGGCAACGATCAGGGCAGCCGCAATCGGGTGCTGGGTAGCAAGCCAGGTCAAGAATACAGCGAGCGTGTCTTCTCCCGCGCTGAGCACGAAATTCGAAACCGGCTCTGGAGACGGGGTCACGGCCACCCGCGCCGCCGTCTTGCCTCCGTGCGCCGCCAGGGCGATTGCCCCGCCTGCCAGCACCGCCAGCAACTGCTTCTCTGGCGAAAGCTGGGAGGTCGCGCCGTAGGCGATCAAGGCCGCCACGGGAATTCGAACAAAGGTATGCAGGGCATTCCAGATCAAATCGAAAGCTGGGATCTTGTCAGCGAAAAACTCAATGGCAAAAAGCACGCCAGATGCCGCAATCACCCACCAACTGGCAAGCAGATGCAGCCCGGAAGGCAAATCGAGCAGGCCAGCATGGGCCAGCAGTCCGAGTGTGGCCACCGTGGCATACGCATTGAGCCCGGCCGCGAAGCTTACCGCCACGATCAGACCTACGAGTTCGGAACCAGCGAGTTCGGAGCCTCCAAACTTCATGCCTGCCAGCATATCCGCACCCGGCCTCCTAGCCAATACCCCGGAAAACAGGAAAGGGTCGCCTGCGGCGACCCTCCCAGTAAACCCGGTTCCCTGCGGTTACAGGGTGGATTCGATTTCAAAACCCCAAGCTTCCAGCAGTGGCTCGGGAATGTACTTGGAATTCTTGTTCCGGCGCGCCCATTCCCGCAGCCGTGTAGACCGCAAATACTGGTCGGGGGAGAGCTTATACTCGTGCACAACCTGCTCGAATTCCGTGATTGTCGGAACAACCGGCCCGATGGGCTCGGGCTTGCCCCAGTTGGGGTTTCCGCGTCGCTTAGCCATGAAAAATATACCCTCTTGTGAACGGGATAAGGACTTCTTCTTTGTAAGTCTCTATCTTCTTTAGATTCCGAGAAGAACCTAGGGGATTCACCGGCAAAAGGAAACCCAGAACCAGGGATTCTAGCCCCTCGGCCTCTATGGAAGCTACTGATAATAATAGGTTTCTCTCCGTTAGTCAATAGAAAAGTTGACTCCGTTACGTCTTGTGGCGTATCCCCTTTGTGCACAGCCACTTGCAGTTTGCCCCGGAGGAACACGTCCAGGCCCGTCAGGATATGGATAAACGGATCAACCCTCTATTGAACCGCCGTCTCCAAGCCGATAAGCCTAGCAGCGGCATTGTCTTTGGAGGGGTGGTCCCCGGAGCAAGAGGTGACCGGAGTAACCGGAAGACCAGGCCATGGCGTTGACCACGGAATCTCATAGACTTAGAGTGCGAACGGGGAGTGTTCCGATCGCCCAACTAGGGACTGGCGATCTCTATCCCGACCGAGCGCACGCGAAGGCGCTTCGCAAGGCATTCACCACTATCCGCTTCGGCAAAGCCGGGACGGCGCACAAAAACCGATCTGAATCGTGATTCGAAGCATGAACTTGAAGTCTCTACTACTGAGTTCCGACGAAAAGACGGTGCGCGTGCTGCGCCGGGTCCTCAGCGACCTGGAAATTGACGTCGAACATTGCTCCGCCGCAGACGATGCCATCCGCCGGATCACCCGTCAGCGTTTCGAAGCGATCATCGTAGATGGGGCGAATGCGGAGGAAGCTGGCAGCGTGTTGCGAGGAGCCAAAGCCGCTCCCGTCAACAAGCGAGCCCTCACGATCATGCTGGTGGAATCTCCCGTCGGACTCAAGGGCAGTTTCGAAATGGGGGCCCATTTCGTCCTCCACAAACCCCTTGCGGTCGAGCGCGCCAAAGCCAGCTTTCGTGCGGTTCGCGCCCTGATGAAGCGTGAACGGCGGCTGCAGCTGCGGGTCGCTGTGCAAGTTCCGGTCGAGTGTTACGGCTCGAGCCGGTACAAAGCCAAGACCCTCGATCTCTGCGAAGGCGGCATGGCGATCCAGTTTTCCGGCCGCGTCGCAAAAGAAAACTCGCTCCGCTTCTCGCTCGAATTGCCGGGCATGAACCAGAAGCTCGAAATCTATGGAGAGCTGGCATGGGAAGGCAACGGCGATCAGGCCGGGGTCCGTTTCAAGAATGCCACCGACGAGCAGCGCAACACCATTCGCCAGTGGTTGAACACCCAGCTTCCTGAGCCCGAGCAGGACGACCCACCCGTGAATTGCTGTCTCACCGACCTCAGCCTCGGCGGCGGCTATCTCACGACAAACTCACCCTTCCCGAGGGGCACGCGTGTCATCCTTTCGATCAAGACCGCCGACCTCGAAGTCCGCGCCGGAGGCGTCGTACTGGTCGCGCATCCGGAATTCGGGATGGGAGTGGAGTTTCTCCAGACTACGACCGAGCAACGCGATCAGGTTCTCCGCATGATCACGACTCTGCGCGCCAACGGAGATAAATCTCCCGCGCTTCAGGTCGAACCCGACGGACTGGAAACGCCATTGCCCGACGATGGCTTGGCTACGTTCCAGGCTTCCGGAACCCAGGCTTCCGCAACCGAAGTCTCCGGAACCGAAGACACACTCGTCGATCTGTTCCGGCACAAGTTCCAGGTCCCGGTCGAAACCTTCCTGCAGCAGATGCGCGAAGAGCGCCAGTCTGTCGAGTCGCACTCACGCTAACCTCCTTATACATTTCTCTTACACCTCGGAAATAAACTCGCTCACCGTCCCACGCTGCAGCAAATACGCTCCCGGTCCCTGCTGTCCGCGAACCGAACGGCAGAACTCGACCACAAAGAATCCCGCTTTCATGGCCTGGCGGAATGCCCAGCGCGTCGCGTCGCGCCACTCGCGCGCCAATCCCATGTCCGTGCGCTCGACCTCCAGAATGTCGCCCGGGATTTCAATGCTCACGCGCTGCCGCGCCAGTGACTCCGCCAGATCGGCCCGTCCCGGTTTCCCGCTGGGATCGAAACGCACCAGCGGAGCCAGCAGCCTCATGGCATCGAGCGTTTCCACTCGCCCATTCTTACCGGCCAGCCGATCCCGCACCCGCCGCGAATTCAGCATCCACCGCACCCACAGGCGGTCCGTTCCGTTCCGATGCAGCATGCTGGAGGTTTCCGGCCCGTAGAAATCCACCTTATAGGTATCGGAAACCACGCCCAGCTTGGAAAAATTGAAGTGCGCGTTCCGGCTCTGTAGCGGATCGTAGGTCCACGTCATCTCATGAACGCCCATGGCCATGGCCCGCTCACGCTGCGCCTGCTTCAGTCGCGAGCCCAGATCCAGATGCCGGTACGCATCGAGCACCGCCAGCATGTGCGAGTGAATCGTCGTCTGTCCATGCTCGCGGCCGAGAAATCCGAAGGCGAACCCGACCAACTTGTCCTTATCAAAGGCACCCACGAACATATTGCCCGCTGCCTTGCAGGCAATGGCCAGCGTCAGGGGCAAGGTGTCCTCGTCCGCCATCCCCCAAACTTCTTTCTCTACCGCTTTCAACTGGCTGAGGTCGTCAATGCTCTTGAGGTCGCGAATCCCAATCTGTTGCGCGCCACCGCGGGACATCATGGCCGGCCTTTCTCGCGTTTCCAGTTCTGTTCGTTGGGCATGGCGATGGGCATGGCAATCTCCGCGCAGAAGTCCGGCGCTGAAGAGACACAACCGTTTACAGCACCGATTACATACTTGTCAACAGCAATCAAAATCTGGCGGGAGTAGAGCCTCATATCGAGCTGCTGCCATCTCGCCCCGCGCAGCCCATTCCACGCATCTAACCTACATGCTACCCTCGAACCCGGAGACGAACACTGCCGTGAAACCGATTACCCAGCTTCTGCTCTTAACCGCCCTGATCGTGCTGGGGAACTCCCTGCTGCTGGCCGCCGATCGCGGCACCCTGGTCCGCGACGCCGTCATCTACTTGTCTCCCGACACAACTTCCAGCAAGCTCGGTCAGGCCGAACGCGGACGGGAACTCATTCTCCTCGACAAAAGCCACAACTGGCTGCACGTCGAAGCTCTGCTTGGCTTCGCGCAAACTCCCGACGCCGCCTTCGTTTTGGAGGACGAGGACGAGGGCAAGACCATCAGCGGATGGGTGCTCGATACCGGCGTCGTCTGGGCGTCCACTCCCAACGGCGACCGCATCCTGTTCGGCGCCGCCGTCGATTCTGAAGACGAGGCCAGCCGCCGCCACGGACGCCGCGGCGCAGCCCAGGACGCCTTGCGCCTCTATCGCCGCGTCTACGACATCTTCCCCAACGCCCCCCTTGCCGGCGAAGCCCTCTACCGTGCCGCCGACATTAAATGGCAGATCGACAAATCAGACATGCAGTCCCGGCCCTCCGCGCGCGAGAAAGAATCCTACCTTCGCGAAGGCATCGACGAGCAGTCCATGAAGCGGGTGATGAAAAAGTTCCCTGGCACCAAGTGGGCCGAACTCGCCGCCTTCCACCTGCTCGACAACAAACTCTGCGGAGACTGGCAGGGCTCTTCCAAGTGCCCCGACAAGGAAGCCGACATGTACGAAAAGTACGTAAAAGAACACCCCGAATCTCCCGCCGCTCCCGAGGCACTGTACAACGCCGCTTCTCGCCGAGCCGCCCTGATCGAGATTTATAAGACAGAAGAACAACCAAAGAAGTCCGACCAATCAAAGAACCTGGCCATCTCGCTCGCCCAGCAGTTAGTCTCGAAGTATCCGCAAAGCGACTGGTCGTCCCGCGGACAAACACTGCTGTTCCTAGTGCAGGGAGGAGTACCGACGTACGGAAACGCGATGCAGTAGGGTATCGGGGTGGTCGCTTTAGACCCTCAAAAGCATCTGGCCCTCCGGTAAATTGCAGCGTCGCGAGTAAGTTTCGAGCTGCGCCATGCGTCATATAACATCACCGCGAACATCTACGATGCTGCAGTCTCAGATGAGAAGCAAGAGGCGCACCGTGGAGTGCTGAGAATGGCGACCAGTACTCGAACCCGTGCCGGGCAGGAATCAGGAACTTCTGCAAGTGCCTGAATTTGATGTTGGCGTCCCCGACGGGATTTGAACCCGTGTCGTCGCCGTGAAAGAACAACCACAATAAGGAAATACAACGACTTGCAAGAGGCGGGCGGCCCCCTAAGTCCTTGCTAGTCCGTACAAGCTGAAAGATCTACGTACCGTAATCCGTACCGCGAAAAAAGCCGTTACGTTGCAGGCAGAACTACCGGGTACCAACCGAATGCATTCAGGCCGACGGCCCGGTAAAATGAGCTTGACGCTTCTCAGGCCAGTTTCGAGCCGGCGGTTCCTAACGGTCTGAACGAGATTCACGCCGCTCTCGATCAGAGCATCCGGTCCGCAGAGGAGCGCCTTAGCGGGATGGGTGAGCAGGCAGCCCTGGGAACCTGGCGTCTGACACTGCGAGGAAAAGAACTCTTCAGCAAACTGCGGGTTGGCTTCCTTCGCTCGATCATGCTCAACCACTGGTACCATCATCGGGGTCAACTTTCGGTCTACCCCCGTCTGCTTGACGTTCCGGTTCCGGTGATTTGCGGCCGCAGCACGGATGAAGACTCTTTAACGTGAAGACGGGTCCCTTGCCGTCCGAATTATGCTGGTGAGTTATGCCATTTGACGAAGCTTTGGCAGAGCGAGTTCGCGTACTTTTGCACGGACCTCGTTCGCTGAAGGTAGAAAAGCGAATGTTCGGCGGCCTCGCGTTCATGGTGAACGGTCATATGTGCTGTGGGATAGTTGGCAGGAACTTTGTGGTGCGCACGGGGCCAAAACAATACGAAGCGGCACTCTCTAAGCCACATACACGGCCCATGGATTTCACCGGCCGCCCGATGCGAGGGTTCGTGTACGTAGGTCCCGAGGGGTACCAGTCGACTCGGGACCTACAGACTTGGATTCAGTGCGGCCTGCAGTTCGTCGCATCCCTGCCCGCGAAATGATCACTGCGGGCGTTCAGTGGAGAGACCGCGGTGCCATTTCCTTCTGCAACCATTAGAGGTGGACCGAGTAGATCAGATCCCGGACCGGCACCTGCTCACAATTTGACGAAAGATCTGAATCCGAACCTTCGCAGATCATTGTTCCAGCATCCCGCTGCTGCAGTCCGATATCGTCACGCTTCGCGGATCTTCGTATTACGGGTCCGCTTCGCCCTCCAGCTTGGTCTCCAGAAACCTGCTGCTTCACGCCGATGAGCTCGATAGCCCTTTGGTAGGCGCATTTCAAGGTTATTGGGCCGACATCAAGCAGCAACGCAATCTCGCGTGCCGAATACCCTTCAAAGTTTCGCAGCACGAAGACAAAGCGCGCCAGGGTCATTGCGGCCCGGGCGGCGGCGGAGGCGTCCCGGAAGGCGGTGCAGCCGGGCCAACAGGGGCGGGCATCGTAAGGCTTGCCTTCCCGATCAAGTCGATCCATTGACGGTGCTTGTCTTCAGGGATCGGAAGCTTTCGATTCGTGTATACGACGCGATACATCGCCGTCTTGCCGGTGATGAACCGGCTTACCTCGTATTGATTGTCCCAGCCTTTGCATCCGGTCGTCTGCCATTCAACCGTGAAATCGGTCTTGCCTTCCTGAAGAACTGTAAAGGTCGCGTTGGGACACCGCTTGAGTATCTTCTGCTTGAACTCGAGAGCGGTGCCATCGGCTGTCGTTCGTTCCTGGTAGCCGGGCATCGATTGCACGGTGACCAGTTCGGTCCAGTTATCCACTGTCTCGCCGGGGAGAACATATTCTTTCGGTTGCTGCACTCCCGGCAGATCCATGGAGCCGAGGCGCCACGCGCGCTCATCGAAAACAACCGCGATGTGTTCGCCCGACGCTGCAGAAGCGGCATCAGCCGCGGCCTTCTTCGCCTTCGTTTCACAGAAATTGTGAGCCACCTCCACATCATGTGGTGTGTAGCCCTTGGTCAACATCAGAATCTGCACATTTTTCTGCGTCGACAATATTCGCAGTCCGTTGTCTTCATACTTCTTCCCGACGTAAGCGCCAGAGTAGTTGAAGACGTCTACGACTTTGTATTCCGACTCCGCAGAAAAGGAACGGTTTGGGGTAACAGCGACGCTTCGGCATTCCGCCGGATGTGCCGCCGCAGGGGCTGGCTTCGGCGGCATGGAATCGACAATAGCGAAGTCGTGATTCTTGATGTCCTCCGGATCGCTCGGCTTGGTCTTGCCCAGCTCAGACCATCCCTGCTCGGGCGGCATGAGCGTCGTTTCCACGCGGACTTTGAGTCCAGCCTCCGCGAAGCCCAACTGGATGTAGTAGGTCTCCCCCGGTTTCACATCCAGAATCACGGCTGCGGCCTTCTCGGTGGAGCGAACCACATGCTGGCCAGGATCGAGATTCACACCGAGAAAATGCCCGCTCCTCATCCGCAGCATCTCTTTTTCGTCGATGTAAACGGAGGGTTTGTTGCCACTGATTCCAAGGCGCACCCAATACACGTAGAGGGTCGCTTTCGCGCCCGGGACGACGGAATCGCCCGCTTTCTGTTCCTGTCCCGGGGAGGCAGTTTGGTTTGCTGCCGGTGCTGGCTGCTGAGCAAACGCAAACACCACCATCGCAAGAAAAAGGATGAACACGGTTCCTGCCTTCATATTGCCTCCAATGAGCCATCGTCGAGGGTGTGCCATGTTTACGCAAAAACGCAAGACGAAGGCCGTTAGTTTCATACAGAAAGCCGGCGCCCCCTCAGCTGCAATTACCCTTCTTGTCGGACACCGATATTCTTCACTGGTCGTACTTCTTCTTATAGAACTCGATTTGCTGTTGGAGTTGCTCTTTGCTCAGGCCTTTTGTCCACTGGTGGTAAGGGCTGTTCATGACGTCTGCGGTCACGCCGGGAAGAAGCGCCTCAGCTTGGGGAACGAATTCCGTATAGAACGTCTTGGCGACCTCGTAGAAGCCGTGCCACTGGGTATAGTCCGGGCCCATCATTGCCGTGCCCATCCGGGCCCGCCGCCCCTGATGATGCCAGAGCTCGTAGTAGGTCCATTCGATCTTTTCATCGAACGGCGTCTTCGTCAGCTTATTGGCGGCATAGAGCTTATCCATGATCGCTTTGGCTGGCTTGGCAAACTTCTCGTTATAGAGATCGACTGTGTTCTCGTATTGCTTATAGAAGTTTCCTACCCAGCCGGTCGCGTGGCAGTTCGAGCAGACGTCCTGCATGGCGGCGCGACGCTTCTCCCAGTTTTCCAGCTTGAAACTGATGACTGGCCGGAGGGTGAAGCTGATACGGTCGCCTACATCGTGTGTCACCGGCTGATTGCTGGTCGCGCTCATGTGACAGGTTGCGCACGTCGGTGCCGCGGAATAATCCTTGCCAACCACCCAGGACTTTGAATCCAGGTTCATCTTCGCAATGTTTGCGCGGAACTGAATGCCGTGTTTCGATTCGGTGTAGATCTCCATTTGCGGATGATCGGGACCCAGGTGACACTTCCCACAGTTCTCGGGCTGGCGAGCCAGTGCTGAGCTGAAGGAGTGTCGCCCGTGACAGGCAGCGCAGGAGCCGCGGCTGCCGTCAGGATTCACGCGCCCAATCCCGCTGTTTGGCCAGGTATCCGCATCAAATTTGCCGTCCTTCAAATACCTGACTTCGCTGCCGTGACACTGCCGGCATCCGTTGGCTGCAGCTGGGCCGCCCTCCACGACCTCTCCCAGCATGTTATCCAGAGACCCGATGAATTGTGCCGCCTGAGCATGACGACTCTTTGCGAACTGTTCCGTTTCTTTGCCGTGACAACGCGCACAGTAGTTGGGCGTGACAATCACGGCAATGCGATGGCCGTAGTGCTCAAATGTGGAGGGATCTTTCTCATTGGCACGATGGCACGAGTAGCAGTCCACATTCTTCTTGGCGTGGGCGCTTTCTCGCCACTGCTCCACAATGCCCGGCGTGCTAGTGCTGTGGCAATCGAGACATGCTTGGCCTTCTGGGGAAACCTGGGCACGAGCAACTGTAATCAGCGGGAAGAGGAGAAAACCGAGAAGAGCTACAAAGCGCATGAGACCTCCACTCGACAACATTTTTGTTGCAATCATATGCTCAGCCGTCACCCGTCCCCATGCAAGATGCTCTGCGACTTTTGTGACCCCCGTGACCTGCGTCACGTGGGTCTGTGCTAGTCCGTTGTTTGTTTGCAGCTGCCCACGCTGTCCCAGTCGAGCACCTGAACCTTGACCGTATCGCCGGGGTTGAAGGTCGCCGGCCCCTCAGGGAGAACAATCAGGCTGTTCGCCATCGCAGGGTTTCGCACCAGTGCGGAGCACTGATTTTCAAGGGGACGAACCAGAAACTCAGAGCCCATCACGGAAGTCCGGGCCAGTACGATGTAACGCGAGCCCGCCTTGGATTTCGCACGCCCCGTAAGCGTTGCCCTCACCTCTGGCAACTCGGTTCTCGTGCGGCCAGCCATCCGGAGCACGATGGGACGCACAAACTCCTGGAAGCAAACGAATGCGGCCGAAGGATTGCCAGGAAGGACACAAACCGGGAGCGTTCCCCACATGCCGAATGCAAATGGCTTACCCGGCCTGATGGCGACTCTGCGAAACTCAAAATCGACGCCCATACTTTCCAGCACGGACTTGACGAGATCCCGCTCACCCACGGAGGCACCTCCAGTGGTAAGGAGAAGGTCCGCGCCTTCCCTCGCAGAATCAAGCGAGGCACACAATCTCTCACAACTGTCCGCGACTACGCCGCAGTATTGTGCTTCGGCGCCACACTGGGAAAGGAGCGCCAATAAGGCGTAAGCGTTGCTGTTGCGGACCTGCCCACAGGCGGGTGTGTCAGACACATCCACCAGTTCGCTCCCGGTACAAAGAACACTGACCCGAGGTCGCCGGTATACGCGCAGTCGAGATCTACCCACAAATGCGAGCAGGGCGATCAGCGCGGGACCGAGCACTTCCCCGCGCTCCAGCAGCATCTCTCCGCAACGGACATCTTCTGCGGGCGGGAAAATGCAACTTCCGGGTTTGATTGGTTCCTCAATGAAGACCACTCCGTCCCGGACCTGGACCTGCTCATGCGGAATGACCGCATCTGCATCGCAGGGCACGGGCGCACCTGTCGTGATGCCGATCACGGTGCCGACCGCGAGCGCCGTCTTTCCGTCCCCGGCAAAGACCTTCCCCGCAACTGGAATTCCGACCGGGGACTGGGGCGAAGCAGCGATGGTATCGGACGCCCGAAGTGCGTAGCCATCCATCGCCGAGCGCGGATACGGCACAAGATCTTCTTCCGCGATAACGTTTTCAGCGGCCACGCGCCCCAGCAGGTCGGACAATGAACCATATTCACTGTTCAAAACGTTGACCGCAGTGGACACGATCCTCTGTGCCGTATCGAATGCGATGAGCTCGGCGGCGAGTGTTGTACTCTTTGCGCTCATCATCCCCTGCTCTGTGTTTCCGGGATCGACGCGAGCGATCGAGCTGCGGACTGCTCTTCGCGCGTGTACTTCAGCACCCACACCACGCCCAGCCCGGACATTGCCAGGAACACAAACACGATGAAGCCGATCGCGTAGCCACGCTGGCCGAGATCGTGTACCGCAAAACCGAGCATCGGCGGAATAACGAACCCGCCAAGCGCTCCCAATCCGCCGACCCAACCCACCGCCCCCCCCACCGCTTCGGGCACCTCCTGCGGCACTAGCTTAAACACCGCCGCATTGCACACTCCCATGCCAATGGCCAACAGGATTGCGCCGGGCAGGGCAAGTTCCAACTGCGTAGCACTGGTCATGATGATGGCTCCGTTCGCCATGATCAGCAGGGCGAGGATCGCCGTGTTTTCCCCGCCTTCGCGCAAGCGGTCCGAAAGCATGCCGCCCCCAATGCGAATCGCCGAGGTCAACACCGAGTAGAGCGCCGTCAATAATCCTGCTTTCACCGCGCTCACGCCGAAATAGGACCGCCAATAGGTCGGGAACCACGCCGTCAGAGCGATGAAGCCGCCGAAGGTTGTGAAGTAGACCCACACGAGCGCCCAGGTCTTCCATGTGCGCGCCGAAACTTTCAGGCTCTGGACTAAACTCCCTGCGGGAAACAAGGACTGACCGCTCGCGCGTGCCAGGCTGCGGGCCTCCTCTGGATTCACGCCTTGCTGCAGAAGCTGGAAGAAGCAAGCGTTGCGGCCGAGCAGAGCGTAGAGAATCGTGCCTGCCAGCAGGAACACGAACCACGCCGCATAGGATCTGGCCAGCCCCATGCTGGCAAGCGCGACGGGCAAGAGGAACGAAAACAATCCCGGAGCCAGGTTCCCCACGCCCCCGTAGATGGCCAGCGCGCGGCCCTGTTTGGCCTGGGGAAACCAGTAGGAAACCTGGCTGATCCCAACCGAGAAGGTGGCGATACCGCAACCGCAGAGGACGCCGAGCAGAAGAAGAACAGGGTAAAGATTGCGCGAGAGGTGATCGGGATAGAGAGCAGAAATCACCGCAAGCAGACCCGCCATTCCCACGAGAGAGAGGGTCAGCAACACCAGAAATGGCTTGCGCCCTCCGGTAGTATCGACCCACGCCGAAAAGGGAATGCGGAGTAGCGATCCGGACAGAGCGGGGGCCGATACCAGGAATCCCACCATGATCGGTGAGAGATGCATCACCTCCTGAAATCTGCTGGCGGTCGGCCCGAACAGTGCGACGGCCGCGAAGCCGGCAGCGAATCCCAGGGTCGCTGCGAACAGGCTGCCATTGGGTGTTCCTTTGAATTGATTCACGGCTCAATTCCCTTCTTAGTGATCATCAGGTTCCTCATCGTCCAAAGCAGCCCGGCAAACGTAGCCATCCAGGCGGTGACAGCGATGTACACGAAGCAATGTGGAATCCACAGCAGGAACGGCAAGTCCAAAGCCTGCGCCAACTGGTAGGTGCACACCGTGTACATGCCCAGCGGGAATACGGCGCCCCAATACAGTGGGTCGTAGCTCAAGCGGAATCGCTTGTAAACGTGCCTCCAGATGGCGAGCGTTACCAGCATGGGAATCCACCACGTAGCGGTTGCCCAAAAGAAGACGGTGAAGCCCTTTAGGAACGGCAGCAGCGCCAGGAGGAAAGGGGCCCGCGATGCGTTGAGGATCAGGTTGGCCCCGGCGAGCGTCGAAATCGCCATCGCCCCCATGTTGATCCAATAGGGCGGCATCAGGTCGGACGGCAGAAAACGGAAGAACGTGTAGCGGTAGAAGATCAGCGAAATGACCCAGATGTACAGCATTCCTCCACACAGCCACATGCAAAGCGAGAAGAAGAGCATCTCGGTTTCGTGCGCTGGGAACCGGCCTGCAAGGAGCGTACCCAAGCTGGACACGGCCTGAGTGGCTACTACAGCAATCAACCATCCCCCGTGAATGCCTTCCGCCAGCGATGGCTTGTCTTCCTTGACGGTAAAGCCAGTAAAGATTGCGTAGGTGAACCCAGCCCACAGCGGCAAGGCGAGAAACCACATGGCGGTCGCCACCGTGAAGTGACCAGAGATGATGATCTGTTGCCGCCCTAATACGCTGGTTCCAGCCACAATGGTAAAGAATCCTGGGCCGCGTTTGTGGTCAATCAGGTCATGGAAGAAATCTCGGGGAAACATAATCACTCGTGCCAGTGTGAGCGCCCACAGCACAACAAAGACACCAATGTTCAGCCACGAGAGGCCAACGGCGAGCGACCGCAACCCGGTCAGTTGGGAGGCAATGGCCACGATCCCGGTTGCCATCACCATGGCGAAGTAGGCGGGATGGAGATTCTTGACCGCATCGAGGATGATGTCCCGCGGCAGACTCTTGACTAGCCCGCCAGGCACGCCACCTTCGTGCCGTTCTATCGCGGCCGTCGTCGAGCGCCCCGCATCTAGCTCCATTGCTCCCATGATTGCGGTTACCGTTCGTTATCTCCTGCGTGCGCTCTGGGCACAGATCACGCGTGATAATGCAAACTCTCCGCCAGATACGGATCTCGTACCGGAACCAGCGGCGCGCGACGCAGTGCTGCAAGGAAACCGAGGCCGAATACACCCACCAGCCCCGCCACAAGACCGATCTCCCAGATTCCGATTTGTGGTTTTCCGCCCGAGAATGGCGGCATGATCATCAGGTAGAGATCCAGCCAGCGTCCGGCGAGCAGCACGATACTGACCCTCACCAGGATTCCGGTCCTCTGCTTGTTCATCCTCGGCAGCAGCGCGAAGAAAGGCACGACCCAGTTCAAAACCAGGTTGAGCACAAACAGCGGCTGCCAGAAACCGTGCAGCCGGCGGACATAGTAGACGGTCTCTTCGGGCAGATTCGCGTACCAGATCAGCATGTACTGGCTGAACCATAAGTAGGCCCAGAACGTGCTGAAGGCGAACATCAACTTACCGACATCGTGCAGGTGTTGCTCGCGGATGACGCTCTTGAGGGGGCTATGCCGTTGCAACCACACCAGCAACAATGCGAGCGTAGCTAATCCGCTCAGAAACGCGCCAGCAAAGTTGTAGAACCCGAAAATCGTGCTGCACCACTCCGGCTCCAACGACATGATCCAGTCGAAACTCGCCAGCCAGAAAGTGATCCCGAAGAACACCAGAAATAGTGCCGCCAAGGCGGTGCCGCGGCGGGTGTGGCCGAGATCACCGTCCGAATCCTGCTGACGGGAGATCCTTAACATGGCCCAGGCGAACCCGAGCCAGCCCAACAGATAGACCGCGGCACGAATGCGGAAAAAGGGCAAGCTTAACCACATCAGCTTGAACCCTGGGGCATCGCCCTGAACGTGCAGGCCGCCGGTCCACGGATAGAGCGACGGATGGAGAATCAGAATACAGATTATTCCCAGCGCTCCCAGCGGGAGCACACCAGACATGGCTTCGGGCACGCGTCGCAGCGCCGTGCTCCAATGAGCGCCGCTGACATACTGAATCGCGATCCACGCCATCCCGGCCAGCGCCAACCCCAGAAGGTAGTAGCTAACGAGCAAGAGGTTAAGCCAGATCCTATGGGGCGCTAAGAATAGACCTGCGACCAAGGTCGCCGCGCCGATCCCCGCCAGCGTCTGCATTCGCCCGACAATCTTTGCGCTGGGCTCAAAGGTGAAATCGCGCGCGTTCATGGCTGCCCCCCTGAGATTTTCGCGACGTCAGATTGCGTAGTCTTCAACTGTGGAGTGGAAGGCGCCGTGGGAGTGGGTAGCGGCACGGACGTGGCAGTCGCCTGCATCGTTCGCACATACAGGATCGCGTTCCAGCGATCGTCACGGGAAAGCTGGCTGGCATACGATGGCATATTGTTCTGACCGTAGGTGAGCACGTGAAACAACTGCCCGTCCTTCATCTTCAGCGCATGCTCAACGAGGAGTGATGGTGGCGGTGGGTACCCCCGCTGCGCGACTGGTCCGTTCCCTGCCCCAGCGGCTCCGTGGCAAACCGCACAAAAGTTAGAGAAGACAAAGGCTCCACGTTCCCGGGCCCGCACGTTGCCCGGATCTAGCGAACTCTTGAGATCTTCTCCCGCGCGCAGCGCGTCTTGTGGCGTGGCCGCGTAGTGCAATGGCATGGAACCGCGCGCGATCGTTCCCGGCTCCGGGCGCTGCAACGTGCCTCCATTGGCAAAATTCGGGTTGGGGGCAAACGCGTTGTAGCGCGGGGAGTGCACCATTTGCGGAATAAACTCGAAATTGGGCCTCGTGGGATCTGAGCTAAAGATCCAACTGGCTGTAACCGACACGACCACGGCCAGAAGCAGGAACCCGTTCAGTACCACGCGTCCCATTACGCGACCTCCCCGGTGATCTGCTCTTCCACGTGCACGGCATGGAGCTTCTCGAACATCTTTTGAACTTCGGCCGGTTCGAAGGTCGAGTCGGTCTGTTCCAGGACAACCGCAAACCGGTTATCCGTAACTCCGGCTACCGGTAGCACCGCCCGTTTTGCGGGATAAAGCCGACAAACAAAAAAGAAGGAGAGTACCGCTCCTACAGCCGCGAAGAGCACCATCACCTCGAACGTGACCGGGACAAAAGCAGGAAGGGAGTTGAACGGCTTGCCTCCCACATTGACAGGCCAGTCCACCGCGGTGGTCCAAAACTCGAACCACACTTTCAAGCCGCCCCCCAAGACCCCCAATGCGAAAACCACCCAGGGGATACGCGACGGTGCCAGCCCCATCGCTTCTTCGACTCCGTGGACAGCATAAGGCGTGTAGACGTCCACGATCTTGAAATTGCGCTGGCGCGAGGCGCGAATGGCCGCCAAGGTGTCGTCCTCGCTCTCGAAAACTCCGACCAACAGTCGTTTACTCATGGGCGGACTCCAGCCGGGGCTTGCCGTATTTCAGGACTCCCTTGACCTCGGCCACGGCAATCACCGGAATGAAACGGCAGAACAACAGGAACAATGTGAAGAACAACCCGAAGCTGCCCAGCAGCGTGGCCACTTCCACCCGAGTGGGTGCATAGTGAAACCAATTCGCGGGGATGAAGTCGCGAGATAAAGAGGTGACAATGATTATGAAACGCTCGAACCACATCCCCACGTTGACCAAAATACAAATCGTAAATACCGCTGGAACATTAGTTCGCACCCTGCGGAACCAAAGCAACTGGGGAACGAAGACGTTGCACCCGACCATGGTCCAGTAGCCCCAGAACAACGGCCCCAGGGCGCGGTTCAGGAACACGAACTGTTCGTAGGAACTCCCGGAGTAGAGTGCGGTGAAGAACTCAGTTCCGTACGCCAATCCCACGATGGCGCTGGTGGTGATCACCAGCTTGCACATGCGGTCGATGTGGCGGATGGTGATGTAATCTTCAAGGTGCATCAGCTTGCGGGCGATGATCATCAACGTAAGTACCATCGCCATGCCGGAGAAGATTGCGCCCGCCACGAAGTATGGCGGGAAAATGGTGGCATGCCAGCCCGGAAGCACGGCCGTGGCGAAATCCCAGCTCACGATGGTGTGTACCGAGATCACCAGCGGCGTACCGAGGCCCGCCAACATCAGGTACACAACCTCATAACGCTGCCATGCCCGGTAGGAACCGTTCCAGCCCAGGCTGAGCACGCCGGCAAGTTTGCGCCTCCACTTGGCGGTGGCGCGGTCGCGAATGGTTGCCAAGTCAGGCAGCATGCCGATGAACCAAAACATCGCCGAGACCGTGAAGTAAGTTGAGATGGCGAAGAAATCCCACACCAGCGGCGAGCGGAAGTTCACCCAGAGCGGGCCGCGCGTGTTGGGATAGGGGAACATCCAGTAGGCAAACCAGGGCCGGCCGGTGTGGATGACTGGAAAAATCCCGGCGCACATGACGGCAAAGATGGTCATTGCTTCGGCGGCGCGGTTGACCGACGTACGCCAGCGCTGCCGGAACAAGAAGAGGATGGCTGAGATCAGCGTGCCGGCGTGGCCGATTCCGATCCAGAAGACGAAGTTGGTAATGTCGAAGGCCCAGCCCACGGTGCGGTTCAGTCCCCACGTTCCCACACCTACCGAAATCTGGTAGGCGATGGCGGCGGCTCCCAGCAACAGGAACGAGGACGAGATCAGTAACGCCACCCACCACAGCGCGGTGGGGCGCGCCTCCATGGGCGCGCACACATCGTGCGTGACCTGCGCGATCGACTTGTCGCCCTCGATGAGAGGCTGTGGCAGCGCGATTGCGGCTTCAGCCATGATGTTCTTCCTTGCTCTCCTCTTTTCCCTCTTGGGGGCGATTGCGCACGATGGTCAGATATCCCACGGCAGGGCGCACGTTGAGTTCCTCCAGAACACGGTAGCGCCGCGGGTTCGCCATCATTTTGCTGACGTGGCTGTTTGCGTCGTTCAGGTCGCCGAAGAAGATCGCCCGCGCCGGACAGGATTGCTGGCACGCGGTCTCGACGACGCCGTCTGAAACTCTTTCGCCCCGCCGCTTGGCTTCGATCTTGGCTTCCTGGATCCTCTGTACGCAGAACGTGCACTTCTCCATCACGCCGCGCGAACGCACTGCGACATCGGGATTCAAAACGAGGTTCTGCAGCTGGTCGTCGTGTGCGTAGTTGAACCAGTTGAAGCGCCTCGCCTTGTACGGACAGTTGTTGGCGCAGTAGCGGGTCCCAATGCAGCGGTTGTAGACCTGCTGGTTCAGACCGTCTTCGCTGTGCACGGTTGCCAGCACCGGGCATACCGTTTCGCAAGGCGCGTTTTCACACTGCTGGCACATCAGGGGCTCGTAGGCAACTTCGATCTGGCCAGATTCTGTTTCCGAGTAGTAGCGGTCAATGCGTATCCAGTGCATCTCGCGGTTGCGGCGAATTTCGTCCCTGCCAACGACCGGAATGTTGTTCTCCACCTGGCAGGCGATCACGCAGGAGGAACAACCGGTGCAGGCGTTTTGATCAATCACCATGCCCCAGCGCGGCCCAGTGTAGGGATGGTCCGTGGGCCACAGATCCTCTTTTTCTTCGTGGTCTTCCACACCGGCATGCGGGTCTTTCAGAAAACTCGCCAGAGTCGTTTCCTGAACGATCTGCCGGGGCCCACTACCCGGAGGCGTGAGCTTCTTGGGAACAGTCAATGTATTGTGCGTCTGCGTAGATGCCAGCTCGCGCTGCTTACCAGTGCGGCTGACCTTGACCTGAACGCCGTCGTATTTTAGACCGCCTTCACTCAATCTCAGAAGCGGAGCGGCGTTCACGCCGACTACACCGTTGTCTCCGACGCTGACTAAGGCGTCGAGCCACTGCGGCCCGACCTTCGCGAAGCGGGCACTCAACTTGCTGCCATAGCCCAGAGCGACGGCCACAACCTGATCCTGCTGGCCGGGTTGGATGTACGCCGGAAGTTCGAACACCTGGCCACCGCTGCTCCCCAGGCAAACCACGTCTCCATCCTCGACACCGAGCCGTTGGGCAGCGGCTGGCGCGATGCACGCGTAGTTGTCCCACGTCACCTTGGTGATTGGGTCGGGAAGTTCGTGCAGCCATGGGTTGTATGCATTCCGGCCATCGAGCATTGCGACGGTGGGGTAGAGCACGAGGGCAAAAGCGCCTGTCTCCGACCGCGGAGCTTTCAGAATTGGCCGGGCTACTTGCGCATTGAATTCTTTTGACTTGATCGGAAGTGGTTCAACCTCGGCAAACCCATCGTGCACCGCGCGGTCCCAGAACGCATCGAAGTTCGATTCTCTCTTCTGACGAGGGAAGATGTCTGCCTTCCAGTGTTCTCGCAGGAGGTCATAGGCCGACTTGGGTTTTCCGTTCCAGGTTGCGATCGTTTCCACGAGCGATCGCGCGTCCCCCAGCGGATGAATCGTTGGCTGAGACACACTGACCAGCCCGCTCACCGGCTCGGCATCATTCCACGATTCCAGATAGTGTTGCTCGGGCAGAACGTAGCGCGCCAGGGCGGCGGTTTCGTCCACGCGCTGCGCGAAGCTGACCAGCAGGGGCACCTTTCGCAGCGCCCCCGCCAGACCGTCACCGCCCGGCAAATCGAAGGCCGGGTTCGCTCCGTAGACAAAGAGAGCCTTTACATTGCCATCCTGCAATTCAGCGAGAAGTCCGCCCAGTTCTTTGTCGCTTCCTTGCACCTGCAGGGACGGCTTCTCGACATCGAGCGTTGAGCCGTAGTTCCCCAGCAGGTGGTTGAGGTAGTTGCTCTGAAGCTGCTGCTGTAGATCGTTGCTGCCGCACACGATCAAGCTTCGCCCGCGCGCGTGCCAAAGGCGGTCCGCCAGTTCATCCAGGAATGCCGCACCGACAGAAGAAGCAGTCTCTGGCT
This sequence comes from Acidobacteriaceae bacterium, assembly GCA_003131315.1. Lineage (GTDB taxonomy): Bacteria > Acidobacteriota > Terriglobia > Terriglobales > Acidobacteriaceae > Acidiflorens. Next base: position 55,249 of record PKUV01000120.1, read on the forward strand.
CGTCACAAGGAACCGCCGTTCCCGTTTTACGCGCAATTCTCTGCGCCAGGTGCGTGAGCAGAAGACCCATCTCTCCCGGCGCAACCGCAAATCGCCGGTCGGCCTTGCTGCCGGTCACGCTCATGCGCGGTTCGAACTGTACGTGATAGGAGCCGCGCTTTGCCTCCAGATCGCGTCCGGCGCGATAGTCCGCGGTGTATCCCACAGGCGAGATCCACGTCCCCAGAAAATCTGCATCGAAGCTGACAATGACTTCGGCTTTATCGAAGTGAAACTGCGGCAGGATGCGAACGCCGTGCGTTTGCTCATGGGCATCGAGCAGCGCGGAACTTGACAGCGGGTCGTAAACGATGTGCCGCGCATCGGGGAAACCGTTGAGAAATTCTTGGATCGTGGCGCGCGTAGTTGGACTAGTGATGGTTCCACTCAAGAAACGAACCGCTCCGCGATCACCACGAATACTCGCGAGCCCAGCCTGGATCTCCCGGTCAACTTCGGCCCAGGAGGATCTCTTTCCTTCCTTCAAAGGGTGCTGCAGACGCTGCGAGTCGTAGAGACCGAGAATGTTCGCCTGCCCTGTAGCACACAATCCCCCGCGCGAGACCGGGTGCTGAGGATTGCCTTCCAGCTTGATGGGCCGACCGTCCCGCACTTTGGCGAGTAAGCCGCAACCGGCACTGCAACCGCCGCACGTGGAGGCATAGAAAAGCGCGCGTCCGGGAACCATTTCCTCAGGTTGCGAAAGTAGAGGAATTGCCCGCTGCACAGGAGCGCGGCTGCAACCTGTAGCAAAAGCCACTCCCAGCGTGAATCCGGTCGCTTTCAGGAAATCGCGGCGGCGGAACTGGCGCGGCCCGCCTTCCGGAAACTCGTCCGCAAGAGTCTTCAGAACGCCGGGGCCAGCATCCCGCTCTTGCAGGCTCTTCCAGTACCGCTTTGTTCTTCGCTTGCTCAAACAACTCTCCTCAGTAGTGGCAGGTGGAACAGTCGATGGAGGCATACACCCGATGCGTCACGGACATCGGTCCCTGTGCCGCTGGAGCCGGCGCGCTGGTGAAGTTTCCATTGCCATCCAGTCCAGCGCGATCCACTCCGCGATGGCAATTCACGCACCATCCCATGCTCAAATCCTCAACTTGGCGAACGCGCTCCATGGTCTCAACCGGACCGTGGCACTTCTGGCACGCGACTCCAGCATTGACGTGTGGGCGATGGTCGAAATAGACGAAGTCCGGCAGGTTGTGAACCTTCATCCAAGCGATCGGGGCGGTCGGTTTGGCCGGGTCGGGTTGCATCTTTTCGTTGAGCGCCAACGCGTCGTAGATCTTCTGGATTTCCGGAGAAACCACTCGCCGGGGTTCACGCTTCTCTTTCTTCGCCAATTCGTCTTCCGCTCGGATTGCTCCCAGCGGAGCGGCAACGAACCGATGACAGTTCATGCAGACGTTCGCGGCCGGTATCCCGGCGTGGCGGCTCTTCTCCGCTCCCGAGTGGCAGTACAGGCACTGCACTTGCAACTCGCCGGCGTGCAGACGATGGGAAAAAGCCACCGGCTGTGTTGGCTCGTAGCCCAGCTGATTGCCGGGCAAGGCGTACGCGTTGAACTTGGGCGCCAGGATCAGCAAGCTGAACCCCAGCGCGGTCAGAAGCACCAGCGTCACGAATGGGCTGGCGAGGTACCGCAGTATGCCCGACGGTTTTGCTTGTGGCCTTGCCATCCCGTCAGTCCCTCGCCCCGCTCGGCCGGCGCGGCCACACCGGCAGAATCCCGATCCCATACCAGCGCACCAACTGAGGTTTGCGCCACAGGTAGGGCACCGGCGCAACCAGCGCGTGCACCAGACGGGTGAAGGGGAAGAATCCGACAATCAGCCAGCCATTGACCACGTGAAACTTCACGATGAAGGGCATCGTCACGAGATAGCTGATGTCCGGCCGGAACAAGAAAATGGAATGCAGATAGGGGGCCGCGGACGTCGAATACCAGGAAGTTCCCCACGGATAGAAAATTGCCACGTAGATTCCGGCAGCCGCCTGGAGTATGAGCATGGACTCAATGATCCAATCGGCGGGGGTGGTCACGGTTCTAGCTTTCGGATAGCGGATGCGGCGCTCGATCACGCCCACGAAACCCACCAGCGCCATCAGGGCAAAGGCCAGGCTGAAGATCTCCAGCACATAAAGCCTCAGCGGTCGGCTGTTCCAGAGCAGGATCTGGCGCGGGATCAGCAGTCCCAGCAAGTGTCCCAAGAGGATTGCGATGATGCCGTAGTGGAGCGCGGTCAATCCCCAGAAGTGCTGGTTGTTTTCCAGAAACTGCGACGACAAGCTGGAGTAGGTAAACGGCGCCTTGCGATAGCGAAGGATCGTGCCCAGGAAAAATGTGAACAGGGCCACGTAAGGCAGCATCGCGAAGAGCAGCAAGTTCATGGTTGGATTCGTCATCGCTTTGGTCCTTCAAGCCAACACTTTGAGTAACGGTTCAGTCTCCGGAGAGGCCAGCGGTATCTCCGGAAACTGGCTGTGTAACAAACTCCGGACCGCCAGCAGTAGGTTTTCAAACGGATTCTCCTTGCCGCGCATGGCCTGGAGCATCTTCTCCAGCGCCGGCAGCACACAAGCCGCAACGAAGTCGGCGGCCGCTTCGTGCTCCATCCGCTCCACTAATCGCAAGACGTGGGTAAGGTGGTCGGGAAGTTCGGTGGATTCCTCCAGCCCATGCCGCCGCAACTCCTCTCTCATCCGGACCATCAGCAGCCCGCGTTCGTAGTTCTCGCCGAACAGATGCCATCCCAATTCCAGGGAGCACACCGGATTGAGATCCAACGTCTGGGTGAACAGCTCCTGGAGTTGGTCGGTTCTCAGGCCCCGCATCTGGGCCGCAAACGCCTCCAGTTGCCCGCGGCACTCTTGCGGAGCAACCTGCACGCTCGCTTCAATCCGCTGCGGATAGTCCGCCTCGGGATAGGTCAACAAAGCAACCAGCGCGTTGTAGATGGCGGCATCCGGCATCACATTCCCCTCTGTGGCCCGCTGACAAAACCGAAGCCCGCACTGGCCTTGTGCTCCAGCGGATCTTCCATCATCTGGATCGCTTCTTCGCGGTGCATCGGCGGAATCACGAAGCGGTCTTCAAAGGTGCAGAGCGAAGTGAGCCGGTAGATCGCCTCAGCCTCTTCGGACGAGCAGTCCGCCTCAGCCAGCATGCGGCTGGAGACTTCCATCGTCACGTCGCCTACGGTCAACGCGCGCCGGTACCAGCGCACCGCTTTTTGTTTGCGCAGGGCGTAGCGCACTTTGTTTTCCTGGCCCGCACCCAGCAGCTTGGCCAGATAGGCCACGGGAACGCGCGACTGCTCGATATCGTGGAATAGGTCACCCGACACATGGTCGATCACACCGCCCTCTTTGCTTGCCATGACCGGCGACATCGGCGGCACATAGAACAGCATCGGGAAGGTTCGGTATTCGAGGTGGGGCGGCAACGCCAGCTTCCAGACCTTCACAAACTGGTAGACGGGAGACTTCTGCGCCGATTCGACGACCGAGTCGTGTATTCCATTGGCCCGAGCCCCCGCGATCACTTCAGGATCGAAAGGATCGAGAATGAGTGAGCGCTGTCCTTCAATCAGCTGATCGTCCGGCAGCTTGGCAACTTCCTCGATTCGTGCCGCGTCGTAGAGCAACACGCCGAGGTAGCGAATTCGTCCGACGCAAGAGTGGAAACATGCCGGCGCTTGCCCGGTTTCCAGGCGCGGATAGCACAGGATGCACTTCTCCGATTTTCCGGTGGACCAGTTGAAATAGGTCTTCTTATACGGGCACGCGGCCACGCAGGCACGCCAACCCCGGCAGCGCTTCTGGTCGATCAGCACGATGCCGTCTTCCCCGCGTTTGTAGAGCGCGCCCGACGGACACGCCGCCACGCACGCCGGATTTAGACAGTGATTGCAGATGCGCGGAAAGTAGAAGAACACCAGGCGCTCGGTAGCGAAGAGTTGCTCGCGCTGCTCGGGTGTCAGGCTCTCCAGGTTCGGATCGTTCTGCGCGTACACCGGCGACCCGCCCAGGTCGTCATCCCAGTTCGGTCCGGCTTCCACATTGATGTACTCGCCCGTGATCATGGAGATCGGCTTGGCCGTGGGCTGGTCCGCACCTTCGGGAGCATTGAACAGGTTCTGGTAATCGTAGGTCCACGGCTCGTAGTAATCGTCCAGGGTGGGCTGGTTGGGATTGTGGAAAATGTTGAACAGGGCGCTACTCTTGTTCTGGGACTTGAGCTCAAGATCGCCATTCTTCTTTTCCCAGCCGCCTTTGTACCGCTCCTGGTCTTCCCAACGCGTGGGGAAACCCGTGCCGGGCTTGGTTTCCACGTTGTTCCACCACATGTATTCCGTGCCTTTGCGATCGGTCCAGATGTTCTTGCAGGCGATCGAGCAGGTGTGGCAACCAATGCACTTGTCGAGGTGAAACACCATCGAAACTTGCGAGCGTACATTCATGGTCAGTTCTCAATTCCCGGTTGTCGGTTCTCAGTTGCTTCGTCGAAGCGCACAGTTACCACTTCAATTCCGGCAGCTTGCGCACCAGCACGTGCGTATCGCGGTTACATCCGGTCGGGCCCCAGTAATTAAAGTGAAAAGTGAATTGTCCATAGCCGCCTGCCATCAGGTTCGGCTTTAGCCGCGTGCGTGTGAGGCTGTTGTGGCCGCCAGCACGCCGGTTGCCGCGCAATGGTGAAGTCGGCACCGAGTAAGTGCGCTCCGGCGAGTGATACTGAATGCAAATGCCCCGCGGAATACGGGCACTGACGGCGGCACGCGTGACCACGACTCCGTTGTCGTTGTGCACTTCGACCCAGTCGTTGTCCACGATGTCGATTTCGGCTGCGTCCTTGTCGTTAATCCAGAACGGCTCGACCCCGCGCGACAGCGTGGTCATGCGCTGGTTGTCGCCGTAAGTCGAATGGATATGCCACTTCCCGTGCGGCGTCAGGTAGTTAAGCATCTTGGTCTTCCCAACTTCCTTGCTGAACTTCAGGTCGGCATACTGTGTGGGTAACGGCTTGGGCTTGTACGTCGGCAGGTGTTCGCCGAACTGGATGTAAAGCGGATGGTCGAGATAGAAATGCTGCCGCCCGGTTAGCGTGCGCCACGGCATCAGGCACTCCACGTTGTAGGTGAAGGGTGAGTAAGCGCGTCCGTTCTCGGTCAGCCCAGACCACATGGGGCTGTTGAGCAAGCGATGCGGATGTGCCTGCAAGTCCTTGTAGCTCAGTCGTACCCCGCGGTTCTTCTCCGCCAGGTGCACCAGGGGCACGCCCGCTTTTTCTTCCATCTCCTTGTAGGAGCGATACGCGAGTTCGCCGTTGGTTACGCTGGCGAAGCGCAGAACGATGTTGCAGGCCTGCTCGTCTTCGAGCAGCGATGGATACTTCTTGCCGTCCCACGCAACCGTCGGACACGTCTTGAGGGCCGCGTCGTATTCGTCCTCAATCCCGTAGTGCGTGCCGTGCGCTCCCAGTCCGCCCGACCGCGCCAGTGGACCGAAAGAGATGTACTGCTTATAGAGGTTCTTGTAATCGCGCGTAACCACCTTCAATCCCGGCATGGTTTTGCCCGGAATGGCTTCCACTTCTCCGCTCAGCCAGTCCTTGATGTCGGGCTGCGCGATCTCCGCCGCCGAATCGTGCGCCAAGGGCGAGGCCACCAGATCTTTCACCGGCTCGGGGAAATGCTTCTCCGCCAGTTCCGAGAACTTCTTCGCGATCGCGCGGAAGATTTGCCAGTCGCTCTTGGACTCCCAGGCCGGCGGCACGGCCGCCGACAACGGATGGATGAAGCTGTGCATGTCGGTGGTGTTCAGGTCGGCCTTCTCGTACCAGGTAGCGGCGGGCAAAATGATGTCCGAGTAGAGCGCGGACGTGTCCATGCGGAAGTTGAGGTCCACCACCAGGTCCATCTTTCCCTGGGGTGCGTTCTTGTGCCATTCCACCTCGCGCGCACTGCCTTCCGCCAAGTTGTCATCGGAGATCGCGTTGTTGTGTGTGCCCAGGTAGTGCTTGAGAAAATACTCGTGCCCCTTGGCGCTGGCCATAAGCGCATTGCCGCGCCAGATGTACCATATCCGCGGCCAGTTCTCCGGCGCGTCCGGATCTTCCACTGAGAACTTCAGCTTGCGGTCTTTCAGTTGCTCCACTGCATAGTTCACAACCGCTTCGTCGCTCTTGGCTCCGGAGGCTTCCGCTTCTTTCACCACCTCCAACGGGCTCTTCTGAAATTGCGGATAGAACGGCAGCCATCCCGAGCGCACCGCTCGCACCTGCAGGTCCATGGTGTGTCCATGAGCAAGGTTCGCGGAGGACGACCCGTTGCCGTTGGCAGGAGGAACCGTGTGGTAGTCGGTAAAGTCGCGCTCGTAGCGCCATTGGTCTGTATGCACATAGTGCCAGCTAGGCGCATTCTGCAGCCGGGCCGCGGGGAACCAGTCGCGGCCAAACGCAATCGCCGACCACGGTTCTCCCGGCGCCAGTTTTTCCTGTCCGACGTAGTGCGCCAATCCCCCGCCGTTCACGCCGATGCAGCCGCAGAACATCAAGGCGTGGATCGCGGAGCGATACATCAGGTTGGCGTGGTACCAGTGATTGATGCCGGCGCCGATGATCACCGTGCACTTGCCGTTGGTGAGTTCCGCCGTGCTCGCCCATTCGCGAGCGAAACGCAGCAATACTTGCCGGCTGATGCCCGTGTATTTTTCGGTCCAGGCAGGCGTGTAGGGCTGGCTCTCGTCGTCGTAGTTTGCGGGATACTCGCCCTCCAGCCCGCGCGACACTCCGTACTGCGCCATCAGCAGGTCGTAAACCGTGGTGACGGTTACTGTCTCTCCGCTCGCACTCTTGACACGTCGTACCGGTACAGAGCGGGTGAGCGTGCGCCCGTCGCCGAAGTCATTCAGCGCCACGGGAACTACCCCATCGCTCTGCTCCAGAAAAGTCAGGATGGGGTCGATGGCCGAGCCATCGACGCCGTCTTTCAGCAGCAGGTTCCACTTGCCTTTCTCTTTTCCCCAACGGAAGCCAGAGCTGCCCATCGGCATCTTCGGCCGGTTCGCAGCCGCATCCCACATGAGGAATTTCCAGTCGCCGTTCTCTATGTCTTTGTAGCCATCCAACCGGTTGGCCCGAAGCAACTTCCCCGCCTGCCACTTCCCGTCGTGTTCTGTGAGTTCCACCAGGTAGGGCGAATCGGTGTACTGTTTCGCATAGTTCAGAAAATATGGGATTTTCTTTTCATGATGGAATTCCTTGAGCAGGACGTGGTTCACCGCCATCCACCAGGCCCCGTCCTGTCCCGCATTGATCGCCACCCACTCGTCGGCGTACTTCGAGACCTGAGAGAAGTCCGGCGAGAAGACCCACATCTTCGAGCCGTTGTGACGAGCTTCTGCGGCGAAGTGGCAATCGGGCGTGCGGGTCATGTTCAGATTGGAGCCCACCACCGCCAGCAGTTTTGCATTGTACCAGTCGGCCGATTCCTGCACATCCGTTTGCTCGCCCCAGGTCTCAGGTGAGGCCGAAGGCAGATCGGAATACCAGTCGTAGAAAGAAAGGGACACTCCGCCCATCAATTGCAGCATCCGGGCGCCACTGGCGTAACTGATCATCGACATCGCAGGAATGGGTGAAAACCCTGCAATGCGATCCGGCCCATGCTTCTTGATGGTGTAGATGTTGGCGGCCGCGATCAACTCCAGCATGGTGTCCCAGTCGGCGCGGCGCAGACCGCCTTTGCCCCGGGCCTTCTGCCAGCGCTGCCGCGACTCGGGATTCTCCACCAGTGACTTCCACGCCTCGACCGGATCCTCGTGCCGAGCCCGGGCCTGCTTCCACAGATCGAGCAACGCGCCCCGCACATATGGGTACTTCACCCTCAGCGGGCTGTAGAGGTACCAGGAGTAGGAAATACCGCGCTGACAGCCACGCGGCTCATAGGGAGGAAGGCCGCTTTCGAGCAGAGGATAATCCAGTCCCTGCATTTCCCAGGTGACGATGCCGTCCTTGACGTGGATCTGCCAGGTGCAGCCGCCCGTGCAGTTCACGCCATGCGTCGAGCGCACGATCTTGTCGTGCTGCCAGCGGTTGCGGTAGAACTCCTCCCAATTGCGCAGCTTGGGATCGACTTCGTCCCGGATCCACGAGATCGCGTCTCGGGTTTTCATCCTTCACCTCGGTCGTCTTTGTGGACCATGCTCCGGCGCACTCCCCGAAGCCGCGTTTTCCAAAGCGCGTCCAGCGAAATCAGGCCCAGCACCATGCCGCCCACTCCGAGCAGGAAGAAATTCAGCAACGAAGTAGTGTCATCCTGCCCGCCTTTTTTCGCGGAGTCTTCAAATAGGGCCACGAGCGAGAGGATCTCATCGGGCTGGATCGCGTGGTCTTTGAATACCGGTGACATCGTGGGACTTGCCGGCGACGACAACCACGCCGCCAATCCCTTGCGCCCCAGCAGCCGCTCATAAACCCGTGTGAGATCGGGACCGAGCCGTCCGCCGCCGAGCAACGTCAGTCCTTTCATCGTGTGACAGGACATGCACGCCGGGCCGCCACCGCTCAACCGCTGCTCACCCAGAAAAACCAGCTTCCCTTTCGCCACGTCCTGCGCCGTCAGCGGGCGGTCGCTGATCTGCATTCCAGCGAACTGCGAGCGCGGCAGCTTGGATTCGGCAGCAATCATGTCGAGCAGCGCCTGCGCCTGCTGTGGGCTCAGGTTCGCAATGTTCGGCATCACGACGCCGCGTGCTTCCTGCTGCAGCTTCGCGGCGTAGGGATCACCGCTATCGATTATTGCTTTCGGGCTCTGCAGGAACTGGACAAACCACGCACGATCCTTGCGAGTCGTAACGTCCTTGAGATCTGGCCCGGTGAGCCGCCCGCCACCAATGGTGTGACAACTCGTACAGTTCTGCTTGAAGAATGCTGCGGCGTCCTGCCCCCAAGAGTTCGCATTTGCACAGAACAGAAGGACCGCCAGCGCGGCAATGACAAGAGGAACGCGTGAGCACAGAAAAGGCTTCGTCTCTGCCGTGCCCCGATTGCGCAGTCCGTAGCTCGATTTCATCCCTGACCTCCTGCAACTGGAAGATCCGCGGCATACGGAGAAATACCGCCGGGGGGTGGCATTTGCGGAGCCAGGGTTGAGAGCGGAGTGGAAACCAAGAAACCCAGGTATCTTGCTTGGACGTCGGCCCACAAAATATGGGCGTTGCAGGAGGACGTACTCGAACACGGCTTCTGGTGTTGGAGAAAACAGGCCGGCTTATTTCGAGATATACCGTCAAACAATTCGACCACGTCGATCAAGAAGATCTCTCCCGCTGGCCTATGCAGACGATACCCACCGCCTGAACCTCGAGTCGTATCCACTAGCTTGGCATTGCGCAGCGTGAGCAGGATCTTGGAGAGGTAGTTTGCGGGGATGTCCGCCGCCTTGGCGAGATCTCTGCCCAGAAGGGCCGCCCCTTGAGGCTGACCTGCCAGATGCGCCAGAGCCCTGAGAGCATATTCCGAAGTAGTGGAGAGCATTGTTGATCTCTGGATGTACAAGTCTTTTTAATCTCCTCCGACTAATCGCGTCTGTGATTGTTGTCCTATATCTGCGTGATTAGGATCACACTTGCGTGTGATCGCGTCGCGACACGATATACACCCCGACCGACTCCATTCACCGCATTCTCGGCGATTCGCGAACCGTGAAGAGAGGTGGAAATGCGCTAATCTAGAGATAGGGTCAAGAACCATGAGAGGGGATCACGCAAATGCCGCGAGGATCATTGCCAAAACCTGTGCAGGACTTCAGGAAGCGCTATCCTGATGTATGGAAAGCCTTCAATCAACTAGGTGACCAGTGCCACGATGCAGGTCCGCTGGACGAAAAGACCAGGCGTTTGGTAAAGGTCGCTCTCTCGATTGGCGCGGGCCTGGAAGGCGCGACGCATTCCGCGGTCCGAAATGCGCGGAAGTCGGGCGTCACGACAGCAGAAATTAACCATGTTGCCGTGCTGGCCGTGAGTACCCTGGGCTTGCCCGCGGCCACCCGTGCCTTCACTTGGATGGCAGATAAGTCGCGGCGTTAGCGCTCTGACAAAATCGCGGAATTCACGGGCGACACAGCCGTTCATCGAAAAATAGTTGATGCCTAATCTCCCAAGGAATCGCTGCCGTCAGGATTCTTTGTCACTGCTTCTCGCTCCGTTTCATCGCTCCATCGACCGATGGCTCTGTCTCCGGAGAAGGGCAGCCAAGCCATTTGGATGGCTTCGTCGCGGCAAGCCGAGATGCAATGCTCCTCACTTCCGCATGTATCTGGGAGCACAAGCACCGCAAGCCCGTCCACCATTGCTAAAGACTTGGGACCGCAAGCGTCCTCACACAAACCACATCCTGTGCATTGATCCGCAAGAATGATGGGCATCCATTTGCCGACCACCACGCACACCTCTCCTGTCCTCCCCAGTTGGTACCCCATGGGGGAATTCACAGCAGATTCTAGGGAGTCGGCGTCCGCATCAGCAATGACTTAGGTCACGAGCACAAGCTGGACGCGGATGGCTCGCATCTCCGCTTGACCTGACGCGAGAGCCGACGCCGGTTATCAGTTTCGCAATCACATCCGCCGCGCTGTAAGTTGAGGCACCAGGCCGCAGGAACCGATCGACACCCACCAAGTCATTTCCCGAGGTAATCAGAGCCTGCTCGGTGTATTTTCCGTTTCGTACCTGCGGGTGTCCGATGTTCGCCAGGAGAGCGTTGCAGAGGCATTTCTTCCCCGATGTGTCTTCGAGCCGTCCGCCCTTTGACAAATACGTGGTCACGGGTTCTGCGGAGCAGCGGTAGTCGATCGCTCCCGACGGCGTTCTGTATGCTTCGCGCAAATAACCCAGGTCACAGATGCGGGGGCGAGCGGAATAGACTTGGTCCTCGGAAAGCGACCCTTCCAATTGTGCAACTTTGAATGGGAAACTTGTCGGTGAAGCCACTGAGTCGGTGAATACTCGTGCCGTGCCCGAACGGACCTTTTCCAAGAGTGCCCGCTTGTAGTCGTTCTTTAGGCCTGACTCGTCGCAGAATGCAAATGCCGTACCGACCTGCACGCCTGTCGCTCCCGCGTTTAGCGCTTCCGCAAGCTTCTCGGGCGAACCATATCCTCCGGCAAGCCAGAACGGAACGCCAAGAGCCATAATTTTCTCCAGATCGACAGCGTCGCGCTCTCCGTAAATTGCCTCTCCTCTTTCGTCAAGCTGCAACTTGCCGCGGGGCGGCGCGTTGTGGCCGCCGGCCGTGTATCCCTCAATCACGAATCCGTCGACCTTGCCGTCGGCCCTCTTCAGCATGGTTGTCGCCAAGGTATTGGAGGCAATGATCGCGATGAACTTCGGCCGCGTGAGTGGCGGAAGATCACGTGCCACGACTTCCCTCGGCGTGAATACCATAGTTCTATCGTCATCGTCGTGCGCCCCAGTGACCTGGAGGAGATAGGTTGCAGGCTCGTGATTTGCGAAGTGATCGAGCACTCCCGGAATCTTAAGCGGCACTCCAGCCCCCATCAGAATGCATCCCACGCCAGCGAGCATCGCGCCGTAGATCGAAGGCAAATGTGGGAGTTGGACTTTTTCCAGGTAGTTGATTCCGACTGGATTGTCGTGGCCTTCGCGCGCCAGAATCACTTCAACGAAATTGGCCACGACGCAAAGTTCCTTCAGTTCGAAGGGAGTATCCTTCAAGTGAGTCGGCAAGGACTTGTAGGGGGCTCTTTCCGCCTTCCCGCCTGGGATGTAATACGTGCTCCAAATGCGGTCGGCGATTTCCGGAATCGGAAACTGATCAAGACCGCGGCGCATGTGGCCACCGAGATCGCCATCTTGTAAGCGCCTGACAAGAATCGAATCCAACGCCGTTCCAGAGACCACGCCAAGCTGGCCAAGTCGGGATACCGCCCTCGCCAGCCGCCAATTGGAAACGGCTGCGCCCATTCCACCCTGAATGATCGTCGGAAGATTGCCCGTTGCAGGATTGCCCATGATGAAACACGCGGAGCGAAAGGGCATTATTTCAGAGACGCGGGACTTTCATTGTCTGAGTTCTGTAATAGATTTCGGTTCCTAGCAGTTCAGCGAGCGGGGAATATAACTCTTCGCAGTTGGCGGGAGTAACTCTTTGGTTCTACTTACGACCTGCGGATATCTCGGTCACGACTCTGATTTTTCTCCGAGCCTCCATTTCCTCCGCGATGATCAATTTCTCAGCCCCGGACAACATTCGGGCTGCCCAAGGAAACACCAGGCTGTCCTCGACACCGATGTGCTGTTTGTACATTGATGCGAGACTGGCAACGACATGTCGAAAGTCGCCGACGTCAGGACTGGATAGACAGCCGGTCAAAAGATACTGCGCCCCCAGACGGTCAACTTCGGCGTGCAACGGGGCTGCCCAGCGATGCTCGTCCTCCAGTTGGTCCAGCTTCGAGAATGCAGACTCGATTTCAGGATGGTGAATCTGACGCAACCGTGGAAATAGCGACTCCTCCTCGTCAGCCGTGTGCTTTGGTGCGGCTTGCGCGAAGTAGCGCAAGGCAGACTCCAGCGCTCGGCGGGTCTCCTCCGTGGCAGGACGGTCTATCACATTCGCAACCGCATCGAGTGTGCCGAGGAACATCTCAACCCGCCGGTGGCAGTCCGAGAGCAGGCCGGTGGGGTCAGTGAAGTTGTGAGTCTTGGCTCCAATCTGGACTGGCATAGTCTCAGTTTACCGGCCAGGTGGAATAGCGCTGTGACAAAAGTCTCAGAGCGATGAAAGTAAGTTTGCCTGGAGGCCACGGGCACCCTTATGCCTCGCGTCTTCTTTCGATTCCGAGGCCGCTCCCCAGGGCGACATCGAGGAATTCAGCAAGAATGCATCGGCCAACCTGTTCGACCACGGAGCGCCTCTGCTCTGCTCGCTCAGTTAAGTCAGGCGGCAAATGCGCACGCCACGCCGACCAGGTATCCGAGTCCGGCTCAATGTGAAATTGCAAACCATAGGCACACCTTCCAAAGCGAAACGCCTGGTGGGGGTATTCCGTATTGGAAGCCAGTAATGTCGACCCCTCCGGCAAATCGAAGGTATCTCCGTGCCAATGGAATACGGGAACGGACGGTCCGCTCGATCGGAACAACGGGTCTTGCTTCCCCGCAGTAGTCAGTTCGATGAATCCAAACCCGATCTCCGGCCCATGCCCTCGAAAGACTCTCGCGCCGAGCGCTCGCGCGAGCAGTTGAGCGCCCAGACACACGCCAAGCACAGGACGATCCTGCCGAACAAGTTCTGCGATGAGGTCACATTCTCCGGCCAAAAAGGGATGCTTGTCTGTTTCATAAGCACCCATGGGACCACCCATCACGACCAGGCCCCCAACCTCATCGGGCCGCGGTAAGCCAGCTCCGAGGTCCAGGCGTCGGATGTCTGTATGGACACCTCGCCTCCGAGCTTCGGAAGCAATCAGCCCCGGGCCCTCCCACTCTACATGCTCCAGTATTGTCAAAGGACCGTTCATGCAAGCGCCGTTTGCTTTCAGTTCACTGCTTCTCTCAAGGGGGAATAATCACCCCCTTGGGTTGGGTACACGTGCAATGGCAGCCCAAAGGCTTCGGATATGGAGAAGCAACAATTCAACCGCTGGACCCGAACCAATGCGACCCCGACGCCGGGTTGCGCTAGCCAGGTCAACAAGAATGTGCAGTTTTTCTAGCGATGACTGACGGGCTCCTCCTGCGGCCGCACTTCCCACTCCCCTTCGGCCACGTATCCGCTCTTGTCGTAGGAATGCCCGGTAAGCAGGCCGAGAACAAACCAGCCGAGGACTACGGCGCCCGCCCCAAAGACGGTATCGCCGATCATGCGCATCCAGCGCAGTTGGTTCATGCCGCCGGAGTGGAGGAATTCCGAGGAGCGAGCGTACCACGTTCCATATTCAACCGAGGCCCAGGCCTGCATCAGTCCGATGGGGAGCACACTCAGCAAGACCATGAGAGCGAGTCCGATGTTGAGGGACCAGAAAGAAAACCACAACGGACCATTTTTCCACGCCCTTCCCGGACGAAGAGCGCGCAGGCAAAAGAGCATCAAGCCCAGGCCCAACATGCCATAGACGCCGAACAGCGCCGTGTGGGCGTGCACCGGGGTGGTGTTCAAGCCTTGCATGTAATAGAGCGCGATCGGTGGATTGATGAAGAAACCGAACAATCCAGCGCCCACGAAATTCCAGAACGCAACCGCAACGAAGAAATAGATCGGCCACTTGTAAGCGGCGACCCACATGTGCTGTTGCCGCGAGCGTGCCAGGCGAATGTTTTCCCAGGCCTCGAAACCGATCAGTACCAGGGGAACAACTTCCAAAGCGCTGAAGACAGCGCCGAGACCGAGTACGATGTTCGGCGTGCCCGCGAAGTAAAGATGATGGAAGGTGCCAATGATTCCCCCGGAGAGAAACACGGCCGTGGAGAACATGACGGCGCGCGTCGCAGTGGTTACCGAGAGCAGTTTCAGGCGGGTAAGTAGGAATGCGATCACAACCGTGGCAAAGACTTCAAAGAAACCTTCCACCCACAGATGCACCACCCACCAGCGCCAGTACTCCGCTGTCACCAGGTTGCTGCGCTGTCCGTACATCAGGCCAGCCGCATAGAAGAGAGGAATCGCGACGCTCGAAAGCAGGAACATCAGCAGCAGCGAGTAGTTCTCGTCTTTTTTCATGAGCGCCGGTTTCAGAGCACGCCACATGAGCCAGAGCCAAAAAGTAAGTCCGCCAAACAGCAGAATCTGCCAGAACCGGCCCAGGTCCACGTACTCATAACCCTGCGTACCGAACCAAAACCAGAGGTTGCCGAGCTTGTGTTCAATGCTCATCCACTCACCAGCAAGGGAGCCAACGACCACGAAGAGCAGCGCGCCAAACAGAACATTCACGCCGAGCCTCTGGCCTTTCGGTTCCACTCCGCTCACTGCGGGAGCCACGTAGAGCCCGGTCGCGAGCCAGGAGGTTGCGATCCAGAAGAGCGCAATCTGCAAGTGCCAGGTGCGCGTCACGCTGTAGGGAAGCCAGCGATCCAATGGGATGCCGTAAAAGCCGGACCCCTCCACGCCGTAATGCGCGGTGAGAGCGCCGAGGCCGACTTGAACCACCCACAACGCGGCAACGACAAAGAAAAATTTCACCGTGGCCCGTTGCGAAGGAGTCGGCCTCAACCCGAGCAATGGATCGTTTCCGGGGAGGAATTCCTCCGCCACCGTCCGGGGCTGCGAAGCAAAGTACCAGACCATGCCCCCCACGCCCGCCAGCAACAACACAAAGCTGACAACGCTCCACACGATGGCACCGCCCGTCGGTTGATTTCCGATGAGCGGTTCGTGCGGCCAGTTTTGCGTGTAGGTCACGTCGGTGCCCGGGCGGTTCGTCGAGGCGGCCCATGAAGTCCACCAGAAGAACGCACTCATTTGGCGAAGCTTGACGGGATCGCTAAGGGCGTTGCGCTGTATGGCATAATCATCGCGCCCGCGGCTGAATATGTCCGAGTAATAACGATAGAGTTCGTCGAATGCTTCGGCGCGGATTGGATCCAGCGTAATTCGGTCAGTAACTGGATCATAAGTATTGTGCCGCATGGTTTGCTTGAGGCGGGCTTGCAGTGCGGCCTGCTGCTCGATACCCAAGGCCGCGTAATTGGCAGCGCCAGATTCTTTGGCCCAGCGGTCGAGAATGAATACACACTCGCGGTGCAGCCAGTCGGCGCTCCAGTCGGGGGCAATGTAAGCGCCGTGGCCCCAAACCGTGCCCACCTCCTGGCCGCCGATCGACTGCCAGGCTCCCTGGCCGTCCTGGATGGTGCTGCCGTTGAACAATACGCGGCCCTCGGTGGTGACCACTTGCGAGGGGATCGGTGGGGCGCTCTTCAGGACTTTAATTCCCACTCCGCCCAGAACGGCGAAGGAAATCGTCATTACAAAACCTAAAGCAATCCACAGCTTTCTATAAGACATGAACGAGTACCTTTCCTAACAAGCCTCTATTGAATTGTCCGTTGATCTAATTCGTTTTGCGATATCTTACACGTGCGCGGAACGCTGAGGCTGCATAAAGATAGCGAATAAATTCACTGCAAGCGAACACGTCCCACGTTCTTGCTGCTCAGTCTACTTCTTGTGTCATGAACGAATCATGGTCAGTAGCATTTTGAACTTGGTGATGGCTTTCAGGGCGTGCGGATGATGGGCCGGCATTAGGACGACATCCCCAGGTTTGGCGCGTAATGGCTTGCTATCAACCGTGACTTCCACCTCGCCTTCCAACACCTGCACTAAGGCATCAAAAGGTGCAGTATGTTCACTGAGGCCTTGCGTTTCGTCGAAGGCGAAGAGCGTAACGTTTCCCGTCTCTCGGCTGACTATCGTTCGACTGACGATCGACCCCTCTTGGTAGCTGATCAAGTTCAATAGATTGATCGCCTCTGAAACTGGAACCTCAGAACCCGTCTTTGGCTTCGGAGAGCTCATCTGTGCTCCGCTTCTGCTTCGATGGCATTTTGAGGTTGATGTTCCGCGTGCAGTTCCTCTTCCGAAGACGCTCCGGATTCGTGGAAATGACCCTGGACTGGCATTGTGGACGCTTCGTGGATCCGCTCGACGTAATGAACAAACTCGACGTAGGCTTCAACATACTCGCGTCCTGCGGCGAGATCATCGGCGCGAAAGTTCTTCTTCGTCAGCGCCTTTTCATAGTGTTCTCGCAGGCCCCTTTGCATCGCGTCGGTCAACAGTGCCTTCAGCGATCCCATGGAACCTTCCTCAAGCGCTCGGTCTGCAGCGGGAATTGCCGGCCCAAGATCGCGCCCTGCGGGTTTGAGTCCGGTATAGGGCGCTCCTTCCCCCGCACGATGAAGACGTACCAGCGTCTCAAAGAAGTATTGATCTGCAAGCTCCATCGCGTCGGGGCTCAGATTCCTTACCGCCAATGTCGCCTGGAAAACTTGCCTGACTTCGGCTTCATCCTTTTTCTGGACCCATATGAGGACCAGACTCGCATCATGGGTCTCGAGTGCTCTGCGAGCAGCCTTAACCACTGGGCCGTCCATTCCGTCGCAGTGTGCTGACGCCGTGCTGCTTACAATGAACAGAACCATCGTTGCTATAAGGGTGGAACGCTGCAGCGATACAATGTGTTGTCTACTCATTTTCCCCTCCCAGAGGACGGCAACCGCTCAGGAACCAGACGGTCCCGTTAGCTTTCCTGTCTTTTCTTGTGCCACGCGATTGTTAGTAAGAAGACACTCTGTTTCAGTGCTTCCACATCGTGAGCCACCGCGCCGTCAAGCGCTAGCAAGCTACCGACGGGCAGTTCTACGGTCGCATCGGCCAAGTGAAGGCGTATGTGGCCCGCCACCGTAAGAATCGTGATTCTCGCTTCGGTCTTGTGCTCCTTCATGACGGTGTTCGCCTTCATTGAAATGAGGACAACGCGCAAGTCAGGGTATTTCACGAGCGTCTTGGAACTGCGGCCCGTGCCCCGCAGCCATGATTCCTGCTGGCGCAGTTGCTTGACCTCTTCCGGGAGGCTGACTTGCAGCAGCGAACTCGCTAGATGAGGCAGCCGCTGCATGCTCTTAATGCTCTTACGGGATTTACTGACGCTTTTCTGTAGAGCCATGTTTCCTACCTCCGTTGCCTGCTTGTGATGTCCGCGCAGGGTGTTTCGGTTCTTGCGCTAGAGTACCGTGCAGGAAAAATCACTGTACTCCTTAAGGTGTAGCATTCCACTAGATCTCCTGTGACGCAGGACGCCGCGCAAATGTGAGCAACAGATTGATAGCGAAAATCGTGACCGCCGTCATTTCTGTGATGGCCGACACTGGCAACCAAGACCAGGCCCATCCCGCAAATCCTTGATAGGCGAGAATCTCGGAGCTGACGCGAAGCAGGCATCCTGTCCCCAGCAGTAGGAGCGAGAGAAACATCAGTCTGGTGCTGAACAGCAGGCGCATTCCGGAAAATGCCGGCAGGATCCTCTGGCCCACGCTGAACACCATCGTGGCCAGGAAGCCCACGGTCAGTGCGTGGCGCGATGCACCCCAGATGCCATGAGAGCTCTCGACAGAATTGGCCCAGATTCCCAGAGCGGCCGCGACGGTTGCCCAGACGTACGCCAGGCGCACAAATACCGGAAAGCTCACGTGCACTCCCTTCACCTTCGGCGGCTGCTGTGTTCGTTCAAAGAAACGGAGGGCCCAGACTGCGACGAGGATCCCTCCCAATAACAAGAGCACAGTGGATCTCATCCAGCCCATCATTGCGGTAATCACACCCGCGGAGTTCACTGCGACTGCCAGAGGGAGAACGCGGCCGCGTACCGGGCGCAAGCCCAGGAAGACCGGGAGCCACTTGGCGCTGAATCCCCAGACGAAGGGGACGAGGAATCCCCAGGTCTCGAGCACCAGGAACCGCTGGTCGAATTCAGTGGGGAGATCCGGTGAAACGCCACGATAGGCAAGGAACAATGCGGCGCCCAAATTGACAACCAGGGTAAGCAAAAGACCTGCGGCGGCCGCGATGACCACGAGTACCCATCCGTCTAACTTCTGTCTGCCGGAGTCCTGCGGGCGGTGACCGGAAACCGAATGGAAGAAGATCACGAATGCAAATAGTTCCAGCGCCGCGGAAACAGGAAGCGTAAAGCGCCATTGCCACTGGCAGACACCGATCGACCAGCGCAGGCTGACGCCCGATGTCCAGAGCACCCAGCACACCCATGCGGTCCACAGCGCGAACGGATTCATCCGCCGCAACTTAGGAATGGAATAGAAGCCAATGCCCAGAATGAACGTGCCGATCCAGCCGAAGATCTGCGCGTGCCCGTGGGACTGGATCCATCCCGCAGAAACCGAATTCGCGGCGTGGCGACTGCTGATCGCGAGCAGGTTCCAGACCCCCAGGAACGTTCCCGGCAGGAGCATGAACACCAAGCCGGTCGAGATGTAGAGCATCAGCAAGCGCGAGAGACTCCTCTCCCGCGTCCGCGTGATCTCGAAGATCTCCTCCGCCATTAGCCTCCTTCCAGCTTGGGTCTCGACCCGTGTTGCCAGCGCAGCCATCGTTTCCGTTCCTTGGTTAGTGCTTTTGTTCCATTTCGATCGCGCGCGGGAAAAGGATGTTGTTTTCCAGGTGAATGTGCTGGTGTAAGTCCGTCTCGAAAGCAGCCAGGGCCTTATAGAGCGTCTGGTAACTGATGCAGGCATCGCCTGGAGGCGTGTATCCAGCACTCGCCTGACGCATCACTCGCAAGGCATCGCCTGCTGCGTCATGCTCGCGCATCATCATGACCACAGGATTCTGCACGGTGCCGAATGGCGGCGGCAGGATCGGTTCCCTTTGGATCACAGCTTCCTCCATCCGCACAATATAGGGGAAGAGCATCATCTCTTCCTTCATCATGTGCGGCGTGAGTTCCTGAGCGACTTCCTGAAAGCTGGCGCGGACCTGCTGCAGCTCAGGATGGTTCTTGCCGTGTACCGAGTGGACCTTGTCGAACAGCGGTCCCAGCCGAGCGATCTCCTCCCGTGTGTACTTGTGGTGCGTGCTGGTGATGTGGGCAACCAGATCGGCTAAAGGCTCTGTCTGCCAGTTGCGGTCCGTTTGTTTGGCTCGTGCTGTCTGCTCTGCCAGTTCAAGGGAATCCAGTACCTGATCTACGGACAGGTTTGAAGCAGCACACGCCTCTTCCAACGATTTGTTTCCGCCGCAGCAGTAGTCGATCCCGAATTTTTCGAATATGCGAGTGGCCTCGGGGAATTCCACCGCCACCTCGCGTACCGTCTTTGCAGTGCTCACGCTCATGATGTTTCTCCTCGTAGCCCGCTCCTTTCGCGAGTCTGCTACGTTGCGACACTATCGGAGCAGGCCGCGGAGAACGATGACTTTTGTCACATCGCCGAAAGAAAGTGTGGCCCTCTCCAACTGGCGGTAAGGGTTCCGTTGCCACCGAACGCCACATTTCAAGGCAGCTGTGACAAAAGTCATTGCGGCCTGAAATGGACGTGCGCTAGCGTGCAGCAGATCAGGTTGGCTCGGCGGTATTGCTCAATGGGCTGCGGGCGGCCATGCACGGGGAGGTCTTGGTAGACACCTCTGTGTATTTCGGCGTGTGCTGCCGCCGGTGTGACAATCGCATCGCGCTGGTCGAGGTCATCTCCGGACCGAGGATCTACCAGTGGTTTGTGCCACGGATCCCGCCATTTGAGGTGCGTTGCAACCATTGCGGCGTGACCCAGACCTACCGCTACCGTCACATAATCGTTTTCGAGTTCCCGACACTTGAGAACCTCGAGACGCGCGCTGCTTTCCGATATGTCTGAGATTTGCTGGAAAGTCTTCGATGGGCTGGAGTTTACTCGGAGGCCTGGCTCGCTTCTTCCAATGCTTTCAGATCGAGGATCAGTACATGGCGGCCATCGAGTTGCAACATCCCTTCCGCCTGTAGCCGGCTGAGATTGCGGGAGACGAGTTCGCGCACCGTTCCGATCTGCGAAGCCAACTCCTGGTTACTGGCGGGCAAGGCAACCTGGATGCCTTCGCTGGCGCGTTTGCCCTCCTTTTGCGCCAGTCTCAGGAGGAACGACGCGAGCCGGTGACGCACAGTTGTAAACGAGAGCTCTTCGATGATCCCAACCAGCCGCCGCAGGCGTGCGCCGACGACCCTCAATACTTTGAGAGTCACCTGGGGATGGGCCAGGCACAAAGCGTGGAAATCCTGCTTGCTAACGAACAGCAGTGTGGCGTCGTCGACTGCCGCCGCCGATGCCGGATAGCTTCCGCCGTCAAAGACCGGCAACTCCGCCACCGAGCTACCCGGCCCGTCCACGCTGAGCACATGCTCGCGTCCACCGGAGGAACTCTTGAAGATACGGATGTGCCCAGATTCGACCACGTACATGCCCAAGCAAGGTTCACCTTCGCCGAAAACAATCTCTCCCGCTACATAGCGGCGCGGAATAGCGCGCTGCAGGAGAAAAGCGAGTTCGCCTTCGGTCAACCCAGAAAAGATTGGGACCTTCGCCAACGTCGGACCATGATTGACTTTCGTTTCCGGCACGGTAGCCATTGTATCCGAGCAGATTCCAGCTGTGACATCAGTCACATGCACCCGGTCACGGGTCTGGCAGTCTTGCCTCCGAGATAAGAAGCAGGCAGGAGGGCAGTGTGGAACCGCGATTTGACTTCAATGAGCGCCCTTTTATTGTGATCTGGGAGACAACCCAGGCGTGTGATCTCGCCTGCGTGCACTGCCGCGCATGTGCCCAGCCCCTCCGCAGCAGTCTCGAACTGAGCACCGACGAAGCCAAGCGCCTTATCGACGAGGTCGCCGCGCTCGAAGCTCCAGTCTTTGTCCTCACCGGCGGCGACCCCCTGAAGCGCCCCGACGTCTTCGAATTGGTCGAATACGCATCGAGTCACGGGGTCCGGATATCCCTTACGCCAAGTGCCACCCCGCTCCTGACGCAGGAAGCCATTCAAAAACTGAAAGAGTGTGGCCTGGCGCGGTTGGCCATCAGTCTCGATGGGCCAAGCGCCGACATTCACGACGCATTCCGTCGGGTTCATGGTTCCTACGATTGGACACTGCGCGCAGTGCGCTGGGCGCGGGAGATCCGGCTGCCGGTTCAGATCAACACCACGATCACCCGACACAACCTGCAGTACCTGGATTCGATGATCGCGCTGCTTGAGCAACTCGACATCGTGCTGTGGAGCGTTTTCTTCCTCGTGCCAACCGGCCGGGGTTCGACGGCCGACCTGATCTCGGCCGAGGAGTTCGAGCAGGTCTTTGAAAAACTCTACGAAACCTCGCACCGGGTGAAATTTGATATCAAGAGCACGGAAGCACAGCACTATCGCCGCTTTCTGCTACAGCGCCGGACGGAAGAAAAGCGCAAAGGCGGCGACCAGTCACTCCCGCCGATGCCTGGCATAAGTACCGCAGACGGAATCGGACGCGCCCGCGGAATCAACGACGGCAAGGGCTTCGTTTTCATCTCTCACCTCGGAGAGGTGTTCCCCAGCGGGTTTCTGCCCGTCTCGGCGGGAAATATACGCAAGCAGTCATTGAAGGACCTCTACCGGCATTCACCGCTTTTTGTCTCTCTGCGTGACAGCAAGAACCTCAAAGGCAAGTGCGGCATTTGTGAATTCCGCGAGATCTGCGGCGGATCGCGAGCGCGAGCTTATGCCCTGACCGGCGACGTGTTTGCCGAGGAGCCCTGCTGCGTCTGGGAACCGAAGCAGCCCGTTACCGGAGGCGGCGCAGGTACGCGTCCAGTGGAGCAAACACGCGTGTAGGATCCGGCGAACCGTCCCATTGCTGTTCAAACACGTTCAGGAATCCAGACTCGCTATACATCCGATGTTGCACATCGCCTTCGAGCGCGGAACCGGCCGGCTTCCAGTCACGTCCTCTGGCGTTGCGTGCAGTGTCTAGCATTACCGACGCCCTCCCAAGGTCCCGTTGCTTCCAGGCGATGTAGCTGCGTAGAAACCATACGTTTACTGCGCGCGGATTCGCCTGACAGGCGCGGGCAAAGCGCTGTTCCGCATTCGCAAGGTCTCCCTGCGCCAGTGCCACCTGGCCGAGAAGAACCAGTGTTCCGGTCTCTTCCGAATTCAGGTGGAGAGCAGCATCCAATGCCTGTCGCGCAAGCTCCAGTTGGCTCCTCGAAGATGCGGAGGCGGCGAGAAGTTCTCCTTTCCGTTGAAAGGCGCGATGATTCTGCGGATTGATTCTAGCCAGCGCGTCGAGCTCCGCAATCGCCGATGGAATGTCGTTCAGTGCCGCCAGGCAATTCGCGAGATAGTAGTGCGAATCCTCATGGCCCGGATTCATCGCGAGTGCCTCGCGGAATAATTGTGCAGCCTTCGCAAAGTCCCGCTCACGCTTCATGGCATCCATCGCCGCATGCTGCTTTTCCCAGAACTGTACGAGCCCTGCTCTGTCGAGTTGGACGCTTGGGTTGGCCCGAGCAAGGTTGGCAGGATGCGGAGTAAAAGACTTCGCCTCCGACTCGCCCTGGGTAATTTCCCAAATGTTATTGGCCGCAAGATTTGTCCAGGTCTCCGCCCGCCCGCGCAGCCAGCGCACTTCCAGGCGATCGATCTTCGTTGTCGCGCCCAGCCCGATATGAACGCGGTGGCTGTCTTGCGACAGGTAAGAAGAACTGCCCACCGTCCGGCGTATCGGGACCTTGCCCGTCCACGCGATCACGGTTGCACCGTCGCCGAGTCCCAATGGGGCTCCGGTTGGCGGAACCCGGCTGTGCAGCCTGAACTCGGCCCAATTGCCCTGCGGGATGTCGTTGCGCAACAGCCGCACACCTTCGCCTTGATCCACGATAGCCACATCCATCGCACCGTCGTTGTTGAAGTCCGCGACGGCGAGCCCGCGGCTCACATGTGGCTCGGAGAAGGAGCGGTTCCACGGCGCCAGATCGTAGAAGAAACTGCCTTGGGCATTCCAGAACAAGAACGACGGCATGGGAGTCAGACGGCGTGGTACTGTTTCCTTTTGTTCGAAAGTGCTCCCGTTGGCGACCATGAGATCAGGCCAGCCATCGGAGTCGAAATCGACGAAGCTCGTGCCCCATCCGATCTTCTGCAACGAGGGTTGCCCGATGCCCATGTTGGCGGCCACGTCGGTGAAGTGCAACTCCGACGCGTTCGCCATTCCTTTCTGCTCAGAGAGCAGTGATTGATAGAGCGCGAACCCCTGCGCGATCCAGTGCGAAATAAAAAGATCGTCGTCGCCATCGCGGTCGAAATCCCCTGCGGCCAAGCCCATGGAGCCGCGGTACTCTTCGACCCATGCGCTTCTGCCGGCATCCACGAAGGTCCCGTGGCGGTTCAGGTACAGCTTGTTCTCCGAGATGTCATTGGCCACATAGAGATCGGGCCAGCCATCGCCATCGAAATCGTGCCAGAGAGCGCTCAGGCTCCGGCCTTCCGGATTCGCGACTCCAAGTTCCTGAGCAACTTCCGTGAATGTGCCATTTCCATTATTGCGAAACAGCAGGTTGCGCTCCGGTTCGTAGGAGGCGGGATTTAGCGTATATGGGACTTCGAGTCCGAACTGCGTTGAGCTGGCGGACGCGTCACGCTCTCCCGGTTTGTACTTTACGTATCCACAGACGTAAAGGTCGAGATAGCCGTCCCGGTTGTAATCGCCCCACGAGGCGCCCGCCCAGAAGCCTTTTGGGGAAGGAAAGCTCTTGTCACGGACCAAGTGGCCGCGGTCGTTGCGAAACAGGATGATGGTGTCGTAACCGGTGACGACCAAGTCCAGCCAGCCATCATTGTTGTAGTCGCCCCAGGCGGCGCCCATGCCGTGAATCCGGAGGTCGGGAAAATCCTCGGCTTTCTCAAAACGGCCATCGCCCAAGTTGCGATAGAGCACAGACGGCGCGAGTTGCGAGGCAGGCACACCGAGCGGGCCCCCGCCACTCACTACGAACAGGTCATCCAACCCATCATTGTCAAAGTCACCCCATGCCACGCCGGACCCCATGTCCTCCGGCAACTGGGAAGTGCGCGCACCTTCGAACTGCCGGAAGGACGCCAAGCCTGCGGCCTTCGTCACATCGGTGAATCGCGGCTCGGGCGCCCCCGGTGGAAGATTTCGTCCCGGATCGACCAACCGATCAACCGCGCGCGAACTCACCGTGTTCTTCACGGCCTGGAGCGGGACGGGTGTCGCTTGTGTGGCCGGTCCGCTCAGCGTACTGGTGATGTCTTTCGAAGCCTCTCCCGGGGTGTACTCCTCGGGCGCATTCTCCTTGCGAATCCGCCACGTAACCAGAGCCGCGATCAGCACCAGAACAACGAACGTGGAAGCCGTCCACGTGACACGGCGCAGTCGTTTTGATCCGGTTCGAGGGCGTTCGGCGGGAGCTGTTACCGGCATGATGACTCAGCTCCGTTGCGTGCCACGCAAACAGTGGCGGTTGCACTGGCAATATCAACGGCTGGTGCAGTAAGGCCCGACTTCTCTCCCATCGTGTAGTTCAGCAGAAATTGGTCGATCTTGCGGTAGTGCAGCGTGGCCTCGATGCGTAGTATTCCGCTTGCGTGGCCGAGCGGCACCGAGAACTCGCGATCTCCGTTCGTGTTGGATGCAGGAGCGCGCGGACCACCGGACGGACACATCACGTTGTACTCGACGGTGTCGGAGTATCCCGGAAACAATGAGCGGCGATACCGTACCCCAACCATCTCCCACAAGTTGTGCCGGTCTATCAGATTGCCGTACTGGTCGACGGGTTCGGCCTTGAACAGAAACGTACCCGGCTCAAGGAAGTGACGTGCATCGCGTTGTCCCGAAGTGAAAACAATGTGACCGCCCTCATCTTCGACCCGCAGCTCGATCCAACTCTGGATCATGTCGAGAGGGCCGGTCGGATAGTCGTGCCCAACTTTGTTCGAGGTCATGATCACACGCACGGGCACCGTCTGGCCGGGTGCAACAGTTGGCGGACTCTCAATGCGTATCTTCACCACCGGCCCCTCCGCCCATTTGTTGCGAATTTCCGGAATCTCGATATCGCCGTGCAACCAACGCTCGGTCAATTCCACTTGCTTGTCCGCGCCATCCAGGTGCAGCAGCGCAGGCACGAAGTTGTTCGCCGCGAGAAAGCGGTGACTGCGGTGCTTGTGATCGTCGGGCGTACGGTTGTAGTCGGTGGAGTCTCCCGCGGCTGGATCGTTGGAATCCGTCAGGGGCATGTGACACTCGCGGCACTCGACGGTCGTGCGCGCGTCGCCCTTGTGGTTCCAGTGGCTGGCAGCCCAGTTGTCATATTGGTTCTGCAGTTGCACCCAGCCGACGCGGTTCACTTCCTGATCGATGAATTGTTTGTGGCAGGCTGCGCAATACTCGGGCTTCTTGTACATGCGCTTGCTCAAGCGGTTGTGCTGCGCAGGCCAGGCGCGGATCAGGAAATTGCGTGCCACCGCACCCACCGTGTGGTCCGGGCTCCATTGCCAGAGATATTCAGTGGGCTGCGACATGGTGTAATTCGCGTTGCCCTGGATGTCCGTCTTCTGAATGGAGTGACAGGCGAGACAGGAAATGCCTTCGTTGTAGCCCTGCAGCCCCGTGAGCTTCTCGACAAAGATGTTCTTGGTTCCCGAAAACAGCGAAATCGGATCGTGGCACCCGCCACAATAGCGCGTAGACTCCGGCCCATTCTGCTTGGCCATGACGTTCTGTATACCCTGGAAAATCGGGTCCATGGCGGCATAGCGGTGGGCACTGGTTTTCCATTCGTCGTAGATCTCAGTGTGGCATCCACCTGCGCCACAAGTCTCCGAGCCCGCGAGCGACCGCGCATCGAACGCGCCGTTCGTGGCAGTGTGAGCCAAACTGGGCGCAAAGGGACGATCTTTGCCAAAGGCATAGCTGTAATTGGACGGAAACGTGTTCCGATATTTCGTTCCGGAGTAGCCCAGCGTGAGAGCGGCAGCGAGACCGACTCCCAGAACCGTCACACCTGCGCTGGCACCCAACCATCCTGGAGCGCCTCTGGAGGCCTCGACCCTTCTCCGCCGCCACCACGCGATGAAGATGTGAGGAACGGTCGCAGCGACGGTCAGCAAGGTTGAGATCAGGTGTAAGTACCGCAGCCACGATGAGGTTTTGACGCCCAGCATTGCCTGCCAAGTCACCACCAGTCCCGAGATTAGACAGATGGCCAGTGCACCAATCCCGACGTAGCCAAGCAGCAACACGTCCGACAGCGCCTGGTCGGAGTAGTCATTCCAATGCCGAACCAAATACCACGCCAACGGAGCGATCGTTACTACTCCGGCGATCGTGTGCAGCAGCAGCCCCCATTCTGTTGCCGGACGAAATAGGCCGAGCGTGATTGCGAGACCCGAGACCAGTTCGAACAGGAGAATTGCCCCTGTTGCTCTGGCTAGCAGGCTCGACCAACCAACTCGGACACGGTTGGCCAAAGCTTCAGGTGATTGCATGTTCACGCTCCGCAGAATGGAGCAAAGCTACGGTCGCAAAATGCCCGCGACAATAGTCCTTTTGCTCTACCGTCATTTTTTGCGCTCGACAAAAGCATTCAAACTTACAAAGCGGAATCGCGAGTAGCAATGACCAAAGTCACAGCCGCAGACCAACGCAGTGGTAGACGCCAGAGGTGGCTGGGAACCAAAGCCTTTGGAATTGACTCGAGGAATCCGGTCGGAGGGAAGGTTCGCATCCTCCTGTGACATAAGTCATCGTCTCCATCCCATCGCCCGCCTAGGCTACCTCTAGGAGAGAACCGTGAGTGAATTGATTGACAATCGGGTGCATCGTATTTCCGTTCTCAAGGAAATCATCCAGCACCTGCATGCGGGTGGGGCTCCAGAACTAGTCAAAGAACGTCTGCGCGATATCGTCGGTCACACGGACGCGACCGAAATCATGGCCATGGAGCAACAGCTCATGGCCGAGGGTATGCCCGTCGAAGAAGTACGCGCAATGTGTGACCTGCATTCGCAGGTCACCCGCGATGTGCTGGTCCAACTCGATCCACCCCCGCCCATTCAACCTGGCCATCCGCTGGACACCTTCCGTCGCGAAAATGCCGCGCTCAAACAGGTGATCGCGACCATGCGAGGGATCTTTGCCGAGATCGCCAACCTCGACGGGAATGCCGACGCAAAGGAAGTTGTTCTTCGCCTCCGCCAGTCGGCAAACGATCTCATGGACCTCGACAAACACTACCAGCGGAAAGAGCATGCGCTGTTTTCGTGTCTTGAGCGGCACGGAATCACCGGACCGTCCAAGGTGATGTGGTCGAAAGACGATGACGTCCGGAAGCTGCTCAAACAGATGAATCAAGCGGCGCATGACTGTGGTCCGACAGTTACAGAAGCCAGCCGGCTTCTCACCCAACACGCCGCGCCGGCACTGTCAGCTGTCGAAGAAATGATATTCAAAGAGGAAAACATCCTCTTTCCAATGTCTTTGCAGACGCTCACGGACAACGAGTGGGCCGAGATCTGGTCCGCTTCCCCGCAATATGGCTGGTGTCTGGTCGAACCCCGGACTGGGTATGATCCCCCGGCGACCGCAAGCGCAACGACCGGCGCCGTACCGCGGGACGGCACCATCATGATGCCCACCGGCCACGTCAGCGTCGAACAGTTGACCGCCGTGCTCTCCACCTTGCCGCTCGACCTGACGTTCGTCGATGCCGAAGATCGGGTCGCCTTCTTTAGCGAAGGCCCCGACCGTATCTTCGCACGCAGCAAAGCCATCATCGGCCGCAAGGTTCAGCACTGTCATCCGCCTCGGAGCGCCGAAACGGTCAACAATATCCTGGAGGATTTTCGTTCGGGTCGTCAGAATGTCGCCGAGTTCTGGATTAACTTCCAGGGCAAGTTCGTGCACATTCGTTATTTCGCAGTGCGCAACGCCGAAGGAGGATATTTGGGCACAGTGGAACTCACGCAGGACTTGGCACCGTTACGCCAACTCTCCGGGGAGAGACGTCTTCTCGCGTACGAATGCCGAGATGTCAACTCGGCCTAGGCCTTGCATGATCGGGTGACCCGTCCACGGACACTGTTCACATGAGCAGCTCTGCATAGGAGTTCCAAGAGAGTATTGCGGCTCCGGCTCAGACCGCCAAAGAAGCCAGCAGCGGAGATCGTCACGCCCACAGACTATTGGCGAAGGAAGCCGCCGCGGCAGAATCCAAATAGTAGAAATTCAGAGCGGGCGGGAAAAAACGGGGATAGCCTGAACCAGACCTTGAGGTGGCGAGTTCACGTGGTCGAGCCTATCGGGTCCCGCCTATCCTCCGACATCATCTCTATTCTTCATGGTCGAGCGGTTTACCGTCCGGCCCGATCTGCACTTCCGACTTCTTGCCGTCCGTCAAAACTTGCGCCTCGTAGGCCACCAGCTTGTCACGCTTGGTGAGTGACTCGACCTTCGTAAGTTTTCCTTTGCCGGCTTTGTTCTGCAATCCCTGCCTTACAGCCGGGGATAAAGAGTCGATCGCGACTTGTTCTTCCACCTCGACGATCTCGCCGTCGGCATTCATCAGCACGTCTTTGCTGTGGCCCCTGACTAGTAGCTCAGCCTCGTAATAGACTTGGCCGTGCTCTTTCTCTTGAGAAAACCCGCGAATCGTCGCCCCTTCACTCTGTGCTGCGACGGTCTTCTCCACCGCCGCGGGCAGGTCGGAACGTTTTATGTTCTTCTCCCGCGCCTCGGCGCTCATTGAATACAGCGTGCACAAGGCGACAACAAGACCGCAGCACTTTGAAACTCTCATGGGTTTTCTCCTGCACAAGCGGGACGACGCAATCTGAGCAGACTATACCTGCGCCTGCGCGAGCGAACAAGGAGATCATCGCATATGTTGGCTACTGGCTGAAAAGGGGGCGGCCGGCCGAAACCGCCCTGTCTTGCAGGCTAGAACGACTGTGAGAAGCGGGCCTCCAGGAATTCGCCCAGCTTCGCCATGGCACGGAATTGTGGGATCGAATCCAGTTCCTTGAACGCGGACGTAAACGCATTCGAGAGACTCCAGATCGTCCGCGGCCGGAATTCCTCGTACTTGGGTTCGAAGTAGAGGTCATGCACGTTGCGGGCTAGGTGTTTCGGGGCTTCGAGTTTGCCCTCAACGAATGCCTCGTAGATGACCACCTTGGCGGTGACATCCGTCAGTTCGCTCCTCTGCCAAGTCTCCACTTGTTTTCGCATCGGCTCAAAGTTTCGCTGCATGCGGTCAACTCCAACCGAAATGCAGTCGATGAGTGAGAACGCCTTCGAGTATTTTGCGAGCACGGGCGTAAACACTCCTGAGACAATGTGACAAAAGTGGAATCCGGCTCTGTCCGCGTTAACTCTCGCGACAAGCCTATCTCGACACAAGCGACCACTCGGCGAAGGCAAGTTCCGCATCCTGCCGTACGGAATCCTCTTGCACAAGATTTGCCATGGTCCTGCCAATCGTGGACTCGCTGATTCTGCGATGGTGTCATAATGCTCCTCAATGGATTCCGTACTGCCAGTCCCGGCAGCCGCTACGCTCCACCGCATTCGTCAGATTCAAACAATCACGATCGCATGGATGAGCGTCGAGGCTGTTGTATCCCTCTCGGCAGCATGGATGGCTCGCAGCCCTGCGTTGCTGGCTTTCGGCGGTGACAGCGCCATCGAACTCTTCTCCGCGGTAGTTGTTTATTGGCGGTTTCGGCCAAAAGGGGCACGAGATGTGGACAGAACACTTGGCAGCCCGAATCACCGGAGCTCTTCTGTTCGCAGTGGCGGCCTACGTAGCGTTGATCGCTACCTTGGCGCTACTTGGACATCGTGAAGTGAGGCCAAGCTTTCTCGGCATCGTTGTATTAATGGTGGCAGCGGTTGCGATGCCCCTGCTCGCACAGCAGAAGCGCCGGCTGTCCGCCTTGAGTGCCAGTGCAGCACTGAGAGCAGATGCTGCGGAGTCCGCCCTCTGTGGCTACTTGTCGATCATCGCACTCGCAAGCCTGGTTGCGAATGCCTTCTGGGGAATCACCTGGGCCGATCCTGTGGCTGCTCTGTGCCTGATACCGCTAGTTATGAGAGAGGGCTGGCAGGCTCTCAGAGGAAGGCCGTGCGACTGCCGCTGATAGTTCTAGGCGGAGCCCCTACTTGGCGAATGAGAGCAAGAGTATGCGGTCTGCCACTGTTTTCCACAGAGCGGACATCGCACGGGGTCTCGACCGCTCCCAC
Source organism: Acidobacteriaceae bacterium (assembly GCA_003131315.1). Taxonomy (GTDB): domain Bacteria; phylum Acidobacteriota; class Terriglobia; order Terriglobales; family Acidobacteriaceae; genus Acidiflorens. The sequence continues at coordinate 86,097 of PKUV01000120.1, forward strand.
TGCCGGATCACGAGCTGTTCACGCGTCCCTACGCACCTGCTCCTTTCGCCTTCTTCTGCACCAATTCGGCTTCGGCCTGTAACCAGTCGTCGAGTTCGTGTCCGTCTTGCCTTTCCCGTCGCTCGTACAGTTCGTAGGCGCGCAAACGGACTTGGGCCTGAAATTGGTCAGTTGTTGTTTGAGCGCTCTCAGTTGTGGTCCTGGCCTTGGCAGGCGGTGTGTGGGCACGTTTCATTGCATTCCTCCTCCACGCAACCGTTGTGCATCGAGTCTAGGCTAGTCGCTAGAGGGCTTCAACTTGGAAACAAGCATCACGTACCGAGCAGTGGCGAGCGTGAGATCGTCGGCAAGCCGACGATGGAGCTTGATGTCAGGCGGGTTAGAGTCTGGACGGTCAAGGTATTTTACTAGTGCCTCGAACGCTTGACGCATCTTGTACTCGGCGGCCCTAAGTTCTTCGTCAAATGTCGTCATCACCGCGAATTGTAGTATCCGCCCCGCGTTAAACACGTTCTCGTTTGATGGTCGCCTTCTAGATCGGGCCCTAACGGCGACACGCGGTGCAGTATCCCCCGACTTCCAGCCGAGCCACAAGAATATGAAAGCGGCATTCCTGCTCCATCTGACTCTTGAGAGATTCGAATCGCTCGCTCACAAACTCGGTGATCTTGCCACAGCGCAGACAAGCCATGTGAATGTGGTCGCGGCCCAGTTTGCGTTCGTAGTAGTGGCCTTCACCATTCAGATGCATCAAGTCGAGTTCGTCAATCATACCTTGCCGCTTTAACAATCCCAGTGTCCGGTAGACGGTGCTGCGATCGACAGAAGGGTCCAACTTCTGTGCCTTGCGCAAGAGTTGACTGGCGTCTAAATGTTTGTTGGCAGTTTCGATCACGCTCAGAATGGCACGGCGCTGATCGGTCATGCGGATCCCTCGCTGTGCCAGCAGCGCCTGCAGGCGTCCAGGAATCTCGGTCTCGGGAAACGGCATGGTTCATCCTCGCGCTGTGAGTCGCAACTGGTTGCAATGACGCTGCGACAGAATCTTGCGGCCCGCATTGACAGTCGCGGCTCGGGAACCGTACCCTTAGATTGTAATCGTTGTTGCGACTGAGTTGCAACACGAAACTGAAAGAAATCATGGCCAGCGAACCACGCCAGTGTGCGGACGACGTCAGACCGTTTCAGTGCTTCTTCTGTCCGAACGGCTGCGTCTGCCTCCGCTGGCATCGCACTTTGCTTCTGCATTTCAGCCGGGACGACGTGTCCCGCGCACTGGAGTGTCTGGAAGACCTGCTGAAGCAGCCCACGGGCGCGTTCGTCCTGGGCGGCGGGCCGTTTTGCGCCTGCCGCGCGGCCGATGGCTTCTGCTATCTGGTGTGTCAGGACCGAGTCGTTCTCCGGCTTTCGGCGGAAAACGCCCGCGACCTGTATAGCGAACTGGCCTCTGTCCGAGCCCGAGTCTGAACGCCGTCAATCAGTCTCAACGGGAGAAAACAAGGCTGAGTCAGTTGGAAGACTTAAAGACCGGTTCCAACGCCCGAACCTTTCGCGAAGGGGGGCGTGGGAACCGGGAATCGACAACCTCATGGGCTGACGACTGTAGATACCATACCGTCGGCCGGCCTGGGAATTCAAGAAAAGGAGCGGGTGAATGGGCGGCAATACATGCATCTTTCGCAGAAGTGTCACTCTTTGCAGCGATCATCCCAGTAGAAGAAAGATTTTCAAACTTCGACGATTGGGCGCAGCTTGTTTGCTCTCCGTGCTGATTCTGGCGGTACTCGCTTTGCCCGAAGCGCGGGCTGACGAACCGGTCTTCGGGTTCAGCTACACGACCGACCTGCTTCCGAAGCACAAGTTTGAACTGGAACAATGGTCCACAACCCGCTTTACGAAGTATCCCGGCGGCAAATTCTGGTTGCAGGAGAATCGCACGGAGGAGGAATGGGGCTGCAGTGACAAGCTGCAACTATCCCTCTATCAGATCTATGATTCGACCCACGCATTTCACAATGGTCCTTTCGGGGCGACGACGCCGGCGGAGCAGTTTCAGTACTACAACCCGGGTCCTGACGATCATTTCAGCGCTACTAAGTTCATCGGTGTTTCCGGGGAGGTAATCTACCGGCTGACCAGTCCCTACACTCATCACGTCGGCGTGGCGCTCTACACGGAACCCACCGTCGGCGCCGCGTTTTTCGAGTTCGAAAACAGACTCATATTTCAGAAAAACTTCAGAGACGACCGCCTCATCTTTGCCGCAAACCTAACCTACGCACCGGAGTTGCGGCGGGTGGCAGACCCTTCGAACCCATCGAAGAAGAGCATCCAGGAAGAAACAGACGCGAATATCAGTCTGGGTGCGTCGTACCGCTTCAGGAGGAATTGGTCGGGCGCGTTTGAAATCTTCAACGAGCGCGAATTCAACAGCTACAACTTCACGCAGGAATCCAACAGCGGCTACTACCTGGGGCCGGCCGTCCACTACGGGGGAAAGAATTTCTTCGTTACCGCGGGGTTCTACGAGCAAATGCCCTGGGCAAGCCCGCATGTGGCCACCGTACCGGGCGGTATCGTGGGCGGGCGAATCGTTGACAACGATTTTGAGAAGTATCGCGTCCGCGTGAAAGTCGGCTGGTACTTCTGAGGCAGAGCATGAAAGCGAAACTCATTTTTATCCCACTCGCGGGTATCGTGATCGCTGGCGGACCAGCCTACGCTACCGTGTTCCTCTCGGTGGAGCAGGCGCAATCGGTCCTGTTCCCTGGAGCAACGTTTCAGCCCGACACACGCATGCTTACCGATGAGCAGGTCAAGGCCATTGAGCGCGCGTCGGGTGTCAATGTTCGTAGCAAGCAGATGAAAGTCTGGCGGGTCTCCACCGGTGGCTGGTTCATCGTCGACGAGGTGGTAGGCAAGCACGAGTACATTCCCTTCGCGTTGGGCCTGGATGATCGAGGCGCAGTGAAGGGGGTAGAGGTCTTGGAGTACCGGGAAGCCTACGGGGACCAGATTCGCAATCCGGAATGGCGCAAGCAGTTTTTAGACAAAGGACCGGACACGAAGCTTCAACTCGGCAAGAACATCCACAACATATCCGGAGCGACTCTCTCCTGCAAACATATAACCGATGGGGTGCAACGCCTTTTGGCAACCTATGAACTCGTACTCAAACAGTCTGAGCGTTGAACGAGCGCAGCCGTGGCTGGGTACGCTCGTCAGCATTCGGATCGAGGGGCTTCCGGTCCCGCAAGCACACCGCGCAATCGATGCCGCATTCAAGGAAATAGCGGTGGTTCATCGCAGGATGAGCTTTCACGATGCGGACAGCGACGTCGGCCAGCTCAACCGGAACAGGACTCGCCGGCCGGTGACCGTGCACCCCTACACGTTTGAGGTGCTGCAGTGGGCGATGAGGTTGTCCAGTTTCTCCAACGGCTGTTTCGATATTTCTGTGGCTGCGGAGCTGGTGGACTGGCAACTCCTGCCTCGCCCTGCTGGCGCGGAGCATGTCCCGCGCGGTTCATGGCGGGACATTGAACTGCTGCCCGATTGCCAGGTCGTATTTCATCGGCCCCTGTGGATCGACCTAGGTGGGATCGCCAAGGGCTTTGCCGTAGATCGTGCCACGGAGCGCCTGCGCGCCTGCGGCGCGTTGCACACCGTCGTCAATGCTGGTGGAGACATTCGGGTACAGGGAAAGAGTGCGGCGATGATTCGCTTGGGGGCAGAATCGTCAACGCATGCGATGCCTGTGCTTGAACTGGCCGATGGCAGCGTGGCTGGCAGCAGCAGTCAACGGCAGTGGCGCTGCGATGCCGGACTCCCGTGCAGTCCTCATGTCGATGGCATTCAGCGTTCACCTGCGCCCACAGACCGTTTTGTTTGCGTCGTGGCAAAACAATGCGTTGTGGCCGATGCCTTGACGAAGGTTGTTATGGCGCAGGGCCAGGATAGCGTCCGGACTCTGCGGCAGTTTGGAGCATCGGCCCATCTGTACGCTTCGCCAGGTGTATGGCGCCACCTTGAGCCTGACGAGAGGGGAGCGGAAACAGAGTGAATGCTTCGTCTAAGAAGCCGGGAAGGCTGGGACATTCCAGGCGGATTGCTCTCTACACAATCGGTATCGGAGTTTGGCTCTCCGGCGGGCTGTGGCTGGTCTTTCACTATTTCCTGGTCAAAGAGGGGGAATTCGGTCCGACGGCAAATCCCCTCGAACCGTGGTGGTTGAAGCTGCATGGGGCATTCGCGTTTGCTGCTATATGGATATTCGGCCTCATGTGGGGCGTGCATATCACCGACGCATGGCCGCACAAGCACTGGCGGTGGTCGGGCGGCGTGCTGGCTGGCGTCTTTGCCTTCCTGATCGTGAGCGGTTACCTGCTCTACTACGCGGGGGATGACAGGGTTCGTCCCATTGTGTCCGTACTTCATTGGGGGATAGGCTTGGCGTGCCCGATCTTCTTTGTTGCCCACCGCCTCCATCTTAAGAAGTATCGGTACCGACAGCCGATGCTTTCAGCGCCGGCTTCCTTCATGGCCCAAACTGTCCGAGCCGACGCCCTGGCAGATGGTAGCGCTCCTGTTGCTCAACGTCATGCCAGCGACGCCGAGGACTCCCGCTGATGATCCGGCCCTGGGGAGGACGACCGTTCAGGTCGATTGGATGTAACTCGAAGTGGGAAAGCGACGGACTCTACGCACGGCCCTCACAACAGGCTGTGATTTTGGTCACAGCCTTTCTCGGAGCGATTTGCGATTATGAAAATGAAATTCAGTTTCAACTAGAGTCGCGGCAGCCGCGATTTTATTTTTGGGTCATCTGTTGCGACTGTGTCGTAACTAGTACAAAGACCGGAGGCGAGAGATGAACCGGGATCAACAAACTTTCAAGGTTTCGCCATATAGATTACTCATCCTCATAACTTCTTCGGCCGCGGTTCTCCTCATCATCTTATGTGGCTCGGGATGGGCGCAGATGGCGAGCATCTCCGGCACCGTCGTTGACCCTACCGGCGCCGTTGTCGCTGGCGCAACCGTCACAGTTCAGAACTCGGACGCCGGTCAGCACCAGAAGGGCACTACCGGCGATAATGGCTCGTTTAGTTTTCCCGCGCTTGCTCCCGGTCACTACCAGCTGCGAATCGATGCTTCCGGATTCAAGCCATACCTTCAGACCGGCATGGATCTCGGCGCGTCGGCTGCGCGCAAAGTGGACGTTGCGCTAGAGCTGAAGTCCGAAGCAACAACGGTCGAGGTCAGCGCTGACAGCGTCCAGATCGATATCTCAACCACCCAAATGGGCGAGACCATCGCCGCTAACAAGATGACCAGCGTCCCCTTGAACGGGCGAAGCTTTACCGATCTGATGGCCATTCAACCTGGCATCGTTCCCACCAGTTCGCAGCAGCCCAATGCCGTGGTCATGAGCGGCGTCACCAGCACATCCCCGTCCGGCGATCTGAACGCGGGAAACACGTCCATCAGCGGTCAGCGGGAAACCGCGAATGGGTTCCGCGTTAACGGCAGTGATGTGGAAGAGGACGTGAACATGGGAACCGCCATTGTTCCCAATCTCGATTCGATCCAGGAATTGCGCCTTCTGACGAGCAGTTTCGATGCCGAATACGGCAACTACAGCGGTGGGCAGATTCTCGTTATCACCAAGTCCGGCGCCAATCAATTCCACGGGGACGGATTCGAGTTTTTGCGCAATACCAACCTTGACGCGCGGAACTACTTCTCTGCCCAGCGTGCGAAGTTCGAACAGAATCAGTTTGGGGGAACACTCGGCGGGCCGCTCCATGAAGATCGAGTTTTCTTCTTTGCCGACTATCAAGGCACTCGCCTGAATCAGGGCGTAGACACGGGCCGGATTTCGGTGCCGTCAATGCAGGAACGCACGACAGGCAACTTCTCGGACCTAGTGGATAATTCCAACGGCTTCAATCCGCTCGGTTTCTGCGGCGCCATGCAAGCGCCTGGCGCAACACAAACGCTTGAGATTCCCTGCACTGTAAGCGGGTCGAACATTGCAACAATGCTGTCCCGGAAATTGCCATACGCGGTCCAGAGCGGCGAGGCGTATTACTTCAGCGGACCCACGCAGCAGAATCCCAAAGGTGGACCCTGTGTTAGCAACGACCCGGTGAGCGGATGCGTTTTTCCGAACGCCACAGTCCCTATGAGCGCATGGGTCGCACCCGGCACGAATTTGCTGCCGTACATTCCCAAACCCAATCAGGCGGGAAATGTGTTTTCTACCTCGGCCTACAACGAGACCCTTCGCGATGACAAAGGAGCGATCAGAATCGACGCCAACACGCGCTGGGGATCCGTTGCCGCGTACTACTTCCTGGACGATTACGCCCTGAACAATCCGTACCCGACAGGTCAGGGAGGGGCCAATGTTCCGGGCTTCAACGCCATGACGCTGGGCCGGGCGCAGTTGCTGAGTCTCGGCATCACCAAGGCGTTTGGGGCGAATGCGGTCAATGAATTGCATTTCAGCTACATGCGCGATGCGAACAACGCAGGACGCCCGGTAGGTGGCGTAGGGCCGAGTTTGGCTTCCCAAGGATTTGTTGGGATCGTTCCGCTGGCTCCTGGGATTGAAGGCATCGAGAACGTTTCGTTCAACGACTTCACCTTCGGCGTGGACACCACAGGACTAACGCAGGTCAACAATACATTCCAGTGGATGGAAAACTATTCCAGGACCATCGGCAAACACACAATCAAGGTTGGCGGAGAATTCCACGTGGACCAGATAGACACTAACCCCGATCCCGTTTTTAATGGCGCTTTCGTGTTCCAGGGGACCGAAACGGGCGCGGACTTGGCGGACTTTCTGCTTGGGATCGCGAGCAGCTACAACCAGGCCGATTCCCAGCGGTTCTACAACCGCAACAGGTATGAGGGCCTGTTCGCCCAGGATAGCTGGCGCATCAGGCACAATCTCACGCTGAACTACGGTTTGCGTTGGGACGTGATCTCGCCTTGGTCCGAGAAGTACAACCAGCTTCAGACCTTGGTTCTCGGCGAGCAATCCCGCGTTTACCCAGGAGCGCCGGCCGGGCTCGTCTTCCCCGGCGATACTGGCGTCCCGCGAACTCTTGCTCCGACGAAATACGACAACTTCGCGCCGCGCATTGGCTTTTCCTACTCTCCGGATCGGCAGAACGGCTGGCTCGCGAAGATCTTCGGCGGACCGGGTAAGACCAGCATTCGCGCTGGCTATGGTCTTTTCTACACGGCATTCGAAGGCTTGTCCGCGGGCATCATGAGCGCTAACCCGCCCTACGGCTACGACTACACCAGTCTTGCCCCGCCATTGTTTGCCACACCTTTCGTCACGGCAGCAAGCGGCCGGAACGTCGGCCAGCGCTTCCCGTTAACGTTTCCCTCGTTTGGAGCATCGCCGAGTCATCCAGATTCGAGTGTCAACTGGTCGCAATACCTCCCGATCACTGGCGTGCCGGCCTTCTTCCACCGGAATGTGCCGCCTTACTCCGAGAGCTACATGCTTTCACTCCAACGGGAAATTGCCCCGAAGACCCTCCTCAGCGTCAGTTATGTCGGTACGCAGGCTCATCACCTGCTTGTGCTGACTTCGGCGAATCCAGGCAATCCCGCGTTGTGCTTGAGCCTCAGTCAAACGAATCAGGTCATGCCGGGCTCACCGACCTGCGGGCCATTTGGCGAAAGCGGCACCTACACCACGCCTGCGGGCGCAGTCATTCAAGGAACGCGAGCACCCTTCAGCTCTCAGTTCGCCGCCATCACTTACCAGAAAACCATCGCGAATTCGAACTACAACGCGCTTCAGGTCAATCTCCGTCACAGCTCCGAACGACTGGAGTTCATGGTTGGCTACACGTACAGCAAGTCCCTTGACCAATCTTCCAGTTTGGCTGAAGCAGTCAATCCGCTCGATCCACAGTTAAGCAGGGCCCTTTCTGCTTTTGATATGCGTGACAATTTTGTGGCGAGCTACAGGTACCGGCTGCCGGTCAGCAATCTCTTCCGACACCAGCACGGTTGGACTGAAGGGTGGGCCCTCTCTGGCTTGACCCGGTTCACCACCGGGTTTCCTGTGACCCTTTACAACAACACCGACCGATCGTTGCTCGGGACCATACCAAACGGTATCAACAACAACGGCGTCGACACGCCGAACTTCACCTCTGGCAACCTCGAAATCAATACCAACCCGCGTAACGGAAACCCTGCCTTCAACGCCTCGCTTTTCACCCTCCCGGCACTGCGGCAGGTCGGCACTGCGCCAAGGCGTTTCTTCGGCGGGCCAGGAATCGACAATTTTGACATCGCACTCGAAAAGGACGTAAGGCTGTCCGAGTCCAGATCGCTAGAATTCCGGCTGGAGGCCTTCAATGTCTTCAACCATGCGCAGTTCTACGGGCCCGCGGCAGTCAATGGCAACATCAGCAGTGCCAATTTCGGTCAGGTAGTGAGTGCAGCGCCTCCGCGACTCGTTCAATTGGCTGCCAAATTCTCTTTCTAAAGTGTCGTGGTCGCGTGGCCACGTCGCAGATCTTCCTGGGGCGCCAGCCGTCCTTTGCACAAATGGAGACTGAAAGCGAATGGAGCTAGAAATGACCTATCCGTGCGTCGCGCTCATCGATCTCGAAGTCGGGGAAGCAGGCACTATCGACCATATCTCCTTGCCTCCCGCCGATCAGCAGTTCCTGATGCGTATCGGTTTTGTTCCGGGCGCGCAGGTCAGATACTCCCGTCGCGCGCCCTTGGGCGACCCAGGTGTGTATTCGGTTGACGGAACCGAAATTGCGCTGCGGGCGGAGACCGCGAGTTACATCTTCGTTCAGCGAGGGTACCGTTCCGGATTGGGTGATTTGCCGTGACGGCCATTCCGACTGAACCCTTGATCGCCACCCGTGGAAAAATCCCTGAGGGCCCGAGGCGTGACATCCGGACGGTGGCCCTGATCGGCCCGCCCAACTCGGGGAAGTCGACGCTGTTCAATCGTCTGACCCGCCTTCGTCAAAAGGTCGGGAATTACCCAGGCGTAACCGTCGAGCAGCGCGTCGGTCTGCTCGCTGGCAGCGGACAAGAGATCAAGCTCATTGATCTGCCCGGTGTGTACAGCCTGACGCCTTATTCCGAAGATGAACGAGTCGCCGTTGACGTGCTAACCGGTCAGATGGACGGCCTGCCTCGCCCGGATGCGGTTTTGCTGATCCTGGATGTAACCCATCTCTCACGCCAACTCGTATTAGCGGCACCCGTAATCGCTTTGGGTCTGCCTACCCTCGTGCTCTTGAATATGGCGGATGCTTTTGCAAAGGGAGGTGGCTCGCTGGACGTTCTCAAACTCGCCGAGGAACTGGGGACGCCCGTTGCCATGGTAAGTGCGACACAGGGGACCGGGTTGGACGCAGTGGCCCGATTCTTGGGAGGAGATCGCGATCAACGTCCAGTCCCTTTGCTTCCGATTCTACAGAATCTTCCGCAGTGCCGAAAATGGGCGAATCAGCTTGGCCGTCGAATCGACTACCAGCGCCCACTTCCCAACGTTTGGACCCGTCGGCTGGACGACATATTTCTGCACAAGCTGTGGGGGCCGCTCATTTTTGTGGTGGTCGTAGGTGCCGTTTTCCAAACTGTGTTTGGACTCGGCCAGCCCATGAGCACGGCGCTTCAGGATCTGCTCACAAAGCTTGGGCTGCAAGCGGCACCCTTTATCCCTGCCGGTCTTCTCAGGTCACTTCTCGTGGATGGCCTTTGGAAGGGCGTGAGTTCCGTGCTGGTGTTCCTTCCCCAGATTCTGCTGCTCTTCCTCTTTATAGGGGTACTGGAGGATTCCGGCTATCTGGCCCGTGCTGCGCTGATAGCGGACCGTACAATGCGGAGCGTGGGGTTGAACGGAAAGGCCTTCATTCCTCTTTTATCGGCCCATGCGTGCGCCGTTCCCGCGATCATGGCGACGCGCACAATCGAGAACAAGCGAGACCGGATCGCGACCATTCTGATCGCGCCCTTCATGACCTGTTCGGCCCGGTTGCCGATCTACACGTTGCTCATCGCCGCTTTTATTCCGGATCGCCCGGTCATCGGCGTACTGCTCGGAGCAAGGGCCTGCGCCATGCTCCTGCTCTACATGCTCGGGTTTCTTGCAGCCATCGCCACTGCGAAACTTCTCAAATCATCGGTACTCAAATCTGCTGCCGTTCCATTTGTGCTGGAACTTCCAGAGTATCGGCGTCCGACATGGCAGTCTATCGGCCTTCGCCTGCTCGATCGCGCACGGGTCTTCCTGCGGCAGGCGGGAACTGTCATCCTGGCAGTCTCTTTACTGGTGTGGGTCCTAACTCATCTGCCGCTCCGCGACGGCCATTCGCCAGAACTGGAGCACAGCGCGATCACCTACCTAGGGCATGGAATTGAGCCGCTCATCCGGCCTCTCGGCTTCAATTGGAAAATCGGCGTCGGTCTGCTGACATCCATAATCGCGCGCGAAGTGATCGTCGGAACCCTGGGTACGATCTATGGTGCTGATCCCGCAACGCAATCGATGACGCTCCAAAACGCGCTGCGGCAAGATCTCACTCCCGCCGGGGCCATGGCGCTGCTGGTCTTCTTTGCGTTTGCCATGCAATGCACATCGACTTTGGCGGTTGTTCGCCGCGAGACCAATAGCTGGAAATGGCCCCTCGTGCAATTTGCATACATGACCGGTATCGCTTACTCCTCGGCTCTATTGGTTAACCAAATCCTGTCAAGGCTTCTCAGATAATCGTCATGTACTGCCCCAAAAAGCCTTCTCCTGCCAATGATCCGCTTCATGCAACTTGTTAGTACTCTTCTGGCAAAAGCAGAGTGGTTGCAGACCGGTCCGCTTCGGTGATTATCCACAGCTTCTCCCCGACGTCTGTCTGGTAGCTGCTCAGCAATCGAAATCCATGAACCACACTGTACTCATTCTCTGCGACATCGGTTGGCTCCAGTTCGCCCCAGTCCCCGATTGCATGACGGGCCAGGAACCAGGTAGGCGGCTGCTTCGCCTTCTCCAATGCAGCTAGCGCCCCGGGTGTGGCCACAATTTGCCCAAGTGGGAACAATGGAAACATGACGATGACTCCTCTCTTCAGCCCATGCGAGCGAGGCTCGCCCGCATGGGTCGTCTAAGCAAAGTGGAACTACTTGTTGGGAAGGGACGGTCGGCCGACACTGCTCCGATGGCTAGAACGATTGTGAGAACCGGGCCTCCAGGGATTCGCCTAACTTCGCTGTCGCCTTGAATTGTGGGATGGGATCCAGTTCCTTGAATGCCGACGTGAACGCATTGGAAAGACTCCAGATCGTTCGCGGCCGGAATTCTTCGTATTTCGGCTCGAAGTAGAGGTCATGCACGCTGCGGGCAAGGTGCTTCGGAGCTTCAGTTTGCCCTCAACGAACGCCTCGTAGATGACCACCTCGGCCGTGACATCGGTGAGTTCACTCCTCTGCCAGAGCTCCACCTGCTTTCGCATCGGCTCGAAGTTTCGCTGCATTCGATCCATGCCAACCGAGATGCAGTCGATGAGCTCTATAAAAAGGGATGTCAAGAAAAAACTTCTGCCTTGACCGGAGGACGAGAGGATCGATGTCTCGATATCCAGCCCACTGTCTGTACGAGCGTCCCCGATTCGCCCAGGGATTTTGCTCTGGATGGTTTTCCCTTCGTTTGGTTGTCTCTGCCGGCGGCAACAACGCCTATCGAGTCCGAGGACTTGGCAAGCGCGAGTGGTGTCTGCGTGGTAATCATGGTTCTATCCGAGGCTCGTGGCCTATCGCTATTTCTGATTATCCGAGGGGGCATAGCGTGAAAATGGTGACTCGGTGCCGAAGCACATGCGGCCCAGCTCATCGACTGATACTCGCCCTCGAATCGAGCGTCTCCAGAACCCGACCGACCCCACCAGAGAGATCACCAGAGATGGAAAGGCCGATTCTCCAGAGGTGCTCAAACTGTTTGCTGATCTAAGTGCTTGACGTCGAAATCCACCCCTTTCTTCCACATCGTTAAAGCAATGGCTGCGATCTTTCTGGCCAGGGTGAGACGTGCCATCGTTGGCCGCATCCCTTTCGCCAGGAGGGCTAGGTAGAAATCGCGCAGTGGTCCCGGCCGAGTGCTGGCCGATATGGCGGTGCTTTTGAACAGATTCTTGAGATCGTGATTGTAGTTGTCATTCAGACCGCGTACGCTGATGCGCTCCCGGTTGCGAAGCAACTTCCCTCGAACATAGCGGTACTCGCCGCTGTCATGAGTTTCAACTGCGAATCCGCTGTAGGCCCACAGCTGTCGCTTGGTNNCCGATGAAAGGAATCTGGCGCAATAACTTCACGGCAGGATGCTTGTGGCTCTCCATCACGAAATCGCGTCGCGCTTCTTGATGCAGGGGCCGCAGCAGATCCGGTTGCTGGTAGAAGCGTTCCGCCCGGAGACGCACTCCGGGTTCGGAAATCCTGGCCAACCACACGCTGCGATGCCGCGCAGCATAAACGGTTGTGCCGCTGCAGGGAATCGCCCAGCTGCGATACAGCGCTTTGATCCGACTCATCACCCGGGTCACATCCTGGGTGAGGGTCAGATAGCTGCGACCCAACTCCTTCAAGGTTCGTAGCCCGTGGTCTCCGTGGTATACGGGTGTGAGCTGATTGCCGCGTAATAGCTCCGCCAGCTTGCGCGCATCGATCCGGTCACTCTTGCTGCCGTCCTTCAGCAGAGCGTTCTTGCGCGGATCGCAGACTACGATCTTGCTGACGTGGGGTTTTAGAAGATCGTGCAACCAGGCAGCGCAGGTTCCTTCCTCGAAAGTCACCGCTAGAGTTCCACGCAGTCCGTGGATGAACTCGAGAATGGTGGCCGCTTTGGTCTCCAGAATGCACTCCATGATCAGTTTGCCCTTACTATCCATGACGGCAACCGAGACTGTGGCCTGGTGCACGTCCATCCCGATATACTTCTCTTGACTCATAAAAGCGCTCCTTTCGCTAGGTTGGCGATGCCAACGATCTCAACCTACTGCAAAGTGGGCGCCTTTTTATATTGCGTGATAACGACTTCGAGTGTTTCGCGAGCACCGGCGTAAACACACCCAGGACAATGTGACAATGTTTTCGAATTGCCGCAAACTAGACGTGGTGCGCGTGCGTCTACCTGGACCGACGGGATGGGCGTTTTTGCAAGCACGTCCAACGAGCAGAATCGGCGGCGCACAAATGAATCGAGCAAGGGCGGAGATTGCGAAGCTGCATTGAGGTCACCCTTTGATGAGCACACTCGTTCAGTTCCTCCTCAGACCCACAGAAGGCCCACGCGGCGTATCGCTGGTTCGTATTGCGGTAGCGTTGATTTTCCTTACACAGGGCATTCTGAAGTACATTGACCCCAACATGGGCGTGGTTCGCTTCACGAGAATCGGGTTTCCACATCCCTACTTCACAGCCCATTTTGTCGGTGCCTTCGAGGTTCTGTGCGGCCTCCTAATCCTGCTGGGGCTATGGACGAGACTCGTGTCCATTCCGCTGCTGGTCGTGATCACGACCGCGATTGCGACTACGAAGATTCCGGAGTTGTTTCGCGCAAACCAGGGTTTCTGGTACATGGTCAGCGACGCGCGCACCGATTTCGCTATGTTCTGCTGCCTAATTTTTCTCATCTCAGTAGGTGGCGGGAGTTGGTCTGTTGATGCAAGGCTCGCCAAGCACACCTGAACTGATGGCTGATTGTCGGCGGCCTCGCGGGAAAAGGAATCAAGGAGGCTCGATGAAGGAATTGTCTCAATCCAGGCGCCGGTTTCTAAAAGCAGCGGGTCTAACGGCCGGAACGGTGTTGCTCTCGTCCGGCAATGTCGTTGCTGAATCCGGCATACCGCTGCAGAGCGGCAACTCACCTGCTGCCTCGTCGGAGTCCGGTTCCGCAGACTACACGCTGTACATCAAAACGTCTCCTGTGGAGATCGCGCCCAATCGGATCATCTCGGCGGCTACATACAACGGGCAATTCCCGGGGCCGCTGCTTCGCTTCAAGGAAGGCCAGCAGGTCACAGTAGACGTTTACAACGAGAATGACACGCCGGAGCAATTGCACTGGCACGGTCAGATGGTACCTGCCGACGTAGACGGAGCAGCCGAAGAGGGCACGCCCTTTATTCCCGCGCATGGCAAGCGACGGATCGTATTCACACCGAGGCCAGCGGGCTTCCGCTTTTATCACACGCACAACCGCGCGGGCGCAAACCTGGCCGCCGGACAATACAGTGGCCAAGTGGGGCCTGTGTACATCGAGCCCAAGCACGAGCCGGGTCGATATGATCGCGAGGTGTTTCTTGTGCTCAAGGAGTTCGAGCCGACTTTCAGCCGCGGTGGAGACATGGCGATGGATTTTCTCGCACCCGCCAGGCGGGTGAAGGCGCTTGAAGCGCAAGGCGAGTCTGCCATGAAAGCCTCGCTCGCGAAGGGCATGCCCCACGGATATGAAGTTGGCTACGGCTCCTTCACGATCAACGGACGCCTACTGGGCCACGGAGAGCCGATCCGCGTCAAGCGGGGCGAACGAGTCCTGTTTCATATTCTGAATGGAAGCGCGACCGAGATTCGCAGCCTTGCCTTACCCGGCCATTCCTTCCATGTCGTGGCGCTGGACGGAAACCCCGTGCCCAATCCAATGACGGTTCCGGTGCTCTGGCTGGGCACTGCGGAGCGCGTCTCCGTCATCGTTGAAATGAAACACCCCGGTGTCTGGATCATGGGCGATCTAGCGGATGACGATCGTCACCACGGCATGGGAATTGTCGTCGAATACGCGGGGTCCAAAGGCAAGGGACAATGGATTGCACCGCCGCCCTATCGCTCGAACTACGGGATCTTCGCCAAGCCCGGTACGACTGCCGCGCCGCCGGACGAAACCTTCGAGATGATCTTTGCGAAGGACAATGCTGCCGAAGAGGGCTTCAACCGATGGATGATCAACGGAGTGGCTTATCCGATGAGCAAAGAAATGGCTCCAGCCTCGTTTCACTTGAAAGAAGGCAAGCGATACCGAATCCACATGCGCAATGCCAGTGACGACATCCATCCAATTCATCTCCACCGACACAGTTTCGAGCTAACCAAGTTGGCGGGAACCCCGACTGCGGGAATCCTGAAGGACGTGGTCATGCTGGGCGGTTACCAGGAGGCCGAAATCGACTTTGTTGCTGACAATCCAGGCCTGACGCTATTCCACTGCCACCAACAACTGCACATGGATTTCGGTTTTATGACATTGTTCGATTACGTATGAATGGCAGAACAGGAAGGGCTAGAATCCTCTCAGAGGTTTCCTCATGGCTACCAGCGATGCGAGTCCGGATGGGCTTCGCGAAATGGTACGGGGTGCATACTCCGCTGCTGCTGAACAGCCCCAACAGAAACACGCCTTTCCTGTTGGCCGGCAATTCGCGGAGAGCATCGGCTATCCCGCAGAGTTGCTTTCCAGCTTGCCTAGCGTGGCTTGCGATGCTTTTGCGGGTGTCTCCAACGTCTCTATGTTTGCCGAATTACCATGCGGGGCGACGGTTCTGGATCTGGGCTGTGGCTCGGGGACAGACACGCTCATTGCCGCACGAAAGGTGGGGCCGACCGGAAAGGTTTTCGGCGTGGACTTCAGCGCGGCAATGCTATCGCGCGTTCGCCAAGCGGTTGCTGAATCTGGCACCGTCAATGTGGAACTTCGGGAATCCGATGCAGAACGCTTGCCGATTGGAGATGCGACAATTGACGTGGCCATCGTCAACGGTATCTTCAACCTAAATCCGGCACGGGACACCATTTTTCACGAGCTTGCACGGGTAGTCCGACCCCGAGGAACGGTGTACGCGGCCGAACTCATACTTTCGCAGCCGTTACCCGCTGAGATTCGTGTCAGTGAAACAGACTGGTTTGCGTGAATTGCAGGCGCGAAGGAAGGAGGTGCCTTCCTGAGCGAGTTCAAGCAAGCGGGCTTCTCTGATGCAATCATTCTCCGAGTCAGTCGTAACGCTCGTACCAAAAACCCACTGGTTTCGGCGGCGGAAGTCCGCGCTAAAAGGTAGCCCAGCCCCGAGCGTGGAACTGGCATAATGTTCGTCGATGGCCGCGATTCTTCAGGTCCCCAGTCAAGACACCATTCGCCGGATTCACCGAATTCAGGCAATCACCATGGTGTGGATGATTGTAGAGGCTTTGGTGGCGGTGTCGGCTGCGTGCATTGCGCGTAGCCCCGCACTCATGGCGTTCGGCGGCGACAGCGCTATCGAGCTCCTGTCGGCAGCGGTTGTGTTGTGGCGGTTTCGCGTTCATGCTACACACGAGCACTCGGAGACACGTGCTGCCCAGGTCACAGGAATACTGCTCTTCGTTCTAGCCGCCTACGTGGTTGTGGCCTCTGCGATCACCTTCCTGGGATACAACGAACCCAGACCAACGTACTTGGGGATAGCCATTCTGATTGCGGCGATCGTGATCATGCCGTGGCTTGCCAAGGAAAAGCGCGCACTGTCGAGGGCCACTGGAAGTGGAGCACTAAGGGCGGATGCTGCTCAATCAGCCTTGTGCTCCTACCTTTCTGCGATTGCCCTGGTGGGACTTGTTGTCAACGCGATTTGGCACGTCGCTTGGGCCGACCCGTTGGCAGGCTTGGCCATAACGCCTCTGATTGTGTTCGAAGGCCGCAAAGCTATCAAGGGAAAACCACGCGGTTGTTGTTGACGACAGCCGTTTCAGGGTCGGGCGCCCTGCGACTTCCCAAGTTCGGCGGTAGCGTCCGCCGTATCGCTCCGGCACAGACGCGCTCACCATGGCACAACGAAATCGTGTTTCGCTTGTTTGCCGGGCAGTCGGACCGCGAACTGTGATCCCAGTCATATCAGCCGCGGTATCGCCGACTCTATTCTGCTAGAAGGTTCTTGACCCTGGAACAGGTTCCAGGCTGGAGAATAACAATATGGGTGCCGCTGCGACAGTCTGTTCGATGGGTGCGAGCGAATGCGCAACGCAAGCGGGTGTGAGCACAGATACGCTGCGCTACTACGAACGGCAGCGTCTGCTCCCGGCGCCGCCGCGGACGCCGAACGGGTATCGTCGTTATCCTGCCGAAGCGCTCAAGCGTATCCGAGTGATCCGGTGTGCGTTGGCGATGGGATTCAGCGTTGGCGAACTGGCCCGTATCCTGCATGCGCGAGATCGGGGCCTTGCTCCGTGCGGGCAAGTGCGCGAGCTCGCCGGAGAGAAGCTGCAAGCCCTCGACTCTCGCATCCGGGAACTGCAACATTTGCGCAAGGAACTACGCACAACAATCGCTGCGTGGGACGCGCGACTGGCAAGGACGCCTGCGGGAGGCAGAGCAGCATTGCTAGAAAACTTGGCAAACACGCGCCCCTCGATCACAAGGCAATTGTCGCCGCTGTTGGCTCCGGGTTTAAGCCGGAGGCTCGCTCCAGGTACTGCGAAGGGGACCATACCAAACCGCTTAAGGATGATGCGAGAAGTGTATGAGCAAAAGCAAAACGTTCCTGAATAGTGCGATCGTGCTGTATTTTGTCGTCTGTTTTGAGATCTTGATCATGATCAGCCCTTTTGCCGGCTTCTTTTATTCGGCATTTAATCCGTTCCTTCTCGGCTTCGCGAAGTATCGGGCAACCCGTTGGCTGAGCGCCTTTTTCTTCACCCACATGGTGGTTCCACCGAATGACTTCCTGAAGGTCGTCCGCATCTTGGGATCCGTCCTCTTTAGTCTCGGGATTGTGCTGTTTCTCATTTGTGCCCTTCAGGTATACGCAAGCAAACTCCTTCACAGAGGACCTGTCACGAAGGGTCTGTATTCGTTGATCAGGCATCCTCAATACGTCGCTCTGGCGATTGCCGGTGCTGGTCTCGCGATTCTCTGGCCGAGATTCCTGGTTGTTGTTCTCTGGCTCGCCATGGTGTTGGTGTACTACTTGCTGGCGAGCGACGAGGAAGGCCGAATGCAAAGGCAGCACCCGGAAGCCTACGGAGAATACACACAGCGCACGGGAATGTTTCTGCCGAGGAGCGTTGAACATGCCGTGCCGCTATCTACTGCTGCCAGCCGAGCGGCAGCCTTTCTGTTGCTGGCGACCTTTGCTGTTGGCGCCGCCTTTCTCCTGAGGCAGTACACCGTAGACCATCTTCCCTTGTGGATGGACTCGAAGGTCGTCGCCCTGGCGGTCCTCGCCGAAGATAAGCAGATGATGGAGCACCGCATGAGTGACGTGCTCAGCCTGGAACCGATCAAATCCCGATTGGCGGAGAACCAGTCCTACTTGGTCTATTTCCTGCCCACGAACTACGTAATGCAGGGATTGATTGCTGACACAGGAGATGATTGGCAGCTCTACAAAAGGCACCATACGATCAGCCGCTTTGGGGACTGGATCTTTCATCCCTTCACTCACCTGGGAGGGGCGCACGCTTCGGCTTTCGAACCGAATGGCCATTCCCATCACAGTGCGGGCGAAGGCTCAGTGCGGAGATTGATCTTCGTAAAGATTTCTGCGACTTCGGTGACAAAACCCGCCGATGTGTTCTCTGTGGGAGCCATGAGGACGCCGGATTTCATGGTTGACGTGGATGTGCATAATCTCACTGTTCTCGCGACGAAGAGCCTGCCGGTCGAAACTGCTTGGGGAAAAGTACCGACGCCGGCGTTCTAGTTCTAACGGACGCGAAGTCCGCGATTGTTGGTATGCGGCTCTCCTCCCGCCCTGCCGCGAGCACCTCGCTCCTGGAGCCTGCAAATAGAACGAGAGCCGACTCAGATTACGGCCACGGTAAAGACCGATACATCATTCGCCCGAGGGGCTACTGTGGCAATCCGAGTCCGGTCCGTCGAGCAATCGTTTTCACTTTCTGATTTCGCACTGTTTTTTCTTAGAATCGGCACCATCGGTTTCGGTGGTGGCATGGCCATCATCGCCTTTATCGAGCGGGAATTTGTGCGGAGACGGCGCGTGATGGACGCGAACGAGTTTCTCCGCGGCGTGGGGATTGGACAGGTTCTCGGGCCATTTGCGGGTTCCGAAGGGGCGGCCCGACCCGAGACCGCCCCGCGGGCTAGAACGGTTGGGAGAATCGAGCTTCCAGGAATTCGCCCAGCTTGGCTGTCGCCTTGAACTGTGGGATGGGATCCAGTTCCTTGAATGCCGACGTGAACGCATTCGAGAGACTCCAGATCGTTCGCGGCCGGAACTCTTCGTATCTTGGCTCGAAGTAGAGGTCATGCACGCTGCGGGCAAGGTGCTTCGGAGCTTCGAGCTTGCCCTCGACGAACGCTTCGTAGATGACCACCTTGGCGGTGACGTCCGTCAGTTCACTTTGCTGCCAGGCTTCCACTTGCTTTCGCATCGGCTCAAAGTTTCTCTGCATTCGATCAACGCCAACCGAGATGCAGTCGATGAGCGAGAACGACTTCGAGTGTTTCGCGAGAACGGGCGTAAACACACCTGGAACAATGTGACAATGCTTTGTAACTGAACGGATGCGAGGCGCGCGTTCCTACATATGTCGGGCTGCCCTTAGCAAGAGGCTCGCCAGGTCGGCATCGCTGCTCCTACTGAGCTGAGACATCGATTTCGACCCCATGCCGCAGGTGCACGTTGCGCAATGATGTCGGTTCGCCTAGGATTGTGAGCATGCGCCGGCGGCTTGCATGGATATTGCTTTTCTCTATGTTGGCGATATTTATCGCCGGGCCGTTATTTGAGCACTTCGATCATTGGGACAACTTCCCACAAAGCGGGAATGACATCTTGCTGACAGTAATCGCGGTGCTGGTTTGCTTGGCGGCTGCGGTTTCCTTGATCCGCAAGCTGGCGCTCATTTCCAGCGGGCACTCCGACTCCGCGGTACTGCCTCCGATAACGCGCAGCGCTCAACACCAACCGGAGACTTGCTGCTACTCCGACTCGCACGTGCTGCATGCGCTTCCGCTTCGCATTTAGCTTCCATTCCTCGCCTGGTTTTCCACGTGTAGGACTCTAAGGCCCGAACTCCACACCACACTTGGAGAAATTGTCATGCTTCAACTGAAGGCTCTGCCCATGGTCTGTCTGGTGCTCGTTCTAGCAGGCTGCGCCATTCATCATTATCATGCTGAACCGATCTCTCCCGTTGAGAGCGCAGCGCGACTGAAAGCGCGCAACTTGGAGGACGCGCAGCTGAGGGATTTCGTCCAGCAAAATCTGGGGCATGAGATTTCTCCGTGGCCACGCGAGTCGTGGGATCTGAATCTCCTTTCGCTCGCAGCGTTCTATTTCAATCCCGACCTCGATACTGCGCGGACACGGTTAGCTGCTTCTCAGGCTGGCGTGCTCACTGCCGGCGCCCGGCCTAATCCCGATTTGCGGATTGCACCAGGCTACGAAACTTCGCCGGAGAGTCCATGGCTGTTCGCCTTTAGCTTCGATTTTCCCATCGAGACCGCAGGAAAACGTGGTCACCGCATCGAGCAGGCCCGCAATCTGAGCGATGCTGCCCGGTTCGACCTAGCTGGGACGGCCTGGGGCGTGCGTAGCCGAGTCCGAATGGCTCTCCTCGACGATCTGCTCGCTGCACGCGAGCTGAATCTTCTCGAGAACCAACAAGAAGTTCTGACTGAGAGAACCAAGCTTCTTGCAGTGCGGCTTCAGGTTGGGGAGATACCGCGTCCGGAACTGGATGCGGCGCAAGTCGAGCTATCGAATATCCGACTCGAAGTGATGCGTGCCAGGGGCCACGTACCCGAAACTCAAACGGTTCTTGCCGCTGCGATCGGCATTCCTTCTTCTGCTCTAAACGGAGTGCGGCTTTCGTGGCCCACCATGGAGCAACCGCCTTTCGACCAACGCCTTTCTGCGGACACCATCGAACGCGATGCGGTTCTGAATCGCCTTGATGTGCGCGGCACACTGGCGGAATACGCCGCCGCAGATGCGGCGCTGAAGCTAGAAATCGCAAAACAATATCCCGATCTCCGGTTAGGACCTGGGTATGACTTCGATGAAGGACATCACAAGTTCTCGCTTGGAGTGGGGCTTACACTTCCTCTGTTCAACCGCAACCAGGGACCAATTGCTGAGGCCGAGGCTCGCCGCAAGGAAGCTGGCGCGCGTTTTCTCGCAACGCAAGCTCACGTGATTTCTGACAGCGAGACTGCGCTCGCTCGCTACCGAGGTGCGCTTGCAGAGTTACGCGAAGCAGATGAGTCCCTGACGAAGCTCCAGCTGGCGCGCGAGCAAATGACTCGGCGCGCCGTCGAAGCAGGAGAGGCGGACCAACTGGACCTGAACGGAGTGCTGTTCCAGGCCGCGACCTCAGCCAGGGCACGTTTAGAGGCCCTGCGACGCGCGCAAACGGCGCTAGGAATTCTTGAGGACGCGTTGCAGAAGCCCCTCGAACCCGGGACCACAATACCGCCGCTTCCGCAAAATGCCACGCGCGATGTGGCGCAGAAAGAAGGCACACGATGAATAGAACTTGGAAATGGACACTACCAACAGTGATCTGCGTTCTAGCGTTCACTCTGTTGCTTGCGTCATTCGCGAGAGCTCGCAAGGAAGAAGCAGAGCAACGGGAGCGCGCGAATGCGATCAAGCCTCCTTCGCCGGTTTCCGTCCACGAAGGCCAAACCGTAATAACCCTCCAAAGAGATGTGCAGGCCCGACTCGGATTGAGCGTAGCTTCGCTCAGCGCGGGTAGCCTTCGAACCGAGCAGCGAGTGCCGGCTTTTGTGCTGCCGGTCGAGGATCTGGGAACGTTGAGAAATGACTTTGTGGCGGCAGTTGCAAAACTGGAGAGGGCCAGAGCCAATCTGCAGGTCTCGCAAAAGGAATACGACCGGCTGAAGGGACTCTATCACGACAACCAGAACGCTTCCGCGAAAGCATTGGAAGCCGCCGAAGGAACATTGCGTTCCGGCGAGGCTGACATGACAGCTGCTGAACAAGGAGCTAGGCTCCAGGAGAACGCGGTTCGTCAGCGCTGGGGTCCGGCGATAACAGAATGGGTGGTACAAGATTCTGCTCGCCTTCGAGGAGTGCTTGAACAGCGCGAGTTTCTCGTGCAGATCACGGTTTCCGCAGGTTCATTTTCAGCCATGTCTCCTAACATTGCGTTGGACCTCCCGGACGGCAACCGAGAGAGCGCAACTCTAGTGTCGCCATTTCCGCGAGTTGACTCGCGCATCCAGGGTCCGAGTTATCTCTACACGGCACCGGCCAAGCCGGGAATGGCAGCGGGCATGAATCTCGTGGCCCGGCTTGCGCAAGGCGCGGCCCGCAAGGGAGTGGCGATACCCGAAACTGCGGCCGTGTGGTGGGAAGGTCGAGCCTGGGTGTATCGCCAGACCAGTGCGACCAAGTTCGTCCGTCAAGAGGTCCCGACGGATTCTCCTGCCATGAGCGGATGGTTTGTCGCCTCGGGCTTCTCTCCCGGAGACAAGGTCGTCGTGCGAGGTGCGGAGAGCCTGCTGTCCACGGAGCTTGGTTCACAAGCTGGTGGCGAGCAAGGCGAGGAGGAAGAAGAACAATGACCGGGGCTGAAGGCTACACATGCTGAATGCGATTGTCCATTTCTCGCTCCGCTTTCGCGGCATTGTCATCGCCTTGGCCTGTGCCCTCCTGGGCTACGGTGTCTATTCGCTCAGTCGAGCCCGGTATGACGTGTTTCCCGAGTTCGCCCCTCCCCGAGTCGTCATCCAGGCCGAGGCACCGGGCTTGGCACCAGAGCAAGTCGAGGTCCTGGTCACCCAGCCCCTCGAGAACTCAATCAATGGTGTTCCTGGTATCGACTCCCTGCGGTCAGGGTCAATTCAGGGGCTTTCTGTCATCACCGTGGTTTTTCGTCCTGAGAGTGACATTTACCGCGACCGTCAAGTTGTTGCCGAGCGGCTGGCCGCCATTTCGGGAGGTTTGCCCACGGGAGTACGTGCACCGATCATCACTCCTCTTACAAGTTCGACGAGTCTCGTACTGGCCGTTGCGTTGACATCGGAGAAGCAGTCTCTAATGAACTTGCGCACGGTAGTGGACTGGACTGTTCGCCAACGACTCTTGGCGGTTCCGGGAGTCGCTAATGTCGGTGTCTTTGGCGGAGATACGAAGCAGTTTCAGATCCTACTTAATCCCGAACAACTGGTGCAGCACAGCGTGAGCGTTGAGGAAGTTGTTGCTGCCGGTAAACGTGCCACTGGCGTTCGTGGCGCCGGATTTATTGACACGCCGAACCAGCGCATTGTCCTCGAAACGGAAGGACAGTCGACCACCGCGGATGAAATCGCCCGCACGGTAGTGCTCCACAAAGATGGCGCGAATCTTACTCTTGGTGACGTCGCACAAGTGGCAGAAGCTCCCGAGCCTCCAATCGGCGCCGCGGCGGTCATGGGCAAACCCGGTGTGCTGCTCATGATCGACGCCCAATACGGGAGCAACACGCTGGACCTAACTCGCGATCTGGAACAGGCAATCAGCGAGCTTCGACCGACGCTCGAAACTCAGGGCATCGTGGTCAAGGCTGATATATTTCGACCGGCAAACTTCATCCAGACGGCACTCCGGAATATCCGCTCTTCTCTCATTATCGGTGCGGTGCTAGTCATCGTCGTGCTCTTCCTATTCCTCTTTAACCTCCGTACCGCTGCCATTTCCTGCACTGCCATACCGCTGTCGCTATTGGCAGCAGTGGTTGTAATGGAGCGGTTCGGATTCAGTCTGAACACGATGACGCTAGGCGGTCTGGCCATCGCCACTGGCGAGGTGGTGGATGACGCCGTGATTGACGTTGAAAACATTTTTCGGCGACTGCGGGAAAACCGAAGCCTGCCCGCTCCGCGTCCGCTCCTCCGCGTTGTGCTCGACGCCTCGATTGAAGTACGGCACGCGGTCATCTACGCCAGTTTCGCAGTGATTCTGGTTTTCATTCCGGTGTTGACCATGTCCGGGCTTGCCGGTCGACTCTTTGCGCCTCTCGGGGTAGCGTACATTTCCGCAATTCTTGCGTCGCTGGTCGTGGCGCTTACCGTCACTCCCGCATTGTGCTTGGCCTTGCTGGGACACCTCGAACTGCCGCACGAAGATGCGCCTCTGGCAAGATGGCTGAAAGAGCGTTATCGATTGGTTCTTGTAGGCATCGAAGAACGGCCGCGGATGGTGGTTGCGGCGGTGGTCTGCCTGATCGTGTTCGGTATCGCTACACTTCCGTTTTTCGGCGCTACTTTTCTGCCCGAGTTACGAGAGGGTCATTTCATTGTTCATATGGCTGCGGTGCCGGGTACCTCACTGATGGAATCCTTGCGCATCGGGCAGCAAGTGACTCAGGAACTGCTGAAGATTCCGTATGTCCGCTCTGTGGCACAGCAGGTTGGGAGGGCAGAAGCCTTTGAAGATACCTGGGGAACGCACTACAGCGAAGTCCACGTTGACCTCAAGTCCACGAAGGGGACCGAGGCGCAAGAGGCGCAATCTGCCATTCGCAAAGTCATGCTCGGTTTCCCCGGACTCAAATCTTCGGTGGAGACTTTTCTCACCGAAAGAATAGAAGAAACACTTTCCGGTTACACCGCCTCCGTTGTCGTGAACGTCTACGGTACGGACCTCGACGCGTTGGACTCGGAAGCGCGCCAGTTAGCACAGGCTCTGACCGGCGTTCGCGGTGCGACTGAAGTACAGGTGCAGTCGCCTCCCGGTATGCCACAATTCGCGGCACGCTTGCGCAAGAACGACATGGCCCGCTGGGGCTTTGATCCCGTTGATGTCCTCGACGCGGTGCACGC
Organism: Acidobacteriaceae bacterium; assembly: GCA_003131315.1. Lineage (GTDB taxonomy): Bacteria > Acidobacteriota > Terriglobia > Terriglobales > Acidobacteriaceae > Acidiflorens. Next base: position 110,908 of record PKUV01000120.1, read on the forward strand.
GGCCTATGGGGGTGAAACCGTCGGTCAAGTCTATGACGGCAACCGCGTCTTCGATGTTTCGGTGGTTCTCGCGCCGGACGAGCGCCGTAACCCGGAGCAGATTGGGAGCCTTCCGCTGCGCAGCCCTGCGGGCAACTACGTGCCCTTGCGACAGATAGCCGACATCTATGAAACCTCGGGCCGCTATATCGTGCTCCACCAGGGAGCACGTCGTGTTCAGACCATCACCTGCAACGTTGCAGGACGCGATGTGTCCTCGTTCGTTGCCGAAGCCAAGCAACGCGTTGGAAGGCTCTTACTCCCTCCGGGAGCTTATGTCGAGTTCGCTGGAACCGCCGCAGCGCAAGCGCAGTCACGGCGGGATCTGCTCGTACATTCGTTACTGGCAGGCCTCGGCATTATCCTGTTGCTGTCGATCGTGATGGGGAGTTCCAGGAATCTCCTGCTAGTTCTAGCCAATCTGCCCTTCGCGCTAGTTGGGGGTGTGCTCGCAGCATTCCTCACAGGCGGTCTGCTTTCGATTGGATCGCTGGTAGGTTTTGTGACGCTATTCGGGATTACCCTGAGAAACTCGATCATGATGATCTCGCACTATGAGCACCTGGTCAGTGTCGAGGGTATCCAGTGGGGCTGGGATGCCGCGGTCAAAGGCGCTATCGAGCGCCTGATTCCCATCCTCATGACGGCTACTGTTACCGGACTGGCCCTGTTGCCACTTGCGATCGGCAGCGGCGATCCGGGTCGGGAAATCGAAGGCCCGATGGCAATTGTGATTCTCGGAGGACTGGTGACCTCTACCGCTCTCAACCTACTCGTGCTGCCGACCCTGGCGCTGCGGTATGGCAGATTCACGGGAGTCACGGAGCCAGGAGCAACAACATCAATCAGCGGACTCTGAGAATCAATACGAATCCCAACATGAACAGAACACCGGAAAGGCCGAACGCCAGGGACGTCGATGCCTTCGTCCACAGTAGCCCGATGACCAGACTGGAAGCGAAGTCGCCGACGGCGTTGACCGCCGCAAGCGTTCCGAACGCCATGCCGTGCTGTTGCTGCTGGACAAGTTCGGCAGCAAAGGAGTCTTCGAGCGCTTCCTCGACCCCAACCACAATTCCGGCGAGCGCGAAAATCACGGCGAGCAAGGGCACGCTCTTCGCACCGGATACAAGAAGAAGCGTCATCACCACGGCGAGTCCGTATCCAGTCGCTAAAACAACTCGACGCTGCGGTACGTGGTCTGAAAGCCAGCCGCCGAGATAGGCGAACGCTGCGTAAAAGATGTTGTGAAGCAGATACAGTCCCACAGCAATGCTTGCTGCCGCGGATTTCCCGTGTGCTGGCGTCAACGCCTGGGTAGCAAACAAGATCAGCAAGGTGTGGGAGAAATCGCCAAGGCCAAAGACGCCGACTGCGAGAAGGAATCTCCGAAAAGATGGCGGTAGTTGGCGAAGACCAAACCAAAAAGAACCGGCCGCAGGCTGGTGGTTCGGCCTCTCGCGGACTAACAGACCAATCGTCAACACTGCGAGAATGCCAGGCACTAGAGTCCACACCAATACCCTGTGATAGTTGTGCGAGGTCAACTCCAAGAGCCAGAGAGCCGTGATTGGAGCAACAATGGCACCGAGGGTGTCCATCATTCTCTCGAAGCCGAAGGCGCGGCCATACGCATCCGGTGAGACTGCCGCCGCCAGCAGAGCTTTTCGACCGGGTGTGCGGACGCCCCGCCCCAGCCAAGCCGTGGTGCGCGCGATCAGAACGTGCCACGCGCCGGTTGCCAACGCCAGCGCACCCGTGGCCAGGGTGGTGACAACGTAGCCAGCCTGCACAAGAGGTTTTCTGTGCTCTAGCCGATCGGTGTAGTGCCCCGCCGCGAGTTTGGAAAAACTCGACAGACCATCCGCGGTTCCTTCGATCACTCCCAGCCAGCCCGGCCCTGCTCCCAGTGACGCAAGGAAGGCAGGCAGAATTGCGGTAGCGATTTCGTGACTCCAGTCGCTAAACAGGCTCGTAAGCCCGATTCCCACGGTAGTACGATTCAACCACGAAGTGTTTGCGGAGCGAGGTTCTGAGTTCAAAAGTTTCTGTCCCGGGACGGAAACATCCGGAGTTGTGCCTTTGCCAACATTAGCACGCGTAGGCGAGGGAGGGCGTTGTTACGGGTGCCACTTCCTAAGCGCGTGAACCAGGTGTCCTATGGGAAACAACGTGAGGCCAAGAACAGCACTCGACAAGTCGAGGTAATGACCAACGCTATGCTCAAGCCCCCAATGCATCCACGAAAATAGCTGAAGCGCTTCGCAAAGATGAGTAAGGACAGCCAGCACAAGACCCGCCGCACCGATCAACTGCAGAACGGACCACGCCCGCTTTTCTCGAACGAACATGATGGCCGAAGCAAGAAGCAACACGCAGGTCGGCAGCAAGCCGACCAGAGGTTTGAGCAATGTAGGATTCACAATACCGCTCCTCATAGTGATCGACTCATCAGTCCTGCAGTGGGGCATTTCACGCGCTTCACAACATCGAACATGTGTCAAAAAACCCAAACGTGGTGCCACGAGCCAACAATGCTTGGATCTTGTACCAAGATAAGTCCTTTCCCCTTGCGCCCCTAACAACGATACCTAAAGTCTGTCCGACCGGTGTGGAAGAGTGGTTATTCTCCTGCACTATTTGCTTTCGATGCAGACGTAGAGGCCGTTGCCATGCCCAAGAGATCGTTAGGTCGAGCACCCCGCACCGCTTGTTGGGTGCTTCTTGGTCTCTTGGCGGCGATCATCGTACTCAGCCCCGCCTTCGAGTCGTTCGACAAGTGGGATGGCTTTCCGAATCCTGACAAGGACATCGTTCTGAATGTGCTCGCTGTGGCGGTATGCCTGGCGGCAAGCGTCTCGTTTGCCTTACTGCTCCTGCAATTCTTCTTCGCTGGCATCTTCGCGGGGGAACTCCCAGCGATATGTTCCGCAAAATTAGGCGCGCACGGTCAGCCGGAATCTGTCGCTCCCCCGCCTGTTTGCCTGGCCCTTCGTATCTGAGATCCCATCTTCCAGCGGACTTGTCGTGAGCCGTCGCGGCCACGCGGCCGTCCGCTCTTTCTCTTAACCAGTAATTCAACAAGAACAAATTTCTTCTCTTACGAGATGGAGGCAATCATGTATAGATTCAAACTGCTCATTTCGACCGTTCTTGCTTTCGGCGCGATTCTGCTGTCCGCGCCCGGCGCCCAAGCCACTGCCAGCTTTTCCAGGCAGACGGGTATGTCGTGCAATACGTGCCACACAACCTTCCCCGAACTCACCGCCTTTGGACGAGACTTCAAACTTAATGGTTACACACTAAGCGCAGCGAAGGAGATTACCGACAAAGGGGACAAGAAAAACGCCGGGTTATCGATTTTGGAAGCCTTGCCCTTCTCTATCAACATCAAGGCGGCCTACACGGCGACAGGCAACCGGCAGCCCGACACTCGAAACAACAACATCGAGTTTCCTCAGCAAGTGAACTTCTGGTATGCGGGCAAGATCACCGATCATATCGGGAGCTACACGCAGATGACATACGGCGTTCAAGCCAACCATTTCGGTTTCGATAATAGTGATTTCTTCCGATATTCCAGAAGTACCAAGCTCGGCGGCAAGAGTTTTGTCTGGGGCATCGACGCCAACAACGACCCCACGTTTGAGGACTTGTGGGCTAGCACGCCGGCCTATGGTTTCCCGTGGGCCGCTCCGGACGCGATCGTTCCGACGAATGCCGCCGCACTGATCGACAACTCTCTCGGCGGCGACGTACTTGGACTTGGCGGGTACGGCATGTGGAATGACCACCTCTATGGCAACGTGACTCTCTATCGCACGCAACATATCGGAGGATCCCAACCCGCGAACGGGGTCGGCTTTGCCCACAACATCAAAGGAGCAGCACCGTACTGGCGCTTCGCCTGGCAGGGAGGCAAAGGCAACAACTTCCTCGAACTGGGCACGTATGGAATGTATGCCAAATCCTTTCCGGGTACGCTCAGTCCCGATCAAACCTCCGCTATCAGTGGCCCCACCGACAACTACACCGATGCGGCAGTGGACCTGAGCTACGAACGCAAGGTCGGCAAAGTGGACTTGTTTGTTGTGCACAGCACTTTTATCTATGAAAAGCAGGACCTCAATGCCAGCTTCCAAGCGGGAGTTGCGGGCAGAACGGCGCACGATCTGAGAACGTTCCGTCTCGACGCCGACTACCACTTTGGCACGAAGTACACGTTGCTCGCGGGGCCATTTATTACGACCGGAACCACCGATTCTGTCCTATATGCCCCAGCTGCCGTTACGGGCAGTGCCAACGGTAGCCCGAAGAACAGTGGCGCTGTCGCCCAGTTTGCGTATTGGCCGATGCAGAACATCGAGTTCGGACTTCAATACAGGGCATACACAAACTTCAACGGGGCCGGCAAGAACTATGACGGCTTCGGACGCAATGCATCGGGCAACAACACGGCCTACGCCTTCATCTGGTTCTCGTTCTAGCGAACCAGGAGATGGCAGGACAAGAATAGCCGCTGCTTTTTGCGTGGGGAGGACTACGTCTTTCAATGAAAAAGGCAGCCGTGTTCGAGAAGCAGATCGAACTCGGAGGCAAAATATGCCGGGTCTCTCATACGAACAAGGGGACGGGATCGTGAGCCGACTGAAGCACAACAAGCAATACGCCCTGTTGGTTACCTGTGACAGTGCGGACTCGAATGCTGTGAGCTACGCTGCTGAGTTAACCCAGGCGGTGCGGGAAGGGGGCTGGGAAGTCTCTGGCCCCTGCGCTCCTGCCGGCTGTGCTGCGGTACCTGAAGTCTTCCTTGGGATTGATGACCCCGCGAGCCCGCATCCCAGCGCGCGACTTTTGCTGGATGTTCTTACAGCAGTGGGAATACGGGTCGAGCTGACAAAAGCGAAGAATGTTGGACCGGGTGGCTGCTGTTTGATAGTGGGAAGGAGAAGCGCGATCGGCTGAGCGGTTCCAGTTCCGGTGCGCCGAAGGACAAAGTCTCGACTAGCTCACAGGTTTCCATTTGGAGACCAGAGTCACATAACGGGCGGTGGCCAATGTCAGATCGTCAGCCAGACGACGATGAAGCTTTATGTCTTGCGGCTCGCAGTCCGGGCGGTCAAGGTACTTTATGAGGGCCTCGAACGACTGACGCAGCTTGTGCTCGGCAGATCTTATTTCTTCATCGAGTATCGTCATCAGCGAGAATTCTACTTGCTCGGAGGTCAGTTCTCATTCATTTCAACTGGCAAGGATGGCGAAGGGGTTAGATGTGGATGTTCCTTGTCCCGCACCTACAGCAAATCCATCGATCAATCCTCCAGCCTGGCTGAACCGGTTTATCCGTTTACCACTGATGCTGCTGGCCGCGCGATCGATCCGACCCTGAGCCGAGCGATTTCCACATTCGATATGAGGCACAACTTTGTAGCCAGCTATCGTTATGAATTGCCGCTGAATCGTCTTTTCAATCGTCACGAACGGTTGACGCGTGGCTGGGCGATTTCTGGCATTACGCGTTTCAGCACGGGGTTTCCGGTCACCCTGTTCAACAACAGAGACACATCATTACTGGGAACCATCCCGAACGGCATTAACAACAATGGAGTGGATACGCCGAGCTATCGGCCTGGTCGGCTTGGGGTAGACACGAATCCCCGAAACGAAAGACCAGAATTCAACACGGCATTGTTCGGCCTGCCACAACTCGTGTACATCGGCACCCGCGTGTGACCGCCCAACGTGTTAGAACGACTGCGAAAACCGGGCTTCAAGGTATTCGCCCAGCTTCGCGGTGGCCTTAAATTGAGGAATGGGATCCAGTTCCTTGAATGCGGATGTAAACGCATTGGAAAGACTCCAGATGGTCCGCGGCCAGAATTCCTCATACTTCGGCTCGAAGTAGAGGTCATGCACGCTGCGGGCAAGGTGTTTGGGTGCCTCCAGTCGGCCCTCTACAAACGCCTCATAGATGACGACCTTGGCCGTAACGTCGGTGAGTTCACTCCTCTGCCAGGTCTCGACTTGCTTTCGCATGGGCTCGAAGTTCCGCTGCATTCGATCAACGCCAACCGAAATGCAGTCGATGAGCGAGAACGACTTCGAGTGTTTCGCGAGTACCGGAGTGAACACACTGGGGACAATTCCTGCAAAATGACGTGGTCCCGCGTCGCACGTGTCCAAGTATCTACCAGCGCGCATTGCAACAGACTTTAGCGTTTCTTCGAAAATACAACCAGTTCGACTCCGCCGATCACAACGCGTCCGGGCATGCGGACACCCTGTATCTCCGCGTAGGATGTGTTCGAAAGATTTGTCAGTTGAAGATACGGGCGGATTCGGCCCTCTTCTCGCGCGATCGAGAAATCCCATAAGGGGTAAGCATCACGCTGGTATCGCTGGGTTACGCCGATCCGCGTGCGTGCCCCAATGCCGTACCCCAATGCCCCCTGCCATCCCGCAAAGGCACTGTGGGTCGCATAGTTGAATACATATTGCGACTCGAGCCCATTGAGCGCTTGCTGCGCGCCATAGACACCGCTGTACCCGAGGTCAAACTCCTGCCGTTGCGTGTGCTTGTAACGCAGCAACGTCTCCACTCCGGTGAAGTGTAAGTTGTCGATGTTATAGGCGTGCCAAATGTCGGTCGTCCCCGGCATGGCAGCGCAAGTGCCGTTCGCAACATTGAACTGGAAGCCGGACGGGCACTTCACGTAGTCGATGCCGTCGCGTTCGCGGCGACGGAATCCGGTGGCTGAAAACGAAACACGTCCACCGGAGTTCCAGTCGAACCCGCCCTCGTAGCTCCAGGCCGACTCCGGACGCAGGTTCGGATTCCCCACGTTCGCAGGATCGCTGTAGTAAAGATCCGTATAAGTTGGAATGCGGAAGGCGCGGCTCACCGCCACACGCACCTTGAACGAAGACGAAATCCAGTAGGCAGCACTGGCCGAAGGCGTGAATTGTCCCCTGGCCCCGTTGTACGACTCCTCGCGCGCGCCGAGAGAAACCGAGAACCGGCGCAATGCCCGGAAGTCGACGGCGGCATAAATCGCGCCGCGGCTGCGGCCGTGATGTCCGAGATTGTTGCTGTCGATCTGGTCGCGGTAGCCCTCTACGCCATAGGAAATGGTCGTGTTCTGCGCAACCTCGTCGTGCCTGCGCAGCGCGGCCTGCCAGCTATCGGTGACGTGATTGTTTTCGTAAACGCTGGGGGCTTCGCGCAACAGGATGAACTCGTCGGAGTGGCGTCGGTAGCCAAAGTCAAACACCGTCTGCTTGCCAAGATTTTGCGTCAGCGCGGCAAACCATCCCTTGGTGCGCTCCCACGAATCGAACGGCCCATAAAACTGGTTCGCCCCAAACGGCCGGTCGGCGCCGGAGAGCAGGATCGTCGTGCCTCCAAGCGCAGACTGGAAATGCGTCTCGCTCGAAGCCGCGGCGCTGCGGAAGTTGCGATCGGGCATGAAGCCGGTCGAGAAGCTACGATCGGCCGTGATCTCTTCGCTCCACTTCTGCGCCGAATAGGAAGCGACCGCCCGCTGCTCGTTATAACCGAAGTTCCCTATTCCAGCGCGAATACGGAACTGGCTGATTGCCTCTGGTGCGGTGATGAAGTTCACCGCCCCTCCCATCGCATCGGCACCGTAAAACGTCGATCCCGCGCCATGCAGCACCTCAATACGGTCGATTGAATCGAGCGGGATGGGCAGATCGAGATTGTGGTGGCCCGTTTGAGCGTCGTTTACTCGCAAACCATCGATCAACACGAGTGTCTGCCCAAATGTGGAACCGCGAATGGAAAGGTCCGCTTGCACGCCACCGGGCGCTCGCTCTTGCAGATCAATCGAGGGATCCAGCTGGAGATAGTCCACATCGCTCGAAAAAAGCAGCGGAGCCTGTTGCGCGTCAATCGACATCACCGAGCGCTGCGTCTCCTGCAGCGGGATCGGTTCAAACGTGCCTGTCACCAGCACAGTCTCCTCCGGCTTCGGCGGCGCCGGTGGTTGACTTTGCGATGCTGGCGCTTGCCCGTCCAGCGATGCGGCCTGCGGCGCTTGCTGGGCGAAGGAAGGAGTGAGTAGAGCGAACAGAACAAAAATCAGGATGACTTTCACGCTCGAATTATCATCCACATTCCCAGCAGGCGCGAGGTACTTCAGTGACAAAGTAGATAGTTTAGGCGCTCAATTATCTTGTATGCTGCTGCCATGCGAATTGATGCCTACCTGCAACAAAGTCCCGTCTGCGAAATCAATCGCGCCTTCCGCAGGATCGACCAGGATCTCACGCGACTCCTGCTGCCCACGGGACTGCACTTCGTGGAGGCGCTCGTGATTTCGTCCATTCTGTTCGAAGAGCCAGGCACTGTAACTCCATCGCTGCTGGCAGACACGTTCGCGACGACGCGCGGCAATATTAGCCATTGCATCGCGTCCCTCGAGGCCAAGGGGCTGCTCTCACGCCAAGTGGACGCCGAGGATGCCAGAGTCTTTCACCTCCGCTTGAAACCGGCGGGCCGGAAATGCGCGATGCAGGTGGTGCGTACTCTTGACCGCCTTCAGCGCACATTCGAAAAGAGGATTGCGCCGGCTGAACTTCGCGGAGCGATCAGGACGATTCGAGCCGTCGAGGAACTCTGTGCCGCCGGCCAGTCCTCATGATGACTTCGAGCGTAGGCTGCGGGCGCGATAGACTACTCATGCAGAGTGTGTAGATTGATTTCTCTTCCTCACCATTTTCACCAGCTCATTGCGGACTCGCCGGACAGCGTACTGCTGGAGACTGCCCGGCTCGACCATGCCCATCCTTGCAGTTGGCTGTTCCTGCACCCTGTCGAGGTGATTCGAGCCAACGCGCTGAACGAACTGCCGCGCCTGTTTGAGGTCATCGAAAGACATGTCCAGGACGGGCTTTATGTGGCTGGCTTCCTGAGTTACGAGTGCGGCCATCACTTCGAGCCGAAGTCGAACATCTCATCCCGAGAAGCGATGAAGGGCCCCCTAGCCTGGTTCGGAGTCTACAAAGGGACGCATGTTTTTGATCACATGACTGGACAGACGACTCCATATCTGCCGGTCAATCGACCTAGTGGATCGGCTGCTGAGCAAGTCCGGAGGCACATCTCAGAGAGCCGGCTGGACATCGATCGCGACGAGTATTGCCGGCAGGTCGGACGGATTCGAGATTACATCGCGGCCGGCGATACCTACCAGGTCAACTTCACCACGAGAGCGCGCTTCGACTATGACGGCTGCCCGGCGGCGCTCTTCCGCTGCCTGTGCGAGGGGCAGCGAGTACCTTACGGGGCTTTCCTTCATGTGGATCGGCAGTACATCCTGTCGCTGTCACCGGAGCTGTTTTTTCGCATTGCGGATGGCCGTATCACGACTCGTCCGATGAAGGGCACCGCACGCAGGGGCAGGAGTTTCGAAGAAGACCAGCGGATGAGGAACTGGCTGCAGCGGGACCCAAAGAACCGGAGCGAGAACGTCATGATCGTGGATCTGGTGCGGAGCGATCTGGGCAAGATTGCCCAAATTGGCTCGGTGCAGGTGGAGGATCTCTTTACCGTCGAAACCTATGACACTTTATTGCAGATGACGTCGACGATTTCCGCGCGTTTGCAGCCGGATACGAGTTTCTATGAAACCTTCCGGGCTTTATTTCCCTGCGGTTCGGTCACCGGAGCACCGAAGTGCCGCACCATGCAGATCATTCAGGAGATGGAAAACGGACCTCGGGGCGTATACACGGGTGCGATTGGATTGTTCGCGCCAAACCGCTCTGCTGTCTTCAATGTTCCGATCCGAACGATTGTTCTGAAGGAGGGCCGGGGCGAAATGGGAATCGGCAGCGGCATCACCTTCGATTCAGTCGCAGAGCACGAGTACGAAGAATGCTTGCTGAAGATGCAGTTTCTGAGCCAGTCCACACCCAGCTTCCAGCTTTTGGAGAGCCTGCGCTGGGACGGAGAGTATCATTTTCTTGAGGATCATTTGCAGCGACTGGGATCCTCGGCCCAGTATTTTGGCTTTGGTTTCGACAAGGACAAGATTCGGTCGGCTCTTGAGCAGAATCAGGATCGCCTCGCGCCCGGCAGTCCATCCAAAGTCCGCCTCCTCCTGGATCGCAGTGGCACAGTCTCGATTGAGGCCGTACCATTGAACGCGCACTCATCCAGTGGAACGATCACCCTTTCGCCAATCCGGACTTCTTCCGAGGATCGGTTCCTGTATCACAAGACGACCCACCGCGAGTTCTACGATCGCCTCCATCAAGAGGCCCGCAGTCTGGGGCATGAAGATGTCGTTTTTGCGAATGAGCGGGGCGAGCTCACGGAGGGAGCACACAACAACCTCTTCGTCGAGATCGACGGCCAACTCTTCACGCCCCCGGTAGAGTGCGGCTTGCTGGCTGGGGTCTACCGTGGAAGGCTCCTCGCCAGTGAAGCGAAAGCATCGGAGCGAATTCTCATCCCTTGGGCGCTGCGCATGGCCGACGCAATCTACCTTTGTAACTCGGTTCGTGGCCTGCGTAAGGTGCGTCTGGCGGGGCAACTACCGACGGCAGTAAACGATCTTGTGGAAGTTTGTACCGTTTCTGAGACCGTTTAGTACCTTTTGCATCGCAAATTGTTTTTCCCCATAATTAGGTATAGATAGGTCTGATGTTAGCTCCGGCGCAAACCGAGAACCACGAATCCCTGGCGCTCCTCGATCTCGAGCGGGAGATCGTGCGGCTCAAGCGCCAGATGAATGCCGTCATCCTGGCGCACTTCTATCAGGAATCGGAAATCCAGGATCTGGCTGATTTTGTCGGGGACAGCCTGCAACTGTCGCAGAAAGCCGCGGCTGCCTCCGCGGATGTGATCGTTTTCTGTGGCGTGCTCTTCATGGCCGAGGCCGCTAAGATTCTCAACCCCGGCAAGCTTGTCCTGCTCCCCGACTTGAAGGCAGGCTGTTCGTTGGCCGACGGCTGTCCGGCGAACCAGTTCCGGGCGTTTCGCGAGCGCTACGCCGATCATGTGGCGATCACTTATATCAACTGCAGCGCTGAGGTCAAGGCGCTCAGCGATATCATCTGCACGTCTAGCAACGCGGAGAAAATCATCCGGCAGATTCCGCCCGAGCAGCCCATCCTGTTCGCGCCCGACCAGCATCTGGGCCGCTACCTCATAAAGAAGACGGGGCGGGAACTGCGGCTTTGGCCGGGGAGCTGTATTGTCCACGAAATGTTTTCTGAGCGCAGCCTGGTGCGGCTGAAGGAGCGTCACCCCCAAGCGAAGGTCCTGGCGCATCCCGAGTGCCCGGAAGCGGTGCTGCGCCATGCGGATTACGTCGGCTCTACAACTGGAATTCTCAAATATGCCCAACAGAGCCCGGCGGCCGAGTTCATTGTCGCCACCGAAAGCGGCATCCTCCACCAGATGGAGAAGGCTTGCCCGGAGAAAAAGTTCCTTTCGGCTCCCGGCGAGGGTGGCTGCTCGTGCAGCGAATGCCCGCACATGAAGCTCAACACGATGGAGAAGCTCTACCTTTGCATGAGGGATCGTGCGCCGGAAATCACTCTGGACGAAGAGTTGCGCCAGCGCGCCCTGCGCCCCATCGTTCGCATGTTGGAGATGAGCTAGAATTTGCTCACATTGGTTTCCATGTCCGAATCTAGGTCCGAATCTCTTGATCCCTCCAGTTACCGCGAACTCTTACGCCGATTCCTAGCAGAAGATTTTGGCACCGGGGACATTACTACGGACATGATCGTGCCCGCCGGACGGCGCGCCCGCGGGCAACTAATCGCCAAGGCCCCGCTAGTCCTCGCCGGGATCGATCCCTTCCTCGAAGTCTTCCGGCTTCTGGATCCAACAGCGGTAGCGGAAATCGGACGCAAGGACGGGGAGGAACTCCGCCCGGGCGATAGTCCCGTCGAAGTGCATGCCTTGGCACGTTCGTTGCTTTCCGGAGAACGCGTGGCCTTGAACCTGCTCCAACGGCTCTCCGGCATCGCCACACTCACGCGCCGCTTTGTGCGCGAGGTGGAAGGCACGGGCGCGCAAATTCTGGATACAAGAAAAACCACTCCGGGGCTGCGCGCGCTGGAGAAGTATGCGGTGCGCGTCGGCGGAGGCCGCAATCACCGTAAGGATCTGGCGGAAGCCGTCCTGATCAAAGAAAATCACATCCGCATGGCGGGTGGTGTCGCAACGGCACTCGAAGCCGCGCAACCTGCCAAAGGCCTCGTGGCGTGGACCGAAATCGAAGTGACGAATCTCGACGAGTTGCGCGACGCGCTCGTTCACGGGCCGGACGCTCACAGCCCCGATGTGATCCTTCTTGATAACATGCAACCCATGCAGGTGCGCCAGGCGGTCGAGCAAGTGCGGCTTGCGGAAGACGATCGGCGCGGTCCAGCATACGATCCGGCGAAGAGAATTCGCCTCGAGGCCTCCGGCGGAATCACGCTCGCGAACGTAAGGGAGTTCGCGGAGACCGGCGTGGACTGGATTTCGATCGGCGCGCTGACCCACTCCGCCCCGGCAGTAGACTTAAGCTTTGAGCTTGAACCCGTATAATGCAGGACACCTTACAGACGGATATTCTCGTTATCGGCAGCGGCCTGGCTGGCCTCGCGGCCGCATGGGACGCCGCCAAACAGGGCTGCCAAGTCACTCTGCTGACGCGCGCTGAAAAACCCGAGGAAAGCAACACCGATCGGGCGCAGGGCGGAATCATCTATCGCTCGCCGGCGGAATCCCCGGAACAACTGGTTGCCGACATCCTCTCGGTTGGCGGCGGCCTGAGTTCCCCCGAAGCGGCCCGCCTGCTGAGCCATGAGGGCCCGCGTCTGGTAAAGGAAATTCTAATTGACGAGATTGGCGTTCCCTTTGATGTCTCCAAGAATGACTCCTCCACGGAAAATCCACCGCAGCTTGACCTGACCCGCGAGGCGGGCCATTCCCTGCCGCGCATTATTCACTACAAAGATCAAACCGGCTCCGCGATTGAGCGAGCGTTTCTGGAGCGGGTCCGCTCGCACCCGAACGTGAAGGTGCTCTCTAATGCGACCGCCGTGGACTTGCTGACCGTCTCGCACCACTCGCTGGAACCCACCGACGTCTATCGCCCGCTGACGTGCGTCGGGACTTATGTGCTCGATCGGAAGACGGAGAAAATATTCTCACTATTGGCAAAAGAAACCATTCTTGCCACGGGCGGTCTGGGTAGCGTGTTTCTGCACACGACCAACCCGCCCGGAGCGCGCGGCGATGGCATTGCTATGGCGTACCGTGCCGGCGCTCGCTGCATGAACATGCAGTACATCCAATTCCACCCCACCGCGCTGCTGGCGCCCGACGGCTGCTTCCTGATTTCCGAGACGGTACGCGGCGAGGGAGGCCGTCTGGTGGATCGTCACGGCAAGGAATTTATGCAACGCTTCCATCCCGACGGCTCGCTGGCGCCACGCGACATCGCCGCCCGCGCCATCTACCAGACGATGCTGGAGTCGGGCGAGCCTTGTGTTTACCTGGACATTACACACAAGCCCGCCGATCAGCTTCGCAAACGTTTTCCAGGCATCTACGCCGTGTGCATCGAGCGCGGCATCGACCTCACGCGTGAACCCATCCCGGTGGTTCCCGCCGCGCACTATAGCTGCGGCGGCATTGCCACCGACGATTTCGGCCGAACCACTGTGCAGCGACTGCGGGCGGCGGGCGAGGTCGCATGCACCGGATTGCAGGGCGCCAACCGCCTGGCCAGCACCTCCCTGCTCGAATGCCTGGTTTGGGGAACGCGGGCCGGGGCGCAAGCCGCGCAAGGCATTACGCGAGGCGACGATTTCTACTTTCCCAAGGTGGCGGACTGGCGCTACGAACACGAACCGGCGGACCCCGCCCTCATCGCTCAGGATTGGCTGACGATCCAGCACACGATGTGGAATTATGTCGGCCTGATCCGAAGCGAGAGACGTCTGAACCGGGCCATGCGCATCTTGCGCGAACTCGACCTGGAGATCGCGCGTTTCTACGAAAAGTGCGAAGTCGGCGATTCCATCATCGGCCTGCGCAACGGCATCCTCACAGCGCTTTTGATTCTGGAGGCCGCTCAACAATCCCGCGAAAGCCGCGGCTGCCATTACCGCATCAACTGACGTAAATCAATTATTGGCTCCCGCATAATATAGCGATAGTTTTCCGATATGACTTCACGCCAGAACCATGATCTTCCCCAGTGTTCAGGGCGCTGTCGCGGAGTTCCTCCAACGTTTTGAATAATCTGCGGGATGCCTCACCAATTTCAGCCGCCCTCCGCATCAGAGGGTCTAGCTCATTCTGAAGGACATCCAGCACCACCCGACTAGCGATCGTTTTTGATCGCCAGAGCGGTCGGCACTCTACAGAATGGCTGCGATGCTCTACCCATGATCCGATTCATGCAACTCGTCAGTACTCCTCTGGCAAGAGCAGAGTGGTTGCCGACCGGTCTGCTTCGGTGACTATCCACAGCTTCTCCCCAGCATCTGTCTGGTAGCTGCTCAGCAATCGGAACCCATGAACCACGCTGTACTCGTTCTCTGCTACATCGGTTGGTTCCAGTTCGCCCCAGTCCCCGATTGCATGACGGGCCAAGAAACAGGTAAGCGGCTGCTTCGCTTTCTCCAATGCAGCCAGCGCTCCGGGCGTGGCCACAATTTGCCCAAGTGGGAACAATGGAAACATGGCAGTAACTCCTCTCTTCAAGGCATCGCGAGCAAATTCCACACGCTCAGGGCGTTTGAAGCAGCCCGGTATTGGTGGTTGGAAAGGGGCGGCCGGCCGCACCGCCCTCGTGTACTAGAACGATTGGGAGAACCGGGCCTCCAGGAATTCGCCCAGCTTGGCTGTCGCCCTGAATTGCGGGATAGGATCCAGTTCCTTGAACGCCGACGTAAACGCATTGGAAAGACTCCAGATCGTTCGCGGCCGAAATTCCTCGTACTTCGGCTCGAAGTAGAGGTCGTGCACGCTGCGAGCAAGGTGCTTGGGCGCTTCGAGCCTACCCTCAACGAACGCCTCATAGATGACTACCTTGGCGGTGACATCCGTCAATTCACTTCTCTGCCAGGTCTCCACTTGCTTTCGCATAGGCTCGAAATTCCGCTGCATTCGATCAACGCCAACCGAGACGCAGTCGATGAGCGAGAACGACTTCGAGTGTTTCGCGAGCACGGGAGTGAAATCCCCTGCGAACGCCATGTTCGAGCAGACGAACACGCGATAGCCACAGGTCATCGCCAAACGCATGCTCTTATCGTGGGAATTCCGCAAGCCGATCGAGAAGCGACAGCCCTCCATCTCGGTTGCGAGATCGAGAACGCCGAACGCTTTCATACCGTCCGGTGAGACCGCATACTCATCGTGAACAACTCCGATGTGGCGGAATCCGAGCGTCTCTACCAGAGCCTGCACGATCTCGTGGTGCGGGATCGGACGGTGTGTTTCCGTCGCCACTGGTGTCGGCACCAGTGCGAGTTCTTCTCGACCAATCGTTCGGCCGTTATAGCCAATGAGCGTACTAGTTTCTGACATACTTGTTTCCTCCTTGTTGATTTGAGACAAACGTCTTAAAGGTGAGAGAAACGCGGCGGTGCTGGAAGCCGCGGCGTTCGAAGGTAAGAACGCGCAGTGTGGATTGGGAGACTCAAGTCGACGTGAGTGAGGCGCGCCGGTGAGCAGCACTTATGAGTGTTTAGCGTGCTCGGTTACTCGCGTCGACTTGACGCGCCGTCACGAACCGTTAGACTTGAGAGTGAGTTCGGTGCCCAACAAAGCAGGGGTCCGCCGCGGTACTCGAATTAGTTGCGAAATTCCGATCACTCTCACCGGTCTGGATCCGGCGCATCCGTTTTCCGAGCCATGTCTGATCATCCTCGTGAATCCCCAAGGATGTGCAGTACGGTTCCGTCGTCCGCTGGAAATCGGGGCCGCGGTTCGGTTGGAGGGTCTTCCCGCATGCATTAGCGTCACTGCGCGGATTGTGAACTGTATCTCGATGGGCGAGTACGCGAAGCTTTGGCTGCTAGGATTGGCGCTGGATGAGCCGGGCAACGTGTGGGGTATCCAAACGCCACCCGAAGACTGGACGCAGTAGGGTGGCGGCGAGACCCCCAGCCGTTCTCTTAATCGGATCAACCGAAGCTGAATAGCGACGCTTGCTCCGGGACGGCGGGCTTCCCGCGCCGCTTCCGGCCGGGCAACGATTCAGGACGGCGTCCGAAGACGAAGATAGAACCGGGGTCGATAACCCCTTCAAAGAGGCCAGCGGTGTCAGACTGAGTGTCCAGCGGTGTGTTCGCCGTTTCGGTGGAAGCGGCATCGTCGCTGCCACCAGACGTTGTCGGGAACAGCTTTTGATGTTCTGCGTTCAGGGTCCGCCAGATAGCGTCGGCACTTTCGCCAATGCCGTTCCTCTCGACCAATTCCCGCGCCATCGCCGAGAGCATGTCATCGTCTTCATCGATGCTTTGCAATCCCTCGCCGGCGAACTTGCCCTCCATGGTGAGAGCCACAAGGAGCTTCTTCCCCATCAAGCGGAGGCAGGAAGTCTGCATGGTCCCCTCAGAGCAAAGAAATTTCACTCGTACCGGCCGTCGTTGTCCGATCCTCCAGGACCTGCGGCTGGCCTGTCGCAAGGTGTGCAGTGAGTATCCCGACTCGCAGAAGATGATCGTCGGGAAGTCCAACAAGTCCAGACCTGTTTCTACTAGTTTGGGATGGCAGATCACTACTTGCACACCGTCTTTGACCTGCCTGGCATACCAAGCTTCGCGCTTCGAGGTATCAACGCTCGCGCGCAAAACAGCGGTGTGGATTCCCTCGTTGCTCAGGATTCGTTGAAGCCTGGCTGTAACGTCGTGCTTCTGCGTGTACACGGCAAAGACCTGGCACCGGCGTCCCTCCGCCAACTCCTTCTTGATCTCTTCGATCAGCCTGCGTTCCTTGGAGTAGATTCCGTCTTCGGCAAGGTCACGGGGTTCGGCAATAACGAATCGGACCTTGCGCTTGAGTTCCGCATCGAACTCTGTGCCGTAGAGGGTTCCGAGCCCATAAGGGTGATCGGGGTAGAGCAACAGGGTGTTGAGCATGATGCTCAATACCGAACGGTTGCCCCTGTGAGCCTTCAACGCCTTCCGCATGTCTTCTTCGAGCTCGCGGTACGCTTCCTGCATAGGAGCGTCCATCGGCACGCTCAGATAGGTTTCCTCGTATGGCGGAAGTTCTCCCGAGATGTCTTCCAGAAACAGAAAGGCACACAGCTGCATGAGGAATTCGCCAAACAACAGCGGGGACGCTCCAGGCTTGCGGCGAACTGTGCTCGTCGTTTTGGCCTTCGAGCAGGCGTTGTTGGCAGGCTCTACCTTGGTGATGGTCTCCAGGACTCCGTAATCCTGAATGAAGGAACTGCGTCCCGTCGTGCCCCATTCGTAGCCATGCTCCTTCATCCGCTTTGCTTCGAGGCGGAAGAGAGTGTTGAAGAGATCGTCTGCGTAGCCGCCCAGCAGCGTGCCGGTCAGCCCGACGATCCGGTCGGTGCATGAGGCCAGAGTGCCCAGGGCATTGCCTTGTGCCGTATCGCCCGCAAGCTGGTGGATTTCGTCGCAAATGGCATAGTCGAACCAACCGGGCATGTAGCGACCGATAAATTCCACAGGTGCCATACGTCGGATCTTCTCCGGGTCGGCCTGCCACAACGCGCTGTGCAGTGGCCGGCAGGACTTCCCTTCCCTGGCCTCAATGGTCTCGGAGATTTTAACCTTCTCGAAGTCGGCTGCGGTCAGCCGGCCATCATCAACGATCACGGGTTTGCCCGTGTCTGCGTTGACGACGCAGCCCAAGTAAGGCCCCGAACGCGGCATGACAAAGGCGTGGCGCCAGAAATACCCCAGCTTGGCCCGTTCACGTCCCACGATGAACAGTGCCGGTCTCGTACACAACGACATCCAGCGCTCGCGTGAACTCGAAAACTGCCTCCGCAGTCGCATGTCGCTGAGCGTGGTGCGCAAGCCTTCACGCACAATCCGGCCGTGCTTGAGCCGCACTTCGTTGACACCGTGCGGTGTGTTCTCGTCGCCGCCGTTCCGCAAATCGTCGATCAAGAACACGCGAATTCCAGGGACGGTCAGGAATGTTTCACGTGCCCACTTCTCGACCAAGTGTGGAGGGACCATGGCTAAAGCTGTGAATGGGTGCCCATCGCTATGGACATGCATGGCTCCCAGAGAGATCAGGGTCTTGCCCGTGCCGCATTCGGCTACGACCATGGCAGTTCTGGCGTATTGCCAGCGCTTCACAACACCCATGAGGGCAATCGTCTGTGCCGGAAACGGTCTTCGCAATAGCGCGTCAATCCGGGGCGAGACCGGATCATTGAATGGATGCAGGGCTGGGTATTCCTGCAGGATGCGCTCTCCAAGCAACTTGGCATGGGCGCGCAAGTAGTCATATATCGTCGTAAGTTCGAGCATGGAAATCCTCAGAACGCGGGAAGAGGGACCTGAAGGGAAAGAGATTGAAATAAGCAGGAAAGGACGGGGTTCAGTTTTCAGTGGGTAGAAGAGTCTGTCTTAAATCCAAACTTGGCCAATGGATTGGTCCGGTCTCCGGGGGAAAGCGGATGGTGCTGCTCCACAAGCCGTCACTGACCCAGGAAAGGAATTGCTCTTTGTTCCCTTTGACGAGTACAGGATTACATCCAAGACCCAGCATCGGGACGACAGCTTTGTGCTTTTCGAGTTGGCGCAGAAACCATTCGGCCCAATCAGGAATTCCGGGAATGCCGTGAATGTGGGCCAGCGACGCCCACACAAACAAAGCCTCCGAATCAGCCAAGAGGGTTCGATCCGTTCCTGATAATGTGCCGCTGGCCGCAAACTCCTCGGAAACCCCGATGAGATGGCGTAACGGCTTTTTGCGCCCGGCAAGCTGCAGCGAACCCTTGTAGCACTGGGCGTTGCGCTCCAGGCAAACACGAATCGGTTGTACTCCCGGCCCTTCCACCATGAAACGCTCTCCCATGGAGATGGCTGCAGAAACGGCCGAGATCTGCGTATCACCGCCGATC
>PKUV01000151.1 GCA_003131315.1 Acidobacteriaceae bacterium
TGGCATTCACGTGCAAAAAGGTACACGACGGCTTATGCTTAGAGTTATAATTTGGGATTTCGCCCCCATACCCCCACCCTGGCATCAGACGTACAAACAATGTCGGGCTAACTGCCGTGTTGTCAACGAGATGCGATGACTGTTGGAGTTGCGGGGCCGGGTGCGCCGCCATCACAGGCCACGTCCTTATACCGAGGCGCGTACTCATCCTGCTCGTGCCACGATTCCAGACGTGGGCGATTGAGTCCAGCCAACTTGGCCACGGAGTCGGCAATGCGCTCGAAAGCGGTTATCAGCCGATCCATTGTGTCCCCGTAATCGTTGTCCGCTAACGTGATCTTAACCGGGTCGCTGGTTAGGCGCGCTACTGCATCACCTATCCAATCAAGGTGTGTAGCCACGGCACCCAACCCCGCCACGTGGTTAATGTCATGCTGAATCGAACGTCCCTGGTGCCATGGCGCGTCGGGATCAGGCGGCCCCGTGAGCACAAGCGGAGTCTGTTGGGGGGCGGGTTGTGGTTGTTTCTTGACACCCTTGCGCGCGATTCGTTCCTGCTTCGGTATTACGGTCATAGGATGTGACCTCCAATTTGCTTTGAGACGCCTGAGACACGTGAGACGGGTCTTTAATGTCTTTTCTTTAATAACCCGTTACACCAAAACCAAAAGGCCATTAAAAGAAAGACAGGGAACACGTGTCTCACGTGTCGCACCCGTCTCAGTTCTTGTGTGGATCCTTTATCTTTACGCCACGCAAGCCGCGCAGCTCTTGCCCGGTTGCGTTGCGCTTCTTGCCCGCCTGATAGCCGCCGCGTTCCCTAATCTGTGTGATGAGCACCTTCTGCTCAATATAGTGCTCCTCGCCGTTGGCCTGTAGAAAATCACCGTATGCCCTCACCAAATCCGTGGTGAATTCAAACGAGCTGGCAGCGCTCTCCAGGCCCTCATCCAGGAACCGGCCCAACGGGTCCAGGTCACGAAACAGGCCCGTGGTGGCCTCTGTAACGCTCTGTGGCGGGCTTAATCCAACCCGCTGCCACTCTATGCACGCCTGAATCATAAGGGACAGAATGCCGGGCGCTTCGGCCTTCAGCTTCTCGCTTATCATCCGGTCTTCACGCCCCCGGAACGAGACATTGAACGGGACCAGATGCACCCGTCTGCGCGCCGCGTCATCAATCTCTAACTCCGGTTTGTTGTTGGTTGCAAGGACCAACTTATGACTGGGTGTGAACGTGAATTCGCTCTCGTACAGGTGTGCGCCTGAGAGCAGGTCACTGGATGCCAAGCTTTTCAAAAGTGCCATGTCCAGCTTGACTTTGGCGTTTCCTTCGTTTGCGGTGACAAGTCGGCACCCGCACAGCTTGGCAAGGATTCGCCGCTGGTTATCGTTGCCCCGGTCGCGGTGCGTTAGGTCATCCATGCGCAGGACGGTGCCATACTCAAAGCCCATGATGTACTGCCGGATGTTTAGGAGTTCGCCCTTGCCGTTGCCCCCCGGTCCGCACCAAAAGGGTAGACAGTGCTCGGTGGTGCAGCCGGTCAAACCATAGCCCGCGTGGCGCATCAGGTAAGCGTTTAGCTCGGTGTCCCCGTCCGTGATTTCATCCATGAATTTCAGGAATCGCTTAGGCTCACAGTTCGGGTCCGGGCGCACGCGCGTTCTTTTGGTGATGTAATCTGTTCGCTCCATCGGCCTGAGCTGCCCCGTGCGCAGGTCCACAACCCCGTTCCCCGGCACCCCAAGCAAGAAAGGATCTTGGTCAAACTGCTCTGAAAACTTCCACTTGGGAAGGTGGGGCTTCGCCTCGGCCAAGACGCCTTGGCGGAAACGGCTATCCAGCAACAGGGACAGCCGGGGGGTGTCCTTTGGGTATGCCAAGTACAGCTCGGTGCAATAGTCCCCGATGGCCGCCTTGAGCAACAGGTCGCCTTTGTCGCCCACGCTCCACCGGGATTTGACCCAGGCAATGCTCTGCCCACGGTCGTACAAATACCCGAAGTCTTGCGATTGTTCGGCGAACGTCTGCCCGATGGGGCCGTGTGCGAGATATGGGAATTCTGTCATTCATTCTTAACGCTTCACAATAGGGGGAAACCGCCTAAGCTGTTGGTTTCCCGTTATGCTTTGGATAATCGAATCAGACATGGTTCCCCCTATGCTATTTGTTCATCCTGCGCAACTGCGCCGTCACATGCTTCTGGATCAGCGCGGCATGTTTCTTTAGCACGCCATCCACACCGGCCGCGTCCAACGCCTGAACATCCCCGAAGCTAATGTGAATTGTGTGGCCGCCACCACCACCACCGCCCCGATTGTTCCTGACCTGTTCGGTCAACTGCCGGGTCACAACCGTCTCGCCGCCCTGGGCCATGATGGGCACATCGCCGTAGCCGGGGATCTCGCCACCACCGTGGAAGGACATGGTTCCTGCAAATGCAGCCGCGCCCTCTGCAAGCGCTAATGGAAAGCCAAACGGCGGCGGTACGGTTTCCATGACGTGTGCGTATGTGGCCGACGCAGCGTGACCCGCATCCTTCAATTGCTGAACATCCTGGGCCGCGTTCTGTTTCATCATGTTTTCAAGCGCGGCCTCTGCCATCTGGGTTCCCACCTGCCTAAAGGCAGCTAACATGTTATGACCCTGCACAATGCTCTGCGCAGCAGTCCGGGCAAACTCATCCCGCATACTCTGCTCTGACTTGTGAACGTCTTCGGCTGCCTGATTCTGGATTGCCTTCGCCTGCTGTGCGCCCTGCTGTTCAATCTCCCGTTTCTTGTCTTCAAATTCTTTTAACTTGGCGATGTAATCTTTGTCTCCTTTGTCCAGAGCTGAAATACGTGCCTTGAGCGCATCTGACTCGGCCTTGGTGCTGGCCTGTGCCGCTTTGAGCTCGGCCTGTAATTCCTGCTGGCGTGTGGACTGCCCCATAGCCAACGCGTGCTTGGCCGCTTCCTCGCCAGCGGCCAGCTTCAGATGGGACGCGGCAAACGCATCCTTGAGGCTTTCATCAGCCAACTTTTCACGAAGCTTGGCTAGGTCGTCTTCCTGCCTAACCCGTTGCTTATTGACCGACGCAGACATTGTGGCGATTTCTTCCTGCTCCGCTTCAGATGCGTTTTTACGTTCAACGATTTTCTGTTTCTCCTTGTCGTAGTCAGCAAAGACTTTGGCATTACGCTTTAGCCAGTCGTCATACGCTTTTTCCTTATCCTTCGCATCCGTGCGCGCTATGCCCTCTTGTAATTTCCCTACGGCGTAAGTGCCGGTGATGACTTGAGCCTGATTCTCTTGCTCGTGCTGGCGCATCGCCATTATCAGGTCGTTGATCGCGTTGATCTTGTCGCGGCCCGCTTGCGCCTTGGCGTCTTCGTCGGATGTATCCACCGTGTACTTCTGACCGGTGCGCGTGTTGCGCCCTGCGGAGTCTTTGATTTGCTGGGCTTTCTTTGTTTCCCCGGCTACTAAGTCGCGCTGCACTTCCCGCTCGGCAACCAGTTGGGCCATATTCTGACCCTGCGCTGTTCCAACGGCGCGCGCTTCGTCCACTCTGAGCTGCGCCTGTCTAACCGGGTCGCCCGATGCCTGTGCAATCGCCAAAGCGTACGCAGCTTTGATGCTGGACTCTTGAGACTTCAGGAACTTCTCTGCGCCCTTTGTGGCGCTGTCATAAACGGCGAGTTCATCCTTCGACAATTCCTGAACCGCTTTCTTGTGCGCTTCGTACCACTTGCTAATCATTTCCACGGCAAACACCGCGCCCATGATGGGCAGCAGGGCTTCAAAGGCCAGCCCGATGCCGGGGATGGACGCTATGAGGGTATTCATCTCACGGGGTAGGCGAACGCCCATCTCGTTTTCCATGAGCATGAGTGAGCCGCGCGCTTCCCGCATAGAGAAGTTAAAGTCCGTGCCCGCTTGTGCCCCGGACTTGCCAAACTCCCGCGCAGACTGGGCGGCCTTGCCCAGGTCTCCC
>PKUV01000178.1 GCA_003131315.1 Acidobacteriaceae bacterium
CTAAATATGAAAATGCTCTAAAACCGCCGCCATACACTTCTTCCCCTATATACTCTTGTCATCCTGAGCGAAGCGAAGGACCTGCTGTTCTTGGACAGCAAGAATGCCGCGGGCGAGCCCGTACTGCCTAACTGCTAACTGCCATGTTTACCAGACTCACTTCCCAATCCGAACTCCCAGCCCTCAACCAAGCCAAAGAATTCCCCTGCGACGACAACACCATCTGCGTCGCCAACGTGAACGGCGAAATCAGCGCCATGGACAACATCTGCCTGCATCGTGGAGGCCCGCTCGGCCAGGGTGTGATTTCAGGAGGGAAAGTTGTCTGCCCGTGGCATGGCTGGGAGTGGGATCCGAAGACGGGCAAGGCCGGTCCGCCGGGGGCGAAGATTGCGGTGTACCCGGTGAAGATTGAGGGCGGGGATGTGCTGATCGAAGTCCAAAAGCTCGTGCCGTCCGGAGGCAGACTTGAAGATAAACCCTCATACGCAATCCTGAAATGGCTCAGTGGGCCTGACACGAGCGGCACAGTGTAGGATTTGAAATTGTGAAGCACACGAAAATTGTTGAGGACATAATGAAAGCGCACCCGCTCGATACTGCGCTGTTCGGGAAGATGGGTGCGGTAACTGCGGAGTTGTGCGCGGATGTTTCGAGAGACTTCGTCGGCAAGCAATTTGAGTTTATGGAGATAACGGAGTTTGAGACGATCACAAGCGCGTCTGTGCAGAATCGAATCTACTGGAGGGAGATATTGTTCCGTGTATATTGGGCTGCGGCGCTTAATCTAATGAGGCATCAGCGTTGGCAGGCCGGATGCATTCGCGCATTCACTGCTCCCGCAAACTTCTTAAGTTTTGCCGCGAGCTTGCGGGGTTTGGTCGAAGCATCACTCGACGCTTTTTATTCCCTATCTCCCGCGCCTCGGCTCCTTGCGGAGAAGCAGATCGAGATCGAATTAGCTCTGAAAGGGAGCATGGAGAATGCCCTCGTGTGCTCCAAGGAGTTGGAAGATCGCCTAATACACTTCGTATATGGAAGAAAACTTGGCAAAGCCGATAGAGTTGTGATTCCTACGAGCCACGTTGCCCTCGAACCAAAGGAGTACCGGAATGCGGCAGGTTTCCCCGACGCGGAACGCGAGAAATTTAGAGAACTATATGACGATCTCTGCGGGATTTGTCACCCAACTGCCTTTTCACTCGCATTCTTTTGGGGAACCGCGCAGGGGAATGCTGGCATCGTGCGCCTCGGAGGAGCCGATGACGAAACAGAGATCAGGAGCCTGTGCAAGAAATACGGGGAAACGATTAACTTCGCTATAAGTTTAAGCGTTAACCTTTCGGCGATGTGTCTGAAGGTCCTTAATCGGTTCTCGCTGCCGGAGGTTAGCTCCGTCCGAATCGACCGATGGAACTTCGAGGATGTTCCTCTCGGGGGGAAAATCCAAGCCTTCCTTTCGAGTGGCACGGTGCACTGACGCCTACTCCCGACTTTACCCGCTGAGGTCAAAGTTTCTGGGGCCGCGTGGTCGCTTAATGTCGGCAAAGCCGCAAAACGCCTTTCGGGACCGTCTCGAACACAGACAAACGTAAAATCGGAGTGGCGCTCAAGAATCACATCTGTGGGCGATGAAACAGCAATCCGTTCAGATACTCTATCTCAGCTTGGGGAACAAGACATTGCAGGCTGTCAAATTCTGCCGGGCTTTGCCCGGATCGGACGAGCGAGACGCCCGTCCCCACACGTTCTATCCCAGCAGCTTCACGAACTGCCCGGCCTGCCCTTCAAATCCCGGAAACACGGTTTTCAAGTCCTTGTTCCCCAGATACCGCGACACGACTTCGCTGAGCACCAGTCTGAAGTCTGTCGTTACCGCGAGATCGCGGCCTTCGTACAACTGTGATTGGTCGAGCTTCGGCCAGTTGGGGGGAGCGGACTAGCCCTTCAATTGCGCGACGTAGGCTTTGCCGCTTTGCGACTTGCGGGCGGTGCTCTCGACGAATTTAAGAAATTCCCGCAGGTGTTCCTTTTCCGATAGTTCGGCCTCGGAGAATTTCACCCGGACGCCAAACGACGGCGCGCTGCGCGTCGCGACCCCGCTGATGATGACGCCTTTCACCCAGATCTTGCCGCTCGACACCCACAACCCGATCTCCAGGGCCTTGCCCGCGGGCACGGGGCTGGCGGTCTCGACCAGGCATCCTCCGCGGCCCACATTCGCCAGATTGCCCCAGACCGGCGCTTCTACACCCTCAATGTGAATTTCCACCGCCACATAGCATTTGATCCGCTGAAAACGGCGGCGATCCGATCCTAATTGTGAGGCGAACAAATCCGGTTCGAACGGAGGCGTTTCGTCCACTGGTTCGGGATGGTGAAATTCGGCGGGTGGCGCCGGCGCCGCCGCAGCGGGTACATTTTTCCGTACTTCGCGGGCTTTGATGGCAGCGTCTTTGATTTCGCGCATCGCCCGCAGCAGCGCCGTTTCGCGCTGTTCCGGAGGGACCTCGCGGTAGGTCTGGAGCAGTTTCCCGAGATGGCTGACCAGGTCGGGATCTGTCAGCAGGCGCGTCCAGTCCGATCCTTTGGGCGACAGTTTCGTGGCTTCACTCATACGCACGACTTCCCTCACGCAGGTTTCGGCCGCAGGGAAGTGCTTGACTCGCCTCATAGATTGAACTTTGGGTGGAGGTTACACAAGATGACCAAGGTCACTGTCGCCTATCGGATCGCACCTGCAAGAACGTACGGAGCCGCGCTCTATCGCGAGGCGGTTCAACAATTTGCATCGGATCTCCACCAAAAAGAGTTCAAAAGACTTATCATTTCATTTCTATCTCGTAGGAGAGAAACCAGGTTCCATGGCTTCCGCGGACCGTCCCACCCGCCAAGTGCGGTGCTTTCGCGCATTCTCTTGGCGGATTGTTTTACTAGCCCTGCCAATCGTCATGTTCCGAGCGGCGCTTTGCGCCCAAAGTTCGACTTCGACTTCCGGTTCGACCGCTAGTTCGGCGGGCGGAGCCATGCAGGTTCAAACCTCACAGGTTCAAACCTCGGCGCAGAATCCAGTGTTTGGCAGTGTGCCGGAGGCCAAGCCCACGCCCGGAGTCCTGCCGCTGACCTTCAGCGACGCGATCGAGCGGGCATTGCGCCAGAACCTGGCCGGTCTTTTGTCGCAGTACAACACCATCGAAGCTCGGGGAGAGAAATGGCAGCAGCTCAGCGCCCTGCTTCCGAACGTCAGAGCGGATGTGCAGGAGGCCGCGCAGAAGGTGAGCCTGGAAGCGGAAGGACTGCGCACCTCGCTGTTTCCTCGCGTCATCGGGCCTTTCTCTTACTTTGATGTGCGGGCCTCGGCGACCGAGCGAGTCTTCGACTGGAAGGCAATCCAGAAATACCGTTCTTCCGTGATCGGCGAGGGCGTGGCCCAGTTCAATCTGAAGGACGCGCGGGATCTGGTCGTGCTCGCGACCGGCAGCGCCTACCTGCAGGCGATTGCCGGGGCAGCCCGGGTGGAAACCGCGCAAGCGCAGGTGGAGACGGCGCGCGCGCTCTACCAGAAGGCGATCGCACAACAGGAGGCCGGCGTCGCTCCGGCAATCGACACGCTCCGGGCCCAGGTTGAATACCAGACGCGGCAACAGCAGTTGATCGCGGCCACGAATGATTTCGCCAAGCAGAAAATTTCGCTGGCCCGGGTGATTGGACTCGCGCCCGGCCAGGAATTCGAACTGGCCGACAAAGCTCCTTACCAGGCTTTTCCCATCCCCGATCTTGAAACCAGCTTGCAGCGCGCGTATTCTCTGCGCTCCGATTACAAAGCGGCGCGGGATCGTCTGGTCGCCGCGCAACTTGAGCGCAGCGCCGCCACGGCCGGGTATTTTCCGACCATCGATCTGGCCGCGAATTACGGCGAAATCGGCAAGGTTCCCGGCGATGTGCTGCCTACGTACGCGGTCGTTGGTACATTGAACATTCCAATCTTCCAGGGCGGCAAGGTCCATGGAGATGTTCTGAAAGCCGAAGCCAGCCTGCGGCAGGCGCAGGCGCAGATGGCGGACGTGCGCGGTCAGATTGATCAGGATATCCGCAACGCGCTGCTCGACCTCAAGTCGTCCAGCGATCAGGTAGAAGTGGCCCAGAGTTCCGTGAATCTTGCCGAGCAGGCGCTCACCCAGTCGCGGGATCGTTTCTCCGCCGGGGTCACCGACAACCTCGAAGTGATCCAGGCGCAGGAAGCGGTGGCGAGCGCGCACGAGAGTTTGATTTCGAGCCTCTATCTTCACAACCTGGCCAAGGTTTCCTTTGCCCGCGCCCTGGGGCGCGCCGAAGAGGGCGTTCGCGAATACTTGAAAGGGAAGTAGCCAATGGAACCAACCAGCAGCGTTGTAGCCGAGCTCAAACCGCAACCGGAAGCGAGCGCGCCGCAGTCCCAGTCCCCGCCTGACAGCGAAGCCAACTATAAGCGGCGATCCGCGTTTCTGAGCCATCCGCACACGAGGTTGGGATTCATTCTCGCCGGCCTGGTGATCCTGATCGGCGTTTTCTTTCTGTGGCGTTACCTCGCAAGCTACGAATCCACCGACGACGCGCAGATTGACGGGCACGTGAACTCGGTGAGCGCGCGCGTCAGCGGCCATGTGCTCAAGCTCAACGTGCAAGACAACCAGTACGTGGAAAAGGGAACGGTGCTGGTGGAGATCGACCCTGCCGACTACGAAGTCGCCGTCGCGCAGGCGCGCGCTGTATACGCCGACGCCCAGGCGCAGGCCGCAGCCGCCGGCATTAACGTCCCGATCGCCAACGTGAGCACGTCGAGCCAGGTGAGCGGCGCCCAGGCCGGCGTCTCCAGTGCGAAGGCTGGAATCGCGGCTGCCCGCCAGCAGTATGAAGCAGCCAAGTCGCAGGCCGTGGAAGAGGAAGCCAACAATACCAAAGCGCAGAATGATCTTGTCCGTTACAAACAACTGATCGACAAGCAGGAGATTTCGCAGCAGCAGTACGATCAAGCCGTCGCCAGTGCCCAGGCCAGCGTCGCAACTCTGCAGGCGGCGCGCGCCCGCGCCGACGCTCTCGCGGCGCAGATCGAACAGGCGCAGGACAAACTGGCGCAGGCCGGCGCCGATCTTCGAACCGCCGACACGGCGCCGCAGACGATGCGAGCCACGCGCGCCCGCGCCCTATCCGCGCAAGCCAATGGCGATCGCAGGAAGGCCGAACTAGATCAGGCGGAACTGAACCTCCAGTACGCGAAAGTGATTGCGCCGGTCAGTGGAGTCGTTAGCAACCGCACGGTCGAGGTTGGTCAAAACGTGCAGCCCGGCCAGGAGATGATGAAGGTCATTCCGCTCGATGAGGGGGACCTCTGGGTCACGGCGAACCTCAAGGAGACGCAGCTTAAGAAGATGAAGCCCGGGTTGCCGACTGACATCGCGGTCGATGCGACCGGCAAGACCTACAAAGGGCATGTCGATTCCATCGCCGGCGCCAGTGGAGCGCGCTTCAGCCTGCTGCCCCCCGAAAACGCCACCGGCAACTACGTCAAAGTTGTGCAGCGCATACCGGTGAAGATCGTGTTCGACAAGGACGAGACCAAGGGACATGAACTCCGCCCGGGGATGTCGGTGGTGCCGAAGGTCTGGATTAAATAGCTCCGAGCCACGAGCCGCGAGCTTCGAGCAACCGATTCGTGTGCGCTCGTAGCCCGTAGCTCGAAGAAGAGGTTGAGATAATAATGGGCGCTGCTGCGATTACGATGAATGACGCTGCCGCATGGCGTCCGGCGGTCAATCCGTGGATCATTGCTCTCGCGGTGACGCTGGCCACGTTCATGGAGGTGCTCGATACCAGCATCGCCAATGTGGCGCTGCCCCATATTGCCGGCAGTCTTTCCGCGGGTCAGGACGAGAGTACGTGGGTGCTGACCTCTTATCTCGTCTCGAATGCCATCGTGCTGCCGCTGAGCGGCTGGCTGTCTTCGATCATGGGTCGCAAGCGTTTCTACATGAGCTGCGTCGCGCTGTTCACGATCAGTTCGTTTCTCTGCGGATTCGCGCCCAATCTCGCCATGCTGATCGTCTTCCGCATTCTTCAGGGTGCGGGCGGTGGAGGCTTGCAGCCGAGCGAGCAGGCCATCCTTGCCGATACCTTTGCTCCCGCCAAGCGCGGCATGGCATTCGCCGTCTACGGCATCGCGGTGGTGATGGCTCCGGCAATCGGTCCCACGCTCGGAGGCTGGATCACCGACAACTTCAGTTGGCGCTGGATTTTCTTCGTCAATATCCCAGTCGGCATTCTTTCGCTTTTGCTGACGTCACGGCTCATCCAGGATCCTCCGTACTTCAAGCGCCGCAAGCTGAGCGAAACCCGGATTGACTACACCGGACTCGGTTTCGTCGCGCTCGGCCTCGGAACGCTGCAGGTGATCCTCGACAAAGGACAACGCGAAGACTGGTTCGAATCGCACTTCATCGTGCTGCTGAGCGTGATCTCAGCCGCGTCGCTGATCTTCGTCGTCTTCTGGGAGTGGAAACACAAAGACCCCATCATCGACCTGCATTTATTTCGCGAGCGCACCTTCGCCGCTGCCAACTTCCTGATGTTCATGCTCGGATTTGCCCTGCTCGGCAGCACGCTGCTGTTGCCGCTTTTCATGCAGACGCTGTTGGGTTACACTGCCGAACTCTCCGGGTTGGCGCTCTCCCCGGGCGGTTTCGCGATCATGGTGGCTATGCCGATTGTCGGGTTTCTACTTTCGCGTTATAACCCGCGCTGGCTGATGCTGTTTGGTTTGACGATGCTCTCGTTTTCGCTGTTCCATATGACAACCTTCGACCTGGGCGTCGATTTCCACACCGTGATGATGGCGCGCGTCTATCAGGCGGTGGGACTCGCTTTCCTGTTCGTGCCCATTAACACCGCCGCCTATTCGTCTCTGCCACGCGAGAAAAACAATGCCGCGTCCGGGTTGATGAACCTCGCCAGAAATATTGGCGGCAGCTTCGGGATCTCTTTTGTCACTACCGGCCTGGCTCGCCGCGCCCAGTTTCACCAGGTGCGGCTGGTGGAAAAGCTGAACGCCGCCAATCCGCAGTTTCAGTCGGTGCTGCACGGGATGACGGGTACTTTTTCCGGCGGTGGGTTCGGAACTGGCTCCGGCCCTGGAAGCGCGTTGCAGCATGCCTATGCGATGATGCAGGCGAATGTGATCCAGCAGGCGACCATGCTGGCGTACATTGATAATTTCTGGGTGCTCGGGGTCGTGATCGCTTGTCTAATCCCCTGTGTGTTCCTGATCAACAAGCCGAAGAAGGGCGGCGAGATCGTGGCTCACTAGTGCCGCGACCGCGTGATTGTTACTGCTGTCGATCCAAGCTTGNNTGGAGAGCCGGGCGTCCCCGCCCGGAGGGACGGGCGAGACGCCCGTCCCTCCACCGTATGATTTAAGGGGGGTTCGCGATGTTTCGCATCGTTAGTATCGAACGCGAATATGGCAGCGGGGGTGGAGGCATTGCCGCCGAACTGGCCCGCCGGTTGGGCTGGAAGCTCTGGGACCGGCAACTGACAAGCGAGATTGCCCAGCGCGCGCAGGTGACGGAATCGGCGGTGGCCTTGTGCGATGAGCGCCTCGACAGCCGCCTCTACCGTTTCGCGAAAGCCTTCTGGCGGGGCAGTTACGAACGCAGTATGCCGCTGGCCGCCTCTGACGCGTTTGATGCGGATCGCATGATGGCCATGGTGGGAGAGATCATGCGTACGATTGCGGCGGAAGGCAATGCGGTGATTGTCGGCCGTGGATCCCCGTTTTTCCTGCGCGAACGCGAGGATACTTTCCGCGTCTTCACCTACGCTCCGCACGACGAAAAGATTCGCCGCCTGGTCGCGATGGGCAAGAGCCGCGAAGAGGCAGAAGACTTGGTGGAGAACGTGGACAAGGAGCGGATCGCGTACATCAAACACTACTTCAATGACGACTGGCCGACGCGCAGCCTCTATCATCTGATGATCAACACCGTCGTCGGGGACGAGAACGTGATCGCCACGATTCTGAACGGCATGAAGACGCTCGAAGCTCATCCAGTGGAGACCAGCCTCCGCGGCGTTCGCTGAAGCGCCAAAATCCACACTGTCATCCTGAGCGAAGCGAAGGACCTATGCACTTGAATTTCGCTATGCACGAGATCCTTCGCTTCGCTCAGGATGACAACCCAAATTTATGTCGCGGATTTACGGGACACTACGCTAGTTGGGTTTCTTCTTTCCGAAAAGGCCGCCTAACCCGCCCAAAGGATTGGTTTTGCCTCCGGGCAGCAGGCCTTTGAGTTGACTGTTTACCATCCCTTTCATGTCCGGCATGAAGGTTGGGTTCGAAGTGGTGCCCGTAATCGTCACGGGAATGCCCCCGGTTCCTTTGCTACCGAGGCCGGCGACTTTCGGGAGACCGGCGCCGACGCCGCCCAGGTTGGCGACCATCTTGAAGTCGAGTGCATTGCTGGGGCTGATAGTGCCTGCGCCGGCGACGGTTCCAAGCGCCGGGATCACCAGGTTGATCTTGTCGAGGCGCGTGCCGTCGGACGCGTACCGTACATCGGAACTCAGGTTCTGGATGCTGGTGTCATTGCCGGTCTGCTTGCCGGTAAGGGCGGAGATTGCCGATAGCTTGGATCCGAGGTTGAAACCGGTGAGTGCAGTGTTGCTCATCTTTACCCAGCCGGTTGAGACCACCTTGTCGAGTGGACCCGCGGAGTCGAGTTCAACCGAAAGCGTTCCCCCCTTGAGCCGCGAACCGGTGGGAAGAATTACGCCGAGTGCGGGAAGCATGGCTTCGAGGTCGTCGACCGGCAGGGCTTGTCCGTTCAGTTTTGTGTGGATAGAAGTGGTTTCGCCATGCATATCGTAAGTGCCGGCGAGTCTGGCCAGCGCCTTGCCGATGGCGACGTCGCCCTGCGTCAGCTTTCCGGACTCCTTCTGCAGGTCGTGCTCGACGGCGAAGACAAGCTGGACCGGTACCGCAGCGGGAGAGCCCTTGGGAACCAGCTTTAACGACGTGGCCTTCAAGGTTCCGCTGGCCTTCGCGATGTGGCCGTCGGAAGTCAGCGTGCCGTCGAAATCAGCCGAGCCGGTGATGCCTAGCTCCGGGTCGACGAGCGCCGACTGGGAGAGATCGAGTTTCTTGAGGTTCAGCTTTGCCTGCACCGGCGTGAGCGAAGTATCGATCGAATTGATCGGACCGGCGGTGCCGTCTATTTTCAAGCTGCCGCCGCCGGGGAGGCCGGCGGAAGCGATCACGGGAAACGCGCTGGTAAAAGAAAAATTGCGCACGGCAACGTCGACCTTGTCGTACACGATGGGTTTACGTTTGCCGGTGGTGGATCCGACCGTGACAGTTCCGTCGGTCAGGTCGAGCTTGGCCACGTTCACGTTCGTCGGCGCGCTGGATGTTCTTTCGGCCGCTTTGGGTGGTTGCGCCGACTGATTTCCGAGCGAGGAGAAATTCCAAACTCCATCGCGGTCGCGCAGCAAATTGATTTCCGGGTGATCAATGAGGATGTTGGTAACGTTGAGTTGCTTGCTGAAAATGAGCGGCATCAGCTCGACGCCCACTTGGAGCGACGTCGCCTGGATAAACGGGGCACTGCTGAACTTGGGATCGTCGGCGATGGAGAGCTGGTCGGCGCCCACGCTGCCGGAGAAGATGCCGAGCCTTAAATTGCCGACTTTCACTGGCCGTCCCAGAGCCGAGCTGAGGTTCGACTCAATCTGGGGACGGAAATTGTTGACGTTTACCAGGAACGGGAGCGCGATGGCGACCACAATCAAAAGGGCGACGACAATGCCTGCAACTTTGAGGACGGTTTTCACGACGATACCTCCTAACGGCGGGATCCGACGGGGAGCGAGGTGGATCGGGAATCGACAACAGTCTATCAAAACTACGCGCACATGGTCTGCCGAGGGCGCGCGAACTAAGTATTCGCTCCGCGTCCGCGCCGGCGTTACGCCCCGACGTTATAAGATAGGCGCAAAGGATGGAGTTCATTCCGCAAGTGGCAGCTTCTGATTCGTATCCCCCGGTGCAGGAGGAAGTGGCGCGGCTCGCCGGCTCGCCGGAAGTGCGCGCGGCATTCGACCGCTTCCGCTCGCAGGAATCTCAGTTTGCGCTGTGGCAAATGGAGGCGACGCGGGTGGCCGCGCCTCCATTCGGAGAGGTGGCACGCGGTGTCTGGCTGGCCGACCGTTTTCGCGAGCTCGGGCTCACCGACGTGCAGGTGGATGAGGTCGGCAACGTGTTCGGCGTTCGTCCCGGATACGGAAGCCGTTTCGTGGCGCTCAGCGCGCATATTGATACGGTGTTTCCGGCGGCGACGCCGTTGAACATCCGGCAGCAGGGCAGCCGGTTGTACGGCCCGGGAGTTGCCGACAACGGCGCGGGCATTGCGGCGATGCTGGCCGTGGCCAGTGTGCTCGCGAGCGCGCGAATTTCTCATGCGCTGCCCTTTGTGTTCATCGGGAACGTCGGGGAAGAAGGCGAGGGCGATCTGCGCGGCATGCGGCACGTTTTCGCGACGCCGCGCTGGCGAGACGCGATTGCCTACAGCGTGGTGGTCGATGGAGCCGGAGCGGACACCGTGGTGGCTGAGGCCTTGGGCAGCCGCCGCTTCGAAGTGATCGTGCGCGGTCCGGGCGGGCACTCGTGGAGCGACTTCGGCGCGCCCAATCCGATTATTACGCTCTCCCGTGCGATCGAGGTCTTCAGTCAAACGCCGGTGCCGGCCTCGCCGAAAACAACGTTTAATGTCGGCGTGTTTCGTGGCGGGACTTCCGTGAATTCGATTCCGGAATCCGCCAGCATGCGGGTCGATCTGCGCTCCACGTCGACGGCGGAAATTGACCGGCTGGAGCGAGCGCTGCGCATCGCGCTGGACCAGGCGGTCACATCGGAAAATCGGGCCGCTGCTCAGCACGGAAAACATAAGCCGCAGGCGGTACAGAGCGAAGTGGTCGAGATCGGGAATCGTCCGGCGGGCGAACTGGCGCCGGATGCGCGGCTTCTGAAGGTGATTCGCGCCGTGGATGCGCAGTTGGGCAATACGGCGCAGGTGCAGCGGGCCTCGACCGACGCCAACATTCCGCTTTCGCTGGGCCGCGAGGCCATCGCGATCGGTGGTGGCGGCTCCGGAGGCGGCGCGCACACGTTGCAAGAATGGTTCGACTGCAATGGACGAGAGCTCGGTCTAAGGCGCATTCTGCTTACAATGCTGACACTGTCGGGAGTAGGAGAATGATGACGCGAATTGCTCCGATTCTGTTGTTGGCCGTGGCCTCTGGCGTGTCGGCGCAAAACGCGGCGCAGAAGCCGAAAGCGGACCTGATCTTTACCCATGGCAACATCTACACCGGAGTGGTCGATGCGGCGGCTTCGCTGGGGGCGGGCAAGCGCTCGGAGGCGCTGGCGGTGCGTGGCGACCGGATCCTCGCCGTGGGGGCGCGCGACGAGATCATGAAGTTGAAGGGGCCAGAGACGAAGATCGTCGATCTCGATGGTCGCTTCGTCATGCCCGGATTCAATGACGCCCACATGCACCTGGCCAGCGCCGGTCTCGAAAAGATGAACGTGAACCTGGTCGGCGTCAAAACCCTCGACGAATTCCGCGAGCGCTTGCGGACCAAGGTCGAAGCCGCCGGGCCCGGAGAATGGGTGGTGGGTGAAGGCTGGGACGAGACTCTATGGCCCGTCAAGGTTCTGCCGACTCGCTGGGATCTGGATGAAGTAAGCGGCAAACACCCGGTTTACCTCGAACGCGTAGACGGACACATCGGCGTGGCGAACACGCGCGCCTTGCAACTGGCCAGCGTCACTGTCGCCAGCCGCGACCCGGATGGTGGAAAGATCGATCGTGACGACGCGGGCACGCCCAACGGCATTCTGCGCGAGAAAGCGCAAGATACGGTGCAGGCAGTGATTCCCAAACCGACACACGAGAAGCGACGGCAAGCCATCGAACTGGCTCTTACGGATCTGGCGAGTCACGGCATCACCTCCGCGCAGGACAACTCGCAGTGGGAAGACTTTCAGATTTACGAGGAACTTGAGCACGAGGGAAAGCTGACGGCAAGGATTTCAGAGTGGCTGACTTTCGATGACTCGATTGATGACCTGAATCGCAAGCGCAACTCGCATCCTGCGTCCGACAACATGCTCCACACCGG
Organism: Acidobacteriaceae bacterium; assembly: GCA_003131315.1. Lineage (GTDB taxonomy): Bacteria > Acidobacteriota > Terriglobia > Terriglobales > Acidobacteriaceae > Acidiflorens. The sequence goes on from PKUV01000178.1 coordinate 12,214, forward strand.
AATGCTGAAGGGCTTCATGGACGGTTCGCTCGGCTCGAAGACTGCCACTTTGCTTGAGCCCTACAGCGATGATCCGAAGAACAGCGGTCTGCCGCAATACGACGCGGCCAAGCTGAATGCGATGACGAAGGAGCGGGTGCTGGCGGGATACCAGATCGGCTTCCACGCCATCGGCGACAAAGGGGTGCAGTTGGCGCTCGACGCGTTCGCCGAGGCGGAGAAGGCGGCAAAAGAGGGCAAGGTGAAGGCGGCCGACGGTGGCGCCGATTACCGCCTTCGCATCGAGCACGCGCAGGTCACCACGACGCAGCAGATTTTGCGTTTCAAGGATCTCAAGGTGATCGCGTCCATGCAACCGAACCACTTGCTCACGGATATGAACTGGGCCGAGTCGCGTCTGGGACCGAAGCGCGCGGAGCATTCCTATGCGTGGGCGGAGTTCCTTCGACGCGGGGTGGTGCTGGCCTTTGGCACGGATTATCCCGTCGAACCGGTTACGCCGTTTCGCGGGCTCTACTCGGCGCTTACCCGTATGAGCGAAGACGGAAGAAAGAGTTACTATCCCGCGCAGAAACTGAACATCGAGCAGGCGATCGCGGCCTACACGACAGGCGCGGCTTTTGCCGAATTCGCCGAAAAGCAAAAAGGCAAGCTGGAGCCGGGCATGCTGGCCGATTTTGTCGTTCTCGATCGGGACATTACGGCAGCCCTTCCGCCGAAAATCCTGGAGACGAAAGTTCTGCGTACGGTGGTCGGCGGCAAAACCGTGTACATCATTGAATCATTGAATCATTGAGTCATTGAGTCATTGAGCCATTGAATCATTGGGTGATCTTTGATGATCCGATGACTCAATGATTCAATGTAAAGAGCGGGAACGCGCGTTCATGATCGGCGCGCCGTTGGCTATTGTCCCGGCGTTGGTGTTCCTTCCTGCCGTGACGTTCCTGATCGTCTTTCCCCAGGTGGCGCACGGGCGGGCGATTGGGCTGTTCGTGTTGCCGGCCTGCGCGCTGGCGGGCAGTTTCGGACTGTGGAAGCTGGCGACGGGCGCGGTGCAGAAGCCGTGGGGAATATTCAACGTCCTGAGTTTTGGCGCGCTGATGGTTTTGCTGTTCATCGCCGGCTATACCGGATTGTTCCTGGCGCTGATGACGCTGAAACTCTAGCGCGGGAAACACTCGGTCCCGTAGAGACGCGGCAAGCCGCGTCTCTACGGGAAATCAGGCGCCACCGTCAACGCGAACCGAGTTTTCTGCGTCTAATGATTTGGCGACCTTCGAAACCGATCCCTCCATGGGGCGAAGGTATAATAATAAGTTAGGTAGTTTCAGGAGGTAAGAAATGGATTCGCGCGAAAGCGCCTTTTGGGTGCGCCTCAAGGCCAACCGTTGGGCGTACACCTTTACGATTCTGGCGACGTTGACGGTTGGAATTCTGATTGGCACGGTTGTCTCCTATGGAGTGAAGGGCAAGGAGGGACAGAAGTCGTCGGATGCGACCCCGCTGACCATTCCCGCTCCGCAACAGCTCTCGACCGCCTTCTCCCAGATTTCCAAACAGCTTGAGCCGAGCGTGGTGAACATCAATACCGAGTCCACCATCAAGAACCCTCACCACCGGCGCTCCGTGCGTCCCGATCCGGACCAGGAACAGGGCAACGGCGATGAAGACACTCCGTTCCAGGATTTCTTTGACAAGTTCTTCGGCGGCCAAGGTGGTCAGGGCGGAGAAGCGGGCACCATCCGCCAACGCTCGCTCGGTTCCGGCGTGATTGTGGATTCCAAGGGTTACATCGTTACCAACCGGCACGTGGTCGAGAAGGCAGATCGCATTCGTGTGAAGCTGCAGGATGAAAACCCGGCTTTTCCAGGTCATGATGCGAAGTTGATCGGCATGGACCAGGAGACCGACCTGGCGGTGATCAAGATTGATATGGATCGTCCCCTGCCGGCCGCCAAACTGGGCAACTCCGACGGCATGGAAGTTGGCGACTGGGTGCTGGCCATCGGCAGTCCCTTCGGACTGCAAGAAACTGTGACCGCGGGCATCGTGTCGGCCAAGGGGCGCAACATCGTTCCCAACCGGCAGTTCCAATCCTTCATTCAAACCGATGCCGCGATTAACCCGGGCAATTCCGGTGGACCGCTGGTGAATATGGCGGGTGAAGTCATCGGCATCAATACGGCCATCCTTACTGAGACGAGTTCGTATGCGGGCGTGGGATTTGCCATGCCTTCGAACACGGTGACGCAGGTTTACAACCAGTTGATCGGACCGGAACACCGGGTTTCGCGCGGGTCCATTGGCATTGAGTTCTCCGCCCAACCGAACCCTGCCATCGCGCGCATTTACGGATCGGGTGTGACGGTGTCGAACGTGGTATCCGGCAGCCCGGCCGACCAGGCGGGCCTGAAGATCGGCGACACGATCACCTCCGTGGATGGCAAGGACGTGAAGAGCGGCGACGATCTGGTGGCTGACATCGCTTCCCGCAAGCCGGGATCGAAGGCCAAGCTGGTCTTTGTACGCAACGGCAAGAAGGAAGACGCGACGGTGACCATCGCGGATCGCTCGAAACTGTTCGCTTCCCGTCTGGGCGAAGAAGACGAAAACCAGAGCGAAGAGGCACCCAAGGCCAGCAAGTTCGGGGTTACGGTTCGCAGCGTCACTCCCGATCTGGCCGATCGCCTGAGCATTGCCGCGGGCAAGGGCGTGGTGGTGCAGGACGTGAAGCAGGGATCGTTCGCCGAGGATCTCGGTCTGAATCGCGGCGACGTGATCCTCGAAGTGAACAAGCAGCCCGTGAACAATCCCGACGACTTTATCAAGATCGAGTCGTCGCTGAAGAGCGGGCAGGATGTCGTGTTCCTCGTGCGTCCGCGAGGTTCAAGGGCTCAGGATGGAACGATCTTCCTGGCAGGTACACTTCCGTAACCGATAGGAAATCCGGCGAGACTGGCGCTCCGTCCCCGTTTCGGGGACCATAAGGGTGGGCCAGTCTCGCCGGTTTTTTGTTGGAACGTAAGATTAATAGCTGTTGTGCGAGTACGGTTCGTATCAGGGCATGCCTTCAGGCATGCCGTAGGTGGTGCGTTATGAAAGCGCCTTCAGGCGCTGAGGCCGGAGGTTGGAGTTTCACCACGGGCTCTAAACGGAAGATCGAAGATTCTAGAGATTGAAGATTCTAAAGATGCACTGGGCTGATCAAATTCGGCGCTGGCGACGGGTGGGGCTTTGCAGCCTGCTCTGCCTGGCCGTGCATGGGCTCGCAATCGCAGAGACACAGACGTCGACGTCGCCAAAGAAACCGGCACACGCCGCTACGACACCACCCAAGAAATCAAAACATCACGCCAGCGGGCACTCGACCAGCAAGCGCACGTCATCTCGCACCTCGGCTCAAAAGAGCAAAAGCTCCCGCGGCAAGAAGGGCTCGAAGAAGCGCGGCCAGCAGGCGATTGACTCAGCTCGCGCCCGCGAAATCCAGGAAGCCCTCATCCGCGAGCACTACATGCAAGGCGAGCCTTCGGGAACGTGGGACAGCGCCACGCAGGCCGCCATGCAGCGCTATCAGGCCGATCACGGATGGCAGTCGAAGACGACTCCAGATTCCCGGGCGCTGATCAAACTCGGATTAGGCCCGAGCCACGACCACCTGCTCAACCCGGAAAGCGCGATGACCGCCGCGCCGGTGGCGGGAGTTCCGAAGGCCGGGGCCAAACAGACACCTGTGGAAGACAACCTCCCCCAGCACTAGCCGGCAGTCGCGAATCCAGTTTTCACTGGAACCTATCTCAGAAATGGCCTGTGCAGCGGTTGCTGATGGAATCGCGTTTTTTTCGCCAGATTGTACGATCTTCTTTGACTGTTGCAGTCCGAATGTTGAGGCAAACAGGCCTTTACCCCGACTATCCCGATGGCCATTTATGCGATAGCTTGATAGCTTCTATTCATGATCCCGTCATGAAGGGAGTCGAGAGTTGAGCATTCAGGATGAGCAGGAACTACTTTCTTTAAGAGCGGCCGGCCGCATCGTCCGCATGGTGCTCGATGCGATGAAGGCCGAAGTGCGGCCGGGCGTCACGACTCGATATCTGGATGAAATTGGCGCGCGCGTTATGCAAGCCAACGGTGCCCGTTCCGCTCCGTCCATCGTGTACCAGTTTCCGGGCGCCAGTTGCATCAGCTTGAACGATGAGGCGGTCCACGGAATTCCAGGAGAGCGCAAGCTTGAGGAAGGCGACCTGGTGAAACTTGACGTGACGGTGGAAAAGGACGGCTACATGGCCGACGCCGCCATCACCGTGCCCGTGGGCCGCGTGAGTTTGCAGGCTGAACAATTGATGGCCTGCGCGGAGCGGGCTTTCTACCAGGCCATGCTGGTTGCCCGGGCGGGATTCCGCGTGTTTGAAATCGGAAAGATGGTGGAACGTGAGGTGCGCAAGTCCGGGTTCGCAGTTGTCCGCGAATTAGGGGGACACGGCATCGGGCGCACCATCCACGAGTCGCCGCATGTCCCAAACTACCCGGACCCGCAGGCCAGCCAGATCATGAACGAGGGACTGGTCATTACCGTGGAACCGATCATTTCCAGTGGCTCCGGGCGGGTATTTACGGACAAAGATGGCTGGACGGTGCGGACGGGCGATCACGCGCTTTCGGCCCATTTTGAGCATACTTTGGTGGTTACCTCCGGGGCGCCCATTTTGCTGACCGCTGGTTAGAGCAGCCGCGTTGGTGCAGCCGATATTGACCGGCGACCGGGTTCGAGATAAAGTTCAAGATCAAGGGTCCAGTTTCTTCCCTCCGCCCTGATTTACATGCGCTCCGCTTGCTCGAAACTCGTGGTCCTGCTGTTTGCGCTGGCCAGCCTGGCTTGGGCGTCGTCGCCGCAATTTTCTGGGCAGAAGCGGGTCGGCCTGACCAGCGGCGACCAGTGGGAACCAGCCGTGGCGGCTGATGGTTCGGGCCGGATCTACGTTCTCTATCCGCACTACGGGCGGGTGCCCGATTGCAAGGGCTGCCGCGTGCCTACCATGCTGTTGGTGGCGAGCAACGACAACGGCAAGACCTGGCAGACTCCGCACGTGATGCTGGAATCGGGTTCGGGCCAGTTTGATCCCCAGATTACCGTGGACCCGGCCGACCGGCGCACCGTGTATGCGGCGTGGCTGCAGAACAGTAAACGCGTGGTCATGCTCGCCAAGTCGGTGGACTCCGGCGCTACGTGGGCTTTTACGATTGCGGTGCGCGGCGACGTGGAACTTGATAAACCGGCGCTGGCGGTGCGTGGCCAGAGTGTTTACGTGGCTTTCAATCATGAAGAAGAGGTGTGGGTGGCTGCCTCCCAGGATGGAGGGCGCAGCTTTACATCGACGCGCGTGAATGCTGAAAGCCGCCCGGGATGGTCTCTGCTGGGTGCGGCCACGGTCGATCCCGCAGGCAACGCGTATCTGACCTGGGCTTCCTACTCAAAAGCGGGAGGAGCGCGGGGCTCGGTGAACCTGTATGTTGCGAAGTCGGTGGATGCGGGCAAGGCCTGGAGTGCGACTTTGCTCGACGTTTCCGCTGCGGCGCCCGGCTGCAAGAGCGAGGAATGTGGTGAGGCGTATCTGGGGGCGCAGGTCGCTCTGACGTCCGATGCCGACGGAACTCTTTACGCGCTCTGGAGCGCGGGCAGCGCGTCCATGGGGCCGCAGCGCATTTACTTCTCCTCGTCGACCAACGGCGGCGAAAACTGGTTGCCGCGCGTCAGTGTTTCCTACGCCGAGCCGGGAGTGGAACATGCCTTCCCGGCGATCGTGGCCGGGAACACCGGCGACGTCCGCATAGCATGGATGGATGCGCGCAACACTTCTCGCAACTCTCCGCATTGGAACACTTACTATCGAAGTTCGAGCAACGGCGGCGCGACCTGGGGGGAAGAGATCCGGATCTCGGGCTACGTGCCGGGCTATCGTTATATCGGCAAGGAAGGTTTCCGTTTTCCTTTCGGCGACTATTTCGGACTCGCTATCGACAACCACGGAGATACGCACGTGGTGTGGGGCGAAGGGCTGAACTATCAGTCGCCGGGATCGATCTGGCACGCGAGCGGACGATAGAAGAGATTTCCCGTAGAGACGCGGCAAGCCCCCGTCTCTACAGGCGAAAGAACTTACGGCATCGCTCACGCGGAGCGTAGCCTCAGTCCGTCAGCAGGCCACCGGTGAGGTCGCTGAGGCGCTCGATGCGATGTTCGCGGCAGTAGTCGGTCAGTTCCTCGACCAGCGTTTCGGTCGCCACCGGATCGAAGAAACTCGCGGTTCCCACCTGCACGGCGCTTGCTCCCGCCAGCATGAATTCCACTACGTCCGCCGGGGTGCTGATTCCGCCCATGCCGATCACCGGAATTTTCACGGCGTGAGCTGCGTCGTAAACCATGCGCAGCGCGATAGGCTTGATGGCCGGGCCGGAGAGGCCGGCGGTTACATTGGCAATTCTTGGACGGCGCGTTTCCGGATCAATCGCCATGGCTAGAAACGTGTTCACCAGAGAGATAGCGTCGGCGCCCGCCTCCTCGGCAACACGCGCCATCTGCGCGATCGAGGTGACGTTGGGCGAGAGTTTGACGATGATCGGCCGCGACGCCACCCGCTTCGCCGTCCGCACCACTTCGTCGAGCAAGAGCGGGTCGCTGCCGAACTGAATGCCGCCGTGCGACGTGTTCGGACAGGACACGTTGATTTCGTACGCCGCAATGCCCTCGCCCTGATTGAGGATTTGAATCGTCTGCTCGTAATCCGCGCGGGTGTAGCCGAAGACGTTGGCGAACACGACCACATTCTTCTTCTCCCGCAGCGCGGGGAGTTTTTCCTCGAGGAACGCGGGCGCGCCGATATTCTGCAGCCCGATGGCATTCAGCATTCCGGCAGCGGTCTCAAACAGGCGCGGCGGCGGATTTCCGGTCATCGGTTCTTTGGAGAGACCTTTGACGACTAATCCGCCGAGCCGGTCGAGATGCACGATGTCTTCAAATTCGACGCCATAGCCGAATGTGCCGGAAGCGGCAATGATCGGATTTTTCAGCTCGATGCCAGCGAAGCTGACGGTCAAGTCCGGATTGCCGATGGGCGTCATTGGGTTCCCCCGGCGGGCGGTGCGGCGGCCGGCATGGCAGATGGTGCGGTGGAATGACGCGGCGGCTGCAGCGCCTCGGTCAGCACTCTTCCGGTAGCTTGCGCGGGCGCATTGATTCCGAGCAACGAGGCGAGCGTTACCGCGAGATCGACCGGCTCGGCGTGCGTCCGGTAGATTCCGGGCTGGAAGGCGAGGCCATAGAAGGCGAGCGGCACATGGGTATCGTACGAGAAAGGCGTCGCGTGATCGGTACCCTTCGCGGTTCCGACGTGAAATGGACTGGGGATTCCGATCACATACCATCCGCCTTCAGGCGAGTAGCTGTGGGAGTAGCGGCGCCCGGTTTCGGTGGCCGGAGTTTCTCCACGCGCCAGCTGCGACTTGGTAAAGTATCCGGTCAATCCCGCTTGCTTCATGGCTTCGCCCGCGTCGGCTTCGGCATCGGATTCCTTGTGTCCTAGGAAGATTCCGGCGAACGCGTCTTGGTTCAGCCAGGCGAGCGGGTAATCGAGATCGAGTACGTAGTCGGCTTTTTTGGCGTATTTTTTCGAGAGCAGGGAATTAATCTGTTCGCGCAAAGCTTTCGCGTCGAGATTGGCTGCGGGCAGACGCAGAGTCTTCGCGAATTCAGGCAGAGGCGCAACGCCGTGATCGGCCGAAAGCGCCATCCACACGTTGGCCATCCCCACCTGATGGCCGAGGAAGCCGAAGAACTCCGCCAACTGCCGGTCGAGTTCGAGCGCCATGCTGCGCATTTGCGGGGAGTCGGGGCCAACCTGGTGGCCGAGAATATCGTTGGCCGAGAGGCTGATCACGAGCAGGTCGGTCGCTGAGCCTGCGCCCAGCTTCTCGTACAAAACGAGTTCCTTGGCAAATTCCAACTGGTAATCGTTGGCGAAGGGAGTGGAGCCGACGACCTCGTAGAAGCCGGCAGGCGCGCCGTCTTTACCGTTTCGCGGTGCGGTCGAGCCGAGGGTGTTTCCATCGCTATCTTTCCACTCGCGGTTCCAGAATTTTTCCGCGCGATGGCTGCCGTTGAAATTGCGCACCCACTCGGGAAGATCCGGACGGTAGTACGTGGAGGTGATCCAGGCGCCGCTTTTGGGATCGATCCAGTAGGCGGCGTCTCCGGAAAACCCCGCGGGCAAGATGGCTGCACGATCTTTCAGCGAGATGGCGAATACCCGGGCTTTGCCGCCCGTGGCCAGTTTCAATTCGTCCCCGAGCGTATCGCTCAAGAGGTTGTGTGGCGATGCGCCGGGCCCAGTTTTGCCGACGCCGACAAGTTTTGTCGTGTCGTCTTCCACCGACGTTACCCGCTTCTTCTTCTGCGGGTCCCACCATTCGTTTGCAACGATGCCGTGTCCGCTGGTGTAGCTTCCCGTGAAGAGGGTAGCGTGTCCGGGAGCGGTGCGGGTGTTGGCGTAGTCGTAGTTGCAGTCGGTGAAATAAGCGCCGCGATCGAGAAACACGCGGAACCCCCCGTCGCCGAACTGGTCACGATAGCGTTCGAGGTAGTCGCCGCGGAACTGGTCGATCACGATTACGACAACGAGCTTGGGGCGGGCGTTGTAAGCGGACGCGAATGCGCACGGGATCAAACAGAGCCATACCAACGTCATGAGGAGGAAACGGGGGAGTCTCATCGCGAGCTAGTTTACAGCAGAAGAACCTTTAACGCGGAGGACGCGAAGAGCAACGCAGAGATCGCTGAGAAAAGAAGGCCAAAAACCTCTGCGTAGTTCTCCGCGTCCTCCGCGTTAAAGGTTTTTGCTAGCGTTGGTCATGCCGCCGGCGTGCATGGAACCGCACTTTTCAGCTAAAGTTAATGCAGAATGCTCGATCTGAATTTTGTTCGTGACAACCTGGCGCTGGTGGAAGAAAAGCTGCGACAGCGCGGAATGAATCCGGCGGAAGTTTTGAAAGACTTTCGCACTATCGATGCCGAGCGCCGGCAGGCGATCACGGCGGCGGAAACTCTGCAGGCGCGCCGCAACCGGGCTTCCGAGGAGATTGCCAAGCTCAAGAAAAGCGGGCAGGATGTTTCGGCACAGATCCAGGAGACCAAAGAACTGCGCGAGCAGATTCAGGAGTCCGAAAAAAAGGCGGCCGAACAGGAAGCGCGCCTGCGCGAAATTCTGACTTCGATTCCGAACATTCCACACGCCAGCGTGCCGGTGGGGTCGAGCGCCGAAGACAACGTGGAAGCACGCCGCTGGGGCACGCCGCCGCAGTTCGATTTCAAACCCAAGCCGCACTGGGAGCTGGGCGAAGAGCTGGGAATCCTCGACCTGGAGCGCGCCGCCAAGCTGTCAGGCGCCCGATTTGCCGTGTACTGGGCGCTCGGTGCGCGGCTGGAGCGGGCCCTTGCCAACTTCATGCTCGATCTGCACACGCGAGAGCATGGATACACGGAGGTGCTTCCGCCGTACCTGGTGAACTCGGAGTCGATGTATGGCACGGGCCAGCTTCCGAAGTTTGCGCAGGACCTGTTTCGAGTGCCTCATGGCGAGAAAGATCTCTGGCTGATTCCGACGGCCGAAGTGCCGGTGACGAATCTCTATCGCGACGAAGTGCTGGACGGGGCGCGCTTGCCGGTTTGCTTGACCGCGTACACTCCCTGTTTTCGCAGCGAAGCCGGATCGTACGGGAAGGACGTGCGCGGAATTATCCGGCAGCACCAGTTTCAAAAGGTGGAGTTGGTGAAGTTCTCCCGTCCGGAGACTTCTTACGATGAACTGGAGAAGCTGACCCACGATGCCGAGACCGTGTTGCAGAAACTCGGCCTGCACTACCGCGTGGTCACGTTGTGTACAGCCGACATGGGATTTTCTTCGGCCAAGACTTATGACATTGAAGTTTGGCTGCCGGGACAGAACTTGTTCCGCGAAATTTCTTCGTGCTCGAACTTCGAAACTTTTCAGACACGGCGCGCGAATATCCGCTACCGTCCCGAGGGAAAGAGCAAGACGGAGTTCCTGCACACGCTAAACGGCAGCGCATTAGCGGTAGGACGTACATGGGTTGCCATTCTGGAGAACTATCAGCAAGCCGACGGCAGCGTGCGCATTCCGGAGGCGCTGCAGCCTTACATGGGTACCGACCGCATCCCGGCCCGCATCCCGGCAAAGACAAGGAGCGCCTGAACCCGTGCCAGTCGCGGCGTGAACCCGCGCGGCGGGCCCGATTTGCCATCCCATGAATTCCCAAATACACTGGCAGCAACCCGAAACAGCCTCGACGGCGATTGAAAGCACCGTCTCTCCAATGGGTGCGATCTGGCGCACAATCCGCGGATACATTCTTTGGTCGTATGAGCGGGGCAGCCTGCACTACGACATCATGGTCACGTTGATTCTCCTCTTTGTTTTTGTTTCGCCGCATTTCATCAACTTCAAGGACAAACCGGTCGAGCGCAATCCGCATCTTACCGGCGTGGTTGTGATTTCTGGCGAGAAGGGCGGGTTCATCTATCAGATCCCGGCCTCGGCAGTGAATACCGCCGCGGGTGGAGATGTTCGCCGGCAGTTGGAGCAGATCATTGAACCCATCTCCGGGGCGGTCAGCATTACCCGGTACGAGACGCTCAAGGACGCCTCCGGACACCCGCTGAGTTACAAAGTCTGGGTTGAAAAAGAATAGAGCTTGGTTTCACAAATGAGAGCTGTGCTCAAAACGCTTGTTCTCGGGACCGTGGTGATCGGTTGGCTGTTGGCGGCGCTCGCGTGGCCGCAGAGCGATTCCGCTGGGCTGGAGCGCGTTCTCAAACAGATGGATGATGCCGCCCGAAACTTCCGGACTACCGAGGCAAGTGTCGTCTGGGATCAATACCAGAAGGTGATCGACGAAACCGAGACGCAGAAGGGCAAGATTTATTTCCGGCGTGAAGGCGGCGAAATACAGATGGCTGCCGACTTCGTCGAACCCGACAAGAAGTACGTCATCTACAGCGGCGGCAAAGTTCAGGTGTACCAACCCAAAATCGATCAGGTCAACGAATACAATCCTGGCAAGAATCGCAGCGATGTCGAGAGCTTTCTGGTGCTCGGCTTCGGCGGCAGCGGACACGACCTGCTCAAGTCTTACGACGTGAAGTTTTTGGGGTCAGAGACCGCCAACGGCATCGCAGCCGAGAAACTGGAGTTGATTCCGAAGTCCACCCGTTTGCGAAGCAACATCGCGCGCATCCTGCTCTGGATCGACCCGGCCAGGGGAGTTTCCGTCCAGCAGCAGTTCTTTGAGCCGAGCGGCGACTACCGCTTGGCGAAGTATTCCGAGATCCAGATCAATCAAAAACTTCCGGAGAACGCCTTTAAGCTGAAGACAACCGGAAAAACCAAGTTCCTGTCTCCACAAGGATAGGCAAGGGCGACGATCGGGAAAGCGCGGCTTTTGCAGGCTGCGGAAAAACTCAAGTTTCGTATCAGGGCATCGCTTCAGCGATGCCGAAAACTCCTTCCGCCTGCCTGTAGAGACGGGGCTTGCCCCGTCTCCGGAGACGCGGCAAGCCGCGTCTCTACGGGAAATCAGACGCCCCTTCAGGGGCTGGGCATCAAATCCAACTTTCTCCGCAGCATGTTTTGCAGGCCAGATCTTTCCCGTGCCAGCCCAGGCAAATCGGAACCAACAGAATCAAGCTGAAAAAGACTCCCTGCGGCTATATACTGCACGAGAACCTCCGAAAGTTGAGTTCGCATGGCCAAAGTGTTTACCATCACCGTTCCTCCGGATTTGTCCCGCAAGAAGCGTGAACGCACCGACGATCCCCGCTACGTGGACGGCCAGAAGATGTTGGTGGAAGCGATGAAATATTTGGCGAAGGCCGATCCAGTGGCCAATCGCGGAGCCATCGAACTGCTATCCGAACACGTCCGCACGCGTTTCCGCATGACCGACTCGCCGCTGAGCTAAGGGTTTAGTTCCAGAGCCGGATTGGATTGCATCCACAAGAAAAGGGCGAGACCGCTCCCGCCCATTTGATCGTATCTTTCTAGAATTCGTACCGCAGGGCAAACTGCATGACACGCGGGTCCGTCAGCAGACCGCTGTATGTTCCGAACGACGGTCCTGCGTCAAGACCGTTGGAGATCGACTGAACGTCGAATCGCTTCAGGTTGACGACGTTGAAAACTTCCCACCGCAACTGGACTCGATTCGATTCGGCATAGGGCATTTTCCATGATTTCGACAAACCCATGTCGAGGCCAGCGTAGCCAGGGCCGCGGACGGAGTTCCGAGTTCCCGTCTCGCCCGGATAGTCGTTGCGGAAAGCGCCAATGCCCGTGGGGCCCGAGGGGTCTCGGAACAGGTTGACCGAGCCATCGGGCTGTTTGTAGGTTCCAGACACGACGGGCCCAATCTTGGTAGCGGATCCGCCCAGTTGCCAGTTCGTGGGCCAAGTCGCTCCGTTCGAGATGTTGACGGGGAAGCCGCTGGTCCAACGCGCCAGGCCAGAAAGCTGCCAGCCACCGATCACGGCCTCCAGTGCGCCATGAGCATTGGAAGCGAGTGCCTTGCCATGTCCAACCGGCAAGTCGGCGATCCAATTGAGGTTGAACTGATGGGTGGTATCAAAATCCGAGACGGCGCGATTCTGGTTGGGGCTCCAGGAGTTGATGATCTGACCTCCGAGGCCGCCCCACGGAACAATGCGCTCGGCGTCCGACTGGAGATCGATCGCCTTGGAATAGGTGTAGTTGAAGTCGAACTGTACGCCATGAGACATGCGCTTGCGCAAGCTGACCTGCAGGGCGTTGTAGTTCGCATTGCCGATTGAGCGCCAGGCGTAGAGCGAATGGAACTGACTGTTGAAGAAGGTGTTAGGGCCCTGAACAAAAGGATAGTACGCACCTGATGTTCCGAGAATGCCGGCATTCCCCGAGAAATCCGCTCCGTAGAAATCAATTACGGCCAGTGAGGTCGTGTCGTTCGTGGGGAAGCAAGAGTACAGATCATAGACCGCCTGCAGTGAGCTGCTGGTTGCTCCGCCACTGCAGAACAACTGGTACTGATCGCCTGTCTGCAATGGAGTGATCATATTCTGCCACTGCTGTCCGGCTAAAAGT
>PKUV01000110.1 GCA_003131315.1 Acidobacteriaceae bacterium
AATCGGCCGCAACACATAATTCAGATGGCTTGAGTTGCGTTTTCTGAAAGGCGAGCAGGGACTTCTGTTTGAATTGCCGAGGCCGGTCCAATCGCATCGCGAGCCGAGCAGCGTAGTCGAAGCGCTCGGCCAAGTGGTAGAGCTAGGAGACGCGCCTGCGTGCCAATTCTGCGGGTCGCTGATGGTGAGGAACGGCTCCTGCTATCGGTGTATGACCTGTGGCAGCACGAGCGGGTGCTCATAAATCGAAGGAACTGGGAGTGTGACATGGCAAAAAGTGTGAACAAGGTAATCCTGGTGGGGAACGTCGGACAGGATCCTGAGGTCAAGTACACGACCAGTGGGGTTCCTGTCGCCAAAGTCAGCCTCGCCACCAACGAGCGCTTCAAAGACAAGAACGACGCATGGCAAGACCGGACAGAATGGCACAGCGTTGTGGCTTGGCAGCGTTTGGCGGAGATCGTGGGCGAGTACGTGCGCAAAGGCTCGAAGCTCTACATCGAAGGCAAGCTGCAGACATCGACATGGGAAGACAAGCAGAGCGGAGAAAGGAAATATCGGACAGAGATTGTCGCCCGGGACATTGTTTTGCTAGGGTCGCGGGACAATGGGCCAGAAGGAAAGGGAGAAATGCCCAGCGCGGAATCCGGCTTGGAGCCGGCGCAAGTGGAAGCTGGGGATGAAATTCCATTCTAAGGATGACAGGTACGCTACGAAGCTGTGGCGCTTTGACGGACGGCCCGTCTATGAGGTGTGAGAGGCAGGACTTGAACCTGCACACCATGCTGTCGGATGGGGTCGTACCGTCAGGCAGACCCTTGGGAGGGGGTTTTGAGCGCCTGATTACATCAACAATCCGAACGAGGGACTGTAAAATGACCAGATGAAATTCCTGAAGATGCTGAGCAAGCCTGCCGCGTGGGCGAGTGGATGGACAAGCGCAGTCCTTTGCTTTAGTGCGGCTGCCGGGTATTGGCTAGCCGGGGAGCGTCGGAGAGCAATCTGCTGGGCAGCGCTCGGCGCGGTGGAAGTTGGAGCCATTGTTTTGTAGAACGGAAACCTAAGCCCGATCAGACGCGGCTCACGCCATATGCATCGAGCACATCCCGCAACGTCACGATGCCTTCCAATTTGTGCACGTCCGCACGGTTCACGACAGGCAGGATTTCGATCTGATTTGCGCCCATGCGCTCAAGCGCCAAGTCAAGCCCTTGGTCGGGGTGGACGTGCGGAAAAGCCAGCGCATCCACCAACTCACCGAGCTTCTTGTCCGCACCTTCGGCTAGCTCTCGCTCCAGCTTCGAAAGGCTGATCACGCCAACGACACCTCGTCGATCCGTCACCAACCACGTTCGGACTTCACTCGATCGAACCCGTTCCAGGGCTTCGCGAATCGTGATCTCGGCAGGCAGCAACTGGCCCGCATTTTGCATGACTCTTACTACCTGACGTTGACCATGTCGTCGGCGCGTCTCCACCTTCGGCAGGTGGATTCCATCCTGCACGGCCAGGGCTTCGTAGATGGGCTCGTGCTGCAATCGTGAAGCGATGAAAAGACTCACCAGATTGGCAATCATTAGCGGGACGATCACCGCATAGTCCTGCGTCATCTCAAAGATCATCAGCACCGACGTCATGGGAGCACGCACAACCCCCGCGAACACCGCCCCCATCCCAACCAGTGCGTAAGCCCCCGGCGTCGCCGTGTAAGCGGGGAACATATGATGCACCACGGTCCCTACAGTGCCCCCCAACATCGCGCCAATAAACAAGGACGGCCCAAAAATACCGCCCGCGTTGCCCGACGCATAACTGGTGGTGACGGCGAAAAGTTTGAGCACCACCAGCAGCAGCATCATTTTGAACGCCATATTTCCGTTCAACGCGTCGCCGACATACCCATAACCAACGCCCAGAACCTGCGGCACAAACCAACCCATCAGGCCAACCAGCAACCCGCCTGCCAACGGTTGGAACCAAACTGTTTTCTGCGGGAACCGCAAGAAGCGTGCCCGCATGCTCAGCAAGAGCTTCGTGAAGGCCACCGAAACCACACCGCCAACCACGCCGAGCACCGCATAGACCGCAAACTCCAGCGGATGGACCAGTTCGTATTGCGGAACCTTGAAGAGGGGATGGTTGCCGAGGAACACGCGCAGGACCGCCCACGAAGTTGCCGAGGCCAGCACCACCGCGCCCATAACTGGTGCGTGGAGATCACCCATGATCTCCTCAAGTGCAAACAGCACGGCAGCCAGAGGCGTATTAAATGCGGCTGCAATGGCTGCCGCCGCTCCCACGGGAATCAGCTTCTTTACTTGCTCGGGGCGCAGTCCGAGAAGCCGTCCAAGCACGGAACCAATGCCCGATCCAACTTGAACGGAAGGCCCTTCACGCCCCAGTGGGATTCCGCTGGCAAGCGTTGCCGACGTGCAGAAAAACTTGCCGAGCACCGTGCGCAGAGTGATGCGCCCTTCGCGCGCGAACAGCGCAGCCTTCGTCTGCGGCACGCCGCTGCCTCGTGCATTGGGAAAATAGCGATACAGCAGGTAACCGATGCCGAGCGAACCCACGACCGGAAACAGGAGGCGTCGCCACGGAGCACCACCGACCGGGTACAGCCGCATCCCCATTCGTTCGGTCAGCACGATAAAGGCGACGACCGCCAAACCAGTCAATGCGCCGATCACCAGCGCCAAGACCAAGAAGACCTGGCCCTCGCGTTGCCGCAGTTCGGCCACGCGATCCGACAGCGAGGTTCTCCACCAGCTTCCGCTCGTCGTCTGGGCGCTTTCAGTCATCTCTGGGTGATGTCCCACCAAGAGCATACCTCACCGGATGCATTGGAACGCGGAAGGGAGTTGGTTCTTTACGTAACATCGCCAGCGGCGTCCGCAAGGTCGAGTTCAAGTTGTCACATATGAGGATCGTGTTGGCCTACTGTCAATGAAGACAGATCAAGATTGACGAGATCTGCGGAAACCTCTCCATCTTGGAAGAGCCGCGGACAGGAACGGGCACCCACCGCCCCCTATCACCCTGACCACTGCGGTTGTATGCCCGTTCCGGCGCTTTCTGGACGTCACTCTTAGATTTTCACAATCTCAAACCAAAAGGAACTTTAAGGAGGGAAACGAACATGTTTGTCGAACTAATGCCACTGCTCAAAGAGCGGACCCTGCTGATCACAGTTGCCCGCCTTGACGAGAAGCTGAAGGTGAATGTGATTCCCGCAAGAGTGAAGGAGAGCGAGGACCAGGCGCTGACGACTCCCCTGAGCTTTACGGGATCAGCGGAGGAGTTGGATGCAGAACTGGGCAAGCATCTCGCCAGCTACGTCGACTCCCACGTGCAACTCGGCAGCACTCTGGCTGAAGCAAAGGCGGAAATGGATGCGGCGGCGAAGGCGGCTCGGCAAAAAGTGAAGTCAGCTCAGCAGACCTCGAAGCCTGATCAGACCGCGCCCAAGCAGGAACCAGCGACCGCGACGGCGACCGTCACGGAGACTACGCCGAGTCTGTTTGGTCCCCAGCAGCCAAGTGCAGAACCCGCGCAGGCGGCCAACACAGAAGAAGGGAGAAATGCCACGCCATGATCGACGCAAAGGTGATGTCCCGCAGCTTCACGTATAACGGCGTGAAGCTTCCAGACCCGGATCCGAGGATGACGCCGGAAGAAGTGAAAACCATCTACAGCAACCAGTACCCCGAGTTGGCGACGGCCGCGATCACAGGGCCGGAGGCTTCGGGGGAACAGTTGCAGTACAGCTTCGTTCGGGCGATTGGGACGAAGGGATAGGCTGCGGACGGCGGCTTGACCCCCCTCAATGACACACACGATGGCGTTAGGATGCTCTACTCGAAGACAACTCGACCCGCCTTCTTCCAATCCGGTCCAGTTCTTGGTACAGGGTCCTGATCTTCCCAGCGCGCAAGCCGTAGTCGAGGAGATCAGAAGATGTCAAAGACGACTCCTGCCTGAAAGTTTGGATTTGCAGTTCTACCAATTGATTTACTTCGCGTCTGATAGTGGAGGCTGGGTCCGTCATCATCGGAGTTCTCCGAGTGAATTGTAGCCGATCTCAGACAGCCTGCCCAGAGCGCAAATGAGCCGCTGAACCGTACCGCAATTTCTGTGGAAAGGTTGTCGGTATTGCGGTTTCCGCGATGCCAGGTTGCTTCGAGCCACAAGAGGTGCCACTGTCCAGCCGCAGCAGAATATGAAGACAACAGGTGCAAATCGAAGTACCTACTCCAGAGACAAGAGGAAGAGAGCGGTCCTGCAGGAACTGAAGGAACTAGCCGGGGACCGCGACTCGCGGAACCAAGCTGTACTTGGGAGGTTCTTGCAATGTCAGGAACTGCAGATGTGCTCGGCCCTGTTAGCCAAGGCGATCGAGCAATGTTCGCGATGGCACTGCGGGAAACGACTTCTGGCACCCGGAGGATCGCTACCGCCGACCAGTTGATAGCACCAGGGTGTGGTGTTGTACTGCCACGACTGAGCGGCGTCCCAGCGGAGCACCGATTCTTGGCCGATGATCGGGAAACAATCGCGTTGGCAGAGACTCTGGTGGAATCCGACATCGGAGCGGTAGAAGACTGGGAAAAGAGCGGAAGAGATCCAACCAGGTACGTGTCGCTAACTCTCCGGCGGTGGATTCGCGACCATGGCGGGGCCGCAATCGCTCGGCGCTTCGATCTGGACGTCACCCTCAGCGACCGTTTGGTTGACTATTCGGACGAGCGAGGACCGGAAGGGACGCTTTACCTGATCGTCGATCCGGAGAGCGCGGCGTTCGTGGTGCTGAACCCAGCCATTGAGTTGTTGGAGAAGGCGCATCCACGCCTTCCCGCAACAGTTTTCCGGCACTTCGTGGGGTCACTTAACCATTGGGTACGTGTGTACGGCTACCACGACGCCGAAGAGCGTGTGGATATGCTCCGGGAATGGTACGAGGATGAAGCGAATGCGGGACAGTACGAAGTACCGGACGTAGAGGGATGCGTCCCGAAATGCCTGAAAGAACGCCCTCTGAGCCTGCGAAGTCTGAGCGAACTGAATCAGAGGATACGGCTGAAGGGAGCGAAAGCTCTGGTCAAGAGCTTATTGGATCTGTGCTGGATATCGAAACAGGCCAAGCGGCCCGGATTCACCGAGGACATGGGTGAGTTGCTCATGGACAGCAACCCACCGCTGCCGTGTTTGCTAGCGGCGTTCTCAACGGGCGATGCTGTGGTGGGGTGCTTTGACGACGAGGCCCAGACTGCAATGGAGACGACGCCTCAACCAAACCTCATCATTCCCATTCACCTCACTGATCCGGGCAGCGTGCGCCAGGGCTTTCAGACACTGTCCGTGGCGTGTGAGACGTTGGCCGCAGCCAGCCGGCTGATTGACTTGATGCCCGGGAACAACGACGGCGTGATTGCTCGTGAGGAATAGCCATGAACATCCATGTGCGGATCGGAGACAACCGAAGCTTCGCGCTGAAACAGGCTGTGCTGCTGTATCAGGACGGCAATAGAGCTTTTGCCACGTTGCATGAGGTACAGGGCCGGCAGGATGGAGCACCGTATCTGGGTGCTGG
>PKUV01000143.1 GCA_003131315.1 Acidobacteriaceae bacterium
GAATCAGAGTTTTTCCGCAGCCTCTTTCGCCGCTCAGGGTCGCCACTTCCTACCCTCCAGTCTCGCCAACGAAGACTGAATCCAACGATCCTAATCCGACGACCCTCAGGGGCCTGCAACCCGTTCGGGCTCTCCGGTGGGACCCTTGGTCTCCAATTGCCTCCGGAGTTTCTTCACCAGTTCGTGAACCGACTGGAGCTTTTCGGCCGCCGCCGCCGGCAGGCCGGGGATTTCCAGGGCCAGCTCACTGGACAGCAGCAGCGCCGTGACCGTGCCATTCAGTTCGCTGTGGAGCCTGCCGGTCGCCGCTTGCCGGGCCCTTACTTCCTCGCGCTGGCGGCGCTGCACGGCCGCCCGGACCTCCCGCACCAGACGCTCCTTTCCACTGATCGCCAGATTGACCTGCACCAGGATGGCGGTGCCCAGGTGCTCGAGCGTGGTCTCGGCTTCATGCGGCTCGGTTTCGAGCAGGTACTGATCGAGCACCACGGCCAGGTAGCATTCCGCCCGCAAAAGTGTGGCTGCCCGGGGCAGGCTTTCCGCCACCACGACCCCCTCGCCCGTAGCCTCATTCAGCGCCGCGGCGCACTCGGATGCCCGCTCGCTCGGCGTCACAAGAAGGATCATGCTGAATCCCTCCGCAACTTCCGGGCCAATTGTTTTAGCCTGAAAATAAATGAGTTGTGCGCTCGGCCTTTTCCCTAAACTCCCATTCTGGCACCAGCGCTCGGCCCGACAGCTCAGTTTTGGGACTGGGGCAATTTGTAATTGGCAATTTGTAATTTGTAATCTTGATCCCAGGGAGCCGCCCGATTTTCGATTACCAATTACCAATCACAAATTACAAATTCAGTACTGCGCCACTACTGGGACTCGTACTCTTTCAGCTTCCGGTACAGCGTCGTCTTTCCAATGCCCAGCAGGCGCGCCGCCAGCATCTTGTCTCCATTCACCTGCGCCAGCGCGGCGAGAATGCTCTGTTTCTCCAGTTCCGCCATCGGCACGATGCCGCCATTGGTCGGCTGGCTCATCCCCAGCAAGTCGATGGGTGCGCTGTAAATCTGGGTGGGAAGATCGCGCATCTGAATCTCGTTCGCGCTGCTGAGCGCACACGCCCGCTCCAGCGAATTCTCCAGTTCGCGCACGTTGCCCGGCCAGTCGTAATTCAGCAGCGCCTTGAGCGCGTCGTCCGAAATCGTCTTTTCGATGCCTGCGTCGCGCCCGATGCGCTCCAGAAAATGCGCCACCAGCAGCGGGATGTCCTGCCTCCGCTCGCGCAACGCGGGAATCCGCAGCGTCAGCACATTCAGCCGGAAAAAAAGATCGCGGCGGAACGTACCATCGGCCACCGATCGTTCCAGGTCGCGATTGGTCGCGGCCAGAATCCGCACGTTGATGGGAACGCGCTTTACGCTTCCCACCGGACGAATCTCCTTCTCCTGAATCGCCCGCAACAGCTTCGCCTGCAAGTCGACCGGCAGCTCGCCAATCTCATCCAGAAATACCGTGCCCCCTGCCGCGATCGCCAGCAGTCCATCCTTGGGATTCGTCGCACCGGTGAAAGCGCCGCGCACGTGGCCGAACAGTTCGCTTTCGATCAGCGTCGGCACCAGCGATCCGCAGTCGACCGGAATGAACGGCTTGTTGCGGAAGATGCCGGCGAAGTGAATGGACTTCGCGACCAACTCCTTGCCCGTGCCGCTTTCGCCCAGAATCAGCACCGGATGCACGCTCTGTCCGGCTTTAGCGATGATGCGGTAGAGCTTCTCCATCTCCGGCGCGCGCCCGATGATGTTGCCGAACCCCTGCCGCGATTTGATGGTTTCCCGCAGCACGCGGTTCTCCGTTTTCAGCCGCAGATGCCCCGCCACCCGCTCCAGCAGCAGACGCAGTTCTTCCATGCTGAAGGGTTTGGTGACGTAGTCGTACGCGCCATCCTTCATCGCCTGCACCGCCGACTGCACCGTGCCATACCCGGTCACCACGATCACCAGCGCGTCCGCGCGATGCTTCTTGATCGTATGCAGCGCTTCCAGCCCGCTCGCACCCGGCAGCCGCAAGTCCAGCAGCACGGCGTCGGTGCTCGAGCTGTCGAGCAACCGGTAGGCCTGTTCGGCAGACTCCGCCACCTGCGTGTTGAATCCAAGCGACTGCGCCACCTCGCGGCAGGCCTCGCGGATGGCGCGGTCATCGTCCACGATCAGGAGGTTCAGGAAATTCGCTCCCTCGATTTGCGGGGGAGGGCTGAGAACGGCGGCGGTCGATGCAGTGAACATGGTGAATCTCCCTGGCGATGCAGAACTTCACGAGCCCAAATTTCACTTTAAAAAAACTTCACGATTGCAGAACTTCCACCACGCGTTCAATCAGAGCCTTTCCGGAAAATGGTTTGCGAACCAGCTCAACCGTGCCCGCTGCGGATTTTACGGGCGCGTGCTGGTAGCCGGAAATCAACAGGACTTTCAGGTCCGGCTTCTGCCGGAGCAATGTTTCCGCGAGTTCCTGCCCATTCATCCCCGGCATTATGTAGTCGGCGATCAGCAGATCGACTGCGCCGGAATGTTCCGTGAAAACTTTCAGCGCTTGCGTCCCGCTGGACGCTGGCAGAATCCGATAACCGGCATCCAGCAAGACGCGCAGCATGGATTTGCGCGCCGTGGCATGGTCGTCCACCAGCAAAATAGTTTTGTGGCTGGTTTCAAGAACCACTTCGCCGGCGTAGGGTCGCGCCACCGGCGGGCCCGCCTGGTTCGAAGACTCCTCGATCGAAGACTGCCCGATCGAAGATTCCACCGTCGAAGACTCGATCGCCGGAAGAAATACTTCAATGCAGGTGCCGCGTCCCGGTTCGCTCTCGACCGCGATCGTCCCGCCCGATTCGCTGACGATGCGCTGCACCGTCGCCAGGCCCAGACCCGTGCCCTCTCCCGGCTTTTTGGTGGTGAAGAAAGGCTCGAACAGCCGCGCGCGCGTCTCCGCATCCATCCCGCAGCCGTTGTCTTTCACCGCGAGCGAGACGGCGCGCCGGGCACTCCCGGGCTCAGCTTCACTAGAAACTTCACCAGGAAATTCCGCTGCCCGCGTGATCAGCCTGATCTTTCCCCCCTGCGGCATCGCATCGCGCGCGTTCAGCACCAGGTTCAACAGGATCTGCCGCAACTGCGCCGGATCGGCGAGTACAAGTCCGGCGCCGGAGTCGAGCGCGGTGACTAGTTCAATCTGCTCGCCGATCAGTCGTTGCAACAGATTTTCCGTGGAAGCCACAATTTTGTTGATCGGGATCGGGCGTGGCTCCGCCGCTTGCTTGCGCGCGATCGCCAACAGTTGATGCGTTAACGCCGCGCCTTGCTCGCCCGCCATGCGGACTTCTTCAACGTACTGGCACAGTTCATTCCGCTGCAATCCACTGTTCTCCAATCGGCGGTTCGCCAATCCACCGTTCTCGAATCCGCCGTTCTCCAATCGTCCCCGCTCCAACCCGCCGCTTTCCAATCCCGCCATCAGCAGGTCGCAGTACAGCAGAATGCCAGTCAGCAGGTTATTGAAGTCGTGCGCGATTCCTCCCGCCAGCCGTCCGATGACTTCCATCTTCTCGGCTTCGCGCAGATGTTCTTCCACCCGCCTGCGCTCGGTCGCGTCCGCGAGCATCGCGATCAGGAAGGTAGGCTGGCGGCGGGCGTCGCGCGCCAGCGACACCGTCAGATGTCCCCAGAGCTCGGACCCGTCTTTGCGCCGGTAGCGTTTTTCGATTTCGAACGAGCCGCGCTCCCCCCGCATCAGCTCGCCCAGCAATCGTTCGTCTGGCGAAACATTATCGGAATAAGTTTCGCGGCCAGCTTCGCAGCGAAGTTCCGGATAGAGCTCGCCAGCGTGCGTGCCGGCCAGTTCCTCCTGGCTGTAGCCCAGCATTCTGCTGAGCGCGGGATTCGCTTCAACCATCCGGCCATCGAGCTGGCAAATCCCGATTCCAATCGCGGCCCCCTCAAACATCGCCTGAAAGCGCAGATCGCGCTCGTAATCGCGTGCCGCCGGAAATTGGGTCATGACGTTCATACCGACACCACTCCTGAGATTCAGCCCGCCGCCCAACCCATCGCCACATCTGTTTGCGGTCCGGAGAAACCGCACCAAAATGCTGGGTAGCGACGGAACATCGCGATTCCAAGCTGGGAAAAAGTAAGCTCAACTTTTCCGCGAATGAACCGCGCTAACCTGATTAGGGAAAGTGTAGAGCGAAACCCCATCGCCGCTAAGTGCGAGCCATCACGTCAATTTGTGATGATTCCGGCGATGATTCGTAAGGAATGAAGGTTCGGAAGATGGGACTAGAGATGTCGGCGCGGATGCCAGAATGCCAATACGGGCGACGACAGCCGCCCCAATTCGGAACCCGGCAGGCTACAGGAAAACTCAGGTTTCGTAAGTTCTTCCGCCTGTAGAGACGGGGCTTGCCCCGTCTCTACGGGAAATCAGATGCCTCTCTAGTGCCGCGACCGCGTGATTGTTACTGCTGTCGATCCAAGCTTGCTGGTGGAGAGCCGGGCGTCTCCGCCCGTCCCTCCACCGTATACTCATCAGTCGGTCACGGCACTAGGGCGTGTTAACACTATCGTAGGGCCTCGACGATCAGGGCGAAGTTGAGGAAGGCGAGGAAGACAATGTCGAGTTTGTCGAAGCGCGAG
>PKUV01000159.1 GCA_003131315.1 Acidobacteriaceae bacterium
TGGCCGAGAAAGGCCGCCAACATGTTAGGAAGAACCCATGCCGGCCGCTTCCCGCCATGTACCTGCCGGTAGCTGTGGATCGAAAACAGAGTAGAAATCCCGCCTGCGGCGAAGCCGACCGCGTTGCCCGCGCTGGAAGTGGTCTTGCTGAACTGCAGGAGACCACTGACAATGCCGAGTCCAGTGCCAGCCGCGAGGACAGCGAGGTTTGTGCTGCCGATTGCACGATCCCGTTTGTAGCGCCACAAACTTCGCAGCTCCACCGTTTGCTCCCGCTCGTAGTCGATTTCGGCTGCGGCGGAATCTACATCGAGAGATGCCGCGATTACGGCGTCGGTGATCTGCTGGCGAAGCGATAGTTCCTCAAGAGACAGAACAGGTGCTGCACCGGCTCCCTTGGCAGCAGCTATAGAGGAGAGCTTCTCGATGTCAGATTCGACTCCGAGGATTCGGGCCATCTGCAAGACGTTTGGAGAAAGCTTGGAGCGCTCTCCTTCATTACTCTGTGTATCGGCAAAGCGGGGATTAGCCGCAGTGGCTACAGGGTGGCGTTCCTGGGCTGGGCATGTGGTGAACAGGACGAAGAGAAGTCCCGAAACAGCCAGAACACAGAGGATCATGGATTTTGGGACTCGCATAGCGACCGTCGCCTCCTGATGGGGTTTCCGAAGCCGAGTCGTGGAATGAGTCCGTGAAGACACCCCTCAGATTGTCTCCCCCACCTATAAAGGTGTCTACGGACACTCAGCTCGTGGCCACCAGATTAAGCCCATATGCTTCGCTCAGCAGCCTTTATGTATCACCGGCGCGGAACATCCAGATTCTCAGAGTTCAAAAGGATCTTCGAGGCTGCCAAAGCGGCTTCGGGATCCTAGTGTTCAGTTTTGACCAGACAAATGTGGCATCGGAACGAAACAATACGCTTTGGTTGTCCGGCGTCCCAGACTGTTGCGGCGTGTCCGAGGGGCATGGTCGGGAAGAGTATGCCGTGAGGCACGGCTGACGGAGGTTCTGCAATCATGACTGCGCAACTTGCTACAGTAGACGACCGCGTTTTGGCTCGTGTGGAAGAAGCTGGAGCCATCCGCGACGGGAGCATCATTCNNTACATTCTCATTCACGAAAAGAAAATCAGTTCTAAGAAGGATCTGCTCCCACTACTTGAGCAGATCACAAAGAGTGGCAAGCCGCTGCTCATAATCGCGGAGGATGTTGGAGGCGAGGCGCTGGCTACTCTCGTCGTGAACAAGCTGCTTGGCCCGCTCCAAGTTGCTGCCGTCAGGGCACCCGGCTTTGGGGATCAGCGCAAGAGTATGTTGCAGGACATTGCCCGCCTCACCGGTGGCAAGGCCATCACCGAAGGCCTCGGCATCCAGCTGAAAAACATACAGATTTCCGACCTCGGTCAGGCCAAGAAGATCACCATTGACAAGAACCACACGGTGGTCGAAGGCAGGACCAAGCACGACCAGCTTTACCTAGCTGAGTTCTGCGTCCACTCCAATGCTCACACTTCGCTTGTGCAATCTTCACGGATCCACATCACACGGGGAACTCATGAAACACTTTCGATTTGAGCGCCACCGGATCGACTGACCTTTGTGCCGATTCGGACTGCGAAGAAATAGCCGGCTATCTCGAACTCCATGAGGAGGCCGCGAAGACCTCGTCTGCGCGACCCACACCAGCAGCCGAAGGCATGCTTCAGTTCTGCCGAGCCGGGCATCAGTCGCTGCGCGCCATGGTCTGTGACACGGCAGACGCTTGGCAAATTAAGCCCAATTTGTGCGACCAAGTCCGGATTCTACCAGGCTGTCACCGTACTGGCTGAACTCGACATGGATGAAGGCGTCGCGTTGCGACGTTTGGAACTCTAGTCGTGCAGGACGATATTAAGCAGCGAGCTATGGACTTGCAGCCCGCCGTTGTAGTGAATAAAGCCCAATTTCCTGAACCGGTTCATAAAGAAGCTGACCCGCGAGCGGGTTGTGCCGATCATTTCCGCCAGCATCTCCTGACTGATCTTGGGAACTACACTCTCGGGTTTGCCTTCCTTGCCAAAATGAGCGAGCAGCAAAAGCATCCGGGCCAGCCTCTTTTCGCTCGAATTGAAAAGCTGATCAACCAGATCTTCTTCGTAACGAATGTTTCGCGCCAACAAATAGGCCACGAACATGTCGGAAAATTCGTGTTCCCGATGAAGCGCTTCCATCATGGCTTTCTTGTCGATGCGCAGAACAACGCAATCCGTCAACGCGGTTGCAGAGTCCATGCGGAGCGCCTGGCCCGCAAGCGAACCTTCGCCGAAAAAGTCTCCCTCACCTAATATGGCGATCGTTGCTTCCTTGCCAGTCTTCGCGACCACGGTGAGTTTTACCTTGCCCGTCTGGATATAAAACACCGCATCAGCGGTATCCCCTTGCGCAAAGATTCCTTGTTTCTTCTGGAAAAGCACAGATTTCCTGCCCTCGCCGATGGTTGCGAGGAATGCACGGGGATCGAAATCGCGCCTTTTCTTGGCCGCTACTCTTGGACCTATGGCATTACGCTCTGTTTGGACTGTCGGGGCGATTGGCGTTTGGCGGGCGATTTTGCTTCTTTGTGAAGAAACGCTGGGTTGGCAAGCAGGAGACATAGGCACCTCCCTCTACCTAAACAATGACGTTTCCAGTTTACCGCTTTCCTGGACCAGCGTAAATATCCGAAAACCACTGCCCGCTGTGCACTGGATGGTTCCAAATCAGGGAAAGCCCGACTCGATAGGAGATTGTGTCTGATGGCTCACGACATGATCCATTCTGCACAGTATTGCTAGAGCAAGTGAGCGAATCTGTTGGTGTCTCAAAAGGGCAGATTGCCCGCCAAACCAGACGGCCTGACCTACCCTCTCGGAACAGGGCCGACCCAGACACAGACAGGGTTTGCCCGACGCTCCGGTCGTCTTCATAAAGCTGCAATCAGTAACCGGGTGCGTTCGGATAAACCGCACATCGTCAGGGCCGGCACAAGGAAAAGTCATGTTTCTCGCGAGCAAGGTCGGGTGGGCTGTAGCCTTCACACTTCTGACGACCGGGATGTTGGTACAAGGCTTCCCGCGAAGCGCAACAGGATCTGACTCCAACAACGAAGGAGTTGCAACCTTCGTCATGAAGAGCGAGATCAAGAAGGTGCAAGAAACTCTGCGCGATAAAGGACACTACGGAGGCAAGGTCGATGGCGTCTTCGATCTGCGGACCCGAGCCAGTATTCGCGCATATCAGAAGGCTGAGAATTTGCCCATCACCGGGCAGGTTGATACCCGGACTGCAGACGGACTCGGGGTCAGACCTGAATCGAACTGGGGCAATTCCAAGAGTGCCGGGCGGGAGGTTGGGCAGGGTAGCGACAGGGCTGGCGGCGAGATTAAGAGAGATAAACCTTCAGCAGGCATTAGGCGGGCCGAGGGTAGAGCAAGCAAGACTTCGCGGAAGGAAGTCTCAAGCGCTATGCCAAGATGACGTGTCATGAAATCTGATTGATAAACGACTACCGCTAAGAGCGCGCTTGCCGAACAAAGTCAGGTGCGCGTGGTGGAAATGGCGCTGCCCTCTTCGACCTCACCATCCGATAAGCTGCTTCGCAGAATCGCGACTCTGCTCTTCATATTGGTGGCCGGCGAACGCCTCTGGACAAAAATGTGAGAACACAGGCGCCCCAAAGCCGCACATCAGGATCGACTCCGCGCTCGCGTTCGAACGGTTCCTCCCGGCGAGTCATTGGGAAGGCCTGTGTTTGCCAAGGGGGACGAGGCGTACCATTGGGCATGAGCAGAATACATCCAGAATGTCCCGACTCAGACGCTTCTGATCGGTCGGTAGCCGCCGATATCCTCCTTCGACAGGAGCCAGACGAGGAAGAAGATGAGGACGAAGAGGAAGGCGACGGCAAAGAAGATGACGATGATGACGACAAAGACGACGACGGCTACTCGGAGTGAGCGTGCCCTTATTTATTTGGGTGGACTCTCCTGATGGGTGGGAATCTCGGCGGGGATTCGTGAATGAGGGAGTCGACTCGGATCGTTTCCACTTCAGGTGCCGCGGTGCGGAGCTTGCTTGTCTAGCGTCAACGGACTTTAGGGGCAGAGCCTGTACCGACCTGAATTCTGTCTGCTACAATTCATTCACAGAGCATGGACAGATGCTCGGCGTCGCGGACGCCTGCGGCGGTTTTTGGGCAGTTTGGCGTACTGTCCATTTACTGTCCATTTGGCCCCGGGAAGAGGTTCTATTCGGTGAACGGGTGGAAGCAGGCGAAACGATGGACAGTAAGAATGGACAGTAAACATGCGGGTTCCGGGCTAACCGCATGAAAGGCGAGTGGGGACGTAGTTCAGTTGGTTAGAACGCTGCCTTCTCCTCGGTTTTGTTTGTTTTCATCGCTTTAACCCGCTTCCTGTCGGTCTTCCTGTCGATAAGATCGCTGTCAATTCCGTCAACTCCTTCCATCCCTTCCATCCCGTTTCCGCGTTTGCCCGAATTCGCGATCCGGTCTACCTTCCATCCCCTCTAGAGGGAGATGGACTATGCCGGGAAAGCCAAAGCGTTACGCCCATCGGGTCAAGATCCTCAAGTACGTCAAAGCGGGAGACGCGTGGCGCTTCGCGAACGTCGTCGAGCGCAGCGGCAGGATTGTGCGCGACCACGTCCTGATTACGGGCCGCGACGAACACCACCCCGAGGGCAGTTATTACATCGAGTGGTATGAGCACGGCAAGCGTCACCGCAAGGCCGTTGCTGACTTCGCGACCGTAGCCGAAGCGGCCCGGCTCAAGGCCATCGAAGTTGAGGCTCTCAAAGCCGGGGTGATGTCGCGCCCGGCACAGCCAGCCGCGATCAACCCAAACGGCATAACGCTCGCGGCAGCCGTCGACCAGTACCTCGCGATGGTCCAGGCCCAGCGCAGTCACCGGACCTACATCAGCTACCGCTACACCCTGAAGGAACTGCTCGTCCCGTCCTATGAAAAGAACTCCGTGGACCAGGTGGCGCGCGAGGACATCCTGGCCTTCATGACACGGTGCTACGAACTTGGACTGGGCCACCGTACCGTCTACGACAAGCTGGTCGTCGTGCTGCAGCTCTTCAAACGGCACGGGAAAAGCGGCCTGATCGCATCCAGCGACTGGCCGAAGTACGTTGAAAAGATCCGCCCGATTTACGAGCCGGAAGAAATCCAGTCGATGCTCAATCACGCCATGGGCGATGAGGCAATCTTTCTGAAATTTATGCTGGGCTCTGGATTTCGCGATCAGGAGGCGCAACATCTCTGCTGGCGCGATCTCGACTTTCGCCACAGTCAGGTTCGGGTCACCGCCAAGGCTCTCTGGGACTTTCGGCCGAAGAACTGGGAGGAGCGAGTTGTACCGCTGCCGTCAGCTCTCATCGACCAGTTGCGGCGACTAAAAGAGACACGCAATGCCCTACCGGCGCAATTGGTGTTTCCCAATAAACGTGGAAATCCCAACAGCGAGAACGACACGATTGTAAAGCGGGTCGCCGACCGGGCGAAGTTGAATTGTGGACAGTGCGTTACGAAGCACGGCAATAAGTGCGCTCAGGGACCTTACTGCCAACACTTCTTCCTGCACAAGTTCCGCCACACATTTGCCACCGAGCACCTGCGGCACGGTGTGGACATCCGCACGCTCCAGACCTGGATGGGCCATCGCGACATCAAATCGACCATGGTTTATCTGAAGGGAGTGCAATCCAAAGACGCTTTGGCAAAAGTGAACGCAGGAGCCCTGGCGGCGTATGTTGCCTGACCAGGGTTCAAGTGGTCAGGCGAAGACTGTCTGGAGCCGTTCAACCAATGGTTGACGTGCCGCACAAGTTTGACAGTCAGAAAGGGACGCACCAACGTTTGCGTGCCTCGGGGTGCAATTGAATCTGCCTCTTAGGCTATGCTGGTTTCCTATCATGAAGCGAAAACATCCTGAACTGCCGGACCGGTATGACGCGTTCTTGCAGGAACTGAAGGAGCGAATCCGCAGCGCGCAGGTGCGCGCCGCTTTGTCCGTCAATCGGGAACTCGTATTGCTCTATTGGGGCATCGGCAGAGACATTCTCACTCGCCAGCAATCGGAAGGGTGGGGAGCAAAGGTCGTCGACAGGCTGGCTCATGACCTGCTCCAAGCTTTTCCGGGGATGACTGGTTTTGGGGCGCGAAACCTCAAATATATGCGGGCTTTCGCTGAAGCCTACCCCGACCAGCAATTTGTGCAACAGGTCGTTGCACAATTGCCCTGGGGACACAATGTACGGATTCTTGAAATGGTGAAGGCCCCGGCCGAACGGGAATGGTATATCCGGCAGGCTGTCGAGAGTGGCTGGACGCGGAACGTCCTTGTCCATCAAATTGAGGGTAGCCTTCACCGCAGGCAGGGCCGGGCAGTCACGAATTTTCAGCGAACGCTCCCGGCTCCGCAGTCGGAACTGGCCCAGGAACTCCTCAAAGACCCTTACAACTTCGATTTTCTAACGCTCGGGACAGAGATGCTGGAGCGTGATTTGGAACGAGGTCTGATCGACCATCTGCGCGACTTAATTTTGGAACTCGGCAAGGGATTTGCATTCGTCGGAAACCAGTACCATCTGGAAATCGGCGGGCAAGACTATTTTCTCGATCTGCTTTTTTATCATCTGCGCCTTCGATGCTATGTCGTAATCGACCTGAAAATTGAAGAGTTCAGGCCCGAATTCGCAGGAAAGATGAATTTCTATCTGTCGGCAGTCGATGATTTCTTGCGCCACGCGGATGACGCACCCAGCATCGGCCTGATTCTCTGCAAGGAAAAGAACAGAATTGTGGTTGAGTATGCACTCCGGGACACAGGCAAGCCGGTGGGAGTGGCACAGTACCGATTGACCGAATCGCTTCCAAAACGCTTGCAGTCCGAATTGCCCACGAGCCATGATCTTGCAGGCGAGTTGCCCCGGTTCAATCTGGTCACCATGCGGATTCGGCTGGAACGGGCATTGCAGACTATCGCCGAGAAACGGGGGCTGTCGACGAAATTGGTCGGCATTGCGGCCTTGACGCGAGCACTCACGAGCGCGAATGCATTATCGACAGAAGTGGTCGCAGATTTACGATCCGTATCGGCTGTCCTGAATTCAGCAGTCCACGGTCAGAATATCAAAGCCGAGGAAACGCAATCGGCGTTAGAACTTGGGAACTCTCTGTTGTCTCGGTTGGAAGGCAGTGACTGACCAGAAGAAGATCGCACGGAAGGGACCTGACTGAACACGTTCGACGACAGGAGCTATCGGCTTGCAAAGATGGTCAAACAGCAAGCCTGCTTAGGCTAGAGGGGGTAACCGTTTGCGGCATCCTCCGCGTGAGCCATTCCGCAACCTGCTTCGGGTCAAATCGCACCGCCGCGCCTATGCGAAAGGAAGGAATGGCGCTGGCGGCTGCCATCTTGTAAATGTGTTGCCGGGTCACGCCGAGCAATTTAGCCAACTCTGCAGCCTTTAAGGCGTACTCCTTGGATTCCAGGGTTTGCAGTATCTTTGCCATTCCAGCGACGCTGTCGCTTGCCAGACTGAACCGATAAGCCGAGTTCGCCATAGTCAACTCCTAACCACTGCGGAGATTCGGTTCTACACCGAGTGTCGATTTCGGTCAAAACTCCAGGAAAATCGACGCGATTTGACCGAAATTTCATTTGGGCTTAGCTTCTTCACGCTCAGGATCGGAATTGGCATGGTCCTAGGCGGAGGAGGAGCGAGTGTTTTCGTCTCTTCAAGAACTCGAAGGAGGCCTTCGCGCAAGCGGCTACATTGCGGATTCGGTAGCCACGACAACGGTTTACCTGGCGGCGAGACTGCAGAAGCCGTTGCTGCTGGAAGGCCCCGCCGGCAGCGGTAAGACTCAACTGGCATATGCAGTTGCAGACGCAGCGGACACCACCGTCGAACGCCTGCAGTGCTACGAAGGCATCAACGAAGAGAAGGCCATCGGTAAGTTCGATGAACCCCTTCAGAGGCTTTGCGTTGAACTCAAAGCCAAGTCCGTCAGCGTGGATTGGGAATCCCTGCGGACGGAGTTGCACAGTCAGCAGTTTTTCGGCGCCGGGCCGCTTCTGCGCGCGTTGCAGTGCGAAAGGCCTTGTGTCCTGCTGATCGACGAACTGGACAAGGTGGACCACGCATTTGAGGCCTTGTTGCTGGAATTGCTCAGCGTGTGGCAGTTGAGCATTCCGAAGCTGGGCACCATCAAAGCTAGGAGCATTCCCTTCGTTGTGTTGACATCGAATGAAGAGAGGCGCATCGGCGATCCCCTGCGCCGGCGCAGCTTCTATCTTCGTGTTGAACACCCCACCGCGGAGCGAGAAGCAGAGATTGTCGCGCTGAGAACGCCTGATTCAAGCCGCGAATTCCACGCAGGAATGGCAGGACTGGCTAAGGCTTTGCGTGGATGGAGCCTGGAGAAACCGCCCTCGGTCTCAGAGATTCTCGATCTCGCGCAGGCACTCAAAGTTCTGGGAACTGAGCAAATTACGGCGGAAATGAGAGACATTCTCCTGCCCTTGCTGGCTAAAACTGAGGCCGACCGACGCAAGCTGCTCTTGCGGGATGGGTTTGCCAGCTTGATCTTTGACGCGCAGCAGTACAGCGCCGAGGCTGTGCGAGGTAAAGCGGCATGAAGCTGGTACTCATTTTGGCCCAAGCGCTCTGTGCAATCTCGATCTGCTGGGCGCAATCGCCCAAACCACCGGCACGGATTGAAGCCGAGTACTACGTCGCGGCCTACGCCCAACACTATCGGGTGCCCGTCTCGCTGGTTCGTGCCATTGTCGAACGCGAGTCGAACTGGCAACCGTGCACGGTCTCTCCTAAAGGCGCTGTAGGGCTGATGCAGTTGATGCCGGTGATGGCCAGGCGACTGGGAGTAGGAAACCGCTGCAATATCGAGCAGAACGTTTCTGGGGGCGTGCGATACCTCGCATGGCTAATGCAACAATTTCATAACGATCTCAGGCTAGTGACTGCCGCTTACTACGCTGGCGAAGACGTAATCGGCAGACGAACCCTCGCTTATGGAAATCCCGACGTAATCGCCTACGTAGCAAGAATTAGAACAACTTACGTCCGCCAAGCCGGAATTAAACCAAGAACTACGAACACCAGTTCGGAAAGAGATGTGAGATGAAAATTTGTTTGAGTTTGGTGCATCTGACAACGGCCAGTCTCCTGCTGCTGCATATAGCTTCGGCGCAGTCCGATCTTCCACAAGCGCGAATCGTGAGCTCGAATGTTGACCCAGAACAGGTTGTGGTCTTGCACTTGCGTCCGGGATACGTCAGTTCGGTGCGGGTGCTGGAGGAGGTCAGCTCGGTCGTACTGGGCGATCCGGGAACCTTTAAGGCTGACCACTCCGAAGCCGAGCCGCGGTTGGTGTTTTTCAAAGCAACCAGCGTAAAACCTGCGCAAACCAACGCCCTGATTACCACCAGAGGAGGCCATGAGATCTCGCTGAGCCTGGTGAGCCAAGGCAAGTCAGACCGTAGTGAGCCTGTGGACTATGTCCTCAATTGTGAGCGTCCGCGCAGCTTTCTGATTGCGTCGACTCATTCCATTTTTGTGGTTGGCGGAACAAAAAACGTTGTTGCGGAAAATCAGCCAACCAGCACTGCCCCAGAGAAGCCTGGCAGACAAGAGCAGGATTTGCTCAGGTCAGAACGGATTGAGAATCCACATTGGGAAGGCAAGCAACTGCGGGTTGCGGTAGGGCAGGCGATAGAGAAAGAGCAACAGATGGCCGTGCCGTTCGCCGTTCTGAACTCCTCTGCACGAACCATTGAATTACTGCCCCCGCAAATACAGCTTGCGGGGACATCGAAGGACAAGCATCGAAAGGCGATTAAGGCTGAGCCGGTCGCGATCAAAGACTACTGGATAACGTCACGGAGGCTCGCGCCTGGCGCCAGGGCCGATGGCATCGTTGTGTTCGAGAGGCCTGTCTTCAAGGAATCAAGGGAACGGCTATTGCTGGCGGTAGCCCAAGCGGAAGAGGTCGACCGTCCTGTCCTGGCACCGATTGCGTTTGTGGCTCCGGTCTCGGGAGGTGCAAAGTGATTCATCCAAACGGACACAGCGACAACGGCAACGCTGCAGTCATTCAGGAGCCAGCGGAAAATGAGACTGGCAACAACGTGCCACTCGCTCCGGCCGCAACCGCCCCATTGCCTGGGCTCGCAACAAGAACCAAACAGAGAGCCAAGCAGCAGATCCAACAGAACCGGTTTGTAATCATCGGGGCTGGAGCGATCGTCATCGCGCTGCTGATCTTCGTTGCTACGTCTATGCCCCATCGAGGCGCGCCACAGAAAGCAGCGAAGAGTCGTGGTGCCACTGCTACTGAAGACTTGGCATCGGAGAGCGGCAACCCGAGCAACGACAAGAGCCTATTTCCGATCACCGATTCTGGCCGGCCCGTCACAAAAGAAACTCACGAAGGCTTCTTGAACGAACGAGATCTACAACGAACTGCGACCAAGCCGGCAGCGAGGACGTCGGAGGCGGGCGGAGCGGGAACTTTGGGATCGATACCGCCTTTCGGAGAACAGCAGCCATGGCAGGCGCCGCCCTATCAGCCAGGCTCGGGCATCGGTGCCGGTGCCGAGACCTCAGACTTGGGTAAAGCAGAGCGCGAGGCCATGGAGAAGTCTTCGCTAATCTACGTGCGAAGCGCCTCTGCCAGTTCGGCCAGTGCTCAGGCCCGCGAAATACACAATGATCGAGCATCGGAACTGGGATTGGGTCTGGTCACGGGTACGCGATTGCGTGCACGTCTGGAATCAGCGGCCAGCACGGCAGTGCGAACACCGGTCCTGGCGGTGATCGAGTACAACTATGAGCGGGACGGAGGGATTATCGTCCCTGCGGGAGCAAAAGCGGTTGGGCACATCCGGAACGGAGATCGTTCAGGTTACGTTGACATCCAGTTCGATTCTCTGCTGATGCCGGATGGTGCAGTCGTTCCCATCGAAGCCGCCGCCACGGATTTAGACTTGCGGCCGCTCAAAGGAAAGGTTGAGGGTAAGAACACGGGTAAGAACGTCTTGGTCAGATCGCTGTCAGGAATCGGCCAGGCTGGCGCTATGTTGGTGGGACAAGGCAGTCTGAACCAGCCGCTGAGCGAGTCCGACATGCTGCGGGAGCGCGTCGGCAACAATATCGGCGAGGCTGGAGATGAGGAAGTCTCTCGATTAGCAGTCACCCAGCACATCGTGGTGACGATTTCGGCGGATACTCCGATCTACGTGGTCCTCGAGCAAACACCCAAGCCCAATCAGGCTTCCCTGCAACCAAGCGCGCGGAGCGTTCCGACATCCAACTCAGCCAATGTTGAGCAACTGCGCCAGTTGTTGCAGTTGCAGCAAGAGCTGAACCAACCGCCCACAAGCAACCAACCAGCGCAGTAGACGAGAGGTTCTCGGCTATGAAGGCCCGGCGGGAGCGTGTGTCGGCTGCTTCAGCCCAGGGCGTGCTCCCCGCAACATAACTTCCGAGTCGCCCGTGATCCGCCCGCAATCGACAACGGGCGCGAACATCGCTTTACACAAGCCGACTTTTCGGTACCAATCGCGGCGATCCGGCGTCAACCGCCTACAATTTCAACTCGCGAATCGCGTCCCCAGCGCCGCTGAGGTTGGCAAGCCGCATCTCCGAATACTTTCGGGATAGAAGCACACCGGGCGCGCCGGCGCGGAGAGCCGCCAGAACTGCTGCCTTTACGCTTTGCGGGGTACACTTGCTGTTATTGGGCTCGGTCGGAATATCGATATCAATGCCGGGCCAGATCCGAGTGTTCGTGCCGGCAACCCCCTCCAGCGCGCGTTTCGTTTCGCGGTAGACATAGTCGGCCGAAAGTCCTGTGTGAGGAATCTGATCGTAGCTGCCCTCCTTGAATCCCATTAGCGCATAGTTCAAATCGATCAGGCCCTGTTTCGAGAGATCTCCATAAAGCGTCGAGCTGATATTGTCCGCATACAGCGCCATTCGCTCCCCGCCGCAGTTGTTGTACATAACGACTTTTATAAAATCTGAATAATTCGAGAGCTCATGCAGGTCCTGTTTCGCGCGATAGATCGGATTGAACGAATTGTTGTGCCAGATGTGCCAACCCACCGGCACTGTCGGTTTCGCTGCTTTTACGGTCTTGTATATTGCGGCGTAGGTTTCGCGAAGACCGTCAGTAAAGAGCATTTCCCAGGCGGCCAGTTCGGGATACCGCAACAGGATTCGCCAGAATTGAACGTAGTAGCCGTCCACGGGGCGCTTGCCGCCGCGGGCCGAGCGAACGAATTTTTCCAGCTCAAGAAATCCCTGCCGGACGCGCTCCACATTGATGCCGCGCTGCTTAGCTTTGGCCTGACAAAACTCGCAGAGGCAGGTCACGTTACCCGGATCGATCGGCGGCGTGTCATGCGTGGCTCCAAGACTGTCCGAAAGCGCACCCTGCCGCTCCGATCCCCACATGATTCCATCGATGTCATAGGAACGGGCGTAGTCCTCGACCAGGCCAGTAAAGAAATTTCGGTAATCCGGATTGTTGACGCATAGCGTCTCGGCATTCCGCCCGTAGAGGTCCCGTTCCTGGACTTTCTCGATGTTCGGCAAGTCGGTGCGAAACACGTCCTCCAGCCAGCAGATGACTTTCATGCCGCGCTTCTTCGCGGCCGGGAGCACTTCAGCCAGGATGTCCAGGTTGCCGTGGTCGGGCGCACGCGTTTCCTTGATCACTGTGTTTTTGTAGTACTGAGGGTGAGGAGTGGCGAAGTTCCCGCCGTGAAAGTTAAGGTCGTACTCCTGCTTGCCGTGATCGGGCAGCGGTTGGCCCGGAATCTGTCTTCCGGCAATGCCCCGACCGTAGGTGAACACCGCAAGAAACAGCGTATTCACGCAGGCCCGTTCCTGAAGCACATCAAGGACTCTCTCAGTGCCTTCATCCACAAACGAAATTGCTCCAACCTGGATGCCGATCATTTTGGAAGAGACAGCACCAAGTCCGAAATTCGGCATGGCCAGGGCGGCGCCGGTTCCAGCCACGATCTTCACGAACTCGCGGCGATTCACGTCGAATCTCAACATGGACTACTCCTATCTTCCTTGGTAGCAGCCGATGTCTATGTTGCCGGATTTGACGCGCGGCGAGCCTTCAAGATCCAGTTCTCCCACCGGCATTCCGTCAGTTGTGCCCGCAGCGATGGCGGGAGAGTCTGATCGCAGATGGAAGTCCTTCGTGGCAGCGTCGACAAAATGCGGATCCAGAAAATGCGAATGGCGGTCATTCCCGCTTGACTGGGCATATTTTTCAAATCCGGTCACAGTGGCATCAATCTCTTTCCAGGTGCTCGCCTTTGAACCGTAAGCACAGTAATAAAAGTTGTGATCGATATTCACAGGCGGCTGGTCGCTTTTGACTTCAGACTTGATCAGCGTCATCAGGCACCGGGACCCGGCATAAACGATGTTGTTCGCAAAAATATTGTCCGCCATGTTCCACTGCAGCTGGAACTCACCGGACCCTGTTGCCGACGTGTCGTTGTCGTAGAGCGTGTTGTTGATCACGGTGCAGTGATCGGTGCGTCCCCGCTCAGGCGCATAACCTCCGATGGAAACACCGGCGGTATGGCCGTGATAGACAAGGTTATTCCGCGCAATGACGTAGCTGGTGGCGCGGTCCTTGTGCTCACTCGCCAGCTCGATTCCAAAGTCCACATCATGAATTACGTTCTGTTCGATAAGGATCCTGGTGCCGCCATCCACGTAAATGCCATCGGAAGATTCATCGTTGCGGTATGCCGGATTGCCGCGCGATGTAATGTTGTAAACCAAATTGCCGCTGACTACCCCGTCGCGAGCCTGGTCGACGGCAGGGTCGGGTGCCGTGCGCTCGAAACCGATGACGTCGATTCCGATGTTGTTGTTGTCGTGGACAACGTTGTGCGTGATGCGGAAGTTCGTGACGTTCCCGTTCACAACTAACGACTCGCTCGAACCGGTTTTGAGGTGATGCACCTCATTGCCGTCAATGATCAAGTCAGTGATAGGAGTTTTGGCGTCGGTACCGTATACGGCAATGCCAAACCCGTTGCCACCTTGTCCCGGAGCATCACGCCCCTCAAAAGTCTGCTCAATATGATGAACATTGTTCTTCAGCAGTTCTATATGAGAGCCGGCCCCGATAACGTCTATACCCAACGGGGCGAGCCGATGTTCGGCGGTGCGAAAGTTGCGAATTTCAAAGCCTTCGATCCGTACGTAACTCTTGTTGTTAATCGTAAGTACGCCGCTTCTCCCAGAGGGAGTGAAATGCTCTGCCTCCAGGATCGCCGTTTCGCCTGGATAGCTTCTAAAAGTAATGAATCCATCGGTTGCGTTGCCGGATGCGTTGATGCTCACCAGCTCTTCGTAGATTCCACCCCGCACATTGACGGTACTGCCCGCCCGCGCAGTGTCTGCGGCGTGTTGAATGGTGCGCCACGGCGCCGCTTGAGTGCCGGGATTCGAATTATTCCCGGTCGTCGCCACATAGAAGGAGGAGTTTGGCTGGCCAAACGCTCCGCAGACGCAAGCAAGTAACATAAAGAGGATTGAAACTTTCATGCTCATCTCTCCTATGCCTCTACACCAACGGCTGATCAGGTTTGTAGTTGTGGCGCAGAGTCAATGAGCCATCCGAATTGACCTTCTGCCGGCACGCCCATCGGATCGGATGACGAACGCCCTTAACTTCGAGCTCAGCTTTCAGTCGCAGGCCCTTCCATTCGGCGCCCGCAGGCAGCATCAGCATGGCTTGATGAACGCCCGTCGGCTTCGGATAGCCGGCGTCGATGCAGCCTGACACGTGAATCTTGTTATCTTCACTGAACACGGTTAGCCGCAGCACTCCCGGAACCGGAGCGATCCCGTCGTTTGCCAATCCCACCACCAGACCGTTCGCTCCATCGCGAACGAACGTCCAGATAAACGACGGGCGAATGCGGTAGCCAATCTCGCGAGCCATCTCGTCGATGGGCCCCGGAAACTTGTCGTAGTAGCTCAAAAGGTTCCCTGCGGAGAGCTTGTGCCAATTCCAGAGCGACAGGTAGTTGACTCCGACATCGGCTGCGTGGGAAATGATCTGCTCGTTGTAAGTAATTCCATCTTCGTCGGTGCGAAGTTCCTTCGCATCGCCAGTGGTGAAGCCGACCTCGCAGATCGCGGCGGCCCAGGGTGGACGATAACTCAACGCCTCAATCTGCGTGTTCTCAATGAAGATCGTATCGGTACGCAGCCAATTGCCGGTACGGATCGTGCGATCCAGCATGTCGGCGTTGCCCACGTTGCTGAAGTCGGGCTGCGTGTTTGTCGCCAGTGGGACTTTCGTCCAGTGCTCGAGTTGCATCTCGAGCATGGCCATCCAAGTCTGTTCCGCGACCAACTGGCTGGGGAACGGATTACCCTCGTAGGGCCAGGTGTGCCCTTCGCCCCAGAAGCCGTACATCATCGTATCCATGAACTCGATCTGCGGATGACCGTTGAATTCGGCGGCCAGCAACTCGCTCAAGTCACGAAACGCGGCCTGATACGCCGGGTGGTCGTAACGTGGCACGCGGTTATCTTTCTTGTAGCGCATTTCCCCATTGTTGCCCTTCCACTCACCTTTGAGCTTTACGTAGGGAACCTTGTCGATGAGAAAGTCCGGCATACCCGGCTCGGGAGAGTCCGGGTTTTCCAACTGAATTCGGAACCCGATGCGCTTGTCATAGCGCCGCGCCAGATCGAACGTCGCCTTCCAGTACTCCGGAAAGTCCAGTCGGCCTGGTTGTTTCTGGATCTCACGCCAGTTGGGACGGATGTAGATCTTCTGCGCGAACGGCAGCTTGATCAGATCCTCAAGAGCTCGCGCCTGGGTTTGGCC
Organism: Acidobacteriaceae bacterium; assembly: GCA_003131315.1. Taxonomy (GTDB): domain Bacteria; phylum Acidobacteriota; class Terriglobia; order Terriglobales; family Acidobacteriaceae; genus Acidiflorens. Next base: position 15,958 of record PKUV01000159.1, read on the forward strand.
GGGGACGTTGATCGGTCCAGTGTCATCGGAAACATAAACCATCAGACCCATGCCGTAATTGCTGACGATTTCCCGCGACGGCGAAGTAATCATCGAGACATCGCTCTCGGGAACAACCGCGCAGGGACCGTACTGGGGAAACGGCCCCTGATAAAGCCGGTCGGGAACCGCAGGCCCCGATCCCCAATCGTATTTGTCCCAGTTGTGTTCAGGTATAGAGGCGTTGGCGCTGGCCTTGAACAGACCAACTGTGAGTCCTGTTGCGGTGGCGGACTTCAAGAAGCTGCGTCGATCCATGAGCTCTCCGGCGAGCGCGAAGTTCGGCAACGAGCGCGCGATACCGGAGATAGTACATCAGAAGCGAAATAATACGAAAGTGTAGGAAATATTTCGTAACCCTCGCTGGGTCGGACGGCGAGGCTAAAATCGGCGTTTCGGCCGATGACGAGCAACTTTGCCCGCTGACAATAACTGAGATCCCTGCCGAGCGACGAGCAATACAGAAGGGGGCTGCGTTTTCAGGATTCGTACCGATAAACGCGCATTGCGCCGTTCATTTTCATTCTGCGACTCTGTCACGAGATTTCAGTCGCGAAGCCGACTTTTGAACACCGATGATCGGCTCTGCCTTGTAGCGAGGTGTGCAAGCTTCTCGAGGGACATACAGGAGTTGGCCTGTGTATGATGCTCGCAGACTCGGTGCATGCAGACGAATTGCGTCAACAGGTCGCAGATCCCGCTAGTCAAGCCGCCATTCGGAGGAGATCCATGAAACGTGAATTCGCATTGAAAATCGTGCTGGCGGAGGTGGGATTGCTCTTTATCGCTTTGGGCTACCCCATGGTGGTGTTTATCCGACAAGAGCCTGCACTTTCTATGCAGTTCAGCCTCTACGTCACACTGGGCGTCTTTCTACTTTTAGCCATCCGCAATCCGTCGGCGAGTCGCAGCGTGATTGCCTTCACAGCGTGGTCGAGTTTCGCTCATGCCGCACTCATGGGCACCCAGGCATGTCGCAACATGGTCGCACGTGGAGAACTGATTGGGGTGGCTGTTCTTGTGATCATCGGCGCTGTCTTAATTGCGCTCGCGCCACCGAAGCAGCTTCTGGAGTCAGCGTCACACCCGGGCCAACTCCATTCACGTTGACGGGTCGTTGCCGAAACGGCAGAAGCGGCAGGTCCCCAGATCGACGTCCTTCTTCTAGGATCTTAGGCTATTCAGAAATGCTTTGAGGATGGTAGGTAACGACAAACGCGCTTGTCATCATTTGCTCACGAAGTGTCCGCAAACCGGACATTGAGACTTGCTCTTCGATCCAGCGCCTTAAAAGGCGGATGTTATGAAGGGGAAGACGGACCGATGCAATTGTCGAGGCCGACTGCACAAGCTCATCATTCTCGTGCGTGCTGCAGAAAGTCACGCAGCGTTTGCTTCGAGTCCGCGAGAAATCCCGCCGGAAAGCGCTTCCGTCCTGCCAAGCTCGACCAGAGGCCAGCGAAGCCGCTCGGATGAGTTGTCAGTCGGACGGCGCCACTCGGATGCGTGAATTCGCTGGCGAAATATGCGCCCTCCCAGCCTGCCAGTGAGTTGGCACTCACCTCTCCCGGCACTCGCATGCTGCCCAGGCAGACTCGGCCGTGCGGGTCGGTGTTCCAGTAGGGAGCGTTCTTCAACCGCGTATCGGCTGTAGGCCGGCGGTCTTCAGCGAGTGCGCGCACGAACAGTTCCCGCCCGTGGATCAGGAACACGAGCGCCGGGTGCGGATACATCTTGCCGTTCAACTTTTTCGTTTCGGCATTTCCCTCGCCGAAGAACATTAGCCGCGGTTGCGCCCGGCTCCACCAAGCGATCAGCTCCGGCGCTCTTGCCAGCACATGTTCCGGCAAAACCTCCGCTGCCATGCTCGCGCCCAAGCCGCTGGCCAGCGTCTCAAGAAAGCCAGTGGTAACGGACTGGCCCGCGCACAAGTACGGTACCTTATCCGGCAGGTACTTCACCTCGTGCAACGTGGCAAAGGTTCTGCTGTTTTCCTGATACAAGAGCACAGCCTGCTTCAGGCTGAAGATTCGGTTGTCTCCGATCCGCACGTGGGCGTTCATGGCTGCTCCTCGCGGGCAATCACTCCGTCTTCGTTACCGGGCATCAAGTCAATCAGTCGACTAGCAGCAGCGAGAGTGTCGCACACCACACCCAGCGTTCGGAACCCTTGCTGTATGCCGGTCGGATCGGAAAGCTTGAGGGGAATGATGAGATTGGGTTGGGGCGTCGTCTCCATTGCTGTCTGGGCCTCATCGTCAAAACACCCCACCACGGCGTCGCCCGATGAGAACGCTGCGAGCAGACACGGCAATGGCGGATTGCTGTCCATGAGTTGCTCGCCCATGTCCTCAGTGAATTCCGGCCGCTTGGCGCGCTTCGAGATCCAACCAGGATTTTGTTCCCCCCGGGCAGTAGGGGCCACCGTTAGCCGCGCAGGCCAACCTTGCTAGCGAGCACACGATCTAATCCTCTAACGCTGGCTGCGCGCTGCGCCACACTGCCGGGCGGTTCTGGCCGTATCGCGGAAGCGTTTGAACCGGTAGTCACGATAGAGACACGGGTCCCCTTCTCGTCCATCGCAGGCGGCTAGGATGATGTTGACCATCTCCCGCGCCGAAGTGAAGTGCAGGGTCTCTTTCCGGCTACGGGCATCCTGAACCAGCTCTTCCAGAAACCTGCGCATGGGTTCGCCAATGACCGAGTCCTTCTGCGAAGGATCCATGGCGTGGGCATGCAGTTTGATGAACAGCCAGTCGGGACGGCCTAGGACGCGCACTGCGGCGTTCTTCCACAGCCCCACCCGGCGCACGCTGAGCGGATTCGAACGGGTGATGGAGGCGTTTTCAATTCCCGGCTTGCCGCCGCGTCCAAAATCGATTCCCAGCGGTCCTTGCACAATTAGCGGAAACGTCTTGGGCGCCCGTGAAACCTCGAGGTCTCTGCCCCGGCGGTGAGGGGCGGACTGGTCGAGGGGCAAGGTACATTCGTAAAGAGAGTTAATTTTTGCCGTCTGCGCCGGATGCAGCGGCGCACTGGGCAGGGTCATGTCCGCATAGCATCCGGTTTCGGCGAGCACGGCCATTTCCGAATCTACCCCGCAGAATGTTCCCGCCGCAGAATTGGCTAGAGCAAAATTGCCGTGCACAAAAGCATACCTCGGAACGCTCCCCCCCTCTTCGAAAGCGAGACACTGATGCCGAAACGCTAGCGCATCGCGGAACTCGACAAGGGTGCGCCGAGTGTTTTCGGCCGTGTCGGGTTCAAATATTCCGTGGTGAAGGTGAATCTCGATCTCGCCCCATCCCGCATGGCAGTGCTCGGCCAGCATCTCCAGGAGGTCTTGATCATAGTGCTCGGCCGGATAGAAGTAGGAGTGTACGAATGGTTTGCCGTCATGGTCTCGCCAACGGTCGATCAGCTTTGGGTATTCACGGCACCACCATTCCACCCTACGGACCTGTTCGGAGCGCGTGACCCGCGCCATTCCACCGAGCGCCCCAATGTAGGGCTCAAAGTGATCGGCAAGTGCAAAGATGAGGTGCACCCGCCCGAACGGACCCCGGCGCGAAAGCCGCTGCCACACAAAGCTGGGCACGACCTTCGGTGCATACAAGGCTGGTTTCTTCCAACTCATCACGGCGAACCTAGCACAATTGGGGCCCGCACAATGCAGAACACCAAAAGAGAGTGATTACTTACGATAGTACTGACAGGTATCGGCGTCTCGACTTTTCCTACACCCGGCATAGATCGACTTTATTTTGCGTGGGTGACCCATGACCAAATGTTCGAAAAGATATAGCACTAGATCGATAGCCTGGTCGAAAGTGCCGCCGGTGTGCGATGGCGGAGCCTGGAATAGGAAAAGAAAACGAACCGGAACTGCGTGGGGCTTGGAATCGATCCACCAGGAGGAACAAGAAGGCCCCCTAAAGCCCGTGAGCCTCTCGTACTGACGAACTGGATCATCTCGTTGGCTCATGAGCGGAGGAGCAGATTTATCCGAAAGGACGTTGAGCGAGTCGGCATTCGCCACGGTGCAGACCAGCGTGAGCAGGATCATCGCGTACCGCGCTTTTGAACTGCTGCGAGACACATGAGTATCCCAACTAAGAGTAACGCAAACGGCTAGCCGGGTAAAGCTCCACTCGGCGGTGATAGCTGCAATGGCAATTGGGGCATTTCAGCTGAAATGCGTCGCGGGCAGCTTGCGTGTGTTCAGGGGTGAAGAGAATATCGGCGAGCCTCTTCTCGTTCAGGCTTCCTAGTTTGAAAGTCACATAACAAAGCTGCACGGTGCCATCAGCACCGACCCAGATCAACTTGTAACGGTCACAAGGAATCCGCATTTCGGAACGAAGCAACAGCCAGTCCGGGATAGAGCGGATGGCAGATTCTGATTGCTGGATGAGCCCCGGGCGAAGTTTCTTCAGCCTGAGTAACTCGACGACGACCTCTTCAATCGCAGGCTTGTCTTCGGAGCGGAACTGCAGCTCGCGGTCTGGCCCTTCAGTGAAATACGGGAGTGAATAGTGAATCAAGCTGACACCAATAGGAGCGTGAAACTCCTTGGCTAGTTCCCACACCTCGTGTAGGGAGTGCAGATTACAGGTTGGACGCATCAGCAACCAACCGAGCACGAGGATCAGGTCTTTGCCGCCCCGCTGGCGGGCGTGCGCAATCCCACGCACGATCTCGCCATATTTGTCACGGCGCTGCACATAGGGATCATAACTTTCCTCTGTCCCGTAGATACCGACGCTGATCCGGTGCAGACCAGCCGCGTAAAGCTCATCAAATTTGTTCTCCAATAACACTCCATTGGTAGTTAACAAAGAATGAAGTCCCAGTCGCGTGGCGTGCTCGACCATCCGGGGAAGGTCTGGATGTAACAGAGGTTCACCGCCGTAAAACCGGATGTTGAGAAGGTTCATCGCTTTGCAATCGTCGAGAACGCCTTTTACGATCTCCCATGATAGTTGGGAGCCTGGCATGAAGTCGCGGCCATAGCGGCATCCCAAGCAACGCAGGTTGCAGTTTGCCGTCACTGTTAAATAGATCTCGGTCGGATCGGGTTCAATGATAGAGGGGAACAACAACGCGGTTGTGTGCAGGAGGAACTCCAACTCCTTTCTCACGGCTCGTGCCGTGGAGTTAACGGCGGGGTGAGCCTGAAGGAAAGCACGGGTGCTGGCCCCGGCAAGGGAATTGAAGCGCATGACAAGGTCCTCCTATGGCAACCTCGCCGCAGGGGGAGGAGTCTACTTCAAGTGGGGCAAACTTACAATAAGTATGTTTGGATCACTGCTGTCCGGGAAACTTCCGTGCAGGGGAGACATGAAGATTTGGGGATGCTGACCCAAATAGATACAGAGTGCTGTGGTGCCACACTTGGGAGCGCCGACGATGAACAAGTTAGGCTTCTTCATTTTGATCTAAACCAGCAATGACAGAACATTCCTTTTAGGTCCTTACCAACCCTCAAGCTTCACCCGAGTATAGCTGCGATTGCGATTCGGGTTGTTGACGAATTTGATTTCTTGGTTTTGCCGCTCACTCAACAAAGGAGACAGATGAGCCAACGCTCCGATCCGCTCGATTGAGCCATGGCATAACACTGGCAAAGTGGTAATCAACTTTGCCGCGCCTGCCCGAGAGATCACGCCGCTAAAGCTGACGAAGAACGGTCGAGTGCGGCACTTGCAGGGATTGCAGTACACGAACTTCGAGAAGCTGAAGAAGGCAGCCTTGGACGAAGCGTTCTAGCGTGATGCGTCACTTGGCGTGGATGACTGTAAGAGTGTTTTTGCCGACTCCGCGATACCCTCAAGTTCCTCATCAGTGTGGGGCTGTTGAGTCCTGCATCTTGACACGGGACAATGAGGATTCATTTGCGGCATACACTCGCCTTAGATCGTCACCAAGAAGCTGTCGCAGAAATGGTCGTACGACAGAATCTCCGTTTCTAGATCTGCCACAAACGCTACCTCGCGCAAACACTTCTCCTGCCCACCATACTTTTCCGCAGTTACGAACTTGTCGCAGTAAGGCAGATGCACAGCCATAAACAAATCGTTGCGACCCGCTTCAAACTTCTCGCCTATGCCATCTCGCACGGCAAGGTCGTACCACGACATCAACATCGCATAGATCACGGCGCGGAACGGAGGGCAAGCTCCCATGAACTCCTTGATGGGCGCTTCGCTGGCATCCGTCTTGGCAACAGGATCATAAAGCAGCTTGCCCATGCTCCATATCAGACTCCCCTCGCCCTGTAGTCGGGCGATATCTAGATAACGCGGAGAAACCACGGAAAAAGGTCCACATTTCTTTGGTATAGTCTGGCGGCGGTTCTGGTTTTCGGCACCAGCAAGCTCCAAATGTGGCAAAAGCTCCCGATTGGCGTCGGTGAGGAAGCGAGGGTTAAAGTGGGGCAAGAAAAGGGTCGCTTTTGCAACCCTTTTTCTGTTGCTGGTGGAATGGTAGCGACCAGAATGTCCCAGACTGACGAACAAAACTATAGTTTCGAGACGGTGCCAAAGTGGCTGTTGGGATCAAAATCCGCCACCCAGATGTGGGCCCCATCAAAGGCCACGCCCCAGGGGGCGCTTCCCGCGGCAAAAGTGCCGAGAACCGTCCCGCTCGAGCTCAGCTTCGTCACGCTGTTGCCGTTGTGATTCGACACCCACATGTTGGCCCCATCAAAGGCAATACCCAAAGGCCCACTTCCCACGGCAAAGGTGCCGAGAACCGTCCCGCTTGAACTCAGCTTCGTCACGTTGTTGCTGCCGGAATTCGCCACCCACATATTCGTCCCATCAAAGGCTAGGGAAAATGGAGTGGTTCCGACGGCATGGGTACCGAGGATCGTGCCAGCCTCGTTTAGCTTCATGACGTTGTTGCTGCTCGCGTTCGCCACCCAGATATTGGTCCCGTCAAAAGCTACGGCACCGGGATAGCTTCCCACGGGAAACGTGCCAAGCACGGCGCCATTGCTCGCCTGTAGCTTGGTCACGCTAGCCGCGGTCGCATTCGACACCCAGATGTTGGCCCCGTCAAAAGCTATGCCAAGGGGGTTGGTTCCCGTGGTAAAGGTGCCGAGAAGCGTGCCATCACTTGCCCGAAATTTCATCACGTTGTTGCTGCCCTGGTTCGTCACCCACATGTTGGCCCCGTCAAAGGCGATGCCTGAGGGCGAAGTGCCAGTGGCAAAGGTACCGAGGAGCGTGCCATCACTTGCCCGAAATTTCATTACGGTGTCGGCGTAGATGCTGGCATTCGTAACCCAGATGCTTTCCCCATCAAAGGCCACACCAAAGGGGTTCCCGCCCGCCGTGAATTGTGTTGGCACTTGGTTGGCGGCATACCAATGCAGGAGAGCGACTTGTAGTGGGTTCTTGGTGGAGGTTACGACACCGTTTGCTGCCAGCAAGCCAAAGGCGGCGCACAGAAGTACAGCTAAGACCGCGAATTTCCGTTTCATAGATTCTCCTTTTTTGGTCAGTTTTTCTTGAGTGCCGCGGCAGAGATCGCGAACCCTGATGTTTACTTGCTGTCTTCCGTCCCCACGGTCCAAACTCGGCCTCTATCTAGATAACGCGGAGAAACCACGGAAAAAGGTCCACATTTCTTTGGTATAGTCTGGCGGCGGTTCTGGTTTTCGGCACCAGCAAGCTCCAAATGGGCGAAAACAAAGGCGTAAACCCCCTTGGTTTAGCATTCGACTGGGTATATACTCCACAGCCATAGAGATCGCGATTCTTGGGGTGAATTGGAAGCGTTCGCGAGCTCATATCGGATCCTCCCTCGCTTTCATCTTTTCTATATTTCTAAGTTCGAGTGGTTGCGACTGCGGTGTCCATTCACGCCCCGCTGGTTCCGGTCATCGCGTTCGAGGTTCTTATGGATGGGCCAACAGATGTAGCCATCCTCCTGGGTGAACTTGATGTCGGCAATGACAAGGCAGTGGCCGAGTTGGTAGTGCTGCTCTACTCGGAACTGCACAGTCTGGCGTCTCGTTACTTGCAGCGGGAGCGCAGTGATCACACCTTGCAAACGACCGCTCTGGTGCATGAGGCCTATCTTCGCCTAGCCGATCAGAGAGAAGTTCGTTGGAAAAACAGGGAGCAGTTCCTGGGCGTCGCTGCACAACTGATGCGCCGTATCCTGGTTGACTACAGCCGTGGCCATGACGCCCAAAAGCGCGGCAAAGGCTTTGAGAAAGTTTTCCTGGAAGAAGCGGCAGGCGTTTCCAAGGGGAAGGCGGCAGATGTCATTGCCTTGGATGAAGCTCTCACCCGACTGGCCGAATTCGATCCGCAGCAAGCCCGGCTGGTGGAGATGCGTTTTTTCGGCGGCTTAAGCATTGAGGAGGCGGCCGGACTTCTGGGAGTTTCCCGCACCACTGTCAAGCGCAATTGGAACCTGGCCAAAGCATGGCTTGCGCGTGAGCTACGCAGAGGCGACCAGAAAGATGCCTGAAAAGTGGGACCAAATCAAGGCACTGTTCACGTTGGCTCTGGAGCGAGACGCCGCGGAGAGGAGTACTTTTTTGCGTCAAGCCTGCGCTGGCGATGACTCCCTACGCACCGAAATAGAATCGCTGCTGTCGAGCTTCGATGGCGCCGCCACCTTTCTTGAGGATTGTCCCGCCGCCGATCTTCTGTCCGCGCAGTCGCGTGTGATGACGGGAAGAAGGATTGGGGCATACCGCATCGTCCGCGAGATTGGGCATGGCGGCATGGCGGTGGTTTATTTGGGCGAGCGCGACGACCAGAACTATCGGAAGCAAGTTGCGATAAAAATGGTCAAGCCCGGAATCGACACCGAACAGGTCCTTCACCGTTTTCGCAATGAGCGACAGACACTCGCGGCACTGGACAATTCCAACATCGTGAAACTCCTCGACGGTGGCAGCAGCGAGGATGGTTCCCCGTATCTGGTGATGGAGTATGTGGAAGGCCTGCCCATTGACCAGTATTGCGATCTTAGCAAGCTCTCCATCGACGACCGTCTGCGGCTCTTTCGCGAGGTCTGTTCCGCAGTGCAGTACGCGCATGAAAAGTTGGTGATTCATCGCGATCTCAAGCCTGGCAATATCCTGATCGCAAAAGGCGGTGTGCTCAGACTCCTGGACTTTGGCATCGCCAAGCTGCTGAATCCCGAGTGCTTCCAAACGCCACTCGTCACTCGAACTGACTGGCGTCCAATGACCCCGGAATACGCGAGCCCAGAGCAGATTCGTGGGCACGCGATCACGACCGCAACCGATGTCTATTCGTTGGGGGTATTGCTCTTTGATTTGCTGACCGGCCATCGGCCGTATCCCTCGGCGGGCCAGTCCCTTTTGGAAATGGAGCGGCTGGTTTGCGAAACTGAGCCCGAAAAACCGAGCGCTGTCCTTAACAGGAAAGAAGAAAAGGTATCTGGCGATGGCGATGCACGAACTGCAATTACTCCGGAGTCGGTGAGCGACCAGCGCGGCGTGCAGCCGGCTGAATTGCAGCGCCGGCTGCGCGGCGATCTCGACACAATAGTGATGAAGGCGCTGCGCAAGGAGCCTGAACGCCGGTATGGTTCCGTCGAAGAGTTCTCGCGGGACATCGAGCGCTATCTGACAGGCATGCCGGTCAAGGCGCGCAAGTCCACCATCGCCTACCGTAGCGGGAGATTTTTTCACAGGCATAAGGAATCATTGGCTATCGCTTTGGTGGTTCTTGGCATAGTGGCGGGCATAGCGACCTGGGAAGTGCACCGGGTCTCTCGCCAAAATGCCGCCGTGTCGGAAGCCAAGAACGCTCAGGTTCAAGCGCGGCGTTCCGTGGTTATCTTAGGCTTCAAGAATCTTTCCGATCGCCAGGACACAGCGTGGCTGTCAACCGCCTTGTCGGAAATATTGACCACCGATCTTGCGGCAGGCGAAGAGCTGCGCACCATACCAAACGAGATCGTCGCGCGAACCAAGATCGACCTCAGTCTTCCCGACGCAGAAAGCATTGCCCCCGAGACCATGAAAAAACTCAGCAAGAATTTGGGCAATGATTTCGCCATTCTCGGTTCTTATCTCGACTCAGGGAAGGAAGGGAGCGGTCAGATCCGCCTCGACCTCCGCATCCAGGACGCAGCCAAGGGAAACACCATCGCGACGGTCTCGGAGACGGGCGACGAGGCACATTTACTGGATCTGGTCTCACGAACTGGCGCACGCTTGCGGGAGCGACTTGGTCTGTCGAAAGTCTCGCCACTCGAATCCCAGGAAATCGAGGCATCGGTCGCCTCCAATCCGGAAGCGATCAGGCTGTACTCCCAAGGAGTAGCGAAGCTTCGAACTTTTGATGCGCTGTCCGCCCAAAACCTGGTGACTCGAGCCGTTGCTGCCGACCCTTCCTATCCTCTCGCTCACTCGGCGCTAGCCACAGTTTGGCTGACTTTAGGCTATGACTCCAAGGCGCAGCAGGAGGCGAAACTGGCGTTGGATGCCTCCGACAAACTGTCGCGTGAGGACCACTTGCGGGTGGAAGCCCTTTACTATGAGACGAGCAAGAACTGGCCAAAAGCCATCGAAACATACTCCACTTTATGCAACCTCTTTCCCGATAGCTTAGAGTACGGATTGGCACTCGCCCGTGCTCAAAGCTCAGGAGGAAAGGGGAAGAACGCCCTAAGCACGCTGGCAGCGCTGGCCCGAGTGAGTGCGCATGCGAAAGACGATCCCCGCATCGATTTGGCAATCTCGGAGGCGGCTGCCTCGCTTGAAGACGACACACTGCGCCGAGATTCAGCGGAGCGTGCCGCGGCAAAGGGAGCTCAACAAGACGCCAAGTTGCTAGTGGCCCGGGCACGGAACTCGGAATGTCGTGCGCTCGCTAATCTTGGCGAGAACGAAAAGGCAAAAACTGTTTGCGAAGAAGCGAGACGAATCTTTGCCGAAGCGGGAGATCGTGCTGGAATGGCACGTTCCTTGCACAGCATGGCAGAAGTCCCGCTCAATCAAGGCGACCTGGTGTCGGCCGAGAAGCTTTACCGCGAAGCTCTGGCCATTCTGCGAGAGGTTGGCGACAAGAGGGCGACCGGCAGCGAACTTCTCAATCTTGGCCTGATTTACGTAAAACGCGGAGACTTCGCGACTGGCCGCAAGCTGTATGACGAGTCGTTGGAAAGCTATCGAGCAGCAGGTGATAAGGCCGGAATCGCGATGGCGACAGGCAATATCGGCATGCTTCTGCGCGCGCAGGGAAGATTACAGGAGGCAATCGCGCGTTTCCAAGATACTCTGAGATTATCCAACGAGTTGGGAGATAGGAGTTCCGACGCGCTTGCTTTCTCGGCGATCGGCGAAGTAATGGCAGAGAAGGGAGATCTGGCCAGCGCGCAGGAAATGTATCAGCGAGCATTGGCGATCCAGAAGGAGATCGGCGAAAAGAGTTACTACGCAGCTACACTCGTTGATGAGGGAAAAATCCTTAAGGAACAGGCCGAGTTGGAGAAGGCACGGAACACTTATCAAGAGGCGCTCTCTATTCAGCAGCAATTGGGAGAAAAGAGCAGCGCCGCTGAAACTCAGCTGGCACTTGCTGACTTGGATCTTGACTCCGGGCGAACAAGTGATGCGGAGCAACTCGCTCGGGTGGCTCTGCAGGAATTTGAAGCGCAGAAAGAACCGGACCAAGAGATCTATGCGGAGATCGCGCTGTCGCGATCGCTTCTCGAACAAGGAAAGATACGCGACGCGAACGAATGCATTGTAAAAGCGCTGATCCTATCGAAAAAAAGCCCGGATGTATTCAGTCGACTTTCTTTAACTCTTGACCACGCCTCCATCCTGGCAGCTACAAAAGATGGCTCTGTGCAGGAATCTGA
>PKUV01000044.1 GCA_003131315.1 Acidobacteriaceae bacterium
TTTGACAACCTAAGTCCTTATTTCGGAATATTTTCCATATAAGTCCTTTGCGCTCTAGTGATACCATCGGAGCAATTCTTCGTGACAATCACGGGCAAACGGCCTAAATTCTAAGCGTATTGTTAACATTGGATTAGACGCATGATTCACAAAGCGAAAGACCTCTCGCCGGACCAGAAGATGGCTATCGAAAGCCTGCTGGGACGTTCGGTTGCTGAAGACGAAGCGATCAGCGTTCGCGCGATGGCGTCCGTGTCTGCCCCGGAATGGCTCCAGAAGTCCTGGGAGAGCGCGAAGCGGCTAGGGCTGGATCGGCTCTCTGTGGAAGAGATCGATGCGGAAATCGATGCTGCGCGCAAGGCACGGCGTAATCGCCAGCAGCCCCTGGAACAATGATTCGGGTTGTCCTCGACACCAACATCCTGATTTCTGCCCTGCTGAGTCCGCAAGGACCGCCTTCGCAGGTATTTCTGATGACCATCCTGGAGCCGGACACGCAGCTTTGCGTGAGTGGGGATATTTATGCGGAGTATGAAGAAGTCATCCGCCGCCCCCAGTTCAATCGCAGCGACAGCGAAATCGAAGCAACGCTTCGCACCATTCGTGATAAGGGCTTCTGGGTTAGGCCCACCGAGAAGGTGCGTGCCTGTTCCGATCCCGACGATAACATTTTCCTGGAATGTGCACATGCTGCCGATGCGCATTATCTGGTGACCGGCAACGTGAAAGATTTCCCCGCTTCATGGGCCAGCACGCAGATCGTGACCGCTCGCCAGTTTCTCGATGCCGTGGTATGAGTGGGACGCCTGCTCAAAGGGGGGTAAACACGGGCTAATACCTTCGGAGTTAACAGACAAGAATCCATCGCAACGCACCCGAATCTTGCTCAACACCTCGGCGAGCACGTCATCACCGCCGATAACCGCTCGCTTGCGCTACAATTTGCTGAGACTCTGAATAACGAGTTGCCTGGAGGCATAATATGGAGCTCGGGTTTCCTGTGGTCACTGTTGGCATCGTCATCCTCGTCATTTACCTGCTGAGTTCCATCAAGATCCTCGCTGAATATGAGCGCGGCGTCATCTTCCGGCTCGGGCGCCTGCAAGGGCACGCCAAGGGCCCGGGCATAATTCTGGTCTTCAGCCCGATCGACCGCATGGTGCGCATTTCGCTGCGGCAGGAAGCGCTCGAAGTTCCGCCGCAGGACATCATCACCCGCGACAACGTCACGTTGAAAGTCAACGCGGTCATTTTTCTGCGCGTGATCGACCCGAACAAAGCTGTCGTCGAGGTTTCGAACTACGTGTACCAGACTTCGCAGTTTGCGCAGACTACTTTGCGCTCGGTGCTCGGCGAACAGGAACTCGACGAATTGCTCGCTCACCGCGACAAAATCAATCTGCGCTTGCAGAGCATCCTCGACACTCACACCGCGCCCTGGGGAGTGAAGGTCAGCAACGTGGAAGTCAAGCAGGTGGATATGCCCGAGTCCATGTTGCGGGCCATGGCCAAGCAGGCGGAGNNCCAAGCAGGCCGAGGCGGAGCGCGAAAAACGCTCCAAGATCATCCACGCCGAAGGCGAGTTCTCCGCCGCCCAGCGCCTGGTGGATGCCGCACACCTGTTGTCCACCGAACCGGTCAGCATCCAGTTGCGATATCTGCAGACGCTCACTGAAATCGGGGTCGAGAAAAACACGACCGTCGTGTTTCCCGTGCCCGTCGATTTCTTCTCCGGCATGCAGTAGTGGCTCGCAGCCGCGCCGACACCCGCCAAGCCGGCAGGAAGCTAGCAGGCTGCGGAAAGAGCCGATTTCCGATGCCCAGCCCCTAAAGGGGCGTCTGATTTCGAGAAGGTTGCGGCATCGCTGAAGCGATGCCCTGATACGAAACACGGGGCTTTTCAGCAGCCTAGTAGAGGTCAACACTGGTTCCCATGCCCACGGCGCAGCAGGATACGGAGATCACCCTTGGCACCGGCCGCATGCTGGCCATATTCTTCGGCTTTGTCCTGGTCTGTGCTTTCTTCTTTGCGATCGGCTTTTCGCTCGGCAGAAGAACCACCATTGCGGGTGCGGGCAGCCTGCTGAGCGCTCCCAGTGGAACTCCCGCGACGATCGTTCGGCCCTCGGCCGCAAAAAACGACGCTGCCCAGCCAACGCCGCAGTCTGGTGAGTTTAGCTTTTACAAGGCCGTAGGCGAGAAGAATGCCGACGCCGCGCTCACGCCTCCGGATTCGAAGGCGCAACCGGCGGCCTCAACCGTGGAAGAGCCGCCAAAATCCGCCACTGACGCCGCAACCGCTGCGCCCTCGAGCGGCGGGTACTACGTGCAGGTCGCCGCGGTTAGCCGGCAGGAAGACGCCGAATCGCTAGTCGAGGCTCTGAAAAAGAAGCAGTATCCGGCCTTCACCGCGAACAATCCTTCCGCCGACAAGTTCTTTCACGTTCAGGTCGGACCCTACGCCGACCTGAAGGAGGCCGAGGCCATGCGCGCCCGCCTCATCGGCGATGGCTACAATCCGATTGTGAAAAAGTAGAGGAGGATTGGTAATTTGTAATTTGTAATTTGTAATTTGAAATTTCAAAACCTGAGATCACGGCGCATGGGAGACCGGGTTTAAACTACAAATTACAAATCACCAATTACCAATTTTTTCATGTCTCACGCCGCTCCCAATCTCGATCGCTTCCTGCACGCCATTGCCGACCCCACTCGCCGCCGAATTCTGTGCGCGCTCAAAGAAAAAGGCGGATGCTCCCTCGACAAGGAAACCGGGCTCTGTGCCGCCGATATCGAGGAGCGCGTGAAGCTGGCGCAGCCTACCGTTTCGCATCACATGCGAATCCTGGAAAGGGCCAGCCTGGTGGAAGCCAAGAGAGAGGGTCACTGGCGCTGGTATCGGCGCAACGAAAAATTGATTACGGAAATGATGCGGGGACTGAAGGGCCAACTTTAGCAGGGACAACTTTAGGAGGATACGGCTGCGGCTATGGCATTTTCAAGGAAGGTGTAGTCCGGTGCGCCTCAGAGGGGGTCGCGGCAAAGGGGAAAGCTTGAACCACAGGGGGCACAGAGGAGCATAGGGGAAACCCCACGGAGACAACGCGATGGTTTTGGAATCGGCGATGCTTCCATGGGGCGGCTGTCAGACTACGCTATATGTGAAACCGGCTATGCTCCCGCGCCCGCCAGGGAGGCTTTTTCTTCGTTCTTCTCCTTTGTCTTCATGGCAGGGTTCCCTTCCCTCTGAGCCAGCCCACGCACCTGCGAGATAAGGTCCGCCACTTCAAACGGCTTCGCCAGCGACGGCACGCCCTGTTCCTGGAGGAAACTTCGCGTGTGCGGGTCGGCCACAGTGGAGAACGTCAGTAGCAGCCCTTTCTCCAGACCGGGGCAGTTTTTCGCGATCCACTCGTACATTTCCCGTGCGGTGCACCCGCCCGGCATACGACCGTTCATCACGATCACGTCGAAAGAGCCATTACGGAGCCGCTGCTGCGTGTCCTCCACGCTCATGGAGGTAGTGACTTCGGCTCCCGCACCGACCAACACGTCTCGTTCAAATTCCAGCACCGCTTCTTCGTCTTCAACCAGGAGCACTCGCCCTGCCAGCACCGACTCTCGCCGCGTGGACGCTACCGTCTCCGGCAACGCCGGTTTCTCGCTCGCCAGCAAACGGACTTCAATCGTCGCTCCGCCCTCTTCCCGGTTGCGCGCCACGATTTCCCCGCCATGTTCCTTGACGATCCCGTAACAGATGCTCAACCCAAGGCCGGTTCCTTTGCCCACCGACTTAGTGGTGTAGAAGGGATCGAAAATCCGGCTCGGGTCCTTGATTCCCGGGCCGCTGTCATCGAACTCCACGCACACGAAGGCGTCTTTCTTGAAGACGCGCACTTTCAACAGACCGCTCCCGCTACCCTCCACCATGGCATCGAGCGCGTTGTTGATAATGTTCAGGAAGACCTGCTCCAACTGGTGCGGATCGGCCACCACCGAGGGCACGTCCCCGGGAATTTCGCGTTCCAGCGAGACGTTGTTGACCTTCAAATCGTATTCGCGCAGCGTGAGTGACTCTTCCAGCACCTTGCACAAGTCCACTTCCTGCTTCTGCGGCTTGCGCTGGCGTGCAAAAGAAAGCAGATTCTGTACCACCCGGTGCGTCCGCTGGGCCTGCTTGAACAGCTTACGCACATAGTCGGCCGACTGGTGATCAAGGCCCGCGCCTTCCAGCAGTTGCGCGTAACCCAGGATTGCGGTCAGCGGATTGTTCAACTCGTGCGCCACACCGGAAATCAATTGGCCGACGGCCGACATCTTCTCGCTCTGCAGCAGTTGCTCCTGCGTCCGCCGCAAGTCTTCGTACGCCCGGCAAGTCTCCTCGTAGAGCTGCACCTTTTCGATCGTAGTCGCCAGTTGCCGGCTGATGGCGACCAGCAGATTCTCATCGTTACTCGAATAGTGCCGGTCTTCCTTGCTGGCAATACCCATGACGCCGATGGGCTTGTCCTTGCTCCAGAGCACAACCCAGATCCAGTAGGGCAGCCGGTCGGCGCACACAAACTCGACTACCGCCGGTGGCAGGTGCGGCAGAAAATCCTGGGTCACCACTTCCGCTCGCGAGCGCATTACCAGATCGCCCAGACCTTCCGGAAAAATGACTTCGGCCATGCGCACGCGCGCCTCGCTGCGCGGGCCCCAACCCGCGCGCCGCCGGAAGGTGCCATCCGGTTCCGCTGCCAGATAGACCGAGCCTGTCTCCGCCCCAAACAGCGAGATCACCTGGCGCAGCGTCAGGTTCAGAATTTCATCCAGATCGAACGACTGCGTCGCGATGACTGCCATCGCGTTGAGCGCGTTCAACTCACGATTGCGCCGCCGCATCTCGTCTTCCGAGCGTTTCTTCTCCGTGATGTCGAGAACGAAGCCCTGATAGCGCTCAATCTGTCCAGCCGAATCGCGCGATGCAAAACAGCTCTGCGCCACTGTCAGTAGCGTGCCATCCTTGCGCCGCACCGTGATTTCAAAGTTGCGCACATAGTTGTGCGCCTCGATTTCCTTGCGAAAAGCCGCTCGCTCCTCGGGAACCGCGTGCAGCACGCTGCCCATATCGAGCGCCATCAACTCGTCCCGGCTGCCGTAACCGAGCATGGTGACAAAGGCGTCGTTGCAGTCGAGCAACTCGCCCTCCGGCGTCGCTACGAACACGCCTTCCTGCGCCTGCTCAAACAGCATGCGGTACTTTTCTTCCGCCACTTGACGCGCGGTCGTATCATGCACCACATGGATGGTGCCCTTCTGCTGGCTTCCCTGCTCCGCATACGATGAAGTCGAAACCACCGACTGCCCGCCGAAACACGGATCCATTCCTTCGGTTAATCCCGAGCCGCGTTCGCAATATGGGCATCCTCTCCAGGCGCGCTTTTGCGGTAGAACCTCTTCACACGGATTGCCCAATACATCGGCCGGCGCCTTTTCCAGCCGTTGCAGCAGGGCTTGATTTGTCTTGAGGATTCGGAAATCCGCGTCGTGCGCCAGAATCAGATCCTGGATGGAATCGAAGGTATTCATCCACTGCCGCTGCGAGCGCAGTACCTGCTCCAGCAACCGCAGATTCTCCACCGCAATGCCCAGCGTCTGCGCCGCCGTTTCCAGAAACTCCAGTTCTTCCCGAGTGTGGCGCCGGCTGCCTGAACAACCGAGCGACAGCATCCCGATCACCGATTTCTTGCCCAGCACTGGCAGCAGCACCACTTGATGAATGCCGCGCTTCCCCAGTTGTTCCCGCTCCGGCTCCGACCTCTCCGAAAGTTTCATCACCACCGCTCGGTTTTCCTGGAGGAGGCGCGCCTCGGTTTCATCGGTCCCGGCTTGGCCCATCCCTGCTTGACCCATGGCTCGCAGAAAATCCGGCGAGAGGCCGGCGTGCTGCGTTGGCACCAGATGGTCGCCTTCCATCAACTGGAACCACGCTGCCTTCGCCCCCACTACGGTTTTCAGTTTCTCCAGGGCCGTCTGCATCATCGGGGCATGGTTCTGGCCGCGCGCAATCGTAACCGTCAACTCGTTCAGCACCGCGAGCCGGCGCGTGCGCAGCCGCGAGTCGTCCAGCACCACCAGCAGGATGCTGGAGCCGAACAGCACTTCCGCCAACAGGTACCCTTCACTCGGAATATGACTGGTAAATGGAGGCCAGTGCAGATTCAACGTCAGCAACCCGGCGCCGAACAGGAAAGGCCCCAGCCCAATACGCCCGAACCGGTACCGCAGCAATTCGATAACGGCCCCGGCTGCAATCAGGCGGCAAGCTACATCCAACCCCAGTCCGATGTTCTTCAAATCCGGGAAATAGAGCGGCCGCATGGCGGCGCAGACCATTAACACCCACGAGACGGCCACCAACGCCGTCAGCGCTCGCCGCGCCTGCGCCGACATCAGCGCCGCCGCCGCGAACAACCCCATCGCCAGCACCAAGTCGGCCTGCGCGAATGCGACCATCGACTTCGACGCGGCGTGCAACTCGCCTGCGCCCGCTACCCACAGAAACGCCCCATAGGCGACCCAGCCCGCTCCCCACGCCAGTAGACATCGTTCCCGAAAAACCCGGAAGAAAAGCAGGCTGGCCACCACCACGATCAGGGCGGCCGTTTCCCGCGCCGTCAACCAGGGGACGGTCAGCACGCCAACCGAATTCCCAAATAGCTCGGCAGGACTCATAGATAAGCGCACGAACACCTAAGCCTTTTAAATATCACGCCCGCCCTCCATCGTTACCGGATTTCCGTGTCCAGTTGGTTACTTTCGGAATGTGAAGTCGTGGCCTAGAATGAGCGATACATACACTCAGCGCCATGCCTAATGACCGCATCCTTGTGGTGGACGACGAGGAAACAATCCGCGAGATTGTTTGCTCCACGCTCGACCTAGCCCATTTTCAGACTCGCGCGGCCGCCAATGGCGTCGAAGCCCTCGCGATTCTGGAATCGGGTGACGAATTCGATCTCGTGCTCTCCGACCTGATGATGGCCGAAATGGATGGGATTGCCCTTTTGGAGCATGCCAAGGAACGTTACCCTGACATGCCGATCGTGATGGTCACTGCGGTCCACGACATTGGGGTCGCTTTGCAGGCCCTGCGCAATGGGGCGTATGACTACCTGCTCAAGCCCTTCGAGAGAGAGCAACTACTGGCCACGGTCCGACGTGCGCTGGAGAATCGCCGCCTCAAGCGCGAAAACGACGCCTATCGCACCAACCTCGAGACGCTCGTCGCCGCCCGCACCCAGCAATGGAAAACGGCGCTTTCCGACGTGAAGAAGTCCTATGACATGACGCTCGAAGCCTTGGGCGATGCGCTTGACCTCAAGGACGCCGAGACCGAACACCACTCCAGACGCGTGACCGCATTCACCATCGCCATTGCGAAAAAAATGGGTCTGCCGAAAGAGGAGATCGAGGTGATCGCCCGCGGAGCCTTCCTGCACGACATCGGCAAGATGGCCATTCCCGACGACATCCTGCACAAGCCCGGCAAGCTCACGGACGACGAAATGGCGGTCATGAAGGAGCACTGCTACCTCGGCTACAAGATCATCTCCCGAATCCCCTTTCTGGCCGAGGCTGCCGAAATCGTTTACGCCCACCAAGAGCGCTACGACGGGACCGGGTATCCTCGTCGACTGAAGGGCGAGGAGATCCCGCTGGGCGCCCGAATTTTCGCGGTTGCCGATACGCTGGATGCCATGAGATCCAAGCGTGATTACCGTGATGCCCAAACCATTCAGGCCGCCCGCAAGGAAATCGAACTCTGGTCCGGTCGCCAGTTCGATCCCCAGATCGTCAAGGTATTCCTCGAAATGCCCGACAATATCTGGGAAGACCTGCGGAACGACATCAATGAGCAGAGCCCGTCTTTCCCGAAGGTGTAACCGCGGACACCGCTGGCTGAGCGCGCAGCGGTGAGCGTCCGACTCTAACCGGCATTTCCTGCCAGGCGCCAGGCATCGTTTTACCCCGATCGCCTCATCCAACGAGACAAGTGAAGTCAATCCAAACGGCCCCCACCACGGTCGTGTTCTGCCGTTCTGGGGTGAATAACCGGTACCCGCCAGAATGTGCCTGATTCACATCTGGCGGGCAGACCGGGTTTTATATTTGTGCGCCAGAGCATTTGCGAGGTAATCGTGAACAAGCTTTCTTCGTGGGTGGGAATCCTCTTTCTGGCCGCTACAACGTCACTGCTGGCCCAGGCAATCGATCCGGCCATCGCGCCCACGGCTCCGCCGAACGCTGTCCCGGAAGGCACGACCTTCCTCGTCCGGCTTCAGGACAAACTCGACACCGCCGAACTGCATCCCGGCCAACATTTCAAAGTTAAGCTGGACGAAGATCTCATTTCCGCTAACGGCAACGCGATTCCCCGTGGCAAGAAGATCAAGGGTCACGTCAGTTCCGTGGAGCACGGCCTGCACGCACGGCTGCTGCTCAGCTTCGACGAAATCGAAACCAACCACGGATGGGTCGCGCTGATCGCGACCGTCACCGGAGCGCCCAGCGAACGCGGTGTCAAAGCACCGGACTCCGAGGGTGAAATCGAACGCAAGGGGCCGAGTGCGAAGCACACGATCGAAGACGCGGCCGTCGGCGCAGTCCTCGGCACCTCTGTCGGAGCAGCCGCAGGGGGCGCTAAAGGAGCCGGCACCGGAGGAGCAGCGGGCGTAGGTGCTGGAGCCATGGCCAGCCTACTTGCCAATCGCAACCTCCGGCTCGAAAAGGGAACCACCCTCGAGGTTCGCCTCGATCGCGCGCTGCAGATCCCCTCGCACTGACACCCTCGACTTGCCGCTCAACTTCCCGCAGAGACGCGGCTTGCCGCGTCTCCGCCGGCTGTGTTGTTTTTGTCCCGCAATTTTCTCGTTTCACTTCTTTTGATTGCAACTCCGGAAGCTCGTCGCGTTCTAACCGCGGAGGTGTATAAGGGAAGCTTTAGGAGCATGTTGAAAAACTTCAGGAATTGTCCTCCCGCTTTAGGATTTGTCATCCCGAGCGAAGCGAGGGATATGCACTTCTCAGTATCCACCAATATCCAGGAGACATCCGATGAAGAAAAACATTGTCACTGTTTGCGCCGTTCTCGTTCTGAGCGCTCTCTCGATCGCGCAGAGTCCCACGCTCAACCCGCTGCCCAACACCGTTTTCGTCGGCGCGGATGGCAAATTTGAAACCACGCCGGATATCGCGCTCATCCAGTTCAACATCTCGGCCCAGGCCGACAGCGCCAAAGACGCCTACGACCAGGCTGCCAAACAAGCCGAGGCCACGCGCCAGGTTCTGCGCGCAAACGGCATCGATCCCAAGTCCGCGGAAATCGGTTTCTTCTCTGTGAACCCCCAGTACGACTGGAAAAACCCGAAGCATAAGGTCATTGGCTACCAGGTCACGACCAGCGTCAGCTTGAAGCTCAAGGATTTTTCCAAGATCGGTCCTGTTACCCAGCAGCTTGCCGACGCCAGCGTCAGTGAAAGCCAGTCGCTCAGCTATACGCTGGACTCGACCGACGAGGCCAAAAGCAAAGCCGTCGCCGACGCCTACCGGCGCGCCCGCGCTTCCGCGCAGTCCCTTGCCACTGCCAGCGGACGCACACTCGGCGAACTCTCCTATGCTTCCGTCGATACTTTCGAGAACATTCGCGTGATCGCGCCCATGCAACGTCGTGGCATGCCCATGGCGATGGCAGCACAGGGCCCCACCCCGACCGAGGAGTTCTCGCCCCAGAACGTGACGGTCACCGCGCACGTGAACGCTATGTTTGTATTGAAGTAGCCGGAGTGGCGCGGACACTCTTGTCTGCAAATGAGAAAAGAGAGCGTAACCTAAGTCGAGAGCCGGCGTCCCCGCCCGGCTGGACGGGCGAGACGCCCGTCCCTCCATCATATGACTCATCACGCGGTCACGGCACTAGTCGCTATTGCGGACAATGACCTCACGTCGTGAGGAAATCCGGCTCGGATCCACCGTCACTTCCCGCTGAATCTCCATTTCGATCGACGTACCCGGCTCCAGCCTGACGTCGGCGCCCCGCGAGAGCATTCCTATCGCCAGCCCGGCGACTCCTCCAACTCCCGCTCCGATGCCGGCTCCCTTCCCTCCGTTGGTTACAGCACCGATCACCCCTCCCGTCATTGCCCCTTCCGCAGCACTCTTAGCTTTTCTCCCGGTCTCGCTGTCCTGGCGAATCGTCCCTTCCGAATCTTTCATCGACGTCTTCTCCGCTCCAGGCGTGTTCTCCACCGAGCCGCCCAGCATCACCGTATAGCCGCTGGGATAAATCATCGAGGTGAAGTGGATCAGCAACTCGGCGCGCCCCTTTACGTGCCCACCGCGCTGCACGCGCTCGATCTTCCCCTGAATGTAGGTCCCCGCCGGAATCACAACCCGTTCGTTGACCACGAACGGAAAGGCAGTCTCCGCGTACACCGGGTCTCCAGTCTTCGCCGTCTTCGTCGAAATGGCCTGCTTCAGCGATAGTGGAACCCGCGTGCCCGCCGGAATGGTCAGCGTAGCCTTTCCAGACTCCACCGAAGGCGCAGCCGGGTTCGGAGTCAAAGACAACTGTGCCGCCGCGATCCCCGCCAGCAGCAAAACCCAGGTAGAAGCAGCATGGATCTTCATCGAAAGCCTACCCCTTCAAGATAATTAGCAACGCGCTTGCAATCTCAGATGCGCCCACCAGAGTGCCGGTTAGCTGAGAATCATTAGCTGAGAACCAATCGATAGTTATTTCTTCAGCCGGCAAGCCCTAACCACTATTTCTCCGCGTCCGGTTCTCCAGCACATTGCCCATGAACTGCGACTGCAGCTTCTGCGCGCACCCCTCGCCGCAAACATGCATTGCGCCTTCCTGCACTGCCAGTTTTTCGTCCCACGGAGCCAGATGCATCACCGGCACTTCGTAATCGCCAAACGAGCTCCACATTACCCACCAGCGGTCGCTGGCGCCTTTCAGCACCCCGCAATTCGGGCCGGCGCAACGGCAAAACGGACTCGGAATTAGAAGCAGATTTTCGGACATGGCCAAGCTGCATACCCCGGGTCATTGTAGCTGAGGAGTCGGCGCGGGACCATGTCTTGAAGAACTACCGCTTGCGAGCAATCTCCCGTGTCGTGACTTCGCGGCATAAGCTTGGGTTGTCATCTTGAGCGAAGCGAAAGACCTATGCATCGCGCATTCAAATACATAGGTCCTTCGCTTCGCTCAGGATGACAATGTGAATTTATGCCACGAACTTGCGGGACACCGCGCCAGATACGTGCCTTGAAAGTTATGCGCCCACTACTTGTACAACAGATACTTTTCCCGCAGGCGCTCAAATCCCTCCAGCCGCTCCTGCCAGTCCTCGGCAATCCGTCTCGGATCCTCTCCCGCCCCGATCGCCTCGAACACCGCCTGATTCACCAGCAGATCCGCCATCCGCTCCATTTTGAAGTCGTTCGGATACAGCTTATGCAGCGCGGACGCCAGTTCAATCCCCAATTCTGGCGAGTCCAGAGTATTCCGATCCAGAACAATCAGGTTCACACCTTCGCATCGTTCCCCTCCAACATTACTCGATGACGGAGTGAAAACAATTGGCACGAAACGCACGCTCTGAATGCCGCGCCCGTTCAGGTAAGCCGCTAATTCCCTGCTCTTGATCCAAGGCGCGCCCACCACTTCGAACGGCGTATCCGTCCCCCGGCCCACCGAAACATTGGTCCCTTCGATCAGCCCAACTCCCGGATAAAGAGTCGCCTCGGTCAAACTCCGCAAGTTGGGCGAAGGATTCACCCACGCGAGGCCCGTCGAATCGAACCAGTCCCCCGGCTGCCAACCTTCCATCGCAATCACGTCTAGCCGCGCCCCGATGTGCCGCTCGGCATTAAACATTTTCCCGAGCTCACCTAAAGTCATTCCGTGACGCACGGGCTCGGGAAAGTAATTCGTAAAACTTTCTCGCCCGTCGTTTGGGTTGGAACTGGAACTGGAATTGGAAACCGGCCCCTGCACAAACGACCCGGTAATCGGATTCGGCCGATCCAGAATGACCACTTCAATTCCAGCCTTCGCGGACGCTTCCAGAAAATATCCGACCGTGGTCTCGTAGGTGTAAAACCGCGCACCCGCGTCCGCCAGATCGATCACTACCGCATCCAGCCGCTTCAGCGCGTCCAGCGGCGGACGCCGCGCCGCGTCGCTCGCCCCGTAGACGCTGTAGACCGCAACTTCGGTCGCCGCATCCTTCGCATTCTTGATGTCGGTCGTGTCCAGCGTCCCCGTCACGCCATGCTCGGGACTGAAAATCGCATCCAGCGAAATCCCCGGCACGTTCGCCAGCACGTCAATCGTCCGCCGGCCTTCCGAGTCCATGCCGGTCTGATTCGTCAGTAGTCCAATGCTTCGCGGAGCCCCGCCCCGCGCCGGATGCAGCGCCGCGAACTTCGTCTCTTCGAGCACATCAATTCCCGTCTTCACCGTCCCGTTCCGCACCCCGAGCTTGCGCGCCGCGCTCTGCATTTCGTTGTAGCCGGTGATCGTTGCGACTCGCATCTTCTCCGCATCGGATGGATCGAGCGCCAGCGCCGCCGCCACCGCCGTCGCGACCTTTGTGCGCAGCGCAACCGCGCTTCCCTTCTCCTTCGGCGGGACAACGTTCATATGTACCGCATTCGTCAGCAGCACGATGTAGGTCTTCGTGGCCGGATCGATCCACAGCGAAGTCCCCGTGAATCCCGTATGTCCGTAACCGCCCACCGGCAGCAATTCTCCCCGGTTGGTAGAAAACGGAGAATCAATGTCCCATCCAAATCCCCGCACCGCCGTTCCATTCACTGGCTGCTGTGGCGCTGTCATCTTCGCAATCGTCGGCGGAGTCAGCACACCGCGCCCGCCATCCAGCAAAGCCTGCGCAAAAAGCGCCAGATCGCCGGCAGTAGAAAACACTCCTGCATGACCCGCTACGCCGCCCATCCGGCGGGCCGTAGGATCGTGTACCACTCCGCGCAGCAAGCGATGGTTCTCATCCTCTTCGGTCGGAGCAATGCGCGGCTCCCACGAATGCGGAGGAACGAACCGCGTCTCCTTCATGCCGAGCGGCGCAAAAATATGCGTTGCAGCATACTCGTCGAGTGGCTCGCCCGAAAGCCGCTCCACCATCGCTCCGAGTACGACAAAATTGATGTCGCTATAAACAAACGCCGACCCCGGAGCCCGCTCCGGAGCCCCCTCAAACGCCATCCGATACGCCGTCTCCTTCCCTTCCCACGCCTTCGTCAAATTCAGATCCTCAGCCAGCCCCGAGTAGTGCACCAGCAACTGCCGGATCGCAATATCCTGCTTCCCGTTCTGCCCAAACTCGGGAAGATACCTCGCCACCGGATCGTTCATCCGAAACTTTCCCTGCTCCCAAAGCTGCATGATGGCCGTCGTAGTTGCGACGACCTTGGTAAGCGACGCGCAATCAAACACCGTATCGAGCGTCATCGCCTGCCGCCGAGGTTCAATCGCCCGGCTGCCATAAGCTTTGCGATACACCACCTGCCCGTCGTGGCCGACGACGAGCACCGCCCCTGGAATCTGCCCCTGCGTGATGGCGTCGTTGATGATGGGGTCGAGAACGGCGAGGCGCGAATCAAGCGAAGTCTGGGAGACCGCGGCAACAGTAAACAGGAGAGCGAAGAACAGCAGATTGTTCGGTAGGTGTTTCACGTCTGCTGTGACTCTACATGACGCCGGAGATGCGGCTCAAGGCTCAACCGTGTCAACGATGCCCTCGGAGTAACTCCCCGTTTGCCTACACCCGCCGCCTTTGCTATAACCCCATCAGTTCACAAAATACCCTTGAACCTGACGCTGCCCAATCGAGAGTCTGGATTTTCCTTCCTCGCGCGCAATTTCGCCGCACAGGATGATCGGTTTCGCAGCGCTTTCAGCATCATGGAAAAGGCCATCGCCGCCCGCGCCTTCCCCGCCTGCTCGCTTGCCGTCACCTTTCGCGGAGAGCTCGTGGCCCACAAGGCCCTCGGCCGCTTCACATACGATCCGGCTTCGCGCGAGGTCACCACCGCGAGTATCTTCGATCTCGCTTCGCTCACCAAAGTCATCGCCACGACCGCGATGGCCATGATCCTCTACGAGCGCGGCCTGCTCGATCTCGAAGCCCCCGTTACCGCCATCGTCCCCGAATTCGACGGCGATTCCCCTCGCCGCCGCGAAATCACTCTGCGTATGCTGCTCGCGCACAGCTCCGGCTTGCCCACCTACGAAAAGCTTTTCCTGCGCGCCCAAACTCGTGAAGACCTTCTGCAAGCCGCCTTCACCACCCAACTTGCCGCCGCCCCGGGTGCACGCGCGGAATACAGCGACATCGGCTTCATCATTCTCGGCGTCGTCCTCGAACGCCTCGCCGACGAATCCCTTGACGCGTTCTGCCAGCGCGAAATCTTCGGTCCGCTCGGCATGACGCACACCACGTTCAATCCCGCGCCCGCGTTGAAAGACTCTATCCCGCCAACCGACGACGATCGCACCTTCCGCCACCACATCATCCAAGGCGAGGTGCAGGACGAAAACGCGGGCGTCCTGGGCGGCATCGCCGGACACGCCGGTCTGTTCTCCACCGCCGAAGATCTAGCCATCTTCGCCCACGCCGTGCTCAACGGCGGACACCCCATCCTCCGCTCTTCGACCATCGAACTCTTTTCGCGCCGGGAATCCGCCCCCGAAGGCACTTCCCGAGCTCTTGGCTGGGACACGCCCTCGGCGCCCTCGCAATCCGGAAAATACTTCTCGTCCCGCTCCTTCGGACACCTCGGGTACACCGGCACATCCCTGTGGATCGACCCAGAGCGCCAACTTTCGATAACTTTGCTAACCAACCGCACATGGCCCGACTGCCAGAACCAGGCGATGAAGCAGGTACGCCCAGCATTGCACGACGCCGTAATTGAAGTCCTTAGGAGCCTGTGGTGAAACTCCAATCGCCGCCCCCAGCGCCTGAAGGCGCATTCATAGCAGCATTTACGGCACGCCTGAAGGCGTGCCCTGATACGAAACGCACTTACACCACGGGCTGTTCAGGAAAGATAGCTTGAAACGTAAAGGTCTGAAAAGCAAGCTGTTGATTCGCAAAACGTCGACTCGTAAAACAACGACTGCGGACCTCCGCCGCCTCGGAACCGAGAAAACCAACTTCGCCTCCACCGATCTCGACCGCAAGTCCGCGCTCGAAATCGCTCGCATCATTAACGCTGAAGATGCCAAGGTCGCGGCCGCCGTGAAGTGCGCTCTCCGGCAAATCGCGCAAGCCATCGATCTGATTGCCGCGGCGCTCGCCCAAGGCGGACGCCTCATCTACATAGGCACCGGCACCAGCGGACGCATCGCCGCCCTCGACGCCGTCGAATGTCCGCCCACCTTTGACGTCGACCCGCGCATGGTCCAATTCATAATCGCCGGCGGCCCAAAAGCGCTGGGCGCGGCCGTGGAAGCCGACGAAGACTCCCGTGAGCTGGGCCGCAATGCAATCGCGAAGAAGAAGCCTACAAAAAAAGATGTCGTCGTAGGCATCGCGGCCAGCGGACGCACGCCCTTCACCATCGCCGCCATCAAATATGCACGCGCTCACGGCGCAAAAACCGTTGCCGTCGTCTGCAACCCGAAATCCCCGCTCGGCAAAGCCGCACACGTGGCCATCGTCGCGGACGTCGGTCCGGAAGTGGTCGCGGGTTCCACCCGCATGAAAGCCGGCACCGCGCAGAAGATGATCCTGAACACGCTCACCACCGGCGCGATGACTCGTCTCGGCTACGTCTACGGCAACCTGATGGTCAACCTCCACACGAAGAACGAGAAGTTGGTCGAACGCGGAGTGGGCATCCTGGAAAAGACAGCCGGACTGGATCACGCGGCAGCGCACAAGCTGCTCGCCGCCGCAGGAGGGCGCGTCCCCGTGGCCATGGTGATGGCCAAAGCGGGCGTCAGTCGCTCTCAAGCCGCAGCTGCCCTAAAAGAATCCCAAGGCCAAGTGCGCAGAGCGATCACGCTGGCAAAACGCGGCTCGGAGTTTAAATCGTAACGGCGAAAAGGCGTAACCACAGGGGGCACAGAGGTGCACGGGGGGAATCGCTCGGCCCGAATTCAAGTTGGATTTTCTAGCGCAGCCTCCTCGCATTCCTATTTAGAATGAAAGCGATCCTGATTTCCGAAAACGCATCCTATGGATAAGCTCGTAATCCGCGGCGGTAATCCCCTGCTGGGGACGGTCCGAATCAGTGGCGCGAAGAACGCCGCACTGCCTTGCATGGCGGCGGCATTGCTCACCGACGAACCGGTGATTCTTGAAAACATCCCGCAGGTGCGCGACATCGAGACCACGCGCAAACTCCTCGCCGCCATGGGCGCCGAAGTCGAACTCGGCTACGGACGCGCCCATCACCGCACGACCATTTGCGCGCGCACGCTTGCCGCTCCCGAAGCGTCTTATGAACTGGTCAAGACCATGCGAGCCTCCACGCTCGTCCTGGGAGCGCTCGTAGCCCGCTGTGGCCGCGCTCGCGTCTCGCTGCCCGGCGGATGCGCCATCGGTGCTCGCCCGATCGACCTCCACATCAAGGGTCTGGAACGTCTGGGCGCCAAGATTACGCAAGAGCACGGCTACGTCGAGGCCGTCACCGACCGCCTCCGTGGCGCCGAAATTGTCTTCGACAAAATTACCGTCACCGGCACCGAAGACCTGCTGATGGCCGCCACGCTTGCCGATGGCGAGACCATCATGCAGAATTGCGCCCGTGAACCGGAAGTCGCGGACCTCGCCGCGCTGCTCAACGCCATGGGCGCCAAGATCCAGGGCGCCGGCACGTCCATGATCCGCGTAAAGGGCGTCACCAAGCTGCATGGCGCCAGGCACCGCATCATCCCCGACCGCATCGAAGCCGGAACCTTCATCGTCGCCGGATCCCTCACCGGCGGCGACCTCAACGTCGCCGGATGCGATCCCGCGCACCTCACCGCCATCCTGCAGAAGCTCGCGGAAACCGGCGTAAAGACTGTGGTGAAAGCCGACTCTGTCCGCGTTATGGGCGATCAGCCGCTGCAAGCCGCCGACATGAACACCGAAGAATATCCCGGCTTCCCCACCGACATGCAGGCGCAATACATGGCGCTCACCACGCAAGCCGAAGGCACGTCGATCATCACGGAAAATATTTTCGAGAACCGCTTTATGCACGCGCAGGAACTGGTCCGCATGGGCGCTAACATCAAGATTGAAGGCCGCCGTGCCATCGTCCGCGGCGGAACTCCGCTCAGCGCCGCCGCCGTCCTCGCCTCGGACCTGCGCGCCTCCGCTTCGCTCGTGCTCGCCGCCCTGGTCGCCGACGGCGAAACCATCATCGACCGCGTCTATCACCTGGACCGAGGCTACGAGAACATCGAAGAAAAACTGAAAGCCGTGGGCGCCGAAATCCGCCGCGTAGGCAACATCTTCCCCAAACGAGCCGCAGCCCCCGCCCAATCGTGATGGTCAGGCAGCCTCTCGGAGACTAACTACCCGTCGCAGCGAACCCGCGTAAGACAGGTAACGATAGTAACCTTCGGACCCTCCGCTTATGCGGCTACCATGATCCCTGATGTTGACTCCCAACCATCAGCCTGGATCTCACCTATTCTCTGCGGCTGTGTCTGCCGCTGGAGTCATGACCACTCCAACCCAGAAAAGCCCGCTCACTCCAGTCCGGTGCTTAGGCCTACCGGGTGACTTTCGTAATTCTGCCTTCATCACTCGCGTGTGGGATAACTGAATTGCGGGCTCGTAGTTCAGCGGATAAGTCCCGCAGATGCGCCCCGAGGATACGTTCCGAAGATACGAAACGCCACCGCGCGCCGGCGGCATTGCAAGGAACCCAGACATGAAGGTTGTCGTTCTGTGCGGTGGATTAGGTACCCGTCTCCGGGAAGAGACCGAATTCCGCCCCAAACCGATGGTGGAGATCGGGGGCCGTCCCATCCTGTGGCACATCATGAAGATGTACGCCCACTACGGAATGCGCGAGTTCATTCTCTGCCTCGGGTATCGCGGCAACATGATCAAGGATTACTTCCTGAACTACGAAGCCATGAATAGCGACTTCAGAATCTGCCTCGGCCGCCAATCGCACGTCGAATTCATGGGCGCTCATCAAGAGCAGAATTTCGCCGTCACGCTCGCCGACACCGGCCTCGATACCATGACGGGTGGCCGTTTGCAGCGCGTTGCCCGCTATCTCGAGAACGACGACACGTTTCTGCTTACCTACGGCGATGGCCTCAGCGACGTCAACATCGGCAGCCTGGTCGACTTTCATCGCAAGCACGGCCGCCTTGCGACCGTCACGTCAGTCCCGCCTATCTCTCGCTTCGGAGTGCTCGAAACCGACGCCCAGGGCCAGGTCCAGCGCTTCATGGAGAAACCCAAGGCCAATGGCCTGATCAGCGCCGGCTTCTTCGTCTTTAACCGCCGCGTACTCGATTACCTCGGCGGCCCGGAGTGCATCCTCGAACGTGAGCCTCTAGAGCGGCTGGCGCGTGAAGGTCAACTTATGGCCTATCGCCATGACGGGTTCTTCTTCGCCATGGACACTTACCGCGAATACCAATACCTGAATGAGCTCTGGGCGAGCGAACAAACCCCCTGGAAAGTGTGGTCGGAATGAGTTTATTTTGGCGAGATCGCTCCGTCTTCGTCACCGGCGGCACAGGGCTGCTCGGATCGTGGCTCGTCAAGCAGCTTATTGACGCCGGCTCGAATGTTGTTTGCCTGGTGCGCGACTGGGTTCCGCAAAGCGAACTTCTGCGCAGCCGCCGCATTGAGCAAGTCAACACCGTGCGCGGCGATATCATCGATCGTGATCTCGTCGAGCGCACCCTCGGCGAGTACGAAGTCGAAGTCGTCTTTCATCTGGCGGCCCAGACCATCGTCGGCATTGCTAATCGCAACCCGGTCTCGACCTTCTCCACCAACATCGAGGGCACCTGGAATTTGCTCGAGGCTTGCCGCCGCTCTCCAAAGGTTTCGTCGATTGTGGTGGCGTCCTCCGATAAGGCCTACGGCGACCAGGAGCATCTCCCCTACGACGAAACGATGCCTCTGCAAGGCCGTCATCCCTACGATGTCAGCAAGTCGTGCGCCGATCTGATCGCGCAGACCTACGCCGCCAGCTACAACCTGCCGGTCGCGATCACACGCTGCGGAAATTTCTATGGCGGCGGCGATCTGAACTGGAATCGCGTGGTCCCGGGCTCGATTCGCTCGGTCATTCGCGGAGAACGGCCAGTCGTGCGCTCAGACGGTAACTTCGTCCGCGACTATTTCTACATCGAAGATGGCGCAGCCGCGTACATGCTGCTCGCCGAGCGCCTCGCCTCGGATGCCACCCTTCGCGGCCAGGCTTTTAATTTTTCCAATGAAAGCCAGGTCAGCGTGCTCGACATGGTGGAACTGATCCTGCGGAAGATGAAGTCCTCTCTGCGTCCGGAAGTGCTCAACCAGGCGAGCAACGAAATTCGTCATCAGTTCCTGAGCGCCGAGCGCGCCCGCACCATACTCAACTGGCAACCGCAGTTCACTCTCGAGTCCGGACTTGATCGCACCCTCGCCTGGTACCGCGAGTTCCTGGGCGCGCCCGCCGCGATGGCCCACGCAGGCAGGGGATAACTCGACGATGACAATGAC
Source organism: Acidobacteriaceae bacterium (assembly GCA_003131315.1). Lineage (GTDB taxonomy): Bacteria > Acidobacteriota > Terriglobia > Terriglobales > Acidobacteriaceae > Acidiflorens. Next base: position 19,746 of record PKUV01000044.1, read on the forward strand.
GAGCAAAACTGCCAGCCAACTCCGCGAAGAAGTCCGCGCGATCGTGAAGCAGTACTACAACGTCGCACTGGCTCCGCAGGCGTTCGTACCCGGCCAGAGCAGCATACCGGTGTCGGGCAAAGTCTTTGACAGCACCGAGCTCGAATTTCTGGTCGAAGCCTCGCTTGACGCATGGCTCACCACCGGCCGCTTTGCCGCCCAGTTCGAACGCGAATTTGCCGCGTTCATGGGCGTGCGCTGTGCTTCGCTGGTCAACTCCGGATCCTCCGCCAACCTCGCGGCTCTTTCGTGCCTCACTTCCCCGTCGCTCGGCGATCGCAGGCTCTCCGCCGGAGACGAAGTCATCACCGTAGCTGCTGGATTTCCCACAACCGTCAATCCGATTATTCAGAACGGGCTCGTCCCAGTCTTCGTCGACGTTCAGCTTCCAACTTACAACATCGACGGAACTCAACTTGAAGCCGCAGTTTCCGAACGCACCAAAGCCATCATGCTGGCGCACACCCTCGGCAACCCGTTTGACGTCGATGCCATTATGGAGCTGGCAACCAAACACAATCTCTGGGTGATTGAGGATTGCTGCGATGCCGTAGGATCTCTCTATAAAGGGCGCAACGTTGGGACCTTCGGCCACTTCGCCACCACCAGCTTCTATCCCGCGCACCACATCACCATGGGCGAAGGCGGATGCGTGCTCACGCAGTCTCCCGCGCTCAAGAAGTTAGCCGAGTCCTTTCGCGACTGGGGCCGAGACTGCTGGTGCGATCCCGGGAAATCCAACACTTGCGGTTGCCGCTTTGAATGGAAACTGGGCGATCTGCCCAGCGGATACGATCACAAATACATTTACAGTCACATCGGCTACAACCTCAAAGCGACCGACATGCAAGCCGCAGTCGGAGTCGCGCAACTCAAGAAGCTGCCGGGCTTCATTGCCGCCCGGCGCGCGAACTTTGCCAAACTTCACGCCGCCCTGAGCGATCTCGACGACATCTTCATCTTGCCCAAAGCCACCGAGCATTCGGACCCAAGCTGGTTCGGCTTTCCTCTCGCCGTGCGCAAGGGTGCGCCCACAACCCGCAACCAGATCGTGCGCTTCCTGGAATCTCGAAACATAGCCACCCGCCTGCTCTTCGGCGGCAACCTGCTTCGTCAGCCCGCCTATCGCGACATTCAGCGGCGCGCGATCGGCGATTTACGCAACACCGACTTCGTAATGAACAACGTTTTCTGGATCGGCCTCTACCCCGGCATCTCGCAATCGATGATCGATTACATGGCGGAGACTTTCCATCAGATTCCAAAAGCGGCCTCCGCCGCTCACGGAGCATAGGCCGCGCGACCATGAGCCACGCAATCATGAGTCAGACAAGCATGACAAACCGGCTGGCACACGATCTCGACAACATCCTCGCTCGAACCGAGCCTCTGTGGCAGGATCTGCGCGGCCAGCGCGTTCTAATCACGGGCGCCACCGGATTTTTCGGATGCTGGCTGCTCGAGAGTTTCGCCTGGGCGAACCGCCGGCTGGGTCTCAACGCTCGTGCGGTCGGACTATCCCGGCATCCGGGATTACTTGCCGAGAAAGCGCGGCACCTGGCGCAAGATCCAGCGATCACCTTGCACCCCGCCGACGTTCGCCACGGCGATTTTCCCCAAGGCGCATTTTCACACGTCATCCATGCCGCGACGGAAGCCAGCGCCACGCTGAACAGCGAAGCGCCCCGCGTGATGTTCGACACGATTGTCGAAGGGACACGCCGCGCGTTGCAGTTCTCCATCGCCAGTTCCGTCGCCAGATTCCTGCTCGTCAGTTCGGGCGCAGTTTACGGAAACCAGCCGCCGCAACTCACGCACGTAAGTGAATCCTTCGAAGGTGGACCTGATCCTCTAAATCCGGCCTCTGCCTATGCCGAGGGCAAGCGTTCCGCGGAGATGCTGTGCTCGCTGGCTGCTTCATCCCGCTTTGCAACCACCGTCGCGCGCTGCTTTGCGTTCGTCGGCCCCTATATGAGACTCGACGCGCATTTCGCTATCGGCAACTTCATCGCCGATCGTCAACACCATGGCCCGATTCGCGTCCAGGGAGACGGCTCCGCTGTGCGCTCCTATCTTTATGCCTCTGATCTAATGGTCTGGCTCTGGACCATTCTCTTCGAGGGACAATCCCGCCGCGCTTATAACGTCGGTTCCGAAGAAGCTTTGAACATCGCCACCCTCGCGCGCGAAGTCGCCGCCGCGCTGCCACCCGAAGTTGACGTCAACATCGCGTCCACGGCAACGCCTGGCGCCCCGCTGCACCGCTACGTGCCCTGTACGGCAAGAGCACGCGAAGAACTGGGACTTCACGCTGAGGTGCCGTTGCGCGAAGCCATCTGCCGCACCCACGCCTGGTTTTCGGCAAATACATTCTCCGAACAGGGGATTTCCAGACCAGAAGTTGCCGCGCGAGGTACCCATGCATAGCGCTGCTACTCTCAGTCCTCAGCCACATCGCGCATGCGGCGCTTGCGGGGCAACCGGAAACACTATCTGCCATCACCAGCGGTTCATCGTTCCGGACGGCTATCCTCTGCCCGCCGAGTACAACGTCGCCGTGTGCCGGCGCTGCGGTTTCGTCTACGCCGATCCCGCCGCCACCCAGCGCGACTACGATCGTTTCTATTGCGAGTGGTCCAAGTACGACGACTCGGCGACCGCGACCGGCAGCGGCCTTTCCCCGTACGACGCCGCTCGACTCGCCATCACTGCCTCCGACATCGCCCGCGCCCTGCCTTCGCGAGCCGCCAGCATCCTCGATGCCGGCTGCGCCACGGGCGGCCTGCTCACTGCCCTCCGCGACCAGGGATTCATGGCAGTGGCCGGACTCGATCCTTCGCCGCGCTGCGCGACCGCGTGCCGTGATCGTGGCTTTGAGGCCTACGTCGGGTCGATCGCCTCGGCTCCCGCGCACATGCCCAAATTCGATTGCGTCGTGTTCAGTCACGTGCTCGAACACGTTTACGACATCCCAGCATTCTTCACAGCCGCCCGCCGTCTTCTCGCGCCGGGAGGCTACGTGTATCTCGAGACTCCTGACGCCACCCGTTACGACGACTATCTCTACGCACCTTTCCAGGAATTCAATACCGAGCACATCAATCACTTTTCGGCGCGTGCTCTCGAAAACACCGCCCGCCGCTTTGGCTTCCAGCCCATCCTGGTTGAACAAAAAGTGCTCCAGACGGCGGAAGACACGCACTACCCCGCTGTTTTCGGCCTTTTCCGCAACCCCGGCGGAACTGCAGACGAGCACTCGGTCGTTTGCGATCAAGAGTTACCGTCCAGGATCGCCGCCTATATTCGGCATTCCGCCGAGCAGATGGAAAGTATCAACCGCCGCTTAGCCGGCCAACTCGCAAACACCCAGCGCGTCATCCTTTGGGGTGCAGGGCAATTCGCGATGAAGCTCCTCGCCCTTCCCTGTCTCGCGCAAACTCAAGTCCGCGCTCTGGTGGACAACAATCCCATTCTCAGAGGCAAGACGCTGGCGGGCGCGCCCGTCATAGGCGCGCAGGAAATCGCTGGCACCCGTGAGCCGATCATCATCGCCACCTTGTTGCATGCCGACGAAATCAGCGTTCAAATCCGCCGTCTCGGACTCAGCAATCCCGTTCTCTCGCTGCTCCAAAACTCGAACTCCGAGGACCGCCGCTCATGAAGCTTTCTGATTACATCGTCGAGCGGCTCGCGGATTGGGGTGTGCGCCACATCTTCCTCGTCACGGGCGGCGGCGCCATGCACCTCAACGACTCCATTGGCAAGGAGCCGCGCATTCAGTACGTTTGCAATCACCATGAACAAGCTTCAGCGATGGCCGCCGAAGCTTACGCTCGCATCACCGGCCAGCCCGGCCTGGTCAACGTTACGACCGGGCCCGGCGGTATCAACGCCCTCAACGGAGTCTTCGGAGCGTGGACCGACTCCATCCCGATGCTCGTCATCTCCGGCCAGGTCAAGCGCGAAACGTGTATGCGCGCCCTGGGCATTACTGGATTGCGCCAACTCGGAGACCAGGAAGCCGACATCATCGCTATGGTCCGCAACATCACCAAGTACGCGGTGATGATCGACGATCCCCTCTCCATCCGGTATCACCTCGAGCGCGCCTGGCACCTCGCACAAAGTGGACGCCCTGGTCCTTGCTGGCTTGACATTCCGGTCGACGTGCAGGCCGCGTCCATCGATCCCCCCAATCTTCGCGCCTACGATCCCGCAGAAGACGATCCCGCGCAGGATGAGCTCGCCCAAGACAAGATCGCCGGCGATCCGTCCCGGCTCAAATCCTATTGTCGTGAAGTTCTCGACCGCATCAGAAATGCAAAAAGACCCGTGATCCTCGCCGGCACCGGCGTCCGCGCCGCCCATGCGGTCGCCGAATTCGACGAACTTTTTCACCGGCTGGGCGTTCCCGTGACGACCGCCTGGACCCATGACCTCATCGCTTCCGATGACCCGCTCTTTTCCGGGCGCCAGGGCACCATCGGCGACCGTGCCGGGAACTTCACGGTGCAAAATGCCGACGTTCTGTTGATTCTCGGATCGCGTCTCAACATCCGCCAAACCAGCTATAACTGGCAATCGTTCGCGCCGCGCGCCTTCAAGATCCAGGTCGATATCGACGCCGCCGAGTTCCACAAACCCACCATCCAGCCGGACATGGCCATCCACTGCGACCTCAAGCAGTTTCTGCAAGAACTGCTGCGTCAGTGTGACGCCGACAACTACCGCCCTGGAGTTCACGCTCCGTGGCTCGCCTGGTGTCGTGAACGCGTCCAACGCTACCCTGTCGTGCAGGATCGCCAGCGCCAACCCGGGCCGCCCTTGAATCCTTACTACTTCATCGAGCAACTCTCGGCCAGGCTCGACGACGACGATGTCATAGTCTGCGGCAATGCAACCTCCTGCATCGTGCCTTTCCAGACCATGCGCCTGGGCAAACACCAACGCCTTATCTCCAATTCCGGATCCGCTTCCATGGGTTACGACTTGCCAGCCGCCATCGGCGCGGCTTTCGCGCGACCCGGGAAGCGTGTCATTTGCCTCGCCGGAGATGGCAGCATTCAAATGAACATCCAGGAGTTACAAACCGTTATTCATCATCACTTAGCACTTAAGATCTTTGTCCTCAATAACTCGGGCTACCTTTCCATGCGCATGACGCAATTCAGTTTCTTCGGTCGTCTAACCGGAGAGAGCGCCGCGAGCGGCGCCTCCCTCCCGGACATGGTCAAGGTGGCCTGCGCCTATGGCATTCCATCGATTCGCATCGACCGCCAGTCGCAGCTGGCGCAAATCGACCTCGCGCTCGCGGCCGATGGGCCGGCATTAATCGATGTGGTGCTCGACCCGAATCAGGAGTTCGAGCCGCGATCACGGGCCAGGCAGTTACCCGATGGGCGGATCGTTTCACCTAATCTAGAGGACATGTACCCATTCCTGGATGAGACTGAACTAATGGACAATGTCGTCAAGGAATAAGGACATTACCATACTAATAAACCGTGCCCCTCGACCGGGACGGCACCACGAACCGGGCAGGCAGGTAACATCATGACTGGCAACGATATATTCGACGAGTTATTCGTACTCGAAGTGGCCAATAACCACTTGGGCGACCTTCAGCGGGGCCTGAAGATCATCGGCAACTATGCGCAGGTGGTACGGTTCAACAATGTGCGCGCCGCGATCAAGCTGCAACTGCGCGATGTCGACAGCTTCATCCACCAGGACTTCCGCCAGCGCGACGATATCCGCTACATCAAGAAAACGCTCGATACGCGCCTCCAGCCGGAGGACTTCGCCACACTGGTGCAAGCCATCCGCGAAGCCAGCTGCATCCCGATGGCAACTCCGTTCGACGAGAGTTCCGTCGACTTCTGCTGCGAGCTCGGCATCCCCATCCTCAAAATCGCCAGCTCGGACTGCAACGATTGGATTTTGATCGAGAAGATAGCGAAGACGAAAAAACCGGTCATCGTTTCTACGGGCGGCTCTTCACTCAAGGACATCGACGACCTGGTCACGTTTTTCGACAATCGTCATATCCCGCTGGCCATCAACCACTGCGTGTCGCTCTATCCCTCTGAGGATTGTGACCTCGAACTCAACCAGATCGACTTTCTCCACAGTCGCTATCCCAATCACATCATCGGATTGTCCACGCATGAATACCGCGACTGGACTTCGTCGATGCTCATGGCCTATGCCAAAGGCGCGCGGACCTTCGAGCGCCACGTCGACATCCAGACCGAGGGCATGACAGTTTCTCCGTACTGCTCGGTGCCTGAGCAAGTCGACACCTGGTTCAAAGCCTTTCATCGCGCCAAGCGTATGTGCGGAGCTCCGGGCACGCAGAAACGTCTGCCTCCGCAAAAAGAAATCACGTATCTCGACTCGCTCGTCCGCGGTGTCTATGCCAGGCGCGATCTTCCCGCAGGCCACGTTCTGCAGGATGCCGACGTCTATCTGGCCATTCCGCTCCAGCAGGGACAGATCTCCTGCCGCGAACTGATGCGTGGCGAAGTCATTCTGAAAGCCGTACCCAAGGATCAACCCATCATGATCGACGCCATTGACAGCCCTTATGCCAACATCCCGTCACTCTCTGAACTGATCTATCACCGGGGTCTGCCTGCGCACTCTCTGATTGCTCGCGCCGCCAAAGCTGGCGCCAGCGGAAACGACTGAGGAAGCTGGATTCACGCCTTCATGGAAACCACACGCCAACAACTCGAATCGCTGCTCCGCGAGACGCCGGCAGCGGCCCGTGTTCGCCAGCAGTATGCCTTCGACGAGGCCGCCGCTGGCCGGCGCCAGATCGTCATTTTCGGAGCGGGCCGGCTGGGCCGTTTGGTTCTCCAGGGCCTCTCCCGCACGGACCTCGAACCCGTTGCCTTCGCGGACAATAATCCCCACACCTGGGGAACAGTGGCCGATGGACTTCCCGTGCTGTCTCCTCGGGACGCCGCAAACAAGCACTCGCGAGACGCTGCGTTCGTCGTTGCCGTCTGGCATCCGAGCCGTTCGCCACTCATGTCTGCACTGCTTGATCAGGTGCGGACCATGGGTTGTCGCGCCGCCGCTTTCCCTTTGCTCTTCTGGCGGCACTCAAGCACTTTCCTTCCCTATTTTTTCTGGGATCTGCCTGAAAATCTGCTCCAGCAAAGCCATGACATCGCAGCCGCCTTCGAGTTACTCCACGACAACTCTTCGCGCCAGGCGTTCGCCGCACAACTCCAACTACGGTTGCGCGCGGATTTCGACTGTATTGGCACCCCACTCGCGGGCGACCAGTACTTTCCCGGCCTGTTCTCTTTGACCGCCACCGAGTGCTTCGTCGATTGCGGCTCCTACACCGGAGACACGATCCAATCCTTCATTTCCCAAACCGATAATTGCTTTCGCAAGGTGATCGCTTTCGAGGCTGACCCGGCCGTCACGCCCGGCCTTCAGACTTTCGTAAACGGCATTCGCGCCCGTGCCGTACTTCACAACGCTGCGGTAGGCGCCCACAAGGGTGTTGTCCATTTCGCCGGAGACGGCATCGGCGGGGGCCGCATCACAGCCACGTCGGGCACCGAGGTTCCTTGCGTCTGCCTGGATGATGCTCTCGCCCACGAACACGCCTCTTTTATCAAGATGGATATCGAAGGAGCCGAAATCCAGGCTCTCGAAGGTGCGCATCGCGTCATCTGGCGCGATCGCCCGGTCCTTGCCATCTGCGGCTATCACAAGCCGGATCATCTCTGGCGCGTTCTGGCATCCCTCAAAAACCTGGCCCCCGATTCGGCACTCTTCCTGCGTTCTCACTGCACCGATGGTCTCGACGCCGTCTGTTATGCCGTTCCACCGGAACGCCAGCTCCAAGTTGCCGACACTAAAACCCGCAAGGCTGTACAACCTAACAAGTCTCGCGCTCACGCACAAGGTTCCTTTTCATGAAAACCATTAGCGTAGTCACGCCCTGCTTTAACGAGGAAGGTAATGTCCGCGAAGTCTACGAACGCGTGCGTGACCTGATGCTGAACCTCGGGAAATACCGCTACGAGCACATCTTCATCGACAACGCGTCCCGTGACACCACCTTCGCTGTCCTCAGTGAAATCGCCGCCGCCGACTCGAATGTCAAGGTGATCCGCAACGCGCGCAACTTCGGACACGTCCGCTCCCCCATGCACGCGCTTCTGCAAGCTCGCGGTGACGCGGTCATTGCCCTCATGTCCGATCTGCAGGATCCGCCTGAGGTTCTCGCGCAACTGCTCGAAGCGTGGGAAAATGGAATTCCCATCGTCATTGCCGTCAAGCATCAAAGCCGCGAAGCCGCGCCGATGTTCATGGTTCGGAAACTGTTTTATCGGCTGGTCAACCGCCTCGCCGACGACATCGAGACCTACGAAAACTTCACTGGCTTTGGGCTCTATGATCGGCAAGTCATCGACCTCGTCCGCCAGTTTGGGGATCCTTACCCTTACTTCCGCGGCATGATCGCCGAAATAGGCCTGCCCCACGCCGAAGTTGAGTATGTACAGCAACGCAGAAAAAGTGGCAAGTCCAAAAACAATTTCTACACACTTTACGATCTTGCCATGCTCGGTATCACCAAGCTCTCCAAGGTTCCGCTGCGCTTGGTCACGTTCTCGGGCTTTGCCGGATCCCTGCTCTCCTTGCTCGGAGGCATGGCTTACTTTGCCTACAAACTGCTGTTCTGGCACGAATTCACGCTGGGCATCGCGCCCATCGCCATCGGAATGTTCTTTCTGGGATCGCTCCAGCTTCTCTTCATGGGCATCATCGGCGAGTACATCGGGAACATCCACACGCAGGTGCACAACCGTCCGCTGGTAGTCGAACGCGAAAGATTGAATTTCCAGTACGAGCCCGGCGAACCGCTCCCCCGCAGCGCACTCGCTTCGGGCGCGGCTGCTGGCCGCTAAATCTTGCATGGTGAAGAAACTCAAGTCTGAGAATGATTGGGTTCGGGGAGTGGGCCTGAGAATTCCGCAATTCAGATCTTCAATGGGGTGCAATCGCCAAGGGACCGGATGGGGGAGCGCATGACACCTCGGCTGACCATCGCCATTCCCACTGTCAACCGTGCGGGACTCCTCGGCCGAGCGATCGAGAGCGCACTCGCTCAGACCTCCCCCGACATTGAGATCATCGTCTCCGATAATGGGTCAACGGATGAAACCCCTGCTGTTATCGAGCGCTATGCGGGACGGGGACTGCGGACCTTCCGCCATCCATCGACGATGCCGGCGGCGAAACACGGCCAATTCCTGATCGAACAGGCGCATGGTGAGTTCTTTGTGGGCCTGTCGGACGACGACTTTCTGGAACCGGAGTTCGCCGCCGAGGTTCTCGCCTTGTTTGATCGGCACCCGGAATTGTCCTTTGTCCATACCGGATGCGCGGTGCATTACGAAGACTGCCAGGTACCGGCCGTCGTCGGCCCTGCCGTGGAAACGGGCGCATCTTTTCTTGCGGCCCATTACGCAGGCAGGCGGGAAGTTTGCTGGTGTGCCTGTGTGACGTGCGTTCGGGACCTGCTGGAACTCGGCCCGCAACCGGAGGACTGCATCATCGGCGACATGTTTTATTGGACCAAGTTGGCGTTCCGCGGACCCGTCGGCTGCATACCACGCGTGCTGTCGCACTATGTTCTTTTGCGGTCTCAGAACGACAACATGTCTCACGGCACGCCGCCGGTCGTCTGGGCGCGCGAATCACGATTATTGGCGACCGAGGTGATCGAGGCGTCGCGCCGGGCAGGTGCGGATACCGATTATCTGTCTCGTTTGCAGACTGACTGCCGTCGTCATATTGGCCGCTCGACCGCCAATCAGTTCGTCTGGACCCGCCTCCGCGGGGCGAGTCGGGCACAAGCCTGGAACTGGATTGCCGGCTGCCTTCCCTATTTATCTTGGAACCCCACTGTGTTGAGCCGCCTGGTTGCGGCGCTGGTCCTGCCTCGTGAAACCTTGCGGCGTTTATTACTCTCCGGCGCGGCCAGACTCGCCGGGGCGCGTGGCACACGGGAGACATAGGAAGTGTAACTCCGCTCAAATCACGGCGCGCAAGCTTAGTTTGCAGCCGTGGCTTACCTTAGAGTCTTTGCAATTTTTATGGCTCCGGCCTCGGTTCACCGAACCGCGCGGTAGCGCTGCTGTTGGCGGCATGCGCTTACGATGTCGAGTCCTCGGATAAGTTCGCCTTCATGACTACTTGGGCACGTTCCGCCCGACCTCAGCAATCTTCTGACCTATAGCCTGCACATAACCCAGCGTTGGCGGCTGTGCGGGCTTACGACCGCCTTACGGCAGAAGATTGCCGAGAATGTCTTCTGCCCGATTCTCCGCCAGTTCTCCCACTCGCGGAGTGAGATGCGTTGCCCATCGCCAAATTCGCCAGATACTTGCCGGGATCACGATAAGTAAGACGGGCGTGGTTGTGCCCCATAGGATTCCCGCAACCCCAAAATAGGGAGCCAACGCAAACTTCAATGCCAACGCCAGTGCTGTGGCAACCGAGAACACCGCGATCTGAAAGCGAAGTATGGACAGCCCGTTCAGCAAAAGATTAGGTACCCGAAAGACAGCCTGAGCAAGCACCCAAGCTGCAATTGCCCACAGCAAACCAGCTCCGATACCAAGGTCAGTATGCAACCACAACCGCAACAGCCGCTCACCAAACACCAGCAACAGAGATGATCCAGCAACGGTAAGTCCAACCAGCAGGCCCGAGCCGCGCAGCAGGGTCTTGCGAATCCATTTGCGATCGCCTCTCTCAGCCGCCTCCGCGAAAGCCGGCCAAAGCGGTTGCGACATGACAACGAGACCGCCGACCGCCGTGACACAGATCCGCATTGCAATCGTCATACGGGCCGAAGCCTCGGGGCCAAGAAGCGAAAGGGCCAAGACGTTGTCGAGCAAGAAGGAAAGGCCGCCCGTCAAAGCCAGGATGAAGTACAACACTCCATGACCGGCGACCTCTCTCATGGCTGCCCAAGACACCGATAGCCCCTCCGGCCGAAGTTCCGGATGACTCCAGAAAAGATGTACCAGACTACCGATGTTCGCCAAAGCGAGACCCATGTAAACCACGGCCACGTACACCCGCACGTCTCTGGTTAGCGCAGCTGCACCAACCAGCCCAGCAGTGGTCAGCAGCGTCTGCACCAATTCCCATGCGCCCGAGACATAGCCCTTCTGAAGGGCCATCCAGACGTTGTTACCGGCATTCAGCGGCAGGTTTAGCGCGAGTCCGATAGCGGCGATAAGGTACGGCCCCGCCCTGCCTTGCGCTGCCCCACTGATGGAGGCGGCCAAGGCTACCAATAACATCAAGCCCGCCAACCCGCCCCCAATGCTCAGCGCACCTGCTATGTGACGCCGCGCTTGATCGGCGCGGTCGAGCGCACTCGAACGCGCCACCAGGGTCACCAGGGCAGTGCCTGTCCCAATATCGACCAGTCCACTTAACCAGGCTAACGAAGCCGCCGCCCCCCAAACTCCGAACTTTGCTGGACCAAGCACTCGCAGTAAGAGAGGCATGAGCACCAATGTGCTTCCAACCTGCACTAACCGCTGGAACACGCCGACGCTGGCCGAAAGGACGACCCTGCGGTTGCGTTTATGACTCAGCAACGCCTTGACGGCTTGGCCGATTCGATTGGGAGCCGATATTTGGCCGGTTACAAATGTAGACATTCGAAGACTTCCGATCGAGATCGAAGCACCACGTTGCGACTCCGTCCGGCTTGGACCGGGTGTCGTATTACTGCTTCCAAAATACCTGGAAGATTCCGAAACGCGTGGTATGAGGAAATCTCTTGATCACCTCGGCCCTCACCTCCGGCCTCATCACTGCCCCCGGGAAATACGGCGCGTCATTGATAACCACCAGGTTCAGATTGTCAGACTGTATTGCCTTCAGAATTTCCTCCGGCGGCGCGCCCCCATCGTCGTGCGTTACGTTCTTCAACCCGGAAAGAAAGTACAACTCCGGACAATCATTGCCCGCAAACATCAATCCGTTCGGACTGTGCTCTCGCAAGAAACGGGACAAGTCATCGAAGAACGCGGCTCCTTCGATCTTCAAACCGCCCGCCCGCGGCCCCTGCATCGTGTCCATGTGGCCGACTACGTACGTGATTTCGTAAATGTAGCGCGGCACGAGGCTGACCACCCCAAACGCCAGATAAAGCCCCACCACCGATGCCAGCGCATACGTCCCGCGCTGCGTCTTGCCCGTGGACACGATCGCCACCAGCGCCAGCAGCGTCAGCGGCGCCGCATAACTCAAGTAGATCGGAGCCGCAAACGGAAATTGCACCAGGCTGCACGTCCCTGCCAGCGAGATCAGCAGCACCACTTGCTGCCGCTCAAGTTTCGTTCGCGCGCCCGACTTCCTCCGGGCCCACAGCACCACCGCTCCCAGCAGCACCGCTATCGGCGTCAGCGCCGCCACCGAACTCCAGATCCCCAAAACAATCTCGAACGACTGCGTAGCCCTTACTGCAAGTGCCACCGCTCCCAGGCCCAGGGCCGCCCCGACAGCTTTCCCTTGGAACTTGTCCCAATACATCGCCGCCGCCAGAACTCCCAACAGCGGCAGTACAAACATGATTTTCTCGATTCCGACCGGACGAATCACGCCTAAGTCGACCGATCGCGAGATCGCGCTCGAAGTCACGCCAAACAGGAACTTCCACACCGTTCCCGACCGCGCATACGGCACTAGGAAAACAATTATCGGGCTCGCCAACCCGCAGAGAAACGGAATCACTGCCCGAAATATCGTTCTGAATCGTTGCCCTGTTCCCGCCCGCACACTCCGTTCTCCCAGCAGGATCAGTCCGACCACCACCGCTGATGGCAGCACGAACTGGTACAACTCCGCCATCCCCAGCCGCGTACCCAGCACGTGGACCAGTGTCGCCAGGAACAGCAGCAGCGCACCCACGCTGAACACGCGGTACGGCCAGCTGTTCTTCGAACTCTCTCCTTCCCCACTTTCGCTCTGTTCCAGAAAGGCAAGAAACAGAAGCACCCCAGCAATGTAGTACGCCCCGATCACTTTGATCAGGATCGACACTCCGCCGCATACTCCCGCCACAAACAACCATCGCGCCCTGCGTGCTTCCAGGTATCGCAGTAGCGCCGCCGCTCCAAACGTGGCGAAGAAGAGGTTGTACCAGGATGGCATGGCCGCTGGATAATTCGGAAAACTCCAGGCCACTGCCAGCAGCGTGATCGCTCCCGCCCCAATCGCCGAAGTAAAGCGCAGCGCAACATAGTAAACAGCCGGAAGCCACGCCAGGAAAAACAGAAACACACAGATGCGCAGCGACATCAGATTCACGCCGAACGCTCGAAACGCCAGCGCATGAATAAAGCTCAGCCCGCCCGTGTAGATCTCCCCAAAATCGCGATGCGGAAGTTGCCCCTGCATTACTCGCAGCGCACTCTGGCTCAGAGTCCCGTCGTCGGCCGGGACCCAACCACTGCCGATGTGGACGCCAACATAAACTGCCGCGACCGCCCAAACCGCACCCAGCACCATCAAGCGAACTACCCACCCCTGGGCGGCGGTCACCAGCGCCAATTCACTCTCGCTGGCCGCCTCCACCACCTCCGTACCCTGTTCCCGAACCCTTATTTCTACGCTCAACGCCGCGTCAATTTGCATCCCTGACTTCGCGGAAGTCTTATCCATTTCCTTCTTCACTTCGCCTCCAGCGCCGTCAGCCGCATCTTCGCTTCCTTGCTGTCCTGGTTCAGTTGCAACGTCCGCTGATACTCCGTCCGCGCAGCGGACATATTCCCGCTTCGTTCGAGCGACACTCCGAACCAGTAGTGGTAGTCCCAAACCTTCGGATCCATGGCTACCGCCTGCAGCAGGTAAGGTTGTGCCTCCGCGTTCCGTCCATCCTGCAGAAGCGCGCGACCCAGAAAATGTTTCGGAGCCGCCTGCTCCGGCACCAACTGCACCGCGCGCGACAGCAATTGTTCTGCGTCCCTGTACTGACCGTCCATCAAGTGAATATTGCCGCAGTTGTAGAGCGCCGAATAAAGATTTGGTTCCTTCTCCAGAATCTCCGAGCAAAGCGCAAAAGCCCGCTCATAGTCGCCCATTTGCCCATACAGCCCGGCGACTGCCGCCATCCCCATCTCCGACTTCGCGTAATCCGGATTCACCCGGTCCAGCCAAATCCGGCCCTCCTCGAATCGACCCGCGCGGATGTACGCTTCCGCCAGCGCCAGAGGCCCGTAGCCATACTCCGGATGATCCCTCACCACCGACTGCGCCAGTTCAATCGCGCGATCATGCGCGCCCCGCTGGCTGTACTCTTTCGCCAGCCCCGCCACCGCATACGGATTCCCCGGGTACAGAGATTGCCCGCGCGCCAGCAGCAGCAGATCGCTCCCCCAATACACCTGCTGTGCAAGCGATGCGCAGACATAACCACCGCACAGCACCAGTACCGCGCACGCTTGCACTACCTGCGCGCTCCATCCCCTGATGGATGGCAGCCGCCGCAGCCCCATTGCCGCCAGAATCGCAAATCCGATCGACGGCAAATACATGTAACGGTCGCGCACGAAATCGCCGTTGCCAAAGTTTCGCAAATACAGAGCTGGAGCCAACCCAACCAGCAGCCACAACCCCGCAAACGCGACGGTGGAATTCCCTTCGCGCCGATTCCAATACCACAATGCAACCAGCGCCGCCCCCAGCACCACCACCGGCGCCACCACTTGGCTGAGGATTGCGCTCGTGACATAGGGTGTGTAATAAAGCCCCGTGAGGCCCACCGGAACCAGTAGATGCCGCAGATAAATGGACAGCACCAGCGGCAAAGTCCGCACTACATCCATCATCCCGTGACTGGGATCAAACTGCCCAGTTGCGTGCAGCAGCGCGTGCTTTCGCAGCAGCGCGTAAGCTAGCGTCACCACCGCGTACGGAGCCGCCTCCGTCACCGCCCCAAGAACTCTTTTCCGCGGCGACGCATTTCTTCCCGCCGGGTGCAGCCACACATAGATTCCCACCAGCGCCGAAAACACTACCGCCATTTCCTTCGTCAGCAGCGCGCACGCCAGCAGCGCCAGCGACGCAATCCACCATGCCGCTCTCTTCTTTAGCTCGGAATTGCGCTCCGGATCACGCCCGTTAAGAAACGTCGCAAAAGCCAGTGCGGCAAACATCGTTACCATCGTGTCCGAAGCTGCGGAAATCCATGTGACCGGCTCAATGTGAATCGGATGCAGCGCAAAAATCAGCGCCGCCAGCGCCGCCGTCCAGTATTCCAGTGCCAGCCGTCGCGCCAGCCAAAACACTGCTGCCACCGCGCCCACATGCAGCAGAACCGCTCCCAAGTGCCATCCCCACGGCCGCAATCCGAACAGTGTGTAATTCAGCATCGACCACGCCACGAACAGCGGCCGGTAATACACCTGGTGCCGCGCCACGTGATACCACAGATCGCTGGTGAACGCCCGCGGAAGATTGTTCCATGTCCGGATGATCGGACTGTTCACAATCTGCGGCCAATCATCCCATACAAAATCGAAAGACAGCGAGCCGCTGTAAACCACAAAAGTGACGAGCCCAAGCAAGGGCAGCAGCACGTTCGGCCGTCGCAGATACTTGGCCAACAATTCCGACAAGCTAGGTTCCGGATGCCCTTGTGTCTCGTCCATGTGCTTCGTGTTCAGAATCGCTCACTCCGCTCTAGCAGGCTGCGGAAAAAGTATTTTCTACGCTGCAGTCTGACCGCAGCGGCTAAAGCCGGTACTGCAAACCAGCCGGTTACCGCAGCGCTGAAGCGCTGCGCCACCCAAAATCAAGCGCGAGATTGAGTTTTTCCGCAGTCTGCTAGATCAGCCCATACTAACCTCACCTCCCACTCAGCGCATGTTACCCAGGTTACCTAGGTGTGCCATTTATTCCCGTATTTCGCCCTCCCCTTTATGCGACGATCATCCCATGGGGTCTGTCACAGGAGCCAAACCCGCCAAGGTGCTGTCCCCGGTTTTGTGCGTCGATCTCGACGGCACTTTGATCCGGGGCAACGTCCTTTGGGAGTGCATCCTCGTCCTCCTCAAAACCCGCCCCATCACGCTGCTGCTGCTCCCCTTCTGGTTACTTTCGGGACGAGCCTGCCTCAAACGCCAGCTCGCCGACAGGATCCACCTCGACCCCGCTCGTCTTCCTTATCGGCAGCAAGTTCTTGATCTTCTCCAGCAGGAAAAAGCCACCGGCCGCCGCATCGCGCTCGCAACCGCCGCGGACCGCGAGCTTGCCGAAACGATTTCCAGCTATCTCGGCCTCTTCGACGAAGTCCACGCCAGCGATGGCCAAATCAATCTCAAGGGAGCGAACAAAGCTGCGTTTCTAGCGCAGCACTTCGCCCAGACCGGCTTCGAATATGTGGGCGACTCCGCCGCCGATGTAGAAGTTTGGCGCAGCGCCCGCGCGGCATATGTAGTCGGCACGCAAGCCCGCGCCGAGCAAGCCGCCGCCGTAACCACCGTCAAAGGCACGATCCTCGAACCGCGCGCATCGTTCCGCACCTGGATCAACGCCCTCCGCGGCCACCACTGGGCGAAAAACCTTTTGCTCTTCCTGCCCCTCGCCCTGTCCCACAACCTCGCCGTCGAGCCCATTGTCCGTACTCTCGCCGGCTTCGCGCTCTTTGGCTTTTGCGCCTCCGGACTCTATATTCTCAACGACCTTCTCGATCTCCATTCCGATCGCGAACATCCATGGAAAAAAGAGCGCCCATTCGCCGCCGGTGAAATCTCAATCCCCGAAGGGTTGCTCGCCTCGTTTATCCTGCTTACCTCGGCACTCGGCCTGGGCTTCCTCCTCAACGTGCAATTCGGCCTCGCTCTGCTCGGATACGCCACGCTCACCATGTTGTATTCGCTCTATCTCAAGAAGATTGCTCTGCTCGACGTCTTCGTTCTTTCCAGCTTCTACAGCTTTCGCATCCTCGCTGGAGCCCTGATTTCGGCGACGCCACTCTCGCAGTGGTTCCTGGCGTTCTCGATGTTTTTCTTTCTTAGTCTCGCGATGGCGAAACGTTACTCTGAGTTGCTCCACGCCAGCGACTTAGTTAAGACCGGTAACTCCGGACGCGGCTATCATACCGGCGACCGCGAACTTCTGCTCTCGCTCGGCGTCGGCAGCAGTTTTTCCGCTGTCGTCATTTTCAGCCTCTACGTTCAGAGTCAGGACGTGCGCCTGCTCTACTCCTCGCCGCAGTTTCTCTTTCTGCTTTGCCCCATCGTTCTTTATTGGCTTAGCCGAACCTGGCTGCTGGCGCATCGCGGAGAATTAAAGGAAGACCCGGTCACGCTCGCCATCCGGGACCCAGTCAGTTACGGGGTGGCCCTAGCCTCGGCGGTCGTCATCGCCGCGAGCATGATAAACATGAACTGGTAAAGTGATAAGCTATGGGGCCAATTGGCCTCCGAAGTTATTGAACTTGCTTTCGGCACACTTAGTATGTCCGGTCAATCAGCCGCAATTTTGCGCAAGCAACCCGCAGCCCCGCCGTCCGCCGAACGAATTCTCTCGTGGGGCCGTTACCCGAAGACCGCGCACCATCACGTCCACAAACCTGCGTGGAACGACCAGGTGCCGGACATTCTCAAAGCCGCCGCGCCCGGCTCCCTGCTTCCCTATGGCCTCGGCCGCAGCTATGGCGACTCTTGTCTCAACGCCGGCCGCGAACTGATCGACTGCCGCCGTCTCAACCGCATCCTCGGGTTCGACGAATCCACTGGCATGTTGCGTTGCGAAAGCGGCGTCAGCCTTTCCGACATCGTCGACGTATTCCTCCCTAAAGGATGGTTCCTTCCCGTCACGCCCGGCACCCGTTTCGTCACGGTCGGCGGGGCCATCGCCAACGACGTCCACGGTAAGAACCATCATTGCGCTGGAACCTTCGGCGCTCACGTTCGCCAAATCGGCCTGCATCGCTCGAACGACGGTCTGGTAATCTGCAACTCCGATGAGAATCCCGACATGCTGCGCGCCACCATCGGTGGTCTCGGTCTGACCGGCGTAATCGCCTGGGCAGACATCCAACTCAAACGCGTGGCTGGCCCCTGGATCGACGCCGAGTCCATCCCCTTTCAGTCCCTAAACACTTTTCTCGACCTGAGCCGCGAAAGCAACGATCGCTTCGAATACACCGTGGCGTGGCTCGACTGTTTTGCCGGGAAGAACCCTCGCGGCATCTTCTTTCGCGGCAACCATGCCGCCGATCATGGTAAAGAATTCCACCCCAAGCGCGGCCCGAAACTGCCCTTCGCACTGCCGGCCTGGATGCTCAACCGTTACTCTGTAAAAACCTTCAACACTGCCTACTACAGGATTCACGCGGCCAGGAAAGGCGCAGCCGTCGTGCCTTACGACTCTTTTTTCTACCCGCTTGATTCCGTTCGGCAATGGAACCTGCTCTACGGCAAACAAGGTTTTCTGCAATATCAGTGCGTAATCCCGGAAGCGAACCTCGAAGCCTTCGAGGAGTTACTCGATCGCATCGCTCGCTCCGGCATGGGCTCTTTCTTAGGTGTGATGAAGCAATTTGGCTCTGCGCCGCCGGCCGGCATGCTCTCATTCCCGCGCCCCGGACTTACCATCGCGCTCGACTTCGCCATGCGCGGAGAGCGCACGCTCAAACTCATGCAGTCACTCGATGAAATTGTCCAGCAAAGTGGTGGAGCGCTCTACCCCGCCAAAGACGCCCGCATGAGCCCCGCTCTGTTTGAAGCCTCGTTCCCGCGCTTGCGCGGATTTGTTCCCTATATAGATCCGAAGATGTCGTCCTCATTCTGGCGACGTGTGACGGGGGCCCAGTGACAGTCACAGCGCACCCCACAACCGCGAGCGCCGCAGCCACGCCCGCAACCGCCATGAACGCGACCGCCATGAAGAAGGTCATCATTCTCGGCGCCACCTCCGGCATTGCGCTGGAAGTCCAGCGCCAATTGGCTCGCCAGGGTTGCGAGTTACTCCTCGTAGCTCGCTCACCCCAACGCCTCGCTGAGCTCCAGGCCGACTTATTAGTCCGAGGCGCACAACAAGTCTTGACTTACTCTGCCGACTTAGCCTCCATTCAGCAGCACGCCGCCATCTTCGAATTTGGCCGCCACACCTTCCTTGACTTTGATACCGTGCTCCTCGCTTACGGCTCCATGCACAACCAGAAGGATTCCGAAACCTCGGTCGACGTTCTGCTGGAAGAATTGCAAGTCAACTTTGTCAGTGCCGCCGCGATCCTCACGCTGTTCGCGGCTGATTTGGAACGCCGACGCACCGGATGCCTGGCCGCTATCACCTCCGTCGCCGGAGATCGAGGACGCCGCTCCAACTACGTCTACGGTTCCACCAAAGGCGCTCTCTCCATCTTCCTCCAGGGACTCCGCAGCCGGCTCCATCCCGCCGGCGTCCGTGTCATCACCATCAAGCCCGGACCGGTCCAGACTCCCATGACCGATCACCTGCCCAACTCCGCACGCTTTGCCGACCCGGAGCAAGTTGCCCGCGACATAGTACGCGCCCTCGAACGCCGTTCCCCCGACGTCCTCTACACCCCAAGAATCTGGCGCTACATCATGACCGCCGTCCAACAGATCCCGGAAACCATTTTCAAACGCTTATCCTTCTGACAATTTCCGGGTAGCGCAGACATTTCTGTCCGCGTGCCTTTGCACGTTTTCCGCACGCGGCAGCGAAGCGACCCCAAATAGAAAGGGCCACATCGCTGCGGCCCCTCGCGTTACCGTTAATTGGCTGCCTCTGATCCTACCTTTTTCCTCCGCGTCCGCCACCACCGCCAGAGTGGCCGCCACCGTGACCTCCCGAACCGCCGCCTGGGCCGCGACCGGGACCGCCGCGACCGCGACGACGACGATTGCGATCGCGATCGCCTCCGGCGCTGGGACGACCTTCACGCGGAGCTTCCGGACGCGCGGCACCCGCCTCTACGGACGCAACTACTCCATCCACACGATTGAAATTCGGCTCATCATCTGGATCGAAATTCGCGCCGCCTTCGATCACCGCCGTGGGTGCGCCCTGCGACGCTGACGGTGTTAACGGCGCCGACGGCTCAACATCCGCCGCCTCGTCCGTTTCCGGTGGCGGAGCCCCGCCCATTTTGGCGCGCTGCTCTTTCAGAATTGCCTTCCGAGACAGCTTGATCCGGTTGCCTTCGACGGCCAGAACTTTCACCAGCACCTGGTCGCCTTCTTTCAGTTCATCGCGAACATCCTTGATTCTGTGTTCGGCGACTTCGCTGATGTGCAGCAGCCCGTCCAATCCCGGTAGAATCTCGACGAACGCCCCGAAATCCGCCAACCGGCTGACCTTACCGAGATAAGTCTTCCCCACCTCGGCCGAAGCCGTCAGATCGCGGATAATCTGCAAAGCCTTGTTCGCCGAGACTTCATCGTTCGAAGCCACGTTGACCTTGCCAGAATCTTCCACGTCGATCTTCACGCCCGTCTGCTCAATGATGCTGCGAATCATCTTGCCACCGGGCCCAATCACGTCGCGAATCTTGTCCACCGGAATCTGCAGGGTGTAGATACGAGGCGCGTATGCCGAAACCTTCACGCGCCCTTCGGTGATAATCTCGTCCATCTTTCCGAGAATGAACAGCCGCCCCCGCTGCGCCTGCGCCAGCGCCTCCCGCATGATCTTCGAAGTGATTCCCGCAACCTTAATATCCATCTGCAGCGCAGTGATGCCGTCTTTGGTTCCGGCAACCTTGAAATCCATGTCGCCGTAATGATCTTCCGCGCCCGCAATGTCCGTCAGGATGGCGTACTGCTCACCTTCCTTCACCAATCCCATCGCAACCCCAGCCACCGGAGCCTTCAATGGCACGCCCGCATCCATCAGCGAGAGCGAGGCGCCGCAAATCGTGGCCATCGACGACGATCCGTTCGACTCCAGAATGTCGGAGACGACGCGCATGGCGTAAGGCCACTGGTCTTCGGTCGGAAGCACAGCCGAAATGGCGCGCTCTGCGAGTGCACCATGGCCGATCTCACGACGTCCGGCGCCACGCATGAACCCGACTTCTCCCACAGAGAACGGCGGAAAGTTGTAGTGCAGCATGAAGCGCTTCTTGGCTTCGCCTTCAAAGCCCTCGAGACGCTGCATGTCGTCGCTGGTGCCGAGCGTGGTGGTAACTAATGCCTGGGTTTCACCGCGGCTGAAGACCGCGCTGCCGTGTGCGCGCGGCAGAACACCGGCTTCGATCCAGATGGAACGAATCTGGTCGAAAGCACGCCCGTCGGGACGGTGCTTATCATTGATCACCTGTCCGCGGAAAATGCGCTCCCGCAGCGTCTCGTAATACTCTTTCAGCTTCGCCTTACCTGCTACATCGTCTTCGGGCAGGGCAGCCAGCAGTTCTTTCTCCAAAGAGCGAACCAATTCGTGGCTTTCGGATTTCGGATGTTTCCCGGTGTCAAGACTTTCAGCCAGCCGCTTGCCAATCTTCGATTCCAAGCTCTTGAAGTAAGCCTCGTCGAATTCCGGAGGCGTCACCTTGCGCTTCGGTTTGCCGACCTTGCTGCGCAGTTCGTCGATCGCGGCACAGATCTTTTTGATTTCGACGTGCGCGAATTCGATCGCGTCCAACACCGTCTCTTCTTTTACTTCTTTCGCGCCGGACTCGATCATGACAATCGCATCGGCGGTGCCTACGACCATGATGTTGAGCAAGCCGTCACGCATTTCGGTGTATGTGGGATTGACGATAAAGCGCCCTTCCACCAGGCCGACGCGCACGGCGCCGAGCGGGCCGAGAAACGGGATATCGGAGAGGGTCAAGGCGGCCGAAGCGGCGTTGATGCCGCAGACATCGGGATCGTTCTCCGTGTCGGCGGACAGGACAAGGGCGATGACCTGGGTCTCGCACTTGAAGCCTTCGGCAAACATCGGACGGACCGGCCGGTCAATCTGGCGGCAGGTGAGAGTTTCGCGCTCGCTCATGCGGCCTTCGCGCTTGATAAAGCCGCCGGGGATGCGTCCGCCGGCATAAGTGTACTCGCGGTAGTCGACGGTGAGCGGAAAGAAGTCGATGCCCAACCGAGGTTCGGGATTGGAAGTAGCGGTGGCGAGGACAACGTTTTCGCCGAAGCGCACGACGGCGGCGCCGTGGGCCTGCTTGGCAAGTTTTCCGGTTTCGATGGAGAGTTGTTTTCCGCCTGCGAGTTCGACGGAAATTTTTGTGGCTTCAGGCTTCATAGACCATCCTTTATGTGGGCAGAAGGGCATGCGCGCGGGCACGGAGTTCGCGTGGACAGGCGCATGCCAAGGCCGCGGTTGGGAACGCACATTGCTAAGGCTCTCGGAGTCTGGAACCGGCTCCACACGGAGCCAGTCGCGCTGTTATTTGCGGATGCCGAGCTTGGAAATAACGGTTTTGTACCGTTCCGAGTCGTACTTCTTCAAGTAGTCGAGCAGACCACGACGCCTGCTCACCATCATGAGAAGTCCGCGGCGCGAGCCGTGGTCTTTCTGGTGCGTTTTGAAGTGTTCCGTCAACTGACCAATGCGCTCACTCAACAGCGCGATTTGAACTTCGGGACTGCCGGTATCGGTAGCGTGCGTGCGATACGTGTCAACGACGGATTGCTTTTGCTCTCTGGCTAGCACTAACCTGTTGCACTCCTGTCTCTTCTCGTTTTCGTAACGTGTTTGAGAATAACACAGCTCAGTGCAAAGTTGCCAGTGGTCAGTTTTGAGGTGGCCAGTTTTGAGGACGCCTTGGTCCCCGCGCTGCTCCACTCAATACCATTAGCATTCTTGCAGCGCCCGGTGACGCCGCACGGTAGGCCACGCAGGGCCGACGCATATAAATTCTTTTCGGAGGTTCTAGGCCACGGAAAGCTCTTTGGAGAGCCTGTGAATGGGCAAAGAACGGGCGTAAACGGAATTCTCCGTC
>PKUV01000154.1 GCA_003131315.1 Acidobacteriaceae bacterium
ACTATACGGTCAGAGACCTAGTTTGCGCATTATACTCCAAAGTGGGTGCCCCCTCGTTATGAATGCAACAGTCTCGTGCTAGTCCCACTTCGCGGATCGTCTCAAAAGCTTTGACCTTTTCCAAATCTACAGCACACTCGGGACTATATAGGGGAACGACGTAAGCGTCCGACCAACACACCTGTTCGAGGGTTCGAGGAGCGATGTTTGTCCCACAAACTCCATGTCGGCTATCGCTTCAGCCAGAATATCAACGGCGAATATTTGGGTGCAATTTCTGTGGCTCTGCGTCCGGAGCACTGGCTGATCCGGGATCCAATATTGTGAATCGCTTCTCGACTTCCTGGTGCTCGAGTTGGGTTGCTTTCTCTAGCTCCTGCTCCGATTCTGCCTTGCGGTCCATCCGCGAATAGGTGAGACCGAGGTAATAGTGCGCTACACGGAGCGAATCGTCATTAGCTATGGCCTTCTGCAGCAGTTCGAGAGCTTCGTTGTAGCGCTTTTGTTCGAATTCGATTCTTCCCAACCCCGCCATGGCGCCCGCGTGTTTCGGATCATGTTCCAGTGCATGGCGGAAGTTCGTGGCAGCTGAGTCCAAGTCTTTCGAGTCGAGATCCAACAACCCGAGCCGGAAGTAAGATTCGGTTTGCGCAGGTGCAAGCTTGATTGAGTGCTCGAACTGAGTTCTTGCTTCCCTGGACCGCTCAAGAGCGGCAAGAGTCATGCCCAGAGCGCAATGACCGGAGGAATCGTCCGGACGCATGGCGACGTAACGGGCAAACTGTTGGCGTGCGTCCTCGAATTTCGAGAGGCCTGTAAACGCGCGCCCTAAGCCCCAGATCGCTACCGGATCATTCTTACGTCGCCGCAACGTTTGCTGGAAGGCCTCAATCGCGTCCTGCCATAGAAACATTCGCAGAGCCGCCGTTCCGAACTCCAATTGAACATCGGCGTTTTTGGGCGCAAGCTTCCGCGCATCGGTTAGTAGTGCCAGCGCTGTTGCGAAATCTCCAGCCGTGGTCGCCGCCTCGGCCTGTTGGCGCCAGATGTGCACCAGGGCAACGGAAGCGTCAGTCCGAGCAGGATCAAGACGGACGGCTTCCCGCAATTGGGGAACAGCTTCGCCTGGCCGGTCCATCTGTACATAAAGAAGTCCTAGATGCGCATGCCCGCTCGCGAAGTCCGGTTTTATCGCAACCACCCTGTGGAAAAGGTCTTGAGCGTCGTTCTCACGTCCTTGCAGGATCCGGATCACTCCCAGCAGGTCCAGAGCGCGGTACTCGTCGGGTGTAACCCGCAGCACTGGCTGCAATTCGCTCTCCGCGCCCTTCAGATTTCCAGCAGTAAGAAGGTGCGCAGCATTACGTAGGCGAGCGCTGGTTACATCTTGGGTGAAGAGTTGCGCGGGTGCTGTGAGCATTGCCGCAAAAAGCAGTGTGTAGATCCAACGGAATCGCGCCCGATCGCGCCGCATGAGAATGCAAACTATCTGCGCTGCGGCTTGGCGGGGATTCTTCCACGTTAGGTGGCGCAGCCTTTGCAAGCTTTGATCGTCAAAGCGTTTGGCACTCAAGTCTTCCAGCCGCGGACCATTTCTAATGATTGCCGACATACGGCTCCGTGACGGTCACGATCTGATCGCCTCCCTGAGGACCAATCGTCTGGCGAATGCCGCTCGGCCAGCGAATTTCAATTTCGCGGACCGAATCTGCTGTTCCTAAACCAAAGTGCACGCGCTTGTCGCTCGAAGACTGATAGCTCCCGGTGGTGGACACCGTCGCAAATTGGTCGCCCGCCTGCGTTGAAACCCTGAGTTGGGCGCCAATCGCATCGCGATTGCTCTTCACTCCGATGAGCTTGAGCGTGATCCAGTGATTTGATGTATCCGTCCGATTCAACAATACCCAAGATGGTCCGTTGTTGGAGCTGACCACCGCATCCAACTTCCCGTCATTGTTAATGTCTCCCACCGCCAATCCGCGCGCCGCCCATTTTTGATGGAAAATATCGCCGGAGAGCGCTGAAACGTCGACAAACTTATTTCCTTGTTGATTATGCAAAAGCAAGGGCGGTTCGCGATAGTGCAGGTTGGGCTCGTTGACTTGGATTGTGTCCATCACATGAGATTGCACAATCAAAAGATCCTTCCAGCCATCATTATCATAGTCGAGAAAACGCACGCCCCAACCCGAGTGCAGCAGCGAGATCGCTCCCAATCCGGTCGAAGAACTCGCGTATTCGAATGTCCCGTCTTTGGCGTTCGCATAAAGCGCGTACCTCTGATGAGCAAGATCCGTTATGACAATGTCGGGCCAGCCGTCGTTGTTGTAATCTTCGAAATCCACGCCCATTCCTGCGAAGCTGTTGCCGTTGTCATCGAGCCCTACGCCGGATGGTAGGCCAACTTCCTTAAACGTTCCGTTGCCGAGATTATGGAAGAGATATTCAGGGATGGAGTCGTTGGTGAGTATTATGTCCATCCAGCCGTCATGATCGTAATCCGCGATCGCAAGGCCGAGTCCTTTGCCGGGTTTATCAATGCCTGCCTGGTGGGAGACTTCGGAAAACTTCCCATTGCCGTCGTTGTGATACAACAAAACCGACTCTGGCTTGAACAGATCGGGATGACAGTAAGAACGCAGCCCTTGTTTGGGGAACCCGCAGTAAATGTCATCCACTTCCCATTGCATATAGCGGGCAACGACCAAATCCAGCCGCCCGTCGTTGTCGTAGTCGACCCAAGCAGCACTGGTCATCCATCCTGAACCGGCCACGCCGGCGGCGGCGGTCACGTTGGTGAAGGTGCCGTCACCATTGTTGTGGTACAGCGTGCTGCTGCCGTATCCCGCGACGAACAGGTCTTCGAATCCATCGTTGTCATAGTCGCCAACCGCGACGCCAGTGGAATAGCCGATGCCAGCGAGGCCGGCCTTCTCGGTAACATCTTCAAAAGTGCCGTCTGGCTTCTGGTGATAAAGGCGGTTCCAATACTTGGCATCGTCTTTCTTTGGAATCGACCCTTTTGGCGCAGGATCATCGAGCCGCGCGCCATTGCTGAAAAAGATGTCAAGCCGGCCGTCGTTGTCGTAATCGAATAAGGCGACTCCTGAGCCCATCGACTCGATCAGATATTTCTTGCTGGTTGGAGACCCTTGATGACGGAAATGAATTCCGAGCTTTTCTGTGACGTCCACGAAGCAGCCGGGAGGAACTGGGGTCTGAGGCCCTGCGGCGAGGATCTCCTTTGTGGCAAATGCAGCCCCGATTTCGAGAAGAATGGCGATCCCGGAAAGAGCCAGCAGAATTATTCTGAGAGATCTGCCCATGTGAGAAGAAATCCTTCTTTTCTAGTCGTTCTCGGCAACAACGCGCTGGTTTTGCTCGCCGAGTCCTTCTATGCCCAGCCGTATCCGGTTTCCGGAGCGCAGATAGACCGTGGGCCGCAGTCCCATACCCACTCCTGGCGGAGTGCCGGTCGAGATAATGTCTCCCGATTGCAGGCTCATAAACCGGCTGACATAGCTGACTAGTTGGCGAACGCCAAAGATCATGGTTCGCGTCGATCCGTTCTGGTAGCGGTGGCCGTCGACCTCAAGCCATAAGTTCAGGTTTTGCGGGTCGCGGACCTCATCGGTGGTCACCAACGAGGGCCCGATGGGGCCGAATGTATCCGCGCTCTTGCCCTTGACCCATTGCCCGGTACCTTCGAGCTGAAACGCGCGATCTGAAAGGTCGTTGATGACGCAGTAGCCAGCTACGTGAGAGATTGCATCGTCCTCACTGACGTATTTTGCTAGCGACCCAATGACGACGCCTAACTCAACTTCCCAGTCCACCTTGGTGCCACCCCTCGGAATTACAATATCGTCGTTCGGTCCGCAGATGGCAGACGTGGCTTTCATGAAAATGACGGGCTCGCTCGGGACTTTCATGCCGGCCTCCGCAGCATGATCGGAGTAGTTCAATCCGATACAAATGAATTTGCCGACTCGACCCACGCACGGGCCGACCCTTTTGTTGCCTGGCATGACCGGCAACTTCGAAAGGTCGAGGCCCTTCAGGTACGCGAGAGCTTTCGGCGACAGATATTCACCCGCAATGTCAGGCACAGTTCCCGAAAGGTCACGAATGTTGCCATTGGAATCGATGATTCCTGGCTTTTCCTGCTGAGGTTGACCGCAGCGCACAAGCTTCATTTCGTCATTTCTCTCTCTGTCGTTTACTCCGAAACGCGCCGCCGTTGTTCCGATATAACCTCTGCGGCAGAGCGCAACACATCCTGCACCGACCGGTCCCAATAATCCCACGCGTGCCCGCCGGCAGTCTCGTGATATTCGTAGGCAGCGGCGCGAGCCGACAGTTGTGCCACGAATTCGCGATTGACGGGGAGGAAGGCGTCTGCGCTCCCGCAAGCCAGATAGAAGTAAGGAATGTCGTTCGCGCTGGCACTCTGGATCATGGAAAACACGTTGTTGTCTGCGCGCGTGGCGCTCCCCGATGTTCCAAAAACTTTCAGTAATTGATCGCGAAACGCCGGCTGCTGCTCGCTTAGATCGAGAGACGCATTCAACGCGCCGCTAAGACTCCCGGCAAAGGCAAAGTCTTCATGGTACCGAAGCGCGACTTTCAAAGCTCCGTAGCCTCCCATCGAAAGGCCTGCGATTGCCCTCGCATGGCGCGAGCGAATCGTGCGAAACTTGCCGTCGATTTCCGCGACTATATCTTTCGCGATGTAGTCTTCGAACTTCTCTTTGGCGTCAGTCGCTGAATTCGTGTACCAGGAGTCTCCGGCATCCGGTGTCACTACGATCATTTGGTATTTGCTGGCATAGAGTTCCAAGTTTGTGCGGGTATCCCAGTTCAAATAATCTCCGTAGAGACCGTGGAGAAGGTATAAGACGGGAAAACGCCCGCTACCCCTCTGGTAGGTGCACGGGAGCAAGATACGGTACTTCATTTCCCGATCGAGGGCGGAGCTGTGAAACGCACCATCATGGACTCGCACGCAGGACGCCGCCATCCTGGCGGCGGGAGGAGTGGCTTTGGTTGGCACCTGCGCTACACAAGATGTGACCAGAACCACAAGCAGACATCGGACCAGAACCTTATTCACGCTCAAATTCCTCCAGGGAACAGCAGACTCCTAGGGATTGGTTCTTACGAAAGCCTTCACGGTCGCGCACTCCGTCCCCGTGGCCTCGCCGAAGGGACGGACAGTATAGTCGCCGGCGGCGGCCGGAACGATAAACGTCTCGGCATAGTGCACTACGAAAGGCTCGAACGCACCCGTGGGACTTTCGACCACTGCCTCGCGTCCTTCGACAAGATTGAGAACATTGACGCCGCCTGTTCCTCGATGTGGCACGGTGCCGGTAAACCAGTGGCGGCGAGTCTCGATGAACTCGCGTTCATGCAGGCCAGTGCGTTCTTCACGCCATCCCTGACCCGAAGCGATCTCACCAATCTGGTTGACGAGGTTCCGGCGAACCCAGTCTGTGGTGCGGTCCCACTGGATATTGGCTGCTCCGTGATCAAGATGAATCGGACGCGGCAGGCCATTCAAGCCCAATCTGCCCCAGTCCCACAACTTGAACGTGAAGATATAAGGAGTGGCGCTGATTTCAAGCACCATACTGTTCTTCCCGGAGCAGTGGATAGTTCCTGCTGGAATCAGAAAATGGTCGTGCTTCTTTGCCGGCCAGACATTCACGTGATTCTCGGCAGGGAAGGCGGGGCCCCCCGTTTGGGCGAGTTTCAACTGTTGCAACATGAGTTCGCGGTTGATATCTTCCTGCAGCCCCAGATAGACACAACCAGCGTCGCCGGCGTCCAGCATGTAGTAGCTTTCGTCCTGTGTGTAGTTCATGCCGAACTTGTCCTGGATGTACTCGGTCAAGGGATGAACTTGAAGCGAGAGGTTGCCTCCGCCCATGGTGTCTAGAAAATCGAAGCGAATCGGGAACTCTTTGCCGAAGCGCGCGTGGACGGCATCGCCCAACAGTTCGCGGGGATGTTGAAAGACTAGATTGATGGACGGGATTTCAACTTTCACATCCCCGAAACCCAGAAGCAAGCTGTTTTCTTCCGGCACACAGTCAAAACACCAGGCGTGATTGGGAACACCCTCGGGAGAAAGTCCGCAGACCTCTTCCATCCAGTGCCCGCCCCAAGGTCCGGGGTCGAAATAGGGAACGATCCGAAACGGCCGGTGGGCGGCGATTCGTAGGCCGGCGTGAAAATCGTCTCCCGAAATCATTTTTGGGTTCCGAGGATCGTTCGTGTCCAGAAGAAAATCAATTTTGGGCAGGAGTTTCTGCTTCAAGCGGTCCACCGCACGCCAGTCGACGAAGTATGCGCGCTTGTACTTCACTGCGGTGGTTGCGGAAGTGTTATCTGCGCCGAGATTGCCAATCTCGTTTCGGCGATAGCGCATCTGAATTTCCCAGCGCGCCATGTCGGCATAAACCAGGACGTCGGGGTCGGGGGCGACGAGAGCAGCGCCGGTACCAACCACCAAAATCAGCCCGGCTTTGGTATTCCGCAGCCCGGCTTGCGCCGACGTCAACTTTGCGGGATCGAAATAATCTTCAAGTTGAATTCCGTTCATGCGCCCGAAAACCGGATCGTCGCCGAGGAATTGCTCGACCACCTGGTCGACACTGGCTGCATTCTTGAAGAGCGCTTCTGTGCGAATCAGTGACGCTGGGCGCAACAACTGAGACAGAGCGTCAATTTGCTCGGTCAAGACTCCGGGATAACATTCAACACAGACGACGGGACGATCGCCGCGGACGACGCCTTGAATTGCCTTCGCAATCGCAGTCCAGCCCACGTGGCACGAGGACGGCAAAGAGCTGACAGCAACAAAAGGGAATTTGTCGTAGTTGGAAGGCTTCTTCATCATTAGCGGATCACACCCTGTGCCTTGAGAAAAGCGTTGATCTTCGTGAAAGCGTCCTGGTATTGCTCTGGAGTAAAGCCGCCGTGATCGCCTCCATGAATCGTAATTAACTCATTCTTGACACCCGCCTGGGTAAGCGCCTGATGCAGGCGAACCGATTGTGAATAAGGAACTACCGAATCAGCATCGCCGTGAATTGTGAGCACGGGAGGATTACCGGTGTGCACATACGTTAGCGGCGAAACCCGTTTGGCGATTGCCGCGCGTTCCGGCTGGCTGCCGAGCCATTGGACCGCGTAATTCTTGCGGTTGGGGCCTGCGATCAAATCCGCCACATCGGAAATGCCATACCAGTTGATGATCGCGGCGACTTTAAGCGTCTCCGTGCCAAAACATTGGCTGTCGAGTCCGGCCTCTGGTGTCAGAAGGCCTGTAATCAAGGAAAGGTGGCCACCAGCCGAGTGTCCCGTTAGTACGATACGGTTCGTGTCAATGTTGTATTCCGATGCGTGCTGGACGACCCAACGCAGGGCGCAGCGGCAATCCTCGACAGCCGCAGGCGCGAGCGAGGCACTTGCCATACGATACTCAACGTTCACCACGTTCCAGCCCATCTGAAGGTAGGGCAGAAACTGCAATGTTGCTCCGGTGCGGTCGCCGAAAATCCACCCACCACCGTGGATGTAAATAAGAGTGGGAGCGGGCTCTTTGAGATTCTGTTTCTGCCAGACGTCGAGCTTCAGTTGATAATTGTTGGCGACTCCATATACGCGATCGGGATAGATCAAATAGTCACTGGCAGCGGTCGCTGCCCAGCGCGCTGACTCTGAGAGCTGGGCGCTACAAACCGAACAGACCATCAGCAGGAGAAAAGCAGTAATCTTGGACTTGGTCATCTTTGCTCCATTAGTAGCGGAATCGCGCCCAACAAGCCTGCATTGTTTCCCAATTCCGCTGCTTTGACTTTAACTTTCCCCCATGGCGTCCACGCATGTTTTTCAACATACGCCTGCACGAAAGGAAGGATGATATCGGCGCTCTTCATTACACCGCCGCCATAGACGACGATTTCCGGATCATAGGCGTGAATGAGTCCGGTTGTGCTCGCGGCCCAGATTTGCAGGCAGCGATCGCGAAGTGCGGTCGCCACTGGATCTCTCTTCGCGGCATAGCGAAAAAGCTTCTCGAAATTCACGGGCTCATCCTTGCCGAGCGCGCTGTCAGCGTATCCGGGCCAGTCGCGCGCAACAAGAGGGAGGGACCAGCCGGCAGCCTCGGCCTCGGGGCATCCGATATTGCCGCAGGTGCAGGTGCGACCATTGAAGAGCACAGGAAGGTGGCCGCCGAGGCATCCGGCCTGCGCGTGCTTGCCACGAATCAAGGTGCCACCAATCATGGCCGCGCCGCCGATGCCGGTGCCAAGCGTGGTCATGACGACATCGGTATAGCCGCGAGCGGCTCCGGCGTATTGCTCGCCGAGCAAGGCCATGCGGGCGTCATTTTCGATTCTCAGGAGCAAGCCAAATTCCTGCCGGGACCAATCCATGAAGTCGATTCCGACGGCGTCGTCGTATTTCTGGTTGGTGGATACGATGCGGCCGATGCGGGTGTCGGCGAGTCCACAAAAACTGAATGCGATTCCGGCACAATCTTCAGCGGCGACTCCGGTTGTTTGCAGAAGTTGACGAAACGTCCGAGCGAACATGGGGAGAACCGGTCTTAATCCTTGCGTTCCGTCGGTACTCACGACTTGCTCGGCAAGAATGGAGTGATCATCCAGAACCGCACAGGTGGCGTGTGTGCCGCCGAGATCGATGGCAAGTGCTTTCATGTGTTCTCCTAAACCCAGCGGCTGGCCGCAGCCAGAACAAACACCGCCATTACCAGCACGACCACGCCACCCACCTGGATGCGCAGCGGCTGTTTGCCACTGCCCTTCCATTCCCCGGTAATGAATCCCAGAATGCTTGCGGTGATGACGATCAGCGACATAAATAGTGGCCAACCAAGAATTGTTCCCCAACTGCCCAGCTTGCCGGTAGCGATGCCGTAGAGCGCGGTGCTCGCAAACCAGAAGAAGGCCATGACTGCGGCGAGAAACCAGTACGACGCAGTGCCGGAGCGGCTGAAGCGGTCTGCTGTCTTATTCTTGCTAAGCAGATAAAAGCAGTACGCAGAGTTTGGGATCGAACCGGCGAGCATCAACGGCAGCCAAACGGCGTTCCCCGCCCAAAGGGTAGCGGCTCCGTGCTTCGTAGCTCCTTCAAGGAGGGGGCCGCCGAATGCGAGCCCGAAATTCACGAGCGCGGCTCCGAAACCGCAGAGGATAGCGAAGGCCAGACCGCGACTCATATTCACTTTCGCACTGCCGTCCTGCGACGTCATGGCGGCCTCGCGGCGACGCCCCGCGACTGCGCAGATTGCAACCCCGATGATCACCAGAGCCACTCCTGCGAAAGTGATCAGGCCGCCCGTACTGAATACTTTCTCTGGATGAAGACGAATCAGCGGAATGACGCTTCCGACCGCCGCCGAAATTCCCAGCACGATTGAGAAGGTGAGCGCGATTCCGATCGAAGCAACGGACAATCCGAACAGGACTTGTGCGATGCCCCATCCCGCGCCGAAAATGGCGACGGTCACCACGAGACCTGTACCGACTTCTCCATAAAGTTGCCCGAGTTGGGGAATGGTGGCAAAGGCCGCTACTGGCGGAAAAATTACGAGCGCGAACAGCGTCCACACCAGCCACGTGTTTTCCCAGTTCCAGTTTCGTGTGAACTTCATGGGCAATGTGAAGCTGGCGTTCATGACGCCCGCCACCAACAAAATCACGAAACCCGCAGCCGCTTGATCCATATCATCTCCAGTTCTCAAACTTCTTCGATTCCGCTACGTGCGGGCGGTAAGGCCTAATTTGCTGAGTCCGGTGGCCTTTAACTCTAACTGCTCTCCTTGTTCCTCAGTTACGATGATCTTGTCGGGCGCGGTTTGAATGTCGCGGATTGAGCGCCATCCGGTCGAAACTCTGGAAAGAAACGCGACATAAGGAACGCGCAGTTCCGACGTTGCGGGAATTCGGCGGAACGTCGCCGTGTCAAACAGCGATCCGCGTGCAAACGTTTCTTCTTTTCCGATCGGCATCGGGGTTGAGCCGAACTCGACGCCGCGGGCACGCACCTTTCCGTCCCAGGGGGAACCTGCGCGAGCAACGTTCTCCTCCCAGATCGCGACCCAAGGGAAGTCTGCGCGACGGAAGCAGTAGCCGAGCAAAAGCCCGAGTTGCCAGTTCAGCGCCGTCACGAAACCGAGTTGGCGATTAGGATCAATCAGCACGGCAACCACAAAGCCTTTGCCGTCTCGTGCGAACGGCCGCGCGAGATTTACCGTTTCGCCTGTAAGCGCCGGTGCGTGTGGCCATGTGAATTCCTGATTGTCACGCACCAGACTAGCTCCCTCATACCCGTGCGGCCAGGTGACCGCGCGAGTGCCAGGCAGGTTCGTGACGCTGTGGTCTGAATGCAGCAAGGGCGTGCCAAGAGTGACGTGCTGGACCCAATGAAAAAAATGATCCTGTGAACGTTCGTTGCGCAGACTCTCCTGAACGTACACAACGCGTTCGTCGCGGCGTATTGAGATCTGGCGACGGAATTGAAGACCAGCGGCGGGCAAGCGCAGACCGAGGGAAAGACGAACTTCCGAAGCACTTCGGACGATGCCTTGCAATTTCCAAAGCGTGTTAGCCGCTTCTCCGTGAAGCGCCAGGCCTTGCGCGGCCTCGGCCTCGGACGGGCCGCCGAAGTAGTCCACGCAAACAGCATGTCCGGTGAAGCCGGCCAGGAACTTCCCGACAGGAGCCGGTCCGTACTTGCGAACATGTCTGCCACGGAACTTGTCCGGATCCATCGTGGCCCAGGGAACTTCCCAGAGCGAGTTCGCACTATTGGCGTCCGGGTCGCTAAGGCGAAAATCGGCGATGTGTCCTCCACCGCTGAGTGTGGTCATCTGGACGACGCCATTGTTCAGGCAATAGGCGGGCCGATTGCGCCATTTCGTTTCCGAGCACACTGGACGAGGAGATTTCATCGGCTAAACAGCGAAGCCTCCATCGACCGAGAAGGCAGTCCCGGTGACAAACGTGGCACTGTCCGAAACGAGGAACAGCGCGGCCTCAGCGACTTCCTCGGCGTTGCCCAGCCGTCCCATTGGCTGGCGCGCTACAAACTGTTTCCGCGCTTCCTCCGGATCGGCGAATGCCGCGAGGCGTCCGCGCAGGGAAGGCGTGTCGATCGTGCCAGGACAGAGACAGTTCACTCGAATTCCGTCGCGAACGTAGTCGATTGCCATGCTTTTTGTGAGTGCCAACACGGCGCCCTTCGTAGCGCTGTACGCCGCACGGTCAACGACGCTGCGCAACGCCGTTGCCGACGACGTGTTCAGAATTACGCCCCCGCCCTGTTTTAGAAAAATCGGGACGATTGCACGTGACATCAGATACATGCTTTTGACGTTGACGGTCATGGCACGGTCCCAGTCGGCTTCCGCCGTCTGATGGATCTTGCCGTGAGTCACAATGCCGGCGTTGTTGAACAGGATATGGACCGTAGAAAAAGCGTCGCAGGCGGCCGAGACAATGCGTTCGACATCCGCAGCGCGCGAGACATCCGCTTGAATCGCGAGGATTGCGCCTCCAGCCCGCCGGACGTCAGTGCTCACGGAATCGAGAGAAGCGTGATCGAGATCAACGGCGACAACCTTTGCGCCCTCCGCGGCAAACAACAGACAGCACGCGCGTCCGATGCCCGCGCCCGCGCCAGTGATGATCGCGACTCTGTCCTTCAGTTGCACCATGCTCTCCTAATTCTTGGTGGCAGCGCCGGTGCCGCCCTCTTGAAAGCCCATGCCGCCGGTTGGCACCAGCATTCCCCCATCTACCATCAAAGCGGCACCGGTAATGAATGAAGCCCAATCACTGGCAAGAAACGCGATCGCGGAAGCAACCTCTTCTGGTTTCCCCATGCGGCCGAGAGCATGCATACGGTCGCAGGTGGCGAGCACCTTCTCAGGGTTGGCATCAAGCCCGGCTGCCCACCGCAGCATCGGAGTATCGATAGCCCCCGGACAGACACAGTTCACGCGAATATTCCGTTGTGCGTAATCGAGAGACATCGCCCGCACGAGTCCGAGCAGGGCGTGCTTGGCGGTAACGTATGCTGCTGAATTACCAACCGCAGTGAAACACTGCACGGAGCCGACGACGACGATAGCTCCACCGCCGCGTTGTTTCATGCTCGGCACCACATGCTTGGCCGCATGGAAGCAACCTTTCAGGTTGACCGCCATCACTTCGTCCCATAACTCTTCTGTTGTCTGGATGACATCGCCGTAGCGCTGAATACCGGCGTTACTGATGAGCACATCGATTCCACCGAAGTCGCGAATCACCGACGTGACGGCCTGCTCAACTTCGGAAGGAGAGCCAACATTGCATTGGTAGGATTGGGCTCGCGATGTCTTGCTGAGATCGTTGGCCGTTTTTCGGGCGGCGTCTGCATTGACATCGAGAATGGCAACTCCGGCGCCCAGTTCCGCGAATGCGCGGGCAGTTGCCTCGCCAATTCCCATGGCTCCGCCGGTAACGACAACGACTTTATCCCTGAAGCTGATGTTCATGCGAGCGCCTCATTTTGAGTTAGATGACTCCTTGGGAAGATCTGGCGTGGTTTGCAAGCGGAGGGTCACAATTTCGAATGGTTTGATGTCGATGCGGAAATCGTGGGCGCCGGCCACGATCTCCTGCAAATCATCTTCGAGCAGGGAACATCGCCACACCCGGTTCATTTTGAGATACGCGCTGCGAATGTCGACGGCTTGTGGCTGTCCCGCTATTTCTTGTAGTCGGAGAATGCTTCCTTTGCCATCTTCAGCTAGCTTCCAGGTTGAGACGGTAATGGCGGGGTTGTCGACTTCGAGCAGGCTAGCCGCTTCGCTTGGCAACTTGCCGGGTGCGGTAGCGCTGCCAACCTGATCGACCTCGAGCGGCGTCATCGCTTCGTTGCCAAGGCGGGTGAGGCTTGCGGGATCAAGCGCTCGTCCGCTTACCAGGCTGTAGCGAAAGCTGAAGTCTCCTCCCTGCTGTGGCGCGAAGTTCGTGCCCCAATAGTTGCTCATCAGCCAGGAAAAAATGGTTGCCGACTTCGGGCGGAATTCTGTCGGCCAGTTGCCGCGGACGATGTCACCAAAATTCACCAGAGGAGCATCATGCGGAATCACAGCGGCCATGAATCCGGAATCGTGTATCGCAGCCCAATGTTGCACGACATACCACTCGTGGCTTCCACCCTGCAATTCGTCCTTGGCGGGGTTCACCCATCCGTTCTGCGTGTCATACCCGAATTCGGGATTGTTCGCGGCGAAGGGAAACGCGATGTAAACCGCTTCTTTCTTGATCGTCGCTTCCTTGTGCAGATGATAGGCGAGGTCAATCTGTTTCTTTGCGTCGTAGAGTGTGATTTCCAGCCGAATCGTTGGAGTGTTGGGAGCGGACGCTTCCATCGTGATGATTGTTCCGAACGGCACCTGCTTTGCTCCCAGCAAGCGACCGTGGCTGGAGACGGCAGGCGACAATGCCGGTGGTTTCAGCGTGGCGCCGTAGCGATACAAACTGTTGTTCGGCATGTCGTCGGCGCCAGTCACGTAAAGATACGCTCCGAAACGGAACGGGCTCGCGGAATCCACTAGTTCACGGTTAAGTTCTTTGTCCCAGATCTTGCCGATCGCGCCCGACGAAGGATCGACTGTAATTCGGTAGTACGGATTTTCAAAAGTATTTCCAGCGATCGCCTTGTCCGAGGAATCCGTGCCGTGGCCATCCGTCACGTTTCGCAACGCGAACAATTTGTAGCCCAGTCCCGGAATACCGTCCGCCAAGAAGCGGACGCGACGGTATCCTCCGCCGAACCCCGGAAGCGGCGTACTTTTGGCGACGCTGATGACTTCATAGGGCACCGGGTTCCCGGTCGCGTCAAATATGCCGAGGCCGTCCTGCAAGTCGAATGTCACCATTCCGCTGCGGCGCCAGTTGAGGGGATTGAAGACCACGACCGACGCATCTTTTGGCCCAAGAAACGATTCAAGCTGCGCCCAACTCCGTTGCAAGGACTCGGTAATCTCGCGTTCTCCTTCTGTGGTGCGGGCACTCTTGAGTGCAAGTTGCTTTTCGGTCTGTTCGTTTTCCGGTTGCGTCGTTGCGCCCACGTAGGTCCATGTGTGCTCGTCGAAGAGCAGCATGTTGTCCCAGGCTTGCGAAAGCGGCCGGGGGTCGGGTCGGAGCTCAGAATTCAGAAGCGCGGGAATGGTTGCTAGCTTTTCCGCAGAAAGCACGCGCTGTTGATTCTGCCGATGCAGGGCTGTAGGTCTGCTGGCTGAGGCGAAGCCGTCTTCCCAATAAGGTCCGAGATCGCCGCGGTAGACAGGAATCTCCGATCCGAATTGCTTTTCGATCTCTCCCAATGCCTCGGCGAAATTGGAATACTCCAGGCGCGGCCACGCATATTGCTTCTGCCACTCGCCGCGAAGGTAGGCTTGGTCCTTGCTGAGTATAGTGTTCTCGAGTTGTGTTCCGAAGATAATGGCGGCATTCGCCTTGTAACGCTGGCCGGAATACGCCTGCAGAAAGACGGGCAGGGAATCGCGCACTGCTGCCAGGCGAGGCGGCGTTCCAAATAACGTCGCGGTTTGCAGGTAGGCGCGTGAGTACCACATCAGCACGCGGCCTCCATCGGGCCCTTCCCAGTAGAAAGGGGACTTTTCATTCCAACGCGCCTGTAGCATTCCGGGCGCGCGCCAGGAGTTGGCCGCAGCCGCGAAGTACTTCACGCCTGCATCGTGGAGGATGGATGCGTACGACCAGGAATAGGACGGCACATCCGTGATGTGCGCCGCGCCCAGTTTGAAATCGTGCTGATTGGCAAACGCGTGGGAGTCGTAGAGCGAGCGGGCCAAACCCTCGAGTGACGCAACCCCAGTGTGCTGATTGGCAAACTGTGGTGGCACCGTGATCTTGCCTTCCTTGATCAATCGCAGCAGTTCGCTCCCGCGCTCGGGCGATCGGCCGTGCATGAACTGATCCACCACCCAGTATCCGTCGATGGTCCAGCGGAAATCGGGTACATCTCGCATCAGGTCGATCACGCCGTCCAGCGCCTGGGAGTGCAGCTCTGCGACTTTGGCAGAATAGTCGGTAAAGCCTACGTCAAGGTGTTCATGCGGGACAATGAACACGGTCCACTTCTTGGCCGGGGCTAAGTCTAGGGGAAAGCTACGAGCCGCGCTTGCGGTCTTGATTTCGAAAGCGCCTTGTATTGTGCCCTGCCACTCCGGAACGTCGAATGCAACGAGGTTTTCGCCAAACGCGTTCGTAGACTTGATCTGCTGCCGGTACTCTTTGCTTCCGACGCGAAGAGTGGCCAGCCACTCGGCTGGCATTGCGGCAAATGACGAATAGACTTCGACCACTTCGGAGAGTCCCGTGCGAGAACTTCTGTAGAAAATGGTTGGCTGCACTTCGGCGGTGAGGCGATCATGCGCGTAGATTGCCGCTGAATCCTGTGTCAGTTCCAGCGCGTCATAAACCAGGCCGGTGTGTCCGAGGGCAATCGAACCGAGAGAATTTTCGACGGTCGCGGGATCATCGAGCGCCGTGAGCACTAACTGGTTGCCGGTCTGGCGAAGCCAGTCTGCAGGCAGGTCGATTGTTTTGCTGTCGCTTGACGTCTGCGGAACAAACGTACCTTCCCAATCGCCGGCACCGTAGTCGAGTTGTGGGTGGAAATAGAACACTCCGGTATGACCATTGAGACTGAGGCGCAGGTGTGAAAGGCGAGGAGTCTCATACAGGATGGCGATCTTCAAGTGAAAGACGCCGGTCAGAGACGCGCCTAAGTCGAACAGGATCGTGAAAGGATGCTCACGGCCGCCGGCCATTCCGTTGGCCGGGCCAGGTTGAAATCGCTGCCAGTCTTCACTGTCCTTGCTCTTGCCCACTCGATAGACCGGATCAGATTTCGGATCGCTGTAGTTGGCGGAACTGGGGCGGAATTCTCCGGATGCGTGATCGAACGTACCGATTCGCCAGATCGTGCGTTCTTCCGCGAGGCATGGAATGCAGGCGATCCCAAGCACCAGCAACAACCACGTTTTGCGCAGATTCATCAGTCGTTCCCGTTCAGACCCCAGCACATTCAACCATTACCACTTCGGTTGATACGTGATGACCCCAGGCCGATGAGGGTCTTCAATCCACGATCCCATCGCGCGTTTCTTTGAAAGTTCGTGATACTTGGCCAGTTTGTCGCGATCGAGTTTCACGCCGAGACCCGGTCCTTTCGGAACTCGCATCTTTCCACCCGCAAACTTGAGCTTTCCTCCCGCGATGACGTCATCGGTGAGGTGGTGATAATGCGAGTCAGGAGCCGCAATGAGATTCGGGAGCGACGCCGCTAAATGCAGCATGGCGGCCTGTGATACGCCGAATTCGGCTCCACTGTGCATGCCGACATCGACGCCCATGGCTTCACACAGCTGACCGGCCAACCGCGCGCGCGCGATGCCTCCGTACCAGTGCGGGTCGAGGAGCACGACGTCGAGAATATTCATCACTGCGTTCGGAACAAGGTCCTCGAACGCGAACACCGACATGTTGGACGCCAGCGTGATCCAGGGAGCTTTCGCATTGACCCGCGCCATTGCCCGCATGCCCCAGACGGGGTCTTCGAGGTACTCCACGTCATAATCATGCAATTTCCGCGCTACGCGAACTGCCGTTGTAACCGACCATGCGGCATTCGGGTCGAGCCGGATGCGGTGACGGGGAAAGGCTTCGCGCAATGCAACAAAGGTCTC
This sequence comes from Acidobacteriaceae bacterium, assembly GCA_003131315.1. Classification (GTDB taxonomy): domain Bacteria; phylum Acidobacteriota; class Terriglobia; order Terriglobales; family Acidobacteriaceae; genus Acidiflorens. The sequence continues at coordinate 16,805 of PKUV01000154.1, forward strand.
GATTTCTTCATCCGGCGGCATTACCCCATTCTTGTACTTAAGGGTTTGGAATCCGTACTTCTTGACGACTTCCTTCGCGAAAGCCACCATCTGATCATGGTTGGAGATCTCGCCATTCCCCTTCTCGTTGGGGTAGCGGTAAAAGAGGTACGCGGAAAAATCGATTTCGTCGCGGAACTTTCCGCCGATAATCTCGCAAACTGGTTTGCCTAGTATTTGTCCTTGCAGATCGAGGCATGCGAACTCCAGTCCCGCAAATCCGAGAACGTGCCCGAACAACTTCAGGGAGCTGGGTGCGGCGAGCTTCCATCGGATTCGTTCCAATTGCATCGGGTCTTCGCCGATCAGCAACGGACGCATCTCTGCGAGTTGGCCTTCGCGGCTGGCGCCGCCGTAGCATTCGCCCAGGCCCAAGAGCCCTTCGTCGGTCTCAACCTCAATGATAATTCGTGAAAAACCCGGGTGGGCGCCGAAGGCATAACGTAGAGGGCTTTCGATCGGAATGAATGCCGGAGTCCAGCGAACATCTGTGATTTTCATAAAAGAACTCTATGCCAGCGCTATCGCTGGTTGGCCAATAGTTGTCCCTTCACACCGGCCGGCACTTGGCACACGTGCCAGCGGCCAAGATTGGCAAAAAACATCTGATCAAAATCCGCTCCGCCGAACGCAATGTTCGTGGGGCGCGCAATCATAGTCCCGGCGGGATCGTATGCCAGCAACTGAACCTTTCCGCGAGCAGAAACCCTGTAAATGTTGTCGGAAGCATAGCAGGTGACGTATAGATTTCCGGCCGCGTCGAAGGCTGCGCCGTCCGGAACGCGCGCCAGTCCGGAAGCATAAATTCGGGGCTTTGCGGCGGTGCCGTCAGCGCGAATCTGGATTTCCAAAACGTTGTCGCGCGTGCTTTGGACTACGTAGAGGTGCCGCTCGTCGGCGCTGAGCGACAAGCCGTTAGCAAAAGCAAGATCCGTGGCGAACAAGTCCACGCGACCGCTCTTGCGCAGGCGATACACGCAGCCGTTTGCCTCTTCCCAGTCGCCTGAGTCGGAGAAGTAGAGATTGCCTTCCGAGTCGAAGACGGAGAAATTCGGCGTCTTGAACTTGCGATTGCCGCAGCGGTTCCACGAATCGAGGATGCGACCCTTTCGATTCATGCGAACCAGGGCTGGCAATTTGAAGTTGCAGACGTAGAGTTCCTGGGCGCGAGAAAATGTCAGACCCAGGCAAAAGCCGCCCATACGGGCAACTTCTCGAACGCGCCGGTTCGGTCCGATGCGGTAGACCTGCCCCAGTTCACCACCCGCCCAGAGGACGCCGTCGGCGTCGAACGCTAGTCCTTCGGGATGGTCGAGGCCCTCGGCAAATGTGTGGAAATGTGCGAGCGGTATGAGAGGGCGCATCTTCATGGTCCAATGGGTTAACTGGTCCAAGATCAACGGCTCGAACCGCTGGTTCGATCGCCGACGGCCTGACAACCGTTTGTCCGACAATGGAACATAGTCCTTCCAGTCAATCGGTGTCAATTTAAAAAAAAAACGGGTTGCATCGAAGGTGGATCGCGTCCTGGGCGCAGTAAATATAGATCAATGTAGATTTTCTCCCAAAAATCGTAGCCCGCGGAATTCTACAGGGGGCCACCTTTTTTGTCTTGACAAACTCTAAGTTTGTCGGACAAACTCTGCGATAGCAAACTTGGATCTACTAAGTGGCGACCTCTCACTCCGTACCCGGCGAAACCGTTAAGCGCGAAACCGTCATGGAGACAGTTTCCCGCCGCATCGAAGGACTGATTCGATGCGGTGAACTGCGCGTCGGCAGCCGTCTTCCCTCCGAACCCAAACTGGCTGCGATGCTCGGCGTCAGCCGCAGTTCTCTGCGCGAAGTGCTTAAGGGTTTAATGTTCCTCGGCCTGATCAAGGCCCGTCCCGGGTATGGAACGTATATTCAATCGTCGCTCGGCCGCGCTGTAGGCAAGCAATTTCAGTGGATGCTGCTGCTCCAGGAGGTCAAATATCTGGAGCTCTTTGAACTGCGCAAGATCCTGGAGCCGGATGTGGCGGCGCTAGCGGCTCGCCGGGCCACGAAAGAAGATATTGTCCGCATGGACGCAGCGGTTCGCGGAATGAAGGCGAGTTTTGACCGTCCAGAACAATACATGGCGTTCGAAATGTCTTTGCACGAAGAACTTGCGCAGGCCTCCAAGAACGTTGCCGTGGAAGCGATGTTGCGCATGATGTATGGCGCGCTGGCCGAAGGACGCCGCCGCACGTTGTACTTAATCGAGAATTTTGCCGGAAATTTTCGGCGCCATGAACGTATCTTCCGCCTGGTCGCCAAGCGTGACGCGGCGGGCGCCCGCAAAGCGGTGCTGGAGGATCTGGAATATGCCGAGGGCCTGTTGCGCCAGGACTTGGAGATCCGCGACAGTTTGCGCATGAAACTCAATAAGCCGGAGCTAGAGCTTTCCGCTGGGAAGACCATCGAAAAGAAACGACCGGCACGCGCCACCAAGCCTTGATGCTCGGTGCGCCAATCCACGTCGAGGGGGACGTTATGTTGAACTGCAATAAGTGGCAAATCGGAGTGGCGGTACTTCTACTCTGCGCGCTGGCGCTTCCGGCAATGGCGCAATTCGATACCGGCACGATCACTGGCACGGTAACCGACCCATCGGGCGCGTTAGTCCCTCACGCCAAGATCGCCGTCAAGAACGTCGGGACGGCGAATGAGAAAACGTTCGACACCGATAGCAGCGGCAGCTTTGTCAGCTCCGCGTTGCCGTTTGGAACTTACGTGGTCTCAGCGAAGGCGAGCGGCTTCGCAGAGACCATGAGTCAGCAAGTCGTGCTGAACGTGGGTGCAACGGTCCATGTGACTCTGGCGCTGGCGGTGGCAGGTACTCAGCAGAAAGTGGAAGTTACCGGTACGGTGACGACGGTCGATACAGAGTCGAGTGCTACGGGAACGACGCTGAACGCTACCCAGATCGCCAATCTCCCTGTCAACGGGAGAGACGTCAGTGACTTTCTGGAAATCGCTCCGGGATCAGTGGGCTCGACCGGGTTTTTCCAGGGCAGTGTCAACGGCATGGAAAACATCTTCACCGGGCTCAATATTACGGTCGACGGGCAGAATGCTTCGCGCGGCGACATTAACGGCTTCCTGGATACCGAAGGGCAGGAACAAGCACGTGTCACGCGTTCGAGCGTTGACAGCATCCAGGAAATCGACTTTACCAATAGCGGCTATAGCGCCCAGACTGGGCACTCGCTGGGTCCACAGATGAACATCATCACGAAGTCCGGAGCCAATCAGTATCACGGGACGGTGTTCGAATTTCTGCGCAACGATGCTCTGGACTCGAGGGACTACTTCGAACCCGTAGGTGCGAGGCAACCCCTGCGGCTCAATCAATTCGGGGGCAACTTCTCTGGTCCGATCGTCAAGAATAAGCTCTTTTTCTTTGTGAACTATGAGGGCGATCGAACCCACGTCACGTCCTTCAACTCTCTTTACGAGATTCCGAGCGCCTACGTTCGTTCGCAGTTCCAGGCGAATATGCAGCCCGTCTTGGCACAAATGGCGCCTCTGCCGGCCGGTTGCACGGCCATTCCCGCTCCTGCTTCGTGCGCGGTCCCCGGTACGATTGATCCGACTCCAGGCGCCGGGGCGGACCTGGTTTATGATCCCGGCGTTTTTCCCAATATTCTCCGCGAAGATACTGGGTCGGTCAGGCTGGACTACAACATCTCGTCCAAAGACCAGGTCATGTTCCGGTACAACATCAACGACTCCTTGACCACGGACACTTTAGGTCTGAACGAAGGGCAAGTTTCGCCCCAGGCTCTGAGAACTCAATTGGCGAAGATTGACGAGACCCATACCTTCGGTTCGACACTTCTGAATCAATTCGGTGTTTCGATCAACCGGTTCTATTCCGACACGAACTCTAATACCCCTACGCCGCTGGTCGGATTTACCGGCTTTTTCACCAACTTAGGTTCGCTGCCTGGACCGAACACGTTTAACCAGGTCACTCCCTACAACGTGTTTGAAGTGTTCGATAACGTAACAAAGACGGTGCGAAAGCATACCCTAAAATTCGGCACCCAGATTCGCGCCAATCAGCTCAATGAGTGGTTGCGTCCGCAGCAGACTTACTATTTTGGCAGCTTTGGCGATCTGGAGACTGGCAATACATTCGTTTTGGCAAAGAATGGATTTCCGAACTTTGTTGGTATCCAAAATTCCAATTGGGATTTCTATCTGCAGGATGACTGGAAAGTGACGCGCAGGCTTACGCTGAACCTGGGGCTTCGCTACGACTACAACACGGTGTGGCACGAGCGGCACAATCAGGAGCAGAATTTCGATTTTGCTACGCAAGCGTTACTGCCTGCCAGCCAGCCCGCATACACTGCGCCGAAAAAAGACTTTGCGCCACGGGTCGGATTCGCGTGGGATCCGTACGGAACGGGAAAGACGGTTGTACATGGCTACGGCGGGTTGTTCTACCTGCCGATGCAGTTCGGCTTTGGCCTGGTTAGCAACGTTCCCGCGCTCTCGAGTTACAACGTGAATGTCTTTCAGGCGATCTTTGCCAATCCGCCCTTCTCGATAGCCTATCCTTCCCCCAACCCACCACTGATTCCCGGAACGCAAAACGTATCCATATTTCCACAACACCCCAGGGACGCTTATTCCACGAACTGGTTGTTCGGAATCCAGCAGGAGGTGGCCCCAAATACGATCCTGAGCGTCAACTACACGGGAAATAAGACTCAGCACATGCAGGCCGGCGTAAACTTCGCCGCGGTCAATCTCAATCCCGCAAACACGGTGACTGCTGCGCGCACCCTGTCGGGTTTTGCCAATGAAAACTACGATGCCGACACCCTCTCGTCCACTTACAATGCGCTCCAAGTGCAGCTGCGCCGCAATCTCGGAAAGCTGACTCTTGAGGCGAACTACACTTGGTCGCACGAAATCGATGACCTGGTCAACGTGTTCGGGGGCTTTTCCGATCCTTTTAATCTGAGCCTCGACCGTGGCAGCGGAGACTGGGACGTGCGGCACAATTTCACTGCCAGCGCGGTTTATAGCCTGCCGGAAATGAGAGGGTCGAACTCGCTGGTTCGCGGCTTCCTTGGTGGGTGGGAAACATCCAGCATTTTCCAGACCCGCTCAGGTCTCCCCACAAACATTCAACTTGTAAGCGGCTTCTTTGGTATCCCTATGCGGCCCAACTACGTTCAGGGACAGCCACTCGTCTCGAAGGCGAACTGGCCGAACGGTGGCTATAACATCAACGCGTTCTCAGTTCCGACGGGCTACGACGGCAGCTGGGGAGACAATCTCGGGAACGTGGGGCGTAATGCTCTCCGCGGTCCTGGATTCTTCCAGTGGGACATGTCGGTAATGAAGAATTTTCCGATAACGGAGCGAATAAAGGTGCAATTCCGGGCGGATATTTTCAACATCCTGAATCATCCCAATTTCGCTAACCCCGACGGTGGAATTTGCACGGGCGTTGCCCCGTCGTCGGCCGGGCCGCCGTTTAAACCTGCGACTTGTTCGCTGGATCCCATTACCCAGTTGCGAGTGCCTAATCCCAAATTCGGCATTACCGGTCAAACGGTCGCCGACGCCAATGGAAGCCAGATTGGGAATGGCACTTCGCGCCAGACGCAATTCTCCCTCAAGCTCATATTCTGAGTGGCGGTTTGCTCCAGCGGCGGCAGCGATGAATCGTTGCCGCCGCTGAATTCTCCTCTGAGGTCTATCTTTTTGCGGAGGCGCGCGGAGGAACGGGATTGATCAAGATTACTACTGGCGCACTCCTGCTGCTGGTGCTCGCTGCGTCTGGGCTCGGGCAAACAAACGACGGGTCAACCTCCGAAGCACAAGCGAAGCATTCCATCCAAACCATCTACGTAATGCCCTCCAGCCATTGGGACCTGGGTTTCATCGCACCTCCAGAAGAGGTTCTGCCAAAACTAAAGCCGCACATTGACGAGGTGATCGCCAACGCCAAGCGCGACCCCGAGTTTCGCTGGACCATCGAGAGCGTCTGGCAGATTCGCGAATGGCTGGCGCGTACGAGCGATCCGCAGCAGATCAAGGACTTCGTTGACCTCGTCAATAAAGGACAGATTCAAGTCTCGGCTGTGTTCGGCAGCATGCACACCGAGTTCATGGGCGCGGAGCAACTCAACCGCCTCACCTATGACATGAAGGACGTGGAGAAGCGGTTGGGCATCAAAACCGACTTCGCCATGATGGATGATGTTCCCGGCTTTACGCTCCGCCTGCCTCAGGTTCTGGCGCGCAGCGGCGTCCATTATTTTGTAAATGGCTCAAACTTGTTCATCGGCGGAGGAACCTCGCTGAGTCCGGGGCGTGATCCTTTTTATTGGCAATCGCCGGACGGCAGCCGCGTTTTGACCTGGCAGACGCAGAGCCGCTTCGGTGGCTACACTGAGGCCTTCGCCGACTACTATCTCGACCCAGGGGCGCGTGAACCCTATACCCAGGAACACTTCTATCCCAAGGAGTGGGAAGGTCTCCCGAAACTCGAGATCATGCAGCGCGGCATCGACAAGCTTCTGGACAAGTACGCAAAAGCCGGCTATCCCTACGACGCGGCCCTGGTGCTTCACCTCCACGATTTTGTCTCCAGTAATGAGGAAGAGACGCAGTTGTTGCCGGCGGTGCGTGAATGGAACGAGGCCGGGAAACAGCCGAAGATTGTCGTCTGCACGCCTGCCGAGTTCTTTCATCACATGGAAGCGCAATACGGCAACGACAAGTTCCCGTCGTACGCGGGCGACTGGAGCGGCCTCTGGGCGGAGGTGAAGTTGAACTCGCCGACAATCAGTGCGCAGGCGCGCTGGCTGCAGGATCACACGCCGGTTGCCGAGTTGATTTGGAGTCTGCTCACGTTCCGCAACTTCACCAGCCTGCCTTCCGGCAACCTCGAGGACACGCGAATCAAGCTGTTCAAGTACGACGAACACTCGGGCTCCGGACAGGTGGGCTGGCCCAAACTCATGTCTCGGGCGGAAATCGAGCGGCAAAACAGCGAATACGTCAGCTACACGAGCGGCGGTGAAGAAGACATTCGCAAGCTCATCAATTCCGGCTTGCAGACGCTGTTTTCGCAGCAGCCAGCCGGAAAGAGAACGGTGGTTGTCTTCAATCCTCTGAGTTGGCAACGTACCGACTTGGCAAGCCTCAAGTCGAAAGAAGATGTCATTCTGCGCGACGTCGTCACGGGACAGCCAGTCGCTATTCAGCGCGTGTCGCCCGATGAAATCGAGTTTGCCGCCACGGATATTCCCGCGTTCGGAAACAAGAGTTATCTGATTGAGGCCAAGGCGGGCAATGCCGCGCCCGAAAGCACGAAAGCGGCCACGGAAGAAAAGCCTGCCGCATCAACCACGATCGAAAATCCCTTCTATCGCGTTCGCGTACGTTCTTCGGACGGAGCCGTCGTCAGCATTTATGACAAGCAACTGCAGCGGGAGCTGATCGATGCCGGAGGCGACAAGGCTGCGTCCCAGTTGCTGCGTTGGACAGCATGGTCGAGTCTGCCCATCGGCGCGGCGCAAGTCGCTGTCCATGTAGAACGTGGTCCGCTCTTCGATCGCATCATCGTGCAGCGCCCGGGAAGCCTGTGGCCGGAAACACAGATCACGCTTCCTCGCGAAATGAAGCGCATCGAGTTTGCTAATCTCCTCGACCGCGAACGCATGCCGTTTGTCGCCAGCAATCAGCCTGGCGAATATTACTCTTTCAACTTGCCGTTTCATTTTCAGGGGGCAGCCCAGGTGTGGGTGGAAGACGGCATTGGATATCACCGCATCCCTGAGGACTACCTTCCCGGCGCGCGAACTGATGCCGCCGTCGCCCAGCATTCGCTCGTGCTCGTAGGCCAATCCGACGGACGGACGATCCACGTCACTCTCTCAGAACGTGAGCCCTTCTTTAACCACCTGCCCAGCCTGCCGAACGCAAAAGGAGCCAACACGTTCCTCAACACAGTCCGCGTTTCTGTCATGCGCAAACAGGACCAGGGCGATACGCGCGATCTGGGCATGGTCAATTTCTCCACCGTCGAGCCCGGACTGCCACCGCAGTCGTGGTACCGCTTTTCTCTCAGCTCTGAGGACGGCGACCTGAATCCGGTTGCTTGCTACCGCGAAGGCACTTCGTTTGACGTACCGTTGATTGCGGCAGAGTTGGGTGGAGGTATGGCTCCGGCGCAGCCGCAAGGTTCGTACTTCTCGCTGACCGCAGATAACGTCGTGTTGCTGGCGTTCAAACCGAGCTCGGACGGCAACCCCGAGCATTACATCGTGCGCCTGCAGGAAATCGCCGGCAATAAAGCCGTCACCGAGTTAAGAACGCCGCTAAAGATCACGGCCGCGGAAGAGACGAGCCTGACCGAGACCGAAGCGCTGGGCGCCATACCCACAAATCCGCTGCGGGTCACGCTTTTGCCGCACCAGACCCTGACCGTGCGCCTCACCGTTCCGCATCCGCATAAAGAGCGCTCCGAACGCTGGTGGGAATGGGACTGACCATCGGTCAAGGGAAGGGAACGCGCACGACTTTCGGAAAGTAGATATCCAGCTCAGTCGTGATTTTCTGCACGTTCATCGTGTTGCAAGCGTATGTAATAAGGAGGGAACCGGGCCGCCGAAATTCGGGATGTTCCTTGGCGGCATAACAAAAGGTGTCCTTGTCATATCCCGCATAGCTTTTCTGCAGCTCCGGGATACGATAGACCACCTTGTCCGCGCTCCACGGACCTGTAATTTGGGGTGAGGTGCGGGTCACGATCTTGTCGGAGAAGAGATTCGGGTAATTCAGCACCGCAACCCACTCCTTTAAGAGCGGGTGATACCGCACCGTCATTTCAGTATTTCCGTGCTTCATGACGTGCATGGCGTCGGCCGGCTTCAGGCCCGCCTTCCAAGAGCCGTTCTTGGAAAGGTACTGCAAGTGCTCTGCCGGGGCGTCGAGACCATGCAGCGGGATGCGCGTCATCAGCATCGGGCGTGAATCTGCTTCGAGCAGCGCGAAAATGTAAACGTACTCGCCTTCTACAACGGCCGTGGCGGAAGGATAAGCGTGAACGCCGTCAGGGACGAGCGGGAAGTACTTTACGCTCCACCGCTGCGGATCATTTTCAAGACCAGAAATCTTCGCCAGGTCGGTTCCGCAGGTTTCAAAGCCCATTGCAGCCGACGTTGTCTTTGGTGAACTGCGAACGCAGAGCAGAGTCACCCACAAGTCATCCTTATAGAGAAATCCGTCAAGGGCCCAGTACCAGGTGCTTTTGTGCTGCGCCTGAAAGAAGTCCTGGGGTTGCCCTTTGTCGCCGTGGCGGATCACGTATTCGAGCTTCCAGCCGCTGTCGCTGCAGGTCGAGATTCCGATGCTGTTGCGCACCATGCGAGGGTCGCTAGCCTCAACAACCCTCCTGTCGCCATACAAAGTGTCCCCGAAGATCCAGACAGAGCGCCCGTCCAGCAAGGGAATCGAGTAGGCCGCGTCTGCACCCCACCAGGACTCCTTGAAGGGAAAGCTGGGCACGCAATCGCCTGTCGATTTTTCCTGTGCATGCAGCGAGGTGGCGCAGGAGAGAGCCAACGTAAGGACGAGGACGATTCGTCCCACGCAACGCCTTCTCGAATCTCCAACCGGCATGACTGAAAGCTCCTTTCGCAGTGTCACTATATTACTTAGGTCAGTGTAGCGCGTGGCAGAAAGAGAATTTAGAGAAACTTGGCAGAATGTTAGACTGTTTTTCATGAACGGATGCTCTTTTTGCGACATCGCGGAACCGGTGCTTGTCCGCAACCAGCACGGTCTAGCCATCAGCGACAAAAATCCAATTTCTCCGGGACATTCGCTGATCGTCCCGACTGTCCCTAACGAAAACCCTGTCGGGCACTAGCGGGTGCTGTTGCCCGAGGAACCGTGAATCTCACGAGCGGTTTGTCACTCATTCGAGTCTGTGAAAGAAATTCAAAGGGCATGCGTGAGCAAGTGAGCACAGTTCATTACACAGATTTCAAGAGACCGAGCAGAAATCGAACACAGACTCTGGCTGTTTCACGCGGCTCGTCGTTCGTAGCGGTGGTGCAGCCCACCGACCTGAGGCACCGCCATGACTGGCCCAATTCCGGGCGGCTCAATCGGGCGTGGCTCGGGCGAGTCTTTCCCCAGGGACAGATGCGTTCTGGATCGGTGGTAGTAGTAAAAATAGGAAGCGAGGGTTCGGCGTAGTGAACTTTCATGGAACACGATCACATGGTCGAGACACTCGCGCCGAATGGATCCAATCACTCGCTCCACATAGGCTCGCTGCCATGGTGATCGAGGCGTAGAGAGCACCTCCTCTATTCCCATGTTTCGCACGTGTTCTCTGAAGTCATTGCCGAAGATCGCGTTCCGGTCCCGCAGCAGGTAGCACGGGAGTTGGTCAAAGGGAAATGCTTCCCGCAGTTGCTGTCCAGTCCACTCGGCGGTCGGGCGTCTGGTCACATTAAAGTGAATAATGCGGCGACGATCATGGGCCAATACCAGAAACACGTAAAGGATGTGGAAACGGATCGTAGGGACAGTGAAGAAATCGATGGAGACGAGCTGCGAGGCGTGGTTCTCCAGGAATGTGCGCCAAATCTGAGAGGGCGGTTTACGGCAGCGCACCATGTATTTGCCGACACTGGTCTCGCCGATGTCGATACCGAGTTTGAGCAGCTCGCCGTGAATGCGTGGTGCACCCCAACCGGGATTCTCCCGGCACATCTTCCGGATCAGATCTCGGGTCTCGCATGCAATGACGGGGCGTCCGAGTTGTCCGTGCCGAAACTTCCAAGTCCAAAACAGGCGAAAGGCCTTGCGATGCCAAGCCACGACCGTTTCGCGCTTAACAATGACCAACGTCGAGCGCCAATCGCGCCAAAGGCGTGATAGACAGACCCAGAAGAATCGATCCCCCGAAGTCAACTTCGGGCGTTTCTTTGACCAGCGACGAAGCACGTTGATTTGGTGCCGCAGCGCCGGATTTTGAAATTGGAGATCACTGCGTGAGCGGATGATCAAACACAGGACGACGAGAAGTGCGGCCAGAAAAATTGGCATGGACAGACTTCGGAAGGAAGTATAGTTCGCATCCGCTCAGATCTTTTGGGATTTTCGAGAGGCACAGTCGCCCTGATCGTGTTGGCTCCCGCAAAGAAGTCACGAGAACGGGCATCACTTTAGGCTCGCAGTTTGGAAAATTGACATTCCCTACAATAGCGCCTTCAACGATCACAATGCGCCGAACATGTTGGGCAGCACCTCTCCTGCTTTCCCTAAATAGCAAATCTTGGAATTGGTTGCCAGAGTCATCTAGGCAGAGTTTGTTGGTTACGGGTCGAGCGGGCCGATTTTCTGGTCTGCGAGCGACACGTCTATGTAGGTCGACGCCAGACTCGCGGAGTAGAACTCTTGCACGAGAAAAACAGCCACCTCGGCTTTGTCGGCAGATTCTCGGCCCGATCTCGGTGCCCGGTGGCGGACGGGTTCGAGATTACATCCCTCTTTATCTTGGGAGCATCGTGAGCATGTGCCCTCAGCCTAGTCAACAGCGGGACGGTGCCCAGAGTTGTCCTGACGATTCTGCTGTTCATTGAAACGCACCGGTAGGGCGCAAGGGCGCATTCCAGTCTCCATCACTGATTCGTAAGCGCAACCAGACCAATCAGTTACAGACTAAACTCCTTACTTCGGGACCAGGGGGTCGGAGGTTCAAATCCTCTCTCCCCGACCAATTTTACCCTAGTCGTTTGAGGAAAATAGCAGAGATTCCGCTGCTGTCTTTTTTCACGAGCATCCCCGCCGTGCCCAAAATTGTGCCCACTCAGCCGATCTAAAGCAGAAACGTGTGACGCAACTGCCAGACCTGCCCCCAGATCGTGCCTGTGACATAAGTCGCAGGCATCGTCGTGCTGAATGTTCAACGTTGTGCGGATGCGTCAACCAACGGCCTCATCGTCGGCAGGCGGTGGGGCAGGCAGCCGGTTTTCCATAATCTGCCGTGTTTTGGCCATGTCCAGCTCACCTTCCCACCGGCTGACTACAAGGGTTGCGACGCCGTTGCCCACGACATTGGTCAGCGCGCGGCATTCGCTCATGAACTTGTCGATGCCCAGCAAAAGCGCCAGGGTTTGCATGGGGATATCGGGAACCACGGCCAGCGTGGCAGCCAGTGTGACGAATCCTGTGCCGGTCACTCCTGAGCTGCCTTTGGAGGCAATCATGGCAAACAGCAGAATGCGGAGTTCCTGTCCCAAGGTGAGGTGAATATTAGTAGCCTGCGCCAGAAACAACACGGCCAGCGTCAAATAAATGTTGGTACCGTCGGTATTGAAGCTGTAGCCGGTGGGGAAGACCAGGCCGACCACCGAGCGCGAGGCGCCGAGGCGCTCCAGTTTCTCCATCATGTTAGGAAGTACGGTCTCGGAAGAACTCGTCCCCAGGACAATCAAGAGCTCATCCTTGATGTAAGCCAGGAAACGCAGAATCGAGAATCCTGTCATTCTCGCGATGGTCCCCAGTACCAGCAATACGAAGATTGCACTGGTCAGATAAAAGGTGCCGATCAGTTTGGCCAGATTCGAGAGCGATCCCATGTTGTAACGCCCCACGGTGAAAGCGATCGCGCCGAACGCGCCAATAGGAGCGGCCCGCACGACGATCCGGATGATGCCGAAGAAAACTTTACCCGCGAGACCGATGGCGTGATTCACGCGCTGGCCCAATTCGCCCATAAGAGAAATGGCGAAGCCGGAAAGGATCGCGAGAAAGAGCACCTGGAGCACGTCGCCGCGAGCGAAAGCATCGACAAAGGTGCTCGGGACGATGGCCTCAAGCCAGGGAACGATTCCCAGTTCCCTGGCGTGTCCGATGAACCCGGATACGGCTTTGGGATCGAAGGTTGCAGGATCGATATTGAGGCCTTTGCCGGGTTGAACAAACTGGGCGACCAGGATGCCTATGACCAGCGCAAAGGTAGAGACCAGTTCGAAATAGACCAGCGCTTTTACGCCCACGCGCCCGACCTTCTTGAGGTCGGACATGGAGGCGATCCCCTGAACCACAATGCAGAACACCACCGGCGCGATCATCATCTTGATGAGCGCGACGTAACCATCCCCGAGTGGTTTCAGGGCTATGCCGAGGTTGGGAAAGAAATGTCCGACAAGAATTCCGAGTCCAATCGCCAGCAGCACCTGCAGGTAGAGGACGGTGTACCAGGGTCGACGCTGCGGCATGAATCCTCTTCTCCTTCTTGCGATGGCTCATCCCTGCGATGGCCAGGTATCGAACCAGCCGGAATCAATACGCCCGGTTCAGGGGCGGTTCCATTGCGATGAGTACCCGCTCTACATTGCGCCACGCGGACCAATACAGGAATGCGGAAGACTGCCGGGTGACACCTGCGATGTGCGGGGTAAACAAAAGCCGTCGTGCCGCGTCTCCGTCGAGGGCCAGCAGAGGGTTTCCGGGCGCGGGTGGCTCACTCGAGTAGACGTCGACGGCCGCGCCGCCAAGATGGCCGGAGATCAAATGCCGCGCCAGTACTTCTTCGTCCACAATGCCACCACGCGAAGCCTGGATCAGAACTGCTCCGCTTTTCATCGCCTGGAGTTCACGGTCGCCGATGAGTCCATGGGTTGCCGGCAGCAGGGGCACGTGGAGAGTGACCACATCGGAGGTTTGGAGCAGTTCCTCCAATGAGAGCGGCTGCGCTCCGAGCGCCTGCGCGGCTTGCAGGTCGCGCGGAACCGGATCGTAATAGCAGAGGCGGCATCCCCGCTTGTGAAACGCCTCGGCGACCGTCTGTCCGATGATGCCGAGACCTACGACGCCGACGAGCAGACCGTCGAGTCCAGCCAGGTTGCCGGCAATCATGCGCGCGCGAAACGATGCGTAATTTCCACTCCGAATTTCGGCATCCGCCCAAGCGAATCTTCGAAGCAGGACCGAAGCGGCAGTGACAGCGTATTCTGCCACCGCGCTGTTGCTTCCACCCGGGACATTCGCGACCGGTATGCCGAGACGCTGCAAAGTGGGTTGGTCAAGACGGTCGAGGCCTGCGCCGGTAATTTGCACCAACTTCACCGTGGTTCCTTCGAACAGAGAAGGGGAGAGCTTCGGGCCAACGGCGGGAATGACCAGCGCTTGGGCCCGCTTCATGAGGACTGGAACATCTGCGTCCGCAGGCGCGCGGTAAGACACCTTAAGCGAGGAGGGCGGTAAGGCTCCCACCCGCTCGAAATCGGCTTCCGGGCGCAGACAAAGCACGTCAGCAGTCATGGTTTTGCCGGCCCCTTGGGGGAGAGAGGTTCCTCGGTTCCTCCGGTGATGTCGGAAACGGGGAAGAAGCACAAAAGCAAAAGCGGAGTGCCGCCGGTGTTGCGAGTGACGTGCTTTTCGCCGGGAGGGATGAGGATAGTGTCGCCGGGGTTGAGTTGGTACTCGCCGCTGTCGGCGTAAGTGACGCCTTGGCCCGACAGCACGAAGATGCATTCTTCGAAATCGTAGTGGTGATGCGGTCCGCGCGGTGTTTCCCTGGGTTCGGAGACGGGAATCTCCGCCAGCCGCAAGGTCACTCCGCGTGCGCCCGTTTTCCCCGACACAATTTCCAGGGACTTGCGCCCGGGAAGACCGAGACGTTTTGCCTCCGCCTGTGTGTAGACGCGTGCCATCAGCCTGCCTGGTTCAACTGTTTGACTTCTCGTACTCCGCCCTGGATGAGGTCCAGTTGTTTGAAGATCTCCGCGGCATCCTTGGCAATGGCGTCGGCGATGGTGTTCACCATTTTGCCGCTCTTCTCCACCGTGGCGTTTTGCGGGCTGCCGTACCAACCGGTGGGCGCGATGGAGCGGACGTCCGTCAGCACCGGTTGATAGCTTCGGGTGCGTCGCAGGTGATCCATCTTGCGACCGTGCTGCTGGTCGGATGCGTTTTCAATGCGATCCAGGTGCACCAGTTCAGGGCGACAAGCAAGCACGGCCAGGGCTTCGATCTCGCCGCCGTGAGTTAGTCCGTTGCACTCTTTGCCGAACATATCTTCGGCGACAAAGCAGGCCTGCACAGTAAGCACAGTCATTCCATATTCGCGATGCAGGGATTCGGCAGCTAAGGCGAGTGCGGGAATGTTCAGTTCGTGCCAGTTGAGGATGAGCAGGTATTTCGCACCGTGTTGTGCGGTGGAGGCGCAAGTCTCTGTGACCAGCCGGATGTAAGTTTCCGGAGTCAGCGTGATCGTGCCTTCGTAGGACATGTGCAGAGGAGTGACGCCGAGTGGACCGCCGGGCAGCACAAGTCCATCCATGCGTTCCGCGATGGCATGGGCGATCACGTTGGCGGCAAAAATGTCGGTTCCGGTTGGCAGGTGCGCCCCGTGTTGCTCGACGCTGCCCTGGGGCAGAATCACCAGCGGATTCTTCTTCAACTGGGCGGCGATTTCCGGTTGCGTCAGATCGATGAAGTACCGGCTAGACACCATGAGGGCTCCTGTGAGCGACGCGCTCGCGGGCGTCCTCCATCACGTCGGCCAAGCGTACATACTGGCCGTTGCGTTCGATCGAGCGCAATGCAGCATAAACCACGGCCACGGCAACATTCCCGTTGTGCGCATTCAGTTCGTTCGGTTTGCCGGTTCTGCAGCTCTGGGCAAACATCTCCAGTTCGGCGCGGAACATGTTGCTTTCTGGAACCTGCAATTCTTCGCGCTTTCCGTAGCCGTCTTTGCCGCGCTGAATGTACAGGGTCGATGAGAGGTGCAGCTTGCCGGGAGTATCCCAGGTGCCGAAATCGATTTCGTAATGCATCAATCCTTTGGAACCGAACACCCGCACCGCGAAAATTCCGGGAGAAGTCCAGCATGATCCAACGTAGCCTACTTTACCGTCGGCGAACTTGATCAAGGTCATCGACTGATCGTCCACTTCCGCGCCCACGGGAGAGAGCCTGGAAGCCATGGAACTGGCCTCCAGCACATCGCCCCCCAGGTAATGCAACACGTCGAACTGGTGAATCGCGAGTTGCGAGAGAGGGCCGCCGGGCGCTTTGTCCTTATACCAACGCCAGGTCTTCGGCGTCAGTTCCAGGGCGCGTTCGTTGGAAAAATTGGCCTCCATGAATGCGACTCGTCCCAACTCGCCGGCGTCGATAGCGGCACGAATCTTCTGGATTCCGGCCATCAGTCGCGCGCTATGTCCCACGGTGACGGTAATTCCATATCTCTTCTCGAGCGCGGCGATTTCCAGGCCTTCTTCAAGAGTGCTGGCGATGGGCTTCTCGGTGTAGACGTGTTTGCCGGCCTTGGCTACCTGGGCGGCGACCGGGAGGTGCTGCTCATTGGGGATGGTGAGAATCACGCCCTTAATCTTAGGGTCGGAGAGCAACGCCTCCAGACTGGATGCCGCCGGGACGCCCAGTTCCTGCTGAAACGCCTGACGTTTCTCCTCCGAACGGCTAAAACCGGCAATGATCTTGACCTGATCGGACTTGGCGGCGGCACGGGTCAGCACCTTGGCCCAGCGGCCGAGTCCGATGATACCGACCTGGACGGGATCTGCGCTCATAGAGTCCTCTTTTGCGAATACGGAATATTAAGATAAGTGCGCTTGCGCAATCTCAAATCTCATAGTACGGTATTACGGTATGACGGTGCAGTCAAGCGCCATTCCGGGTAAGGCGGCCCTCCCCCCCATTCCCAGGTCTGCCGCACCTCTGCGCCGCCAGGTGCTCGACGAGCTGCGGCAGTCGATTATTACCGGACGCCTGGTGCCTGGAGCCCGTCTGGTGGAGCGCGAATTAATCGGCATGATGGGGGTCTCGCGTACGGTGATCCGCGAGGCCCTGCGCCAGCTCGAGTCCGAAGGGCTCATTGCCATGATCCCCAACAAGGGTCCAGTGGTCCGGGAGTTGACGTTGGCCGAGTCCAAGGATCTGTATTCGATCCGCGCGGTGCTCGAGGGACTGGCCGCACGATTGTTCGTCGAAAACGCGAACCACACGCTGATCCGGAAGCTGGAGAAGGCGCTGGACCGGACCTCCGACGCGTACAAGAGCGGCGATCCGGAGCCGATTCTTGAGGCCAAAAACAGTTTTTACGATGTGCTCTTCGAAGGCGCCGGCAGCGAAACCTTGTCCTTAATGATCGCCACCTTGCACGGCCGCATCTGGCGCTGGCGCGCTTTGGGTCTGAGTCACCCGCAACGCTCCGCCGGACGCTGGAAGGAGAGCATTCGGAACCTGCGCGCGATGCTCGCCGCCATCAAGGTTGGAGACGCAGATCTGGCAGAGAAGATTATTCGCGCCGAAGTCACCGAAGCTGCAACCGAAGTCACGCGGCTGCTTGCCGGGAGCGAGCGTGGCGCTTGAAGTGTGCACGCGAACCGATTTGCATCAATTTCTCACGGGGGTAGAAACAGAATGGCTACCGATTTCATCGTTCACGACAAGGCCGATACGGTCGGCGTCGTGGTTGTGGAAGATGTAAAGTCCGGAAAAGACCTGACAGGTTGGATCATGGAAACCGACGAGACCATAACTCTGAAGTCTCTCGAAGCGGTTCCGCTCGGGCACAAGATCGCGCTCAGAGATCTCAAGTCCGGCGACACGGTCCTGAAATACGGCCACGACGTGGGGCGCACCGTGGCCGACATCGCGCAGGGGCGTCACGTTCATATTCATAACCTGAAGACGAAAAGGTGGTAATCATGGGAGCGCATCGGTTCTACGGGTTTCGCCGCGAAAATGGCCGGGTAGGAATTCGCAATCATGTAATCGTTCTCCCGCTCGACGATTTGTCGAACGCCGCGGCGGAAGCGGTCGCCAATAACATCAAGGGCACGATGGCTCTTCCGCATGCTTACGGCCGGCTGCAGTTCGGCGAAGATCTGGAATTGTTCTTCCGCACCTTGATTGGTACCGGCTCCAACCCCAATGTTGCGGCCTGCGTGGTGATCGGCATCGAACCCGGTTGGACAGGACGCATCGTTGACGGCATCGCGCAGACGGGTAAGCCGGTGGCCGGATTTTCCATCGAGGGCAATGGCGACATCGGCACAATCGCCTCCGCATCGCGCCAAGCCCGCGAATTCGTACAATGGGCGACGGAGAAGCAGCGCGAACCTTGTCCGATCGAAGATCTTTTTATTTCCGTAAAATGCGGAGAAAGCGATACTACCTCCGGCCTCGCCTCCTGTCCCACAGTGGGGAATCTGATCGATAAGCTCGATCCTTTGGGAGTGACGACTTGTTTTGGGGAAACCTCGGAAATCACGGGCGCCGAGGCGGTATGCGCGAGTCGCGCAGCCACGCCTGAGGTGGGAGCCAAGTTCATGCAGGTCTTCAATGCCTACCAGGAAGTGATCGACCGTCACAAGACGAACGACTTGTCGGAATCGCAGCCGACCAAAGGAAACATCGCCGGCGGCTTGACGACGATCGAGGAGAAGGCGTTTGGCAATCTGCAGAAGATTGGCCGGAAAACCAAATTCATCGATGTCTTAAAGCCGGCGGCGCCGCCGGCCAAAGGCGCGGGGTTGTATTACATGGATACGTCTTCCGCGGCTGCGGAATGTATCACTCTGCAGGCGGCCGCGGGTTTTGTCGTGCATCTGTTCCCTACGGGGCAAGGCAACATCATCGGCAATGCCATCGAGCCGGTGATTAAGCTCACGGCCAACCCGAAGACGGCGCGGACCATGGCAGAACACGTGGACTTGGATGTCTCCGGCATTCTGCGGCGCGAGATGACTCTGGACCAAGCTGGCGATCGGTTGATCGACATCATGATCCGCACGTGCAACGGCCGCCTCACCTCCGCCGAGGCGCTGGGACATCGCGAATTCGTGCTTACGAAGCTTTATCAGAGCGCGTAAACGCGGAGGGGGGAAGGTTTCACGGCTTCAGTTTCGCCAACGCCCGCTGGTAGTAGGAGAGATCGAAATACTTATCTGCTGCTGGCGGCGTTCCGCCCCACTGGCCTTCCACTTCCGCTCGTAACTTCAGCACGTTCTTGAAGCCATCGATATCGAAGCGTGCGTCTTCTTCATACCAGCCGTTCTTGGTCATGAGGTCGTAGGTCTCGGCTGCTTCCGTCGCGGACAGGTGCCACTGCTTCGCGAGGAGTTCGAGAACCGGTTGCTTGTTTGCCGGCGAGAGCAGCCAACGCTGAGCTTCGACGTAGGCAGCCAAATAGCGGACCAGCACATCGGCATGATCCTTCGCCCATGCAGACCGTACGAATGCCCCCGTCGCCTGGTACGGTCCAATCAGGTCCTTGGTGGAGGCTAGGCTGACGAAGCCAGCAGTTTTGGCTTGGACCGATGTCGGAGGCCCGAGCATCGAAGCGGCATAGTTCTTGTTTTCCAGCATCGCTGCCAGCCGCAGCGGAGTGGCTCCTACCGGCTTGATTTCGTAATCCACGCCCGCTTTGAGCCCACTGCTGAGCAGGATCTTCTTTAGCTGCAGGGCGTAGGCGGTATTGGGCGCGTCCACGATCACGGTTTTGCCGCGCAACTGCCCAATCGAATGGATGCCCGGCTGTGCCACCAGTTCATTCACTGAGCCTTCGCCTCCGAGGACGATTACTACGTCGGCGCCCGCGGTTTCCACCATGGCCACTGCATTGTCGGCTGCGGCGTGAGCAAGGTCAGCCTTCCCGCTTGCCAGTTCGTCGCGCAGCGCGTTGGATGCCGGCACGGTTTCGGTTTGCACTTCGACGCCATACTTGGTAAATGTGCCATGCGCTTGTCCAACGACGATCGGGAGGTGGGGATAAAGCAGAACTACCCGAATGGGCTGGAGACTCGGGGTTTGCGCGAGCAGAACGCCCGTGTTGGCGGCAACAACTCCGACCCACAAACACACTTGCCAGAATTTCATATTGATCCTTAGCGAAGAAGCTGTGCCCTCAGCCAGTTCATCACCAGCTTGTTGGCCCCCGGATCGCCTCCCATGTGGCCGCCTTCCGGATAGACGCGCGCTGCTTTGGGATCGCCGCTTTCCAGCAGGATATAGGCGTCCTGAATGGTGATCCAGCCATCCTTTGCACCATTGACGGCCAGCAGGGGGGCGGCCGGTTTATTGAACCAGCCCTGGGCCTTGAGTGACAGCGTCGGTGCTTGCCGCAGCAGTTCGTCGAAGTCCTTCACGTGATTGGCGTAGATCATCGAATCCAGAATCGACCACAGGTACAGCTTGTCGTCCTTCAGGCCTCGCAGCCAGGGTTCCTGGAAAGTGTAGTGAATTGGTCCGCCCCAGTCCACCGCGGCGCGGAGGCGCTTGCTCTCGACGTACGCCATCTTGCCGCCCCAATATCCGCCATAGCTGCGGCCGAGGATTCCAAGGCGCTGTCCGTCCACGTCATCGCGCTTCACCAGGTAGTCAATGATTGCCGTGTAGAAGCGCTCGGCATCTGCGGTGTACCACAGCGGACATTCTCCGTTCCCCGGCATGTCGGTCGCGAAGGCCGCAAGGCCTGCATCCAACAGGTCGGAGTTTTCGCGTTCTTCTTTGTAAACATCCACTCCACCGGTAGCAATGACGACCGGAGGTCTGGAGATGCCTTTCGGCAATCTCAGATATCCGACGATCTCCTTGCCTTCAAATGGAATGGCTACCCGCTCCAGCGGCGGGTCGAGGTAGCGCGCCGCCTTCAAAAACGTCTCGATGCATTTGCGATACGCGGCCTGCTTGGCGGGATGATTGATGACCGGGAATTTGGCGATTCCGTAATAAAAAGAAGCTTTCTGAAACGCAGCACTGGCTTCTTCTGTCTTGCCTTGCGCTTCCAGAGTTGCGCCCTGGGTTTCCAGGGGCTGGGCGAGTCGCGACCAGGCATCCACCCAAGGTTGCGGTTCGAGATCGGTGAGGCTGCGAAAAATAGCTTCCGCCGCTTTGGGATCGGCCCCCTTCTGGATGAACTGCCCCATGCGGAACTTCGCTCCTACCGTGAAGCGCGGATCGGTGAGCAGGTTGAGATCGCCGCCTGGCAAGGGCAAAGAAGGCTTTTCCGCTTTAGCGGTTGCCCGAGTGGAGGAGGCGGCGAGCGCCAGAGCCCCGGTTGCTGCACTGTGGAGGAACTGGCGGCGAGTCGAGTGATTCGTCATGGAAACCTCCTGCCTTCAGAAGATCTAAACTGCCCCTTCATTCAATCGCGGCAGCGACCACTCGCGGACCGGCATCGGATCGAGAATCGGTTTCCCGAGATTCGGGCAACTCAGCACATAAATGCCGGTGTCGGCCGCCACGTAAATCACCTTGCGGTCCCATTCCACGAGAACGTTGCTAACCGTGCGGTCTCCAGTGCCGAACTTGCTCAGGTCGCCGCCTTGCGGAGGAACGAAATACCCGACTTCCTCCGGACGATAGGGATTCGCGATGTCATAACAACGCAGGCCTGCGTTGAAGTAGGCGTAGGCAATGAATCCCGGAACGATCTTGCCGGGAGCCTTCAGGTGCGGCGGATTGTGCGCTCCAAAGCGCCCGCGCTTGAAACAAAAATCGCGATAGGGAGCGTTGGGCGGCGGCACGGGGAAGGGAAACATGGCCACCGGGGTCGGCCGAGTTTCATCGCGAATATCGATTACCCAGACCGGCAGATCAATCTGGTTGCAGTCGGAGTTTGTGGTTTCGCCATTCGCGATCACGAAACCGCGATCGAGCATACCGCACCAGATCGTGTGGAACGCGATTCCCATTCCTCCATACTGCGGAGGCGGTTCGAACTGTCCGATCTTTTTCCAATTTTTGGGATCGGAGAGATCGTGAATGACCAAGCCAAAGCATCCCCACGCGCCGTAACCCCGGTTACCGCCGTCTTCCAGTTTCTTGGGAACGTACACCGGGCCGTGCAGTCCCGCGAACGGCGTCCGATCGCCCGCGACTTTCGGCGGAACTAACTTTGACCATATCCACTCGTCGTACTCAGCCTCCTCGCCCATGCGCGAACCGGGTACCCACCACATCGAGACTTCTTTGGGATTCGCCGGATCGGAAACGTCGACAACCATGTTGCCGTTCACAAGAGGCCGGAAGTAGGAGGGCTGGTGGATGAAAGTGTCGTCGGGCGCAGTGTCGAGATAAGCGTACCGCCCGCCATCGTAGTAATTGCGATGGGTACCCGATCCCGTGGCGCCGGTGCTGAACTCCGAGAGCTTCGCGATTTTCGCAGGATCGCTTGCGTCGTAGAAGCGGACACCGCGTAGCCCTTTGTAATTTCTCCATCGATCGGCGAGATGTGGGTCGTCGTACTTCCCCATCGGGGCTTGCGGCGTGGAATCGGTGATTGGCGCCTGGGCGCCGGTCATCAGGATCCATTTCTTCAGCTTGTTGTTGTAAGCGACCTGCAGCTGCATTCCCTCGAAACCGGCTTTGTTGTACATCTCTGGCTGGCGCAGATCGCTGATGTCGATAACGTCGCCCTGCTGCAGCAAATAGCGACGGTTGCCGATCGCCATGAACTGCATTTTTCCGCCGCGCTCCTCACCGGGAAGAATGTGCGCGATCACATCGGTATTCTTGCTATAGGAATTGCGATCGAGGTAGGGAAGGCTTTGTGGGGTGGGATGCGGATGGTGATCGGCCCAGGCCGGCAACGCGGAGCCGATCAGCGCGGCACTCGCTCCTGTCGCCACGCGTTGCAGGAACTGCCGGCGTGTCGGCGGCCGGGTTTCGTGCTTCATTTCGTGGCCCGTCTTTCGGTTGCGTTGCGATCGAATCGCGAGGGCCGGACGCATCCGGCCCTCGCCTGTTCCTTCAAGCCCCCGTTGGCCGGAAGCTAGAAGATAAACTTCAAGCCCAACTGAATCGCGCGTGCACCGCCCGTGCCGATGACCGGGTTGGCGCCGGCAACGTCGGGAGTGGCTCCGGCGAAGCCGAATGAGAGGGGAGCTGACGGATCCACAAGTCCATACGTTCCAGAAGCGCCCCAGGGATTGGCGAAGTTAGGATGATTGAGCACATTGAAGAACTCACCGCGGAACTGCGTGGTGAGCCGCTCACCAAATTTCCAGCTCTTGACCACCGACAGGTGCCAATCCCGGAAGTGCGGGCCGGTAAAGATGTTGCGGCCCATCGTGCCGAAGGTTCCGGCCGCTGGCGGTGTCAGTATTCCCGAGCCCTTTATAAAGCATCCCCAATTCGCAAGTTGGTCGATGGCAGATTGACTGCCGCCGGCGGCAATGCACTTGGTCCCGTTTGGGTTTCCGTTGAGGACAATGCCTGTAACGTGCCCTGTTTCCGGATCGACAGCGAAATTGGACGGATCAATAAACGGAATGGGCCCAAAAGGAGAGGGACTGAAGTCTTTCGGATTGCCGGTGAAATTCCAGCGGTCAGCCAGTTCTCCGGTCAGGCTGATGTCGCTGCCATTCTGTTGTCCGTCGATGGCGCCCCAAGGTTGCCCGCTCTGCAAGGTGACGATCGAGTTGATCTGCCACCCCTCCATCATTTGCGCGAATCCTTTTCTTCCCGGAATGTCGTACGTCATGGTAAACGTTAGCCGCTGCGGAACGTTGAGATCGCTGTTGCCATACTCCGCCGCCGGATTGAGGCTATTCTGCGGCTGCGGGTCACGATTGGCCGAGACCTGATCGAGCGCATGGGACCAAGTGTAGCCGACAATGAACGACAACCCGTGTTTGGTCCGTTGGGTCAAGGTCGCTTGCAGGCCGTGGTAGCTCGACTTGTAGCCGTTGCCGAGTTGATTGATGAATTTCAAGAAAGGAAACTTTGCGTTGAACGGGCGGCCAAGTTGCTCACTTCCGTCATCGAGAGACGGATTTACCTGGTTAATGTCGTAAACGCTGTATAGCTTCGTACCATGATTGCCGACATACCCAATCTGCAGCGAAAGGCTGTCGGTGATGGCTTGCTGTAGATTCAGATTCCAACTGGAAACATACGGGGTTCGTAGATCCCGCTTCACTCCCAGAATGGAACAAGGGGTGTTCAGGCAATTGAGGTTGCTTACCGTAAACACCGGTCCAGGATTCAAATCGCCAGCGGTTAACGGGGTGTCAACGGCGCCGGCGACGATCATACCGCCGCCCGGCTGAACCCCTGCCGCGCCGGTGGGAATGACGCTGATCCCAGGGGTAGAGCTATTGTCCACGCCGAAGTAGCCGATGAATGCGTTGAAAGGCGGAATCTCATAAACTATGCCGCCGCCGGCGCGCAGCACGGTTTTGCCCTTGCCGGTCACGTCCCAGGCGAGGCCCACGCGCGGCGCCCAGTTGTTGTGATCGCCGTTGTAGGGAGATTTGATCTGCTGGCCTACCTGCACCAGACCGATGTTGGGATCGAAATTACCCAACAGGTTGTGATCTTCTTTCATCACGCTGTTCAACTCGTAGCGGACCCCAAGATTCGCCGTGAATCTCGGTGAAATTCGCCAGTCATCCTGGAAGAAGCCGGCATACGACCACATGTGTACGTGCCGTTGGGTGTTGCCTACAGCAATGCGTCCGTCCCTGGGAGTTCCGGCGAGGAGGTCTTCCAACGCAGTTGCTCCGGGGAAAGCGGAAACCTTTCCGAAGCGGACGCGTCCTTTGCCGTACCGGTCCTTGATGTTGTTGATGCTGGCGCGCCGCAGTTCACCGCCGAACTTGAATGCGTGGTTTCCGCGCATATAAGACACGGTATCCGCAAACTGGTAATTCAATGCCGGATTCTGCAGAGATGGAAATCCGGGATTGCCCCCTAATGGGTAGAAGCCGCCGACGATAATCACTGGCATGCCAAAGTCCCGAGGGGTGGTCACGCCTGTGTTGATGCCGTAAGTAGTCGGATTGACGGTGCTGTCGGCAGTGGTGATGAACTGGCGCTGCCGGGTATAAGCAAACTTGGCTTGGTTCACCCACGTGGGGCTGGGCGTCCAGGTCCAGTTGACGCCAAAGACCTGAGAACGTGTCTGGGCTTCCGATATCCAAGCCGCCTTCAGAACCGCCTGGTCCGATTCAAACTGCGTGCTCCCGCCAATGAAGTAGAGTCCACTGAGCGTGTTGCGTTCGTTGATGTGATAGTCGATCTTGGCGAGACCATTATTGCCGTTGTTGGTGTTGGGAAAGCCCAGTACGATGTTTGGAGTGCCCGTGGTGTTGGTGGGAAACAGATTCGCCAGACTTTGACCGACGGAGCTGATTGGCAGGCCAGCGGCCTGGACTCCCAGGATGGCATCGGGGATGCTATTGGCGCAGTCTCCGGTGACACCGGTTGGGCAATTGCCCGCGTCCGGAAGCGAAGTGGTCGCGGGGCTAGACAGCGAAAACGTGTTGCCCACCAGGTCGTGAATCCCCTCAAAGCCGCCGAAGAAAAACAGCTTATCCTTCACGATGGGGCCGCCGACAGTCGCGCCGAACTGGTGCAAACGCAGAGGAGTCTGGGGAGTTCCCGCCTTATTGAACCAATTGCGCGCGTCCAGCGCGCTGTTGCGCTCAAACCCATACACCGTGCCATGCAGACCGTTGGTTCCCGATTTCAATCCAATATTGACGATGGCGCCGGGTTTCCATCCATACTCGGCCGAGGGATTTTCTTCGACGTTGAATTCCTGAATGGAGTCGATGGGCAGAATGGTCGCCGGGCTGCCTTGCACGCCGACCCCGTTGATGACTGACTGCGCCCCGTAGGGATCGTTGCTGTCGAAGCCATCGATGAGGAAATTGTTATCCTCGGGACGCACGCCGTTGGACGAAACCGAGTAATGGCCGCCGCCGGGGTAGCGCTGAATGCCCGGGCGCAGCACCACGAGGTTGAGGAAGTCGCGGCCATTCAGCGGCATTTCGTTGATCTGCGCGTTGCTGATTGTGCCGCCAAGGGTGTCGTTGGTAGTTTCGACTTGGGGGGCCTCGTCCGTTACCGTGATGGTCTCGGAGGCCTGGCCGGGCGGCAGGCTGAAGTCAATGAGAGCGTCCTTGGCCACTTCCAACTGGATGCTGGGGCGCTCCACCACCTTGAAGCCAGGGGCTCCCGCGCGAACCTTGTAGGTACTGGGAAGCAAACCTGGAGCCACATAGGCGCCGGCATCGTCGGTGGTAAGAGTGCGAGTGGCGCCGCGAAGCGTGTCCGTAATGGTGACGGTTGCGCCTTTAATCGCCGCGCCGGTTTGGTCTTTCACACTACCCAGAATGCGGCCGGTGTCGGTTTGCGCTAAGCCCGGAAGGCAGAACAGCAGAAGCAAGCCGAGACTCCCTCCGGCGATCCGAACAGCCTTTAACACGCGGACCAACCGCGTGGAGATGCGTAATCTTGTCGATGGCATATGGTCTCCCGGTGATGGCGTCAGGCGGTACCCAAACCGATTTTCAGTGGAGGTGCGGCGCTCAATATATACATTCGTATGAACCTTCGTCAAGTGCCTTCTCGCGAATGCCCCCACGGTCATTGTTTGCCGGACTCCGTTCTTGCGGAGTCCCGCACATTCCGATTGCGATTTTCGCCTGCGGTCTGACAGCTGTACCATCACTATGATGACGATGTCAAGGAAATATATTACGGTACGGTGGCCTTACCAGACAAAATGCACCTATCAAAGCAAGTACTTAACGTCTTGACAGCCCCTCGCTATACGTGGTATAGAGGTCAGACCATCGGTGGGCTTCCGCTCCTGTGCGGCCCGTTTGGTTGTATTTTCAGGGAAAAATATAGACACGGAAGGCGACTGCCAGCACGCAAGTAGGAGCCTCTCCTCAACTGTAGGGGGTTGATTGTGAAGCATTCTTTCAATGGTCCAGTTGTCGCGGCGGTATTTGCATTTCTCTTGGCGGCTGGGATGGACAGCCTTGCGCTCGGGGCGAACGAACAGGCGGTGCTCCAAGCCGATCACACATTGTTGCAAGCCCTCGGGAAATCTGACAAGACCACGGCAGGCGCACTCTTGCACGACGATTTTGCCTGGATTGACCAGGCGGGAAAGACGCGCACGAAACCAGAATTAATTCGGGAACCGGCCTTGTTCACCGCCGGTGATACGAACCTCAAGGCCCATGACTATGGCACGGTCGTATATCTCACCGGCACCAGCCAGCCGGCGTCCCAGAAAGTCCGCTTCGTGAGGGTCTGGGTGAAAGACAAGTCCGGCTGGCAGATAATTCTTCACCAGGATACGACGATCTTTGGAAAGACCGCTTCGGCTCAGGCGACGGTGCCCGTGGGCACGCGCTGTGACAATCCGTGCAAGACGGTGCCCTATGATGCTCCGTCGGTTGACGCGCAAGCGGTGGTCGTGTCGTGGGAGGGATTGGAAGATGCCGTCAATCACCGTGACGCGGATGCGTGGGCATCCCACGTTGCCGACGAGTTTGTCTTCAACGTGAAAGAGGACGGCAACCCGCTCACCAAGGCCGACCGGGTAGCCACTATCCGTAAGCAAGCTCTGGGCAACACGGTGACTGACATTGGGACCGTGATCCCCGGATCCATGGTGGTCCATGTTTTCGGGAATGCCGCGGTAATGACCGACCGGCAGCAGCCCACCGCCGGCGGCAGTCCGTATCAGGCGATGCGAATCTGGATCAAGCGCGACGGGCGCTGGCAGTTAATTTATAGCCAACAGACGACAATCGAAGGATCCAATCCAGCGGTCCCATGAGTCCAGGATGCGGTGCAGTTGAAGATGGCTACGTCACATTCCGCATGGTACATTCGTATGAAATCGAGCCGGGTTGCTGCGCTCGCGGGAAAGGTTCAAGAGTTTGTTCGCCAGAGTCCAGACCGCACCGACTTCCCGGGAGCGCTTGCTTGACGCCGCTGAGAAGCTTTTCGCGGACTACGGATTTAACGGCGTATCGGTACGTAAGATTGTTCAGGCCGCGAAAGTAAATCTGGGGGCCATTCCCTATCACTTCGGGACCAAGGAAAATCTGTTCAAAGAAGTCATCTATCGCCGCGCCGTCCCGCTGCAGAAAGAGCGTGAGGCTCGGATGCGGAGCCTGACCGACAATGACAAGAAGCCTCAGTTGGAAGAAGTGCTTTGGGCTTTGTTGGAGCCGTTGTTTCGCACCAGTCGTGAGAATGACTCATTCCGGCGGTTGATGGGGCGCGCCTCGATGGATCCGACCCCGCAGGTACGAAAGCTGATGGCGGAAATCTACAGCCTCGATTTCATGATCGCCCCTCGTGAATTGCGTAAGGCATGCGCCGACCTGCCGGAGGAGGTTTTCAACTGGCGGCTGAACTGCTTTTACGGCGCGATGCTGTTTGTCCAGGCCGACACCGGAAAGATCCAAACCATCGCTGGCAAGAAGTTCGATACTTCGAGGCCCGATACTGCTTTGAAGTACGTGATTCCATTCTTGGCAGCGGGCTTTAGATGCCCCCTGTGAATTTGCGCGAGTCAAAGCAGGCGTGGCTTCAGGGAAAGCGGAAAATGGCAATCGCAACGATGAACCCGGCAACCGGAGAGTTGCTCAAGACCTTCGAACCGCTGTCCGATTCCCAGATCGACGAAAAGATCGGGCGCGCAGGGGCTCGTACGGGATTCGCGAGTTCGCCAATATCAAGACGGTGTGGGTCGAGGGCGCGAGTTCGTCGAGCCGCCACGTCCGCACAGCGCCTTCCGACCAAACTTTCATTCATCCTTAAAGCCAAGGAACCGATTATGAGAAGGTTTATTCTCCATGCACTCGTGGTGGTTGTTATCTGCGGAGTACGGGCCACCCTGGCACAGCCTGCTGCCGCGGACGACAACCAGCAGGCAGTCCTGCAGGCCGACCAGACCCTAGTCCAGGCAATTGCAAAAGCGGACAAGAAGGCCGCCGGGGCGCTTCTGGACAAGGATTTCACCTGGACGGACTCCGCGGGCAAGACCCTGGACAAAGCCGAGGTCCTGCAGGGTCTGCCCACTCCTGCGAGTGGCGATGAAAACGGCGCCGAAGTAAAGGAGCGCACCTACGGGGATGTTGGAGTCGTGACCTCGGTCCGCGGACGCGTTCACGTGGTGCGCGTCTGGACGAAGCAGGCGGCGGGATGGCGCGCGCTCATCTATCACGAAGCGACTCTCGCCGAGAAGGCAGAGCCGCCGAAGCCTGGTCCGGCTGATTGCGAAAATCCCTGCAAGACTTTGCCTTATGCACCCAAGAACGCCGCGGAGCAGGGAATCGTCACTTCGTGGCAGGCTCTGGAGACAGCCGTCACTCATCATGATTCCGGCGGTTGGGCTCCTCATGTTGCGGACGAGTTCGTCCTGATCAATTCGAACAACGACCATGTGTACACCAAAGCGGACCGGATGGCGATCCTCGACAAGCAGAAGCAGAGCGGATCTGGTTCGGCGCCGGTGCCTTTGGTTTCGGCGCGCATGTTCGACTTCGGGGATACCGTGGTGATGACCGCGCAGCACCAGCGCGGAACCGCGAAGCCGATCCACGTTTCGCGTGTCTGGATCAAGCGCGACGGTCAATGGGTGATGGCTTTCAGCGAGCAGACAGTGGTTCAGTAATCCGGGATCGGCTTATTGGCTGTGCGATCCCACTCCAACGGCCGCGCGTAGCGCGTCGATGACTTCACTGTCGTTCGCCGCACCCATTCCCAAGTTGACCATCTGCTCGAAGACATGTGCGGCTGCCTTGCCGATTTCTGCCTGGCGTCCCAGTTTCTCGGCCAGATGCACTCCGTAGAGCGAATCCTTCAGCCTGCCACGTCCAGAGAATGCGACCGCTTGTCCGCGTTTCCCCTCTGCCATCACAGCCGAGTGGCGGATCACGTGGGGACTTCCGGTGAAACCATTCGAGAAAGCTTCCGCCGCGACGTGCAGGTCAATGCCCGCGCCTTCCGCCTGAACCATCGCTTCCGCGAGGGCGGCGACTTGGATCGCTCCCATAAGGTTGTAGATCAGTTTGAACGCAGTTCCTGCCCCGACTGGTCCGAAATGGAAGACCTTTTTTGAGATCGGCTGGAAGAGCGGACCGGCCGCGTTGAGATCGGCTTCATGGGCGCCTACGAAGAGCCTGAGATCTCCTGACGCTGCGGCGTCGGGCCGGCCGGCAACCGGGCAATCGATGTAGCGCAGCCCTTTTGACACGACGATTCCCGCCAGTTCCATCACCCAGTCGTGAGAAAGGGTAGAGCACTCGATGACCAGCGTCTGCGGCGGCAGCTTTGAAGAGAGTGCACCTTCAGGTCCCGTCCAAACCAGCCGCGAGGCTTGATCGTCACTGACCGAGGAAAAGATTGCGTCCACGTCTTCCGCAGCGGCACGCGGGCTCGCCGCAAAATTGGCTCCCCGCTCTTGTAATGGACGAGTCTTTTCCGGGCTGCGGTTGTAGACCGCGACCTTATGACCCGCGCTCAGCAGACGCAAAATCATGCCCTGTCCCATGTTGCCGGCGCCGAGATAAGCGATCTTTGCCATGGTGTTGCTCCTATCGATTTCTTATTGCGCGATGGCCATTCCCTCGAGCGCCAGTCCGTACGCCAGGAGGTCATTCATCTGACGACGCAGATGTTCGGTCAGCAGGATGCGCGTATAACGCCGGTTCAGAGCGGGCTGCAACATGAGTTGCCGCGCCAATTCCCACGCCCGGGGAAGCAACTTCGGCGCCGGCAAGAGTTCGTTCACTAATCCCATTTGCAGCGCGTCCGTTGCCGAGAGCGTTTGCCCGGTGAGCAGAAAATAGCGGGCGCGGTTCAGCCCCATGAGCAGGGGGAAAATAACGTGCACACCATCTCCCGGCACCAGTCCTCCCACGAAATGTGCCGAATCTTGAAAGGCAGCCGAGTCCGTCGCCAGCACGATGTCGCACATGAGCGGCAATTCCGGATGCCGCAACGCGGGGCCATTGACAGCAGCGATCATCGGCACTTCGATATTCAGCATGTTCATGGTGAAACGCCGCGATTCGCTGCCTAGTTTTCCCCATTGCTCAGCCGATAGTTTTGGCACAGCGCGGTCCGCCGAAGGCGTCACCGCTGGACCGGAGAATTCCTTTCCGGCGCCGGTCAGAAGGATGACCTGATTCTCGGGGTCTCGCCCGACATCAAGGAACGCTTGTTCCAGTTCCGCGTGGGCCCTAGGTCCCCAGCGCAAAGAGTCTCCCTCCGTATGCACGGTCATTTCGAGAATGCCGTCCTCGCGCCGCAAGCGAATGGTTTGGAACTTCTTTGCATATTCGTCAAAAGCTGCCATCTCGACTCTCCTTCGATGTCACCGAAAGCGCCGGCGGTGACCCGGTTGAATTTCGTAGCTAGTGCAAGTTCAGTTCCGCAGAAAAATTGTATCTGCCGCTTGCCACGTGAGCCCGACTTGCTCACCACTTCGGCGCAACGCGACCCTGGGGCGTTTTTGCTCTTGCACAATCACCCGATCCCCTAACTTGAGGTCAACTGCGTACTCCATCGTCGCGCCCAATTGAGTTGCCTGTCGGATTACCCCCGGCTGAGCATGGGTCGCGTCTGGAGATACAAACTCGATTTTTTCTGGGCGGACCGCAATCGTCCCAGCACCGAAATCGCTGCTTTCCGCATGGGCTTCGATTTCCAGGCCGCTCTTGCAACGGAATACCTTACGGCCGGCGACGGAGACGATCGATCCCTCAAAAAAATTTGCCGTGCCGATGAAGCCGGCGACAAATCGAGTTCTTGGGTGGTCGTAAATCTCCTCCGCTGTTCCCACTTGCGCGATCCGGCCTCGCTCCAACAACACGATCCGGTCGGCCATGGTCATGGCTTCTTCCTGATCGTGGGTAACGAACAGAGCGGTGACTCCCAGCTCTCGTTGCAGGCGCCGAATCTCCTCCCGCATTTGCACCCGCAGCTTGGCGTCGAGATTCGAGAGCGGCTCGTCAAACAACAAGAGATCGGGCTTGAGTGCCAGCACGCGGGCGAGTGCCACCCTCTGCTGCTGGCCGCCAGACAGTTCCCGCGGATATCGCTCTGCATAGGGAGTCAG
Source organism: Acidobacteriaceae bacterium (assembly GCA_003131315.1). GTDB lineage: Bacteria > Acidobacteriota > Terriglobia > Terriglobales > Acidobacteriaceae > Acidiflorens. Next base: position 48,777 of record PKUV01000154.1, read on the forward strand.
GCCTACGAGTTCAAGCACGCTTCCGACGCTCTTGTTCATCGGCGCAGCCTCTACGTGATGGGACTTCAGGCCGAACTCGATATTGGCGCGCACCGTCATGTGCGGAAACAGCGCATAGTTCTGAAACACCAGCCCCACATTCCGCCGGTGTGGTGGCAGGGGGGTGACGTTCGTATCTTTGATCCAAATCTCGCCCTTTGTCGGTGCCACGAAACCGGCAATCATGCGTAGGGTCGTGGTCTTGCCGCATCCCGAGGGCCCGAGCAGAGCCACGAACTCTCCGGCCTCGACCGACAGATCAAAGTCCTTCACGACGGTTGCCGTGCCGTAAACCTTAGAGAGGTTGCGGAGCGCGAGATACGCCATTAGCGGGCTCTTCTCCTCATGAGTGCCGGACCGACAGGAACCGCGTGTAAACCGGAATTCCGATGGCGAGCCATGCCACGATCAGACAGGTAGAGATCGCCGAGATGGTCGGGTCGCTCGAGTACTGCACATAGTTGAAAATCCGGATGGGGAGCGTCTGCAACGCTGGCCCCGCCAGCAACAACGTCACCACCAGCTCATCGAATGACATGATGAACGCGAACACCGCCCCGGCCAGAATGCCCGGCAGGATCAGCGGCAGGGTGATCCGGAAAAACGTGCGCTGCCAGCTTGCACCGAGGTTCTGCGCGGCCTCCTCCAGTGAGGGATCGAACTCCGCCGCGCTGGCCATCGCCAGGCGAACCACGAAGGGTGTTATGACCAAGGTATGCGCCGCCACCAGCCCAGTGAAAGTTTGCGCCAGACCGATCCTTTGGAATGCCACCAGCAAAGCTAGCGCCAGCACGATCGCCGGAAATAGAATGGGCGACAGCAGCATCGTCGAAATCGCGCTCTTACCGCGTATTCCGTGACGCGCTAGCGCCAGCGCGCTTCCGGTCCCAATGATTGTCGCCAGCGTCGTACTTGTCAGGCTCAACATCGCACTGATCCGCAAGGAGTCCCGGAGTTCGGGCGTGCTCCAGAAGTGGACGAACCACTTCAAGGTGAAGCCTTGGGGAGGGAAGATAGGATACGCACTGGTCCCGAACGCGGTCGCGATCACGACCACGATCGGCGCCAAAAGATAGAGCAGGATAACCCCGTTGACCAGCCGAAACGCACCCTTCATCAAGCCGTCCGCCTCCGCTCAGTCAGTGTCAGGGACGCCACCATCAGGATCAGGATGACCGCCAGCATGATGAAGGCGACGGCCGCTCCAAACGGCCAATCCAGGAGCGCCATCGCCTGCTGGTAGATAATGGTCGACATCACCTTGACCCTTGCACCCGCAATCAGCGTGGGCGTGACGAATGCGCTCAGCGCTCCGGTAAATACCAGCACGCAACCGGAGATTATTCCGGGCAGCGACAACGGCAAAGTAATGCGGAGGAAGATGCGAGTCCCACGCGCTCCCAGGTTCCGGGCCGCTTCGTAAAGCGACGGATTGATGTTAAGCAAAGCTGTGTCGAGCGCCAGTACCATGAAAGGCAGCAACACTTCTACCAAAGCAATAATCACGCCCGTGGTGTTGTACATCAGGCGCAGCGGGCGATTGATCGCATGCAGCGCCATCAGTGTGCGATTGATGAATCCGTTATTGCCGAGCAGGATCATCCAGCCGAAAGTCCGGACTACCGTGCTGGTCAGGAGCGGCATCAGGATGCAGAAGTACAGCAGGCTGCGTTTCAGCCCTCGGGATCGAGAGAGCGCGTAAGCCAGCGGGAAGCCGAGCACCAGGCACAGGGCAGTGACTTCGGCTCCGAGCAGCAGAGTTCCCCAGAGAACCTCCCGGTAAAAGGGATCGAAGAGGAACTTCGTGTAGTTGGATATTTGCCAGGTATCGATGATTCCGCTTCCAGCTTCGTAGGCATCAAAGCTGATCCTGGCCAGCAGGAGGAGCGGTCCCAGCATCAAGAGCCCGATGAGCACGAGATTCGGGCCCAGCAGGAACCATGGCTTGAGCGCCTCGCCTCTTTCTCTCATTGGGTAATTTCCCGATTCCAGCGGTCAATCCATTGCGGACGAAGCTCATTTGCCTTTTTCCAATCCGGGCGCGTCAACGTCTTGATCATCTGAGGCCCGTTCGGGATTTTCTTCGCAGTGTCGGCATCGAGCACTGTTTTTGAGTTGGTCGGCGAGAGAAAAGTGTACTTGGCATTGGCGGCCTGAGCCTCCCGGCTCAATGCGAAGTCGACATACTTTTGAGCGGCGTCGAGATGCTTGGTCCCTTTGGCGATCACCAGTCCACCTTCTTGCATGATGCCGCCTTCTTTCGGGATCGCCCACGCTATCGGCACGCCTTTGCTGGCGAGCAGCAGAGCACGGTCGGAGGTCCATGGCGCCATCACGATGTCGCCTTGCGTAAACAACTGCGCCAATTGTGCGTGCTGCTCGGGAAAAGTGAGAATGCTGGGCTTGAGTCGCTTCATCGCGGCAAAGGCCGGATCGACCTTGTCCATGGTCGCCCCCTCCGTCTTCAGCAGCATGAGGAAGAAGCTCAGCCCAGTGGCGCTGTCGAGATTGTTGATGGCGATCCGGCCTGCGTACTTCTTGTCCCAGAAATCCTTGTAGGAATCGGGCGCCGGTTTCACCTGCTGACTGTTGTAGGCGATCACGGCTGCATCGAACATGAATTTGCAGAAGGCATCGTCCGCCACCCGGAACTCGGGATAAAGTTCAGCCAGATGCGGCACCGTCTTGGGCGACACGGGTTGAACCAGACCTTCTGCCGTGGCCTGGGCCGCACCCACCTCGTCCATCATGAACACGTCAACCCTGACGTCGTTCTTCTGCGCTCGCATCAGCGCCATACTCTCGAACACCAGCTTCTGGACGAGCTTGACCTTGATGTCGGGATGCGCCTTCTCGAACGGCTCGACGACAGACTTACGCCATCCGTCTTCGAACGATCCGCCGTAGTTGGTAACGACCAGTTCGGTTTGAGCGCTGGCAAAGGTTGTGCATGCGGCCAGGACCATCCCGGCCAGAAGGCCGAAGGCGATTCGTTTGTGTAGACGCATCCCGTTCATACTTGACCGAAGCTTTCCCTTCCTGGACTAGCAGCCCGTGGTGGAAGTGGGATTCGTATCAGGGCATCGCTTTAGCGATGCCGTAACTTCTTGAAATCAGGTGCCCCTTTAGGGGCTGGCCATCGGAAATCGACTTTCACCACAGGCTCCTAGGTTCGTTGACTGCGTACCGACTCTAGGTGATCGTCAAAAAGAGTCAGCGGCGGATAAGCTTCCGGATCTGTCAGAACGTCAATGACAGTTGTCTCGTTAGCCGCGAGTGCTTCGCGTACTGCACCCAGATATTCGCCGGGCCGCTTCACTGTAATGCCGCGGCAGCCGCAGGCCCGCGCGATGGCCGCATGATCGACCGGAGCGAAGACGCAAGCACTGGTGTGCCGTCCGAACTTCACATCTTCAGCGTCCTTCTGATAAGCAAGCACGCCATTGTTGAGAACGGTTACGACGATCGAGATGCCGTTGCGGTGAGCCGTCTCCAGCTCCGACCACACGTGCCCGAAACCGCCGTCGCCGGTGATGCACAGTACGGGGCTGGCGGGTCGCGCAACCTTCGCCCCCAACGCCATCGGCAATCCCCAACCCAGCCCTGCGAGACCGCGGGGAGTGAGGAACCGCATCCCGGGCGCCAGCGATTGCAGATAACATGCCATCCAGACCGTAGAGTAGCTCGCGTCCGCGACGACGATCGTATCCGGTGTCAGGACCTGCTGCAGGTCACCCATCAACCGTTCCGGACGGATAGGGACAGCCTCGGAACGAAGTAAGGCCGCGATTTCCCGGGCATTGCACGCGCGTGCTTCCGCGATGGCTCGCTCCAGTTCCGGTTTTGCCTTGCAGCGCCCGCCGAGCCGTTCGGTGAGCGCCGCCAATGTCAGCTTCGCATCCCCCACCAGTCGCAAGGCCTCGTAGTTGCGTCCAACCTCCACGCCGTCGATGTCGAGATGAATATACTTTGCGCCGGCAGGGAGGAGCGTCCAGGAATCGGTGCCGTTCTGCGCCGTGCGAGTGCCGGCCAGGAAGACCAGGTCTGCCCGCTCGATCAGCGGACGGAAATGGCGGCTTGGCGAAAGGCGGCCCAGAACATTTCCGCCAACTCCCAGGGAAAGCGGATGACGTTCGTCCACCGCGCCCTTTCCCATCACCGTGGTCATCACGGGCAGATGCGCTTTCCGCTGCAGTGCCGCCAACTCGGCGGTGGCACCGGAGAGATGAACTCCTCCGCCCGAGAAAATCAAAGGATGTTTCGCTGCGGCGATCCATTCCGCCGCTTGGTCAATTCGCGCGGGGTCGGCCAGTACGCGGTCGAGGGGGAAACGTCCCAGGCATGTCTGGCGGCCAAATACGCTGGTACTCTCGTTCAACAAATCGGCCGGCAGCAGCAGGACAGCTGGCCCCGGTCTTCCGCCGGTCGCGTTGGCGAAGGCCATGTCGACATAATCTTCGACTCGGTCGGGTTCCGTGACCCGGCGGATCCACTTGGCGCAGGCCCGGAACAAGTCGATGTGGTCGATTTCCTGGAAGGCATTGCGGTCGGTGGCCGGCCGGTTGACTTCCTGCACCAGCGCGACGACCGGTACGGAAGATTTAAATGCTTCCGCCAGAGGAGGCACGAGCAAGGTCGCCGCCGGGCCGTTTTGCGCCGTCACGACAGCGGCCTTGCCCGAAACTCGGGCAAAGCCATCGGCCATGGCCCCACCCGCATTTTCCGTCCGATAGGTGAACTGCCGCAGACCCAGGTCTTCCGCCGCTAACAACACCGCGGATGGCAGGCTTTGAGAAAAGACGGTTTCCACGCCGTGACGCGCAAGCGAGGCGGCAATCACCTGCGAAACAGTTTTCTCATGGCTCATGATTTGGATCCTTTTGTTCGACTGAGAGATGGCCCCGGAAGAAATGTCATGTGTAAGAGATGTCAAGCGCCGCGGATAATCCTTGGCAATGGAAATCGGTACCAGCCGCATGGTGCGTTAATCATACAGTCGTATAAATCTGCGTCAAGATGTTTTTCCCCGCCGCGCCCGTGTGCTCCTTTCGGTTGCGCCAGCCAGCCTTAAGCGCTAAGCACTTAGATTGTTTCGCGACAGTGGCAGCTCTCGGACCCGTTTGCCGGTCGCCGCGAATATGGCGTTGCAAAACGCCGGGATAAATGGAGGCACCCCAGGCTCGCCCACGCCCGCCGGCGGAGCGCTGCTGTCGACAATGTACACATTGGTGTGAAGCGGGGCTTCGTCGATCCGAGCCACCGGATAGTCATCGAAGTTCGACTGTTCCACCGCGCCGTCCTTCACCGTAATTTCTCCAGTGCGGGCAATGCTGGTTCCGAAGACGGCCGCTCCTTCGAACTGCGCCCGCGTCGACTCCGGGTTCACGACCAGGCCCGCATCCACCGCTGTATCCACGCGCGGGATCCGGATCTCGCCCTTGTCGCTGACTTCGACCTGGACTACCGAGGCGGCGTAGGTCAGGAAGCTGCGATGGACCGCAATACCCCATCCGATACCCTTGCGCGGTTTTCGATTTCTCCAGCCCGACTTTTCCGCAGCGATTTCCGCTACCCGGCGTAAGCGGCCGGTATCGAAGGGATAGGCTTCGTACGACGCGTCGTAGTTCGGATAGTTTGTATCCTTCAGGTTCAGAATGCGCGGCGATCCAATTAAATCAAGCAAGTACTCGAGAGGATCGCGACCCGCCGCATGCGCCAGCTCGTCGGTGAAGGATTGCACCGCGAACGCGTGATAAATATTGGCCACCGCGCGCAGCCAACCGATGCGTACGGCCGGTTTTGCCGGACCATTTTCCACACGCAGGTTGGGGATATCGAACGGCACGTCGGTCCAGCCTTGTTGCAGGTGGCGCGGCGCGCCATAAACCGCGGTCACATCGAAGATGGAAGTGATGGGCGTGAAGGCCGATCGTTGCAGCCACGCGGTCGGCTTGCCATTCGCGTCCAAGGCCGCTTTCATGTACATCGCGGCCACGGCGTTGTAGTAGTCGAACTGGATGTCATCTTCGCGGCTCCAGACCACTTTCACTGGACGGCCTACTTTCTTTGAAAGCACGGCCGCCTCGGCCACAAAGTCTGCTTTTGACTTCCGCCCAAAGCCGCCACCCAGCAGCGTCACGTGGCAAGTCACATTCTCTTTCGCAATTCCCACCGCCTTGGCGACGGTCTCCTGCACTCCCTGTGGATCCTGCGTCGGCGCCCAGATGGTTACTTTCCCGTCACGGAAATCGGCCAGGGCGACCGGAGGTTCCATCGAGGCATGGGCCAGCAAAGGGACGTAGTAGTCCGCCTCCACCACTTTTCCACCTTTGGCGAACGCGGCCTCCACATCACCTTCGTTGCGGATCAGCTTTCCCGGCTTGCGCGCCGTCTCCTGCAGCTCTTTCTTGAACTGGTCGGAATTGTAGCTTTCGTTCGCTCCGTGGTCCCAAGTGATCTGCAGTTTCCGCCGGCCTTGCATGGCTGCCCAGGTGTTGTCGGCGATTACCGCGACTCCGCCCAGTGGCTGAAATGCGGGAGGAGGCTGGAAGGGGTCGATGGCCACTGTCTGACGGACCCCGGTCACCTTCAACGCGGCCTTGTCGTCATAAGATTTCACCTTGCCGCCGAAGACTGGCGGACGCGCGATCGACGCATAGACCATGCCGTCTACCCGCGCGTCCATGCCGAAGCCGGCTTTCCCGGTGCAGAGATCCTCGAGGTCATAGCTCGGCATCCCCTTGCCGACGTAGCGCCACTCGCCCCTGGTCTTGAACTGCAGCTCTTCTTTCTTCGGCACCGGCAACTTGGAGGCAGCCGCGGCCAGTTCGCCGTATCCTGCTTTGCGACCGGTTTTCGGATGCACTACTGTATGCAGATCGGTGTGGCACTCTGACGCTGGAACACTCCATTGCTGCGCCGCAGCCTGGACCAACATCAGCCGGGCCGTGGCTCCGGCCTCGCGCATTGCCGGATAGAACTCCCGGATGGAGTGCGACCCATCGGTGTTTTGCGAGCCGTAGCGCGCATCGCCAATTGCCTGCTCGATTCTGACTTTTTTCCAGTCGGCATCCAATTCGTCCGCTACGATCAGCGGCAAAGAGGTGCGGCTGGTCGTCCCCATCTCGGAACGATGAGCGACCAGGTAAACTATCCCGTCCGTGTTTACTCCTACGAACAGGTTGGCATGAAGGGTAGCGGCGTCCGCATGCGTGCCCCTAGAAGCGGTCTCGGCCCGCAGCGATTCCGGATAAAACCGCGCCGCGATCACCAGAGCTCCCGCCGACATCAGTCCTTGCAGCACGCCTCGCCGGCTGACATTGACGATCTCGATCATGGCTTTGCCTCCGCCGCAGCTTTGATGGCCGCACGAATTCGCTGATAGGTTCCGCAGCGGCAGATGTTGCCGGCCATCGCTGCCTCGATGTCTTGGTCGGTCGGATTAGGTTTCTTGCTCAACAGCGCGGCAGCTTGCATGATCTGTCCCGACTGACAGTAACCGCATTGCGGAACATTGACCTGCATCCAGGCGCGCTGCACGGGGTGCAGTCCAGTTTTATTCAGATCTTCAATCGTTCGGATCTCGCTCCCGGCCGCGGCGCTCATCGGTGTGACGCACGACCGGATGGCATCTCCATTTTGGTGGACGGTGCAAGCTCCGCACAATGCCATGCCACAGCCGAACTTGGTTCCGGTGAGTCCCAACACGTCCCGCAGATACCACAGCAGCGGCATTTCGGGATCGCCGTCAAAGGAACGATCCGTGCCATTCACCCTCAACCGAATCATGTTTCCCTTCAAGCTCTCTTTGCCACCTCTTCAATGCTCGTGCCGAAATCCTTCAGCATCACGGTGGCGGCGTTGCGCCCGGGCGCGCCCGTGACCGAGCCTCCAGGATGAGTCGTCGCGCCGGTTTGATATAGGCCAGGAATGGGCATGCGATGCTGAGCCCAGCCGGGCATGGGACGCATGGCGCCCGCCTGCGACGGCTCCATGCCTCCCGCGTGATAGCTGCCGTGCCAGTTGTGCGGATTCATGCGCTCGAGATCGAGCGGGCTCTCGACAAAGCACGCAAGCAATTTATCCGCGGTAAGATTCGGTGCGAAACGGCGTGCGTAGTTCAGTTGCGCCTTCGAAACCTGGTCTTTGATGTTGTCCCAATGTTGCGGCCCCTCTTTCAGGTTGTAAAGATGATAGCCAATCACGCGTACCGTGTGCATGCCCGCGGGCGCGCGTGTGGGATCGGCCATCGTGGCGCAGCTGATTTCGAGAGGCGGTTCTTGATCGTCGAGCTTGCCGGCCGCGAACTCGTACGCGTACCGCAGGACCCGCTCGGAGCTTGGCATGATGCAGGTTTCCACTGGCGATATGGTTCCGCCGGCTACAGGAAACTTCGGCGGCTCCGTGGCAGCATAGTGCGAGACGAGGGCTGATATCTCTCCTTCCCAGGTATCCACTCCGAAGAGAAAGTCTTCCCCCCAGAGCTCGCGAGGCGCCATATCCACGAGTTGTTTGATGTGGATGGTGGAAAGCACCGCCTTCTTCGCGCGATAGGAACTGCCATCGCCGCACTCGACTCCGGTGCATTTGCCACCCTCCACAATGAGCCGCTGGACCGGTTGGTTGACCAGGATCACGCCGTTGTGGGCCTCGATGAAACGAGCGAGTGCCTGCGTCAGCGCACCCGATCCGCCTTTCGGAATAAAGCGTGGAGGCCGGCGGACGGCACTGTATGCGAGCCGGCCGGTCATCGGATACTGCGGCGGTTGGTGGGTGAACGGACTGCCCAGCAGAAAAGCGCGGCAGTGATCGTCTTCAAAGTTGTCGCGAACGATCTCCCACTGCGACATGGCCACGCGGCGCTGCCACAACTTGCCCTGTGGAAGCTCGGCCAGCCGCTCATTCACCGGCTTGTCAAAGCCGATGGGCGTAAACATCGCCGACTCAAAGATGGCTTTGACCGTGGCGTATTGCAGGCCAAGTTTCCGGTAGGCCTCGGCATCTTTTCTCGAGAATTTGGCGAACTCCGCAATCGTGCGTTCGCGGTCGCGCCACTCGGTAAGATAGCTACCGTCCGGAAACGGCATGTGAATGACCGGATCGGGTTCGATGTATTCGAGTCCGTAGTCGGCGAGATTGAGTTCGCGATTGCGCATCAGCGGATTCTGCAGAATGAAGCTGTGCGCTGCCGAGCAGGTGTCGTGATAGAAGCCGCGCAACGTTAACTCCTCGGTTCTGACTCCTCCCCCGACGAGCGGCCGTCCTTCCAGCACCAGGCAGCGATAGCCCGCTTTTGCCAGGTATGCGGTGGCGATCAGGCTATTGTGTCCGGCGCCCGCGACGACCACGTCAAAACGCTCGGTTGGAACCGCGGTCGGTTGCTGCTGTCCGCGCGCGAAAGGTTGCAGAGCCAGAGGAGCAAGCGCGGCTCCCTTTACAAATCCGCGTCGCGTCATGGCGCTCATCGGATTCCTCCAGAAGAGATAGTTGGTCGGACAGCTATACCAATAGCGGGCGAGCTGTGTCAAGTAGTACCTATATCACAATGGGTTGCAGGAACGAAAAATTCCTTGACACCCAATCTTGGACAGTGGTACAGCTGTCTAACCATTTTGATTCCGCCTCAAATACGCAGCTCTTGGCTGCGTGTTTCGGAGAGAACAACATCCGCGACCGTGGTTCCGAGGAAGACAGATGAGCGCGATGACACGACGCGGGTTTGTGAAAGGTGCGGCCCTGGCTCCCCTTGCTCTTCAGCCTCTCGCCTGGGGGCAACAGACTCCGGCCCCAGTTCCCAGCGAACGCTTTGACATCGTCGTTGCCGGCGCCGGACACAACAGTCTGATCACCACAGCTTATCTGGCGAAGGCTGGCTATCGCTGCCTGGTGCTGGAAGGACGGCCCATCCTCGGCGGCGGAGTAAAAACCGCGGAGATTTTGCTGGCCGGCTTTCAGCACGATACCTGTTCCTCCGCGCACACGGCGATCTTCGACAATCCGTTGATGCGCGACGACGAACTGAAACTTGGCGACTACGGTCTCGAGTACATCCATCCCGATCCCGTCTTTCACATGCCGTTTCCCGATGGCAGCCACATCACGCAGTGGCGCGATCCGCGGCGCACTGCGGCCGAGTTCGGCAAGTTTTCGAAAAAGGACGAAGCGGCTTATCTGCGGATGATGGAAGAGTACGAATCGGTGAAGCCGATTCTCGAGGCCGCCACGTTCCTGCCCATCGGTTTCGGCAAGCCGGTAAATGAGCGGCTGGCGGAGCATCCCAGGGGCAGACTATGGCAGCGCCGTCTTGCCATGTCAGCCTGGGAAATCATTCGCGACAATTTTGAAGACGACCACTCGCGCGCCTTCATGCTGGCGTCGCCGTGGGGAAACCTGCCGCCGGAGAATCCCATGACCGGGCGATCGGCTTACTCCATCTTCCATCAACAGCGTTACAGCCGGCCGCTTCCCAAAGGCGGCTCGGGCAAATTGACCGAAGCGCTGGCGCGCTTCATCGAGGCTCACGGCGGAGTGATCCTCGCCAACAAACCGGTCGCGCGGCTCATCATTGAAAACCGCCGCTGCGCCGGGGTGGAATGCGTCGACGGCAGTTCATTCCGGGCACAGAAAGCTGTGGTCTCCACCATCCATATCAAGCAACTGGTCGACATGGCGCCGCGACAGTTGTGGGGACAGGACTTCATTGACGGCGTGGAAACGTGGCAAGCGGAATGTGCGCTCGTTGTTACCAATCTCGCCACCACCGAACCACCCAAGTATTCATTCGAAGGCGGCACGATTTCTCCGGTGCACTCGGGGATTATGCCGACCGCCGACCGCGCCCTGCGTTTTGGCTACGACTTTGCGCGCAGCGCCGTCAACGTGGAAGACCCGCCGCTGCATATCATATGTTGCACGGTGGCAGACCCAACGCGCGCGCCTGCAGGTATGCACACGGTAAAGATTCTAGGATACCAACCCTACGACCTGAAGGAAGGCGCCCAGCATTGGGACCAGATCAAGAACCAGGTTGCAGACGCCAACCTGAATTACCTGCGCCGCTTTTCGCCCAATCTGACGGACGATAAGATTCTCGCGAAAATTGTCGACAGCCCGCTCGACTTCGAGCGCATGAATCCGCACAACTGGCACGGCAGTTGTCACGGCGGCGCCTGGGGCCCGTCGCAGTCGGGACCGCTGCGACCCATGGCGGGATGGGCGCAACATCGCATGCCGATCCCCAGCCTGTATCAAACTGGCGCGACCACGCATCCTGGAGGTTCGGTAACGGGCGCTCCCGGGCGGAACGCTGCCATGGTGATACTCAAAGACTTGGGGACCAGCATCGAAGAAGTGGTGAAGAGGAAAACGTAGTCGTAGTCGATATCAACTTTGGCAGGCAAACCGGTGAAACCAAGACACGGAAGTCTCGTCGCTTTGTTGTTATTCACGATCGCATCACTCCTGGTTTTTTCAGTCGCAGTCTCATCTCAGACTGTGAATCAGGAAGTCGCGAAGAATCCCATGCACCCGGCAGCTCCCGAGCAGCCCATCCCCTACAGCCACAAAAAGCATCTGGCCCTGGGACTCGAATGTCAGATATGCCACGGCGGGCCGGATCCCGGGAGCCAGATGACCTTTCCACCAACGACGGCCTGCATGACGTGCCATGCCTCGGTAGCCACGAACAAGCCTGCGATTCGGAAGCTGACGGAGTTTGCCAAGTCCGGACAACCGATTCCCTGGGTGCGCGTTTATAAGGTTCTCCCCGGGGTGAACTGGACGCACCGAAAACATCTGGAGGCGGGAGTGCACTGCGAAACCTGTCATGGTGAGGTTGCCCAGATGGATCGCATGTCTGAGGTCACGAGCGTGATCACCATGTATGTTTGCCTGGATTGCCACCAGAAGAGTAAGGCCAACACCACCTGCGAGGCCTGCCATTCATGGCCGAGAGCGGAAGATGCGCGATAGCCCGGCCGCGTCTGCGGTGGAAGTCGAGACCGGCACAGGCCGTCCTCCATTATTTATTTGCGTGACGCGTGTAACAAAGGGCTTCTTCGTGCAGCTAAGGAGTACCGACGTACGGAAACGCGATACAGTTAGGTTATCGGGGTGGTCACTTTAGACTCTCAAGAGCCATCTGGCCATCTGGTAAATTGCGGGATCGCAATCAAGTTCCGAGTTTCGCCAAATAAGTTGCAAAGTGTTGCAGCTTTCTGGATTTTCCACAAAATAAAGTGCTTGACGGGATTGCATTCTTCCGGCTTCCCTTGTTAAGATCACTCCCGATCTGTACGTGGGTTGGTTCGCGGAAGTCTCCCATCCTCCCCCTCGATTTCCGCGGAAGATAGCAAAATAAAAAATTGTTGCTCGTCTCCAGGAGAGACCCTATGCGCCTCACCGCCTTCTCTGCGAACACTTCTGCGTCTTCCGTCGCCAAACAGTTTCACAAAGTCCTGTTGCTGTCGGCTCTGTTCGTGACCGCCAGCCTAAACTCGTTTGCGCAGATCGCCGTTTCACCGGCCAGCCTGACCTTCGCGAAAACGATCGTCGGGGTGACGAGCAGCTCCAAGCCGGTGACGATCGCCAATAGCGGCGCGTCGGCTCAGGCCGTCAATATTGTGATGAGCGGCGACTTCACGGAGACCGACAACTGCGGCGGCAGTATCTCGGGTGGCGGTTCCTGCACGGCGAACATTTCTTTTGCGCCAACACTCGTTGGAGCCATTTCGGGCGCGGCGAGCATATTCGACAACAGCAAAAACCTGCTGGCATTTGTTGGCCTCACCGGAACCGGCGGGGCGCCGGTGACAACCGCGCCGACAAGCCTCAGTTTTACTTCGGTGCCGATCGGGACGCTCAGCGCAGCGAAGACCTTCAAGATTACGAACAACACTGCCAACTCCATCAACGTCACGGCTATCACGGCAAGCAGCGACTACGTGATCAATACCGGAACCTGTTTGACGACGCCAATCGCCCACGCGAAATTTTGCACGGTGAGCGTGCAGGTGCAGCCCACATCGCCTACCGACAACGGCGCCATCATCATTACCGACAATGCGCCCAACGGCCTGCCGCTGGTGGTGAAGCTTTCCACGACCACGACGGGCAGCACGAACGCCCCCATTTCCCTGAGCAAGACCAGTCTCACATTCAAAGTGGTAACAGGCGGGACCAGTGCCACCCAGACCATCACGGTGACCAACACCAGTGGCAGTACGGTCACACTCGGCACGATTTCCGCAAGCAGCGACTACGCGATCGTCGGCAATACCTGTCCGGGCTCGCTCGCAGCCGCCGGTACGTGCACGTTCGGCATTACGTTTAACCCTGTGTTTGTGGGCAGCGTCGGCGGATCGGTCGCGGTCGCCTATACCGGCAATAACAGCCCGCAACTGGTCAATCTGGCCGGCACTTCGCTGGCGCCGCTGACGGTGGCCCCCGCCAAGCTGGCCTTCGCGGCGCAGGCGGTAGGTACGACCAGCACGGCGAAACCGGTCAAGATCACCAACAACAGCGCGAGCGCGGTAACCCTGAGCAGCGTCGTACCCTCCGGAGATTTCCAAATCCAGCTCAGTGGCACCACCTGCTCGCTTACGGGCGGCACGCTGGCGGCGGGGAAGAACTGCACCATCCAGATCCAGTTTGCGCCGACCATCGCCGGATCCATCGTCGGCTCGCTCACGGTGACCAACACCGCCAGCCCCAATCCGCTGCTGGTCCCACTCTCCGGCTCCGGCACCGGCAGCTCAGCGACGGCGGTGCTCAATCCCGCTTCGGCGCACCAGGGCACGAACGAGACGATCGTGATCACGGGAAACGGCACCCACTTCGGACCGACCACGACGGTCAATTTTGGAGCCAACATCACGCCCGGCACGCTGACCGTGAATGGTCCGACCAGCGCGTCGGTTCCGATCACGATTGATAACGTGGCGGCCACCGGGCCGCGCACCGTGAACATCACCACGGGCTCGGAAGTGGCGCCCGCAACGTTCACCGTGATCGCCGGAGTACCCGCGGTAACGCTGATCAATCCGAATACGATTCAGCCGACGCAAACCGAAAGCGTGAGCGTGACTGGAGCATTCACCAACTGGGTCACCGGAACGACGAAAGCCAATTTCGGCCCGGGTATCAAAGTGGGAGGCGCGGCAGCAGGTACGTTCGGTCCAGTGACCGTCAACAGCGCCACGAGTGTGACGGCGAGTCTGGTCACTTCCGGCGCCGCAACTGGTTTCCGCACGGTGCAGATCCAGACCGGATCGCAGACGCTCAGCGTCAATAACGGAATTGACGTTATGACTTGCACCACGACCGCACCGACCATCCTGCAAATCAGCCCGGTCAACGGCGCCAGCAGCGTGCCGCTGAATACCCAGGTTCAAGTGCAGTTCAGCGTGCCCATGAATCGCAGCACGCTCTCGCAGCTCGGGAACACGAGCCCTGCCACTGTCTTCTTCTGGGACGCGACCACCGGCCTGGAAATACCGGGCACGATCGGCGTGGATGCCTCCGGCACGATTGCGACGATCACGCCCAGTGTATTGCTGCCAGCCGGCCGGACGTTCTACACGTACTGGAGCTACGCCGCGTACGTGCAGGATGCCTGCGGAAACAACTTTGGCGGCGCGGAATACTACTTCACCACCGCTTTCAGCACCGACACGACGGGCCCAACCCTCACTGGCACCAGCCCCGTCAATAGCGACACGAACATCCCGCTGAATGGGAACGCGAGTGGGGGGACACCGGTTGTTTTGCAGTTCAATATACCGATTGATCCGATCACAGCGCAGACCGGCTTCTCGATGGTGAGCGGTAGCACTGCGGTGGCGGGCAACTTCACTTACTCCGCCGACGACAAGACCGTCACCTTTACGCCCGTCAATCCCCTGACGGCGAGCACCAGTTACACCGTCGGTTACAGTGCGCAAGTCACCGACACAGCCGGCAATCCGCTGACCAACCCGGGCAGCTTCAGCTTCACAACCGGGACCAGCACCGACACAACCGGGCCCTCTGTGACTTTCGTCGATCCGCCAAACGGTGCCTTTGGGGTTGGTTTGAACGTGACGCCACACGTGACGTTCAGCGAGCCAGTCAACGGGCTAACCATTCCCGCGGCGCTGAACCTGTATTACGAAGGCTCTTTCACCATTCCCGCAACCGTGACGGTTTCGGCAAACCGTTTAAGCGCGACGCTGACGCCCAGCGCGCCGCTTCTGCCGAATACCCTCTACTACTTTTACCTCACCTCCGACACCGACATTGCCGGCAACTACGGCTATGGCTCGTACACGTCCTTCTACACGGGAAGCAGTGCCGACACCAATCCCACCACGGTCAGCACGATCAGTCCAGCCAACGCCCAGACCGGAGTGCCGATCAATACTCAGGTCGTCGCGGTGATGAGCGACGACATCGATCCCACGACGATTAACAACAGCTCGATTACCGTCACGCCGCAGGGCGGCAGCCCAGTGGCGGGAACCGTCACCCTGGCGAGCGATGGCGTCACGCTCACCTTCGTCCCGAGCGCGCCGCTGGCGGTTTCCAAGTTGCACAACGTGTCCGTCGGAGGCTTCAAGGACATCGAAGGCAATGCGGTTACAACCTTTACCAGTTCGTTCACCACGGGCACCACCGGGTACGGCAGCGGAACGTTCACTTTGGTCTCGACCAGTCCAGTGAACGGCGCCACCGGCGTATCGGTGACCAGCCCAGTCACGTTCACCATGAGCAACCTGATCAATGCGGCGTCGGTGAACCCCTATACCGTCGAGGTCTACGTCAACGCCACCAGTCAGATTGTGGCGGGGACCTACAGCGTGAGTGGCGCGGCAGTGACGTTCACGCCGCTGACCCAGTACCCGGCCAACACGCAGATGGGCACGTACGTGTACGGGTTGACGGACGAGGCGGGCAATCCGGCCTATTGCTGCGGATGGACGTTTACGACCGCGAACACCGTGGACCACACCGCCCCGACAGTGACCATCTCGCCGGCCAACGGCGCGACGAACGTCGGGCTGAACACCCAGGTGGTATTGACCTTCTCGAAATCGATCAATCCGGCCACCATTACTGCGAATACGCTGGCGCTGTTCAACGGCGATACTGCGCTCGGCTACAGCTACACCATCTCCCGCGACAACCGCACGCTCGTCCTGAATCCTTATGGCAGCACGTGGACCTCGGGCGCAACCATCACCATCGAACTCACCAGCGGTATTCAGGATCTATCGGGCAACGCCCTGGCGAACACCAGCAGCCAGTTCACTTTGACCACGGCGCTCTCGGGCACCGCACCCTCCGTGGTCGCGATGCGTCCCGGCAACGGCGCGACGAATGTCCCTGCCAGCACGGTGGTGACGCTGTTCACCAGCGCCGCGATGAATCCTGGCACCATCACCGGAGCCCTGCACGTCACCGATAACGGAGTGCTGGTTTCGGGAGCGGTGCAACTGTTCAGCAACGCGCAGGCGATTGAGTTCACGCCGGGCGCCTCGTTCAATGCGGGCGACGTGATTCAGGTTTACCTGGATTCGTCCGCAGTCAGTGCCAGCAATGTCCCGCTGTCGAGCTTCTCGGGGCAGTTCACCGTGGCCGGATCGCCCACAAACACGGCGGCCACCGTGCAGGCGGTCAACCCGTTCCCGAACGCCACCAATGTGCCGCTGAACACCGTCATCCAGCTGGAGTACAACCAGCCACTGCTGGCCAGCACGATTAACAGCACGAACGTGGTGCTCTACCAGTACAGCACGGGAACCTTCCTGACCCCGACGCTGTCGCTGGTGGGCGGTGGCCAGGTAATTAACATCGCTCCCACGAGCAACCTGGTTGCCGGATCGCAGTACTTCGCGTACGTCAGTTACGGCGGCAACGTGACCAACACCNNTACGAGTTGAACTTCACGGCGGGCACGGCGACGGATACCGCCGCGCCGACGATCGTGTCGCTGGCGCCCACCGACAACTCCACCAACATCGGCACCAACTCCTCGGTTGCCGTGAACTTCAACAAGGCCATCAATCCGGTGTCGGTGACCGGCAGCACAATCCAGTTGAGCGCGGGCTCGACCAATGAAGTACCGTCGAGCATCAGCTTCAGCCCCGACTACACCCGCGTGTCGATCGTGCCGCAGGCTCCGCTACCGCCAAGCACGCTGATGACGGTCGCCATCAGCGGTGTAACGAGCGAGGCGGGCAAGTCGGTCGCGACCAAAACGACGCACTTCACCACCGCGGCGCAGCCCGACTTCACCGCGCCTTATGTGATCAGCAGCAGCGTGCTGAGCGGGCAGACGAATGTTCCGGTGAACTCCGTATTCACCATGCAGTTCAGCAAGCCGATGGACATTGGCACCTTCAATGCTGCGAATGTCAACGTCTACGGAGGCGTCGGCGGGGTGGTGCCTGCGACGGTTTCGTGGAGCGCCGACCAGACCACGATTTTCATCGTACCCACTAGCCCCTTGGCCGTCGGAACCCAGTACTACCTGGAGAGCTATTCCATGACCGATCTCTCCGGCAACCCACAGCAAAACTTCTATGCCTACTTCACGACGGCCTTCGTCGCGAACACTAACCCGCCGACGGTCATCAACACCAGCCCGGAGAACACCGAGACCCAAGTCCCGGTGAATGCGCCGGTCCAAATTCTGTTCAGCGAGTCGATACAGCCCACCAGCATTGGCCAGATCACGCTCAAGACGGGCGGCAACCCGGTCACGGTTACGCCGACGTTCAGCGACGCCAACCAATTGCTCACCCTGACGCCGACGCTGTCGTTACTGGCTGCCAGCGCCAACTACACTCTGACCATTACCGGAGTCAAAGACACGGCCGGTAATCTAATGACGGGCACGCTTACGAACACCTTCACGACCGGACCAACTTTCGACTTGCTCCACCCGCAGGTGACCCTGTCGGATCCGGCGCCGAACATGACCGGCGTCGGCACCAACGTGGCGCCGCGCATCGTCTTCAACAAGCGCCTCAATCCGCTCAGCGTCGTCAGCAGCTCCAATGAGTTGTACAACTATGGCTCAGTCGAGTTGTACAACAACGCCACCAGCCAGTACGTACCGGCCACGGTCAGCATGTCCGCGGATCGGCTGACGGCGATCATCACGCCCACCTCGGCACTGCTGCCGAATACTTCGTACTATCTCTGGGTGGGATACAGCGAGTACTACTACGACGTTGCCGGCAACTACGGCAATTCCTACTACAGCATCTTCGTGACGGGTTCGGGTTCGGACACAAGCGCCACCACGGTCAGCACCATCAGTCCGGCAAACGCGCAGACCGGCGTGCCGATCAATACTCAGGTCGTGGCGGTGATGAGTGACGACATCGATCCCACGACGGTTACCAACAGCTCCATCACGGTCACGCCGTCAGGCGGCAGCGCCCTCGCTGGAACGGTCACGCTGGCCAGCGACGGCGTCACCCTCACGTTCGTTCCGAGCGCGCCGCTGGCGGTTTCTAAGTTGCACAACGTGTCGGTAAGTGGCTTTAAGGACACGGAAGGCAACGCCGTCACAACCTTTACCAGTTCGTTCACCACGGGCACCACCGGATACGGCAGCGGATCGTTCACCCTGGTTTCGACGACCCCGGTCAACGGCGCCACCGGCGTCTCGGTGACCAGCCCGGTCACGTTTACCATGAGCAACCTGATCAATGCGGCGTCGGTGAACCCCTATACCGTCGAGGTCTACGTCAACGCCACCAGTCAGATTGTGGCGGGGANNGTGACGTTCACGCCGCTGACCCAGTACCCGGCCAGCACGCAGATGGGTATGTACATATACGGACTGACAGACGAGGCGGGCAATCCGGCCTATTGCTGCGGATGGACGTTTACGACTACGACCACCGCGGACCACACCGCCCCGACGGTGACCATCACACCCACGAACGGCACCGCCAACGCCGGCCTGAACACGCAAGTCGTGCTGACGTTCTCGAAGTCCATTAACCCGGCGACGATCACTGCCAGCAGCGTCAACCTGCTGAATGGCGACGTGCCGATCAACCCGGCCACCTCCATCTCTCGCGACAACCGCACCGTCGTCCTTAACTACAACGGCGGAACGCTGCCCGCGGGCGCCACCCTCACCGTCACGGCTACACACCTGATTACCGACCTTTCCGGGAACGCGCTGGCCGACACAACCAGCCAGTTCACCACCACGCCGGCGGTTCTGACCTCGGCGCCGACTGTGATCAGCATGCGTCCCGGCAACGGCGCGACCAATGTTCCCACCAGCACGGTCATCACCCTGTTTACCAGCGCTCCCATGAATAGCAGCACGATCAGCGGAGCTCTGCACATTTCACAAAACGGAGTGGTGATCTCAGGCACCACCAATGTAGGCAGCAACGGGCAGAGCATCGAATTCACGCCCAGCTCGGCCCTTAGCGCCGGCACGCCGATTGGGGTCTTCCTCGACTCGACGGCGCAGGACACTTACGGCAATTACCTGTCGTCCTTCTCCGGGTCGTTCACCACGGCAGGGTCTCCAACGAACACGGCGGCCGTCGTGCAGGCGGTCAACCCGTTCCCGAGCGCCACCAATGTGCCGCTGAACACCATCATCCAGTTGGAGTACAACCAGCCACTGCTGGCCAGCACGATCAACAGCACGAACGTGGTGCTCTACCAGTACAGCACGGGAACCTACCTGACCCCGACGTTGTCGCTGGTGGGCGGCGGCCAGGTAATTAACATCGCTCCCACGAGCAACCTGGTTGCCGGATCGCAGTACTTCGCGTACGTCAGTTACGGCGGCAACGTGACCAACACCGACGGCGTGGCGGTGCAGGCCTACGAGTTGAACTTCACGGCGGGCACGACGACGGATACCGCCGCGCCCACCATTTCGTCGATCGCTCCTCCGGACACGGCCGCCAACATCGGGACCAACGCCGGCGTCAGCGTGAACTTCAACAAGGCCATCAACCCGGTGTCGGTCACCGGCAGTTCCATCCAGTTGAGTGGGGGTTCGGTCACTGAGGTGCCGTCGAGCATCAGCTTCACGCCCGATTACACCCGCACCATGATTATTCCGCAGGCTCCACTGCCCTCGAGCACGTCGATGACGATCGCCATCAGCGGCGTCACCAGCGAGGCTGGAGTGTCCGTCGCCAGCAAGACCACCCATTTCACCACCATGTTGGGCGCCGATTTCAGCGCACCCTACGTGATCAATGCCAGCGTGGCCAGCAGCCAGTACGTAGGCACGAACGCTGCCTTCGCTATGCAGTTCAACAAGCCGATGGATCCGGGCTCCGTCAATCCAGCGGGCGCACAGGACGGGTACCTCTACGACTACACCTTAGGCTACGTGGCTACCACCATCAGCTTCAGTGCGGATCTAACCACGGTCTTTCTGAAGCCAACGGCCAACCTCACGGCGAGCCATCAGTTCTACCTCTGCAGCTACTACATGACGGACCTCTCGGGGAACCCGCAGAACAACTTCTGCGTGTACTTCTACTCGGGTACCGGGACCGACACGACCGGACCGGTCGTGCAGCAGGTCAGTCCGCCGAGCGGCTTCACGGGCGTGGGCATCAATGCGCCCGTGCAGATCCTGTTCAACGAGCCCATCTCCGGCGCTTCCATCGGAGGCGTGACGTTGAAGCAGGGCAGCTCGGTCATTCCAACCACCACCACGCTGTACGACGGCGACCAGGGCATCCAACTGCGGCCGTTGGTGCCGCTGGCCACCGGCACGGTGTACACCATCAACGTGACGGGAGTCATAGACATTACCGGCAACACTCAGTCCAGCTTCCCGTCCCAGTCGTTCACCACGGGAACGGGAACGGATCTGACCACGGGCACGGTGGTGTCGACGAACCCGACGAACGGTCAGACGAACGTTCCGGTGGCCACCACGGTCCAAGTGGTGTTCAGCAAAGCGATGGATCCGGCCTCGTTCGACGTGAACAACAGCTTCACGCTGCGCGATGCCTCGAACAACGTGGTGCCCGCGACCCTCACCTTCTCCGCGGACTTCAAAACCGTCACGCTGCAACCCAAGTCGAACCTGACCGGAAGCGGCGCAACGTACTACATGGAGATCGGCTACCAGGCCTCCTTGTATGACATCGCTGGAAACGTGCTGAGCTACGGCTACATCTCGTTCACCACCCACTGAGGCCGCACGGGGACGTACGCGAGCTGTAACTGACCTGCAAGCTGGAGCGGGTTCCGGGATCGACAGATCCCGGAACCCGCGATTTGTCTATGAGCTCGGCCGTTCTGGCGAACGGCGTCCAGCACTCCGGTAACTTTTCGTAACATATTGATAGCAAATAGTGGAAGCGCATGCGGTCCGGTGATCGTCCCGGTCTTCAAAACCGGCGGGCGGCATCTTCGATGTTGCCGGTGTGTTCGACTCACACACGCTTCCGCCAAAACAAAGGACTTAACTAGCCGTGCGATCTGTTCGCGATCCGTTAAGAGCTAACCCTGCCACCTTTGAGCTTGCGACGGCCATTTCATCGGTCACAACACCGCCGTAAACATTCATCGTTGTGCGAATGTCCGCGTGCCGCATGAGCTTTTGTTGCACGGCTATCGGAGTTCCCACAGCGTCTAGCCATGAACGGTACGTATGCCTCATGCTGTGCGTGCTGACGTGCACGATTCCAGCGGCAGATGCGGCTTTCTGGTACGCATCGTTAACGCTGTCGGCTGACCAAGGCAGACGACCTAGCTGCGTTGGGGAAGCGAAAATCCAATCCTCTCGCGCGAAGAACTGAGTCGTTTGCTTCCATAGCTTGAGCGTGTCGAGCATGGGTTGGCTGACGGTGATCGCCTCGTTTGAGGTTTCGGTTTTCACGTCATCTATTCGCTGTCGAACGATACCGCGTTCTATGCCGAGTTTCCCTTCGAGCCAATCCACGTCCGACCACCGCAGTGCAAGGCACTCGCTGATTCGCAAACCGAAGCACACGCATACGAGGGCAATTGTGCGGAATGGTTCTCCAAGGTGAACGATGAACCGCTGAAACTCATCCACAGTCAAACTGCGTGGTTTGCTAGTTCGTTTCGACGCTCCTTTGATCGTGACCAGTTCCATCGGGTTTCGCTGAGTCGGCACGTCACCGCGCCACATGGCAAAATCCCACAGGATGCGAAGCAATCCGCGAACGGCTGCTCTACTCCGGGGTGTCAGTTCGAGAGATTTGAGCCACAATTCAGCAGGACGCGCCTGCACGCCTTTGATCTCAGAACCACCCCACTTCGGGATAATGTGATTCTTCAGCCATGATTCATACGATCTTCGCGTGCTGTAGCGTTGCGGCATCTTCTCTGCTCTGTATTGTTCGACCAGCGTGCCCACTGTAATTACTCCCACGGTGCTCAAGTTCGGTTCCGGCAGTGAGTCTTGGAAAGATTGCGCTACTCGCCAAGCTGCCCCCTTAGTTAGACATTCTGCCAAGGTGGCGATTTGTTTCGAGCGGCGTTTTCCTTCTTCCCACCACAGGAAATTCCAAGTTTTCCTTCTTTTATCAAAGACCACACTACCCGTTTTGTGCCGTGCTGCCCTTTTCATTGACCCATCCTTTCCGCAGGGCGCACGGATGGCGGAATGGATGGTAGCACGGAGGATTCCAGAAGGGCAGCATCTAAGTCCAGTTGACGGAACCGCCACACTCGGCGCTTTGTGCCCGAGAGTGCAAAGGCTTTCATTTTGCCTTGCCTTACCCAGAGCAACAATGTACGAGGTTTGATCTTCAGGTAGTTCGCTGCCTCCGTTACCGTTAGCCATTCCGATTGAATGATTGTCTTCATTGCGTGATGTCGGTCTTATGCGTTCATTCCGTGTTGCCAAAATTGATCTTGTTGGGAATCACTGTCCTGCCTGTTATCAAGACCGTTCTTGTCTTCACTTAGGGCAAGGAGCAGAAAAAGGCCTGCCGCTACTCCAAACACGACTAGAATTGCTCCTATAACCGTGATTCTCATTGTGTCTGCTCCCACGGGACAATTGCGTCGCAGTTCTTCTTCGGACAGCGAAAGCCTTTCAAGCCGCCGTCGAATACGCTTGTCTTAATGAGCTTCGGTTCGGCCCAAAACTCGTGGCCGCACTGAGGGCACGCGAGGCGATAAAGGCGTTCCATTTCTCGCAGCCGGGTAAGCAGGCCCTCGTTGTTGGTGTGTTGGAGCAGGCGGCGGAATTCCTCAATTCCCGCAGGCCCTCGCACGAACACTTGCACGCCGCAGGGGTCGCAAATCAGATAGGGTTTGTCCTTTTTTGTAATCCTAACTTCCCGCGCCTGCGTACATACGGGACAAGGAAACATCGGCTTGCCGTTGACAGCTACCATCGACCTAACACCTCCGCAATAACCTTCCGCATGACGCAGAAAGTCCGTGTCCGGCTCCCACTATAAGGGCATTTTTCGGTTCCATCTTGAATCAGCCTGACGCGAACAGCGCACATGGATTGTCACGCTCCGTTGAATTGGGGAGCTTTTGCCGGAAATCTTCCGTAAAATTAAGGTCGGTTTTTCGAATAGCTTCCGCAAAAATGCAAAAGCGCAACAGAAGCACAAAAAAACTTGCAATTCCTCTTGACAGGTTTTCCCGGAAACGGGGCAGAGGACGCCCGCCAAGAGTGCGCGCTACCGAGATTCGAGGCCGTGCGGATAACTACCGATTCATTTTTGGGCAGGTCTGGGACCGTCTCTGGCCTAGACTATCGCTGGCGATGACGGATCAAGAAGTGATCGATGCGTTCTTGGAGGGTGCGAGCCCCTACGCCCAAGAGTTTGTACCCGCTTTGGCAAGCCTAATCTCTCGTGTGCTACGCGAGCCAAAGTTTCCAAAACGACCGGAAGCGCAGATCAACTTCTTGGCAGATTCTTTAGCTGGGCTCGGCTATGTCGCTCCGCGCAGTTCCCGCGATATTTGCCAAAAAGAAAGAGCGCGTGAGAAGCGCACCCACCACATTATCCGGTTTGAAGTTTATGTCGAATGTTCCTGCGGATTCAAAGGGCGATCCCGCAATCACACTTGTCCGCATTGCGGAGCGAAAATCGATTTCGGTTTTCTTGATTTGAGGTCCCTTTGAATTGAAGAATCGTAAAATTGCCCTTTATTGACGACTGCGTAACGTACGTGCGTAACGTTAGGGAAGAGCCCTTCTCGACGGCCTTGGGGTGTTTTTGCGTTTGACAACCTGATTGGGCCCACCAGCGATCATCTCATTTGGCAGGTGAAACGGGCTTGGCATTCTAGGGGTGCCAATTCAGAAGGTCATTCGCTTGAGGGGGATAGCTATATAGAAGGGAAACCTGCTACACCGGGGCGAACCATGATCACAGCACTCTTCGGTGTGATCCTGCATACGTTCGGGTACGACATCGGGTACGTTTGCGGTTGACATCCACAGCGTCAGCAACTACAGTCACGCGTAATCAGCGATTCGGGATTCGCCGGGGGGGCGACGGATTCTCAGCTCCGTCAGTGATCCTAATAGCTGCTTCCCTTGAAGTGTGAATGGGTTGCGCCAGCGAGTTGTTGGCGGCAGCCCGAGTGCGGACAAGTAGTCGCATGGGTAACCCCAGCGCAAGCCGGTGGGAACCAGTCTGTTCATTTCGTCAGGAGGATGCTAAATGCCCTGTCTCATAGCTTTTTCGTCCCCGCCAAACTCTTCTCGGACCCTCGGCTTGATCTACCGCTATGCCGCGGCACTGTTGCTGCTCGGCTCTACGGTCCTCTGGGGACAAGCTGGCAGACCAGCGGACATACCGATGGATGACCACGCTTTCGACTCCGTAAACCTTCTAAACCTTAACGTGCTCGTCCATGCCCCGGTGTTCAGGAAGGCGGGGCCTGTGCCCGTCTCTATCGACTGGTCGGCGAACTCATATTGTACTGGCACGACAGGAACGTGGCAGTGTGGCGCACAATCGCCGACGGTAGCAAACTTCGGAGCCATCGCTGCTAATAGATTCATGGGCGGCCCAACAAACGTTGGTTGGGCTACCGCTTACCCTTTGGTTGTCAATGTTAGTCAGTGCCCAGATAAGACCTCTCACTATGTATACAACTCGTGGGTACTAAGAGAAGCCAACGGCACTCTGCACGCGCTCCCACCCAATGACTGGTCTGCCGCTGGTGGAGACGACACGTGTTTAAACCAAGGGTTTACAGACAAGACGATTGACGGATCTGGTTTTACGGTCACTGTAGGCATGGGTATCGGCGCTGTTGGGCCTATTATCAGTGCAGGCGGAACAAGGATTAATCAAGCGTATCCCTCTGCTACGTTCATTACCAATGCCACTGGAAATAGCGTGTCTATAAACAGCACGCAGTACATCGACACGCTGGGGGTTGTTGCGGCAACGGCTTCACCTAACGTGAACGCTCCAACGTCTGTTTCATGGACTGATGTCAATGGCGGGAGTCCGCATGTGACTGTTAACACCAGCAACGTTAAGTTCCAAACTAACTTCGGCTGCACTGGCTTCGGCGGTCCAGTGATTGCCGAAGTGCCAGCCGGGAGTTTAGCCCCGCAGTTCAGCGGGCTGAGTTACCCTGATGGGTCGAGCCTCAGTGTGACGTATGAGGACACTTATGGGATGACCGGGTACGTGACAGGCCGGATCAAGACGCTGACGATCCCAACCGGGGGTCAGGTGACGTACACATATGGCGGCGTGAACTGCTTTAACGGGTCGTTCGACACTTTGAGCAGGGTGACGAGCGATGGGACGACGAGCTACTCAGTGACGCCCGCTGGGACAGGCTACGGCGCCACCACGACGGTGACGGACCCGGGCGGGAACAAGAGCGTGTACCAGTTCTCCAAGCCGTCAACGAATGGATATGTCGTGCTGACGATGATGCAGGTGTACAAGGGGACCAGTACGCTTCTAAAGCAAGTCAACTATTGCTACAACAGTGATACCACGCACTGTACGGCCAGCACGTCACCGTATGCGATCGTGTCGTTTCCGATCACCCAGGAGACTGTCTACACCACGCCGAATGGATCGTCAATGACGCGGGAAAGTGCCTACACGTTCGATTTCTACGGCAACAAGCTGACGGATGCCGAGTACGACTTTGGAGCTGGGAGCCCGACCAGCACGACAACGATTGCGTATGGGAGCTGGAACGGGTCGAACTGCATTGCAGTATCCTCGACGATCCAAAACAAGCCCTGCACGACAATCACGACGATGGGGGCGAACAATGTCGCGCAGTCTCGGTTCACTTACGACGGGAACGGGAACCTGACTAAGACCTACAAGTGGAACGGCTCGGCTTGGCTGAGTAACACGACGGCAAACACTTATAACACGAACGGGACTATCTCCTCTTTCTACGACCTTGCCAATAATCCCGCCACCTACGCTTATAACGGTACGGGAGGGTGCAATGGCCTGTTCCCGACTTCCGTCACGTCCGGCGGACTGACAACCTACGACACCTGGGACTGCACCGGGGGAGTCATCAAGACGCGGAAGGACGCAAACGGGAACACGACGACGTACGGATATGCGAACATCTCGGGGACTGCGGAGCCGTTCTGGCGGGTCAGCTCGGTGACTGATCCGTTGAGTAATGAGGCGTGGCAGACCTACACGGCGAACAGTCAGACCGGGCTACTGACGTTCAACTCGTCGTTGTCAGTAGCGAATCCGACTGGGCTGGTTGACAGCTACGGCTTTGCAGTTCGGAATCAGGTAAGGGAAGGACCAAGCGCGAGCAATTATGACACAGTGTCGAGTGCCTATGGCTGGTCTGGGAATTATCGCCAGATGCAGAGCACGATGCCATGCGCGGTGGCCAGCGGCTCGGATTGCTCGTTCTCTTCGGGCGTGACGACCAAGTTGCTCGACCCGCTCGGTCGCCCTTACACGATGACGGATGGCGGGGGAGGCGTCGATACCTTCACCTACGCGCAGAATGACGTACTGAGCGTGCTCGGACCGGCACCGTCGTTTGACGGCGAGAATACGAAGGGAAGCCAGAACGAGTTTGATGGTCTGGGGCGAATCAAGTCGAAGTGTGACATTCTGTCGAGCGGTGGGACAAATTGCGGGCAGGCGAGTGGCTCGTACTCGGGCGTGCTGACGAGTTACTTGTATTCGTCAGCATCTGGGAGCCAGACGACTACGGCGACCAGGGGATCGCAGGTAAGAACAAAAGTGTTCGATGCTCTCGGGCGCGTAACAGCGGTGACGATTCCGGAGGGTGGTACAACACATTACTACTACGATTCTTCCTACGGCTCGTGCCCGTCAGGATACACGGGAGCGACCGGGCAGTTGGAGGCCGCAGTCGATCCGAATGGGAACGTTCTGTGCTACAAGTACGACTCGCTGAATCGGGTGACGGGAGTGAATGCGAACGGGACGGCCTGCCGGTTGTTTTATTACGATAACTCAACTGGGTTCAGCGGAACCATCCCGGCTGGCATCACTATCAGCAACAAATACGGAAAAATGGTCGAGGCCGCGACAAGTAACTGCTCGACTACGCTCATAACGGATGAATGGTTCAGCTACGACGCGAATGGCCGTATCGCTGACATGTGGGAGAAGACGCCGAACTCTGGTTCTTCCTACTACCACTCGACGACGACCTACGCCGGGAACGGTGCTGTCGCCTCAGTCAATCTGATTGGGCAATACACCGCGACATTCGGGCTGGATGGCGAGGGGCGGCAGAACGCGCTTAACCTCGGCGCTAGTAACACGATCACGGCGTCAACATTTAACGCGGCGAATCAACTCACGGAGATGGACTTCGGCTCTGGTTCGGACAAGGATAAGTACACCTACGACGGGACCACCGGACGGATGACCGCGTGGGAGTTCGACGTGGGGACTCAGAGCGAGACGGCTAGCCTGAGCTGGAATCCTATCGGGACCCTCAAGGAGTTATCTATCACCGACGGCTTCAACTCCGGTGGCACGCAGGACTGCAAGTACGGGACGACGACCAATAAGGGATACGACGACCTGAATCGGCTGATCTACGACGACTGCGGATCGGGCGGATGGGGTCAGTCGTTCTCCTACGATCAATACGACAATCTGACGAAGGCTGTCGTCTCCGGCAGGACGGGGGTCGCGTGGAATCCTGGCTACAGCTCCTCGACTAATCACGTAACCGGGGTAACGTACGACTCGAACGGCGACATCACCAATGATACGTTCCACGCGCACGAGTGGAACGAGTTCGGGAAGCTGAAGAGCGTGGATCGGAGCGGGACGGGCTGTGCGACAAGTGGGACGTGTCTGATTTATGACGCACTCGGGCGGGAGGTCGAGTTCGACAGTGGCTTGACCAAGACGGAGATATGGATGACGCCGTTCGGAGTCGCGTACATGAACGGACCCAGCTATCTCTATGCCTACTGGACGCTCTCGCCGGGGAATAGCACCGTGCTTCACCTCAGCGGCGGAACCATCCAGTATCACCACAAGGACTGGCTCGGGAGTTCCCGCGTCAGCTCACTCGGCGGCACGACGATTATTGATGATCGAGCATTCGCTCCCTACGGAGAACTCTACGACAACTTCGGCACGACCAACGCGAACGAGCTGATCTTCACCGGGAACACGGCGAATACGGTGGGAGGATGGCTCTACGACACGCCGAATCGTAATTTGAATCCTTCTCAGGGCCGGTGGCTCTCACCTGATCCTGCTGGCTCTGGATGGAACCAGTATGCTTACGGAACTAATCCGAATATTGAAATTGATCCGACAGGGTTGA
Organism: Acidobacteriaceae bacterium; assembly: GCA_003131315.1. Taxonomy (GTDB): domain Bacteria; phylum Acidobacteriota; class Terriglobia; order Terriglobales; family Acidobacteriaceae; genus Acidiflorens. The sequence goes on from PKUV01000154.1 coordinate 77,589, forward strand.
ACGTGATGCATGGTTGTTTTCCTCCCTGCGATGGAGGCGATGGGGGATTGACTCCAAGCTCAGGGCCACTCAGCTGGGGAGACAATTGGGACGGGACGATGTACAGTCCTTGGAACATCTCGTGGAGCAGCTCAGGAGACTTAACAGCTGCGTTACAGCAACTAATGGACAGCATTAACGCCGTAATGATGGCTCCTTTTAGACCAGCCCTGCAAGCGGTACCATGGGAAATGTTGGACAAAATTATAGCCCTAGTGGAGGCAGTGAATCCGGCCCCGTACACCATCGTAGCCCTCGGTCTGGCGGGCACCGACAGAACCAGTCTGAAGCAAGCTAATTATTGGGGCTATCAAGTGAGGGATTCGGACTGGAATAAAGTAGGCGAGGTCACTATCACGGAAAACCTGCTGCAGATCGAAGACCCGATTAATATAACCCCCCCAAAGGGTAACTCATACTATTCACCAAACGGGTATTTCGTCGATACACTTGGATTCACAAACAACGATGGGCCACTCCCCTACGGGGCAATGGAGACCCTGCAAACTTTCGACTTAACAGTAAATGGAGCCACTTACACCAATGTTGGTCCCATCAACATTCTAACGATTACCGGGCAGAACGGCACGCTGATCGTGGGACAACCGACAGCTGTGAAACCATAGCATCGTCGACGGACGACAAAGTAATGGGCGGGGGCTAGGGAGTTCGCGAAAACGAAAACGCGCGTAGTCACAAGAGAGGAAGTTACGATGGCAAAGCGTCTGTTTATAGCAGCTCTGGTGTTTGTTCTGAGTGGCGTTTGCTGGGGACAAGAGCGAGGCGGCGGCGATGCAGATGTGGCGGTACCATTGATAATGAATGTTCTACGCAAAGCTAAGGTTTCGGGATCGCTGGAATACTGGGGCAATTGCAGCAATATGCGCCAGTTCCCCGATTTTCCTAAGCTCAAAGCTCCTCGGAACGACGTTGGGGCGCCGGTTGAAACGTTGCGTGAAATGTTCGCAGACGACCCGAAGATGCAGGTCACACAAGAACCAGGCGGCATGATTCGCATGGTGGAAACCGACGTTCCTCAAGACCTTCTGGATCTGACGATCAAACACATCTCATTCGGCGTCGAGTACGAGAAAACGAATCCGCACACTTTTGACAACCCAGGCAGTACGCTTTGGTTTATTTTGGCCGCGCCCGAGGTGAAGGCGTTCATGAAAGCCGCAGATATCGGCCTACCCTACGATTCCTTGGGACTCTCAATGGAATTTTCGCCACGCTCGCAACGCATCTCGGGAGATCTTCACGAAGTGAATCTCTCGCAAGCGCTAGATTATATGCTTAAGACCTTCCCAGGCCTTTGGACTTATGAGAACTGCCCAAGCCAGAAGAGAAAACGGGTCGTCTTCTTTGCGGTTTATTCTAGTGGTGATCCGGCCGCTAAGACAAGACAGCACTAACTGGCGGGAGATCGAGTTCGACATCGGTAATCAAACCTTGTAGCGTTCAGGGTTCGAGCCCTCGCAGTTTCCGCAAGACCGAATGGCTCTGCACGCGAGCCCCGAGAATATCCGTGTGCGAAAGCCCACCCTGTAATTGTTCGATTCGTCTCTGCCGATTCTGTACCAGTTTTTGCCTCGCACTCATGAGTTTCTCCCGGAAGGAGCGATAGAACGACAGCCGAGCTGAAACGAAAACCTGCAATCCGTTTGTCTTTCTACCAATGCTTTCCATGCACTTAGGTGCCATCCGTGGTCCTGCATGTTGTTGAATTTACGTTTTCCCGTGGATTCGACTCACACACGCTTCCGCCACTTGTCATCCAAGGAGCAAGCGACATGAAGACCTCATCACTGCTACTCCTGTTCATCGCGCTTTGGATCGTCATGGTTCCAGTCCGCTCGGGCGCGCAGGCCGCCGAGTGGCACGACGATCTGGTCGATCGCATGACTGGCGTCTGGAAGTTGGAGGGCCAGGTCATGGGCCGCGACGCGCACCACGAAGTCCATGCCGAGTGGGTTCTCAACCATCAGTTCCTTCGCATCCACGAAAAAACGGATGCGGGCGCGCCCGGCTCCGAGCACCGGTACGAGGCGGCCTGGTTTCTCGGCTACGATCCGGTGAGCGAGCGCTACGTGCTGCATCTGCTCGACGTGTTCGGAGCGCGCTTCTCAGAAACGGTCGGCTACGGCACGCGCGACGGTAACGCAATCCGCTTTGTCTTTGAATATCCCGACGGCCCGTTCCACACCACCTATCGCTGGTCACCGGAAAAAGACACCTGGCAATGGCTGATGGAGCAGAAAAACAAAGACGGCAAGTGGACGAATTTCGCCGACCTCAAGCTCACACGGCTGTCGCGTTAGGTGGGGAGTGGGGAGCAGCGAAAATCGGCATGCACTGATGGGCGAGTGATTGTGGCCGGTTTTTCCGATCGGGCGGGGTCGCCCGTCGCCACACGAGCTTCAGCAAAAAAAAGCAGTGGGACGCGCGGTTTGCGCGTCTCACTGCTGGGGTAGAGTGTTGCTATGCTGCGTTGCTACGCTGGGAAAGAATCCAGCGCAGTGTTACCTTCCATGTCTGCCGCCACCGCTACTCCCGTGCGACGATCCACCGCCACCGTGCGACGATCCGCCACCGCCGTGCGACGATCCGCCGCTCGGCGCCGAATGGCCACCGCTGGGAGCAGAACGTCCGCCGCCGCCGTAACTCGGGGCCGGGCGTCCGCCGCCGCCGCTGTAGCCGCCGCGATTGCCGCCATAAGAGCCGCCGCCATAAGCACCTCCGCCGGAAGAGCGCGGAGTGACGATGGGCTGCCTCATATTGAGTGGCGGACGAGAAGATCCGCTGTATCCACGGCCCTCTGAACTATAGCCACGACTTTCTGAACCCGAACTGCGGGGAGAGCCGTACGAACCGCGGTCTCCTGTGCGGCCCATCGATGGGCCGCCGGACGACTGACCACCCCTGTTTAACCCAGAAGATGAGCGCGGCGCCATCGGCGAAAATCTCTGCCAGCCGCCACTGTTGCTGCTGCCACTTCCGCGAGCGGTTGTCGAGCCACCCGAATTGCCTCGCGTTCCCGAACTTTGGTTGAAGCGCTGGAACCCGCCGTTCGAATTGGTGTTCGAACTGCTATTTCCGGGCCTCGCAACTTCGCGGCTGTTTCCAGTGGACCTGCCATTCGGCGCCGTTGCAGTGTTACCTCGGGCTGAGAAGAAGTGCTGATTCTGCGACATGTTCCGAGTCGTTGAGGCAGCCGCCGGGCGTCCGCTGGCCGAGAAGCTTCCGCGGCTCGGATTCACGGGCAGTTTGCCGGTGGTGAAACGCGCATTCTGGAATGCCGCGTGACTCATCGGCTGAGCGTTCATATGGCCTTTGCCGAACTCGTTGGCCGAGACGGTCGTCCCGCCGCGGAAGTTCGCGTCATGCATCGCCAGGTTCACGTTCGAAAATCGCGTGCCGCCGTGCAGCGGAGCAAAGCCGCCGCGGTTGTAAGCGCCGATACCGGCAACGCCGAAGCGCCCGCCATACCGCCCATACCAGGGATGGAAACGGTCACACGGTCCAAGGGGAAGCCAGCCGATCGAGCCCCAGCCGCCACCGAAGCCAAATCCGAAACCACCGCCGAAGAACGAAACATAAGCCGGCGCCCATATCGGGCGGTAATAGGGATATCCGTAGGCCGGACCGGGCCACCAGGCCCACGATCCGTCGTCCATCATCCAGCGACCGTAGTGATACGGCGCCCAGCCCCAGGGATCATACGAAACCCAAGTCGATCCCCAATAAGGCTCATCCACCCAGCGGCCGTCGCGATACGGAGCCCAGCCGGCTTCCACGTTTGGACGCCACACTTGACCGTAATCCGGAACCTCGCTCCAGGTGCCGTGGCCGTCGAGATCTTCGGCTCCCACGTAGTAGTCGTTGGTGTGTCGCCGCGATACCGCATTGCGGATGACGTTGTCGCGATCGGTGTTCCACTGGTCCCAGTCATCCCGTGCAGGTGCTTCGCCGATCTTGTATTGTGCCTGATCGCCGGCGCCCTGCACGGTAATGAACTGGCCCTCCCCAACTCGCGTGCCGCCTTGCGGAGTCGTAATTTCCACTTCGCCTCTGCGGACCAGCACTTCGGTGTGATCGTCGGCAGTCACCAGAACTCGAAAGCTGGATTCGCGGCGACCGGTGCGAATGGCAACGTTGGGCGTATCGATTTCGGCGTCTGCATCGCTGTTCTTGAATACGGAGTAGTTCGCCATGCCGCGTCCAAGTTGAATCTGGATTTGCGAGCGCGTGAGCGAGGTGACGTTGGCCTGCGAATGCTCAGCGAGGCGGAGCATGTTGGCATAGTCGAGCTGAACTTCGGTGCGCGCTTTGTCGCCGGTCGAAACACGGTCACCCGCGAGGACGGGAGCATTGATCGCAGCCGCGGACCAGCCGTTGGAGTCGCCACGCTGCGTGGAGACGTCGCCATGAATCAGACTGATGCGCGCCACGCCGGCGTTTGTTTCAGACGGCGCGCTGGAACTCTGGTTGCCGGGGTATTGGTCGTTGGAGCCTGGTTCCATCGGGCCCTGATTCATCGAACCTTGACTCGTCGAACCTTGGTCCATCGAATCCTGGTCCATGGAACCCTGGTCGTTGGGACCCTGCATCGGCGCTTGGATGCCCGCCGACGGTTTCGAATATTGATCCGGCGTCTGGTCGTCCGGGTTCTGCGCGCTGACCGCGCCTGGAATCGCGATCGTCAATCCCAGTCCTAAGATTGCTGCTATTAATTTGAACTTCATAGATACCTCCACCTTGCTCGGGAAAAGAGTTCTGCTTGAAAGAATGCAGGCTGAGTGCCAATGTCGAGCGACCCGCGCAATTTCTTTAATTGCATTGTTTTTAGCAAGTTAAGAGAGGCAGTGCAACTTGGACAAGCGGCGATTCGCGGGACTCCGGTGGCCCGGTTCCACCAGGGTGGTGGTTTTCGGCCAGGGGCGGTTATTCTAAGCTGGCGGCGCGTGGGCGGAAACTTGCTGCTTCACGCCGGGTCAATCTGTAGGGGCGCAGGAGGTCCAACGCCCCGTACCACACTTGATCTTTATTTCCTTACTAAAGAACCCATCCTCGTACTCAAGACACATTTTGGGATTGGTGTTTGCCACGCACGAATAGCACCCTTTGCTCGTATCCTTGCGCTGCGATCCTAGTGGGCACCCTCGATTGGCGGCAAGGGCGCTCTCATATTTGAGGCAAGCTGACCGTGGTTTAATGATCGAAATTCCAGTGGAGACCCGGGAACCGCAGGGTATCGGAACTTGGCAGTCGTCCTGCCAACACATGGGTGCGCAGGAGTCGCCAACCAAGCCTTGCCCTTTAGGGCACTGCGTTTGTGTCTGCCCCAACAAGAGGCCAGTGGACAGGATGGCTATCAGCAACGCTCTTAGGCATGTCATGGCTTTTCGTTTTCCTTGTTGGTTCAAAGGTAGCAACAAAGCACTTGAGCGGGAAATATTCAGCATCCAGGTTTCAGATCGGGCCATTGCTGCCTGTCATTTTCCGTTGTCTTTTCCAGGAGAGACTAAAGTCACCAACCCTGATCCAAGCATGGCGTGCATGAGCGCGACTTGCGCAGGCTTGTTTTCCTCTTCCGGGTGATTATCCAGGTAGAGGGAAAAGACTTTTGCCATTTGAATGGGTGTCACGCCATCCTCGAAGGTGACGGTTTGCAGGAGGCCTTTGTCATCGGAAACCAGCGTACCCTCCACCCCCATTTGCCAGCCGCCCAGATACCCCGCGCACTTACCCGCCTGGTAAGATTGAAATGGCGTTTGCTGGGGTATAGGGACTTGGAAGTTGGCGATCCATGCGCTACAGGGAACCTTCAGATCAGCAGCGGTCGTCTTAGCAATTGCGATCCCTTGCAGTGTGAGCAAGAGTAACAATGGAGCAAACCTCACGTACGTTTTCATTTTCTTCTCCTTGGTACCTGCCGATCCGTTATGCAGACGCCGCCCGTGCCTATGCTTTCTTGGTGACGGTGAAGCTACGCGTCAGCCGCCTGACGCCGAGGATGAGGCCGAACAGCAACAGCGAACCTCCCACGCCGATGCCACCGCCCTGCTGCAAGCCCTTGGTATGCGCGGCACCCTGCGCTTGGAGCAGAGCGGTTGCGTCGTCGGATTTCGCCTGAAGTGCAGCGGTTGCCTCGGCTTGTATCTGGTCGCTTAGCTTCTTGATCTGACCCTGCTGGTCGGTAACCAGCGTGTTGAGGTCGGCGATCTGCTGTTGCAGCGGAGCTGTGGCCTGTGAGGACGCTAGTTCCTTCTGGCGATTGACGTACAGTTGTAACTCCTCACGAGTCCGCTGCTGCACAGCCTGGTTGTAGTTTCTCCATAAATCGGCGCACGAACCGATCTTGAATATGAGCGTGCAGGTCGGCTTCGGCGGAACCTGGGTGAGTTGAACTGGCGCACTGCCGCTTTGAGCCACGGCACAGGCGGTGAACAGCAGCACAACGGCGAGTATCAGTCGGTTCACGATAGCTCTTTTCTTCTATTGTTATTTGTGCTCCACGTACTCCTTGAGATGCTTTGCGACTGCTTCGGCCATGGACTGCTGGTTCTTACTGCCAGCCTTTTGCTTGTTAACGGAGTAGGCCCACATCACCTTGGTTGAACTCGTCTCGATGAGCTGCACAGAGACGTTGCCCTTGTCCTCAATCCCGGCACAATAGGCGAAGAGACATCGCGCAATCTTCCCACCCGTGGATTCCGTTTTGATCTCGACCGGCGCAGCCCTAAGAATATAGGTCGCCTTGGCCTGGTCAGCAACTACATCAACCGGGACGTTCTTCTTTGAGATCGCGGCAGCGACGTAGGTATCAAACCCATCCTTGGCTTCGATGTAGACCGCAGGCCGAACAAGCTGAGCTAGACTGGCAACTGAGCACAGCAACAGGATAACCACCACTCCGATTTTCTTCATTTGGCTTTCGCCCTCCATTAGCGGACGATGTTACAACGGCCCGAAGGTGCCGGGTAGGTCACGAACGTAACGACGCTGGGCTTGTGGTGACCACATAGAATGTCGCTATTGTTCTGGTTCCGGTAGGATCTCTTTGGAAGCAAAGTAACCGCCCCTCGTAGCACTTGTCCAAACCCACACCTGCCCGGTTTTCTTGTCGATGATGGCGCTTGTGGGGGTTGAGCCATCGTGGAGATCGTGTAGCTCGTAGCGATCAACAGCCGACTCCGCCTTCTTTTCCGTCGAAAGTGGAACTGGCGGGTGGCCCACCCATGATTGACAATTGCTAATACCATTTTCACCGGGGGGCACCCCAGGTCTCGCGGTTTTCCAGACCTGGGAGCTCATGGTGGCGGCGCCACTTTTGAGGGTTACGAGCATGCGCCGGGCCCGAGAAATTCGATGCGAGCGGCCTCAGCGGTTTGGTAAGACTGTCACCTGGCGGGCCTTGAGCAGGTGTTCATCGGCGGTGACCAGAGTCAGATCGAACACGCGCGCCGTGGCCACGAGAAATCGATCGGCAGGGTCGCGATGCGGGAGCTCCACGCGGGCCGTTTCTTGCGCGACTTGGTAAGTGATCGGAGCTTCCCGCACGGGAACCGCGTCCAGCGCATTTGCGATCCACGCCTGAGGATTCGGATGCAAAGTCAGTCTGTTTTTCTGGCAAAGAGTCAGCACCTCCCACAACGAGATGGGGGAAAGCCACAACTCGTTCTTGGGATTCTCCAGTGCGGCCGTCAGGCGGGCGGAAAGACGCGCTCCATCCAGAGCGCTCCACACCCAAATGTGAGTATCGAGTAGCAGCTTCATCCGCGCAGCGCTTCCCAATCGTCTTCTTCGCTGGCGGGAGAAACGATGTCGCCGTTGATTTGACCCGTTCCCGCCAGGGAACCTACCCAACGCTTCCGCTTCCCGGACGCGTGCGGAGGAACGACCTCGGCCACCGGCTCGCCAAAACGCGTCACCAGAACCGTCTTCCCGGTCTTGCGGACGTTCTCCAGCACGGCCAGGCAGGTGGCCTTGAATTTAGAAATCGCGATTTCTTCCATAATCAGTCTCTCTTAGAGAGTACTATGGTCAAAGACCATGGTCAATCTGATCTTTTGATGACCCGATGACCCGATCTGCTACTCCCCATCGTTGTCATCAATTCCAATCTTCGACAAGCGATACCGCAGCGCATTCCGCGAGAGCCCAAGCAGACGCGCGGCTTGCGATTTGTTGCCGCCAGCGCGCTTCAAAGCTTCGCGGATCATTTCGTCTTCCCACTGGTCAATCGTCATGCCGTCGGGGAGGAAGCGATCGGACGCGGCGCCGGTGCGATTGCGTGGGGAGTCGAGTTGCATGTCGCCGATTTCCAACTGGTTGCTCGAGGTGAGCGCGCTGGCGCGTTCGATGACGTTCTGCAGTTCACGCACATTGCCCGGCCAATAATGACCGGCGAGAAGCTGCATGGCGGCGGGCGAAATGCCGGTGATGGTTTCCGATCTCCCGGAATCCTTGGCGAAGCGCGCGAGGAACAGGTTCGCCAGGCCGGGAATATCTTCTTTGTGTTCGCGCAAGGGCGGGATATCGATCGGGACCACGTTGAGCCGGTAGTAGAGGTCTTCGCGAAACGTTCCGTCTTCGAGCGCGGCGCGCAGGTCGCGGTTGGTGGCAGCGACAAGGCGAACGTCGACTTTGATGGTGCGCGTGCCGCCCAGGCGCTCGAACTCGCGCTCCTGCAGCACGCGGAGAAGTTTGACCTGGATGGCGGGCGGCACATCTCCGATTTCATCGAGGAAGAGCGTGCCTTTGTCGGCGAGTTCGAATTTGCCCGGCTTGCTGGTGGCAGCTCCGGTGAAGGCTCCTCTTTCGTAGCCGAAGAGTTCGCTTTCCAACAGATTTTCGGGGATGGCGGTGCTGTTGATCTTGATAAAGGGACCGGAAGCGCGGCGCGATTTTTCGTGGATGGCGCGAGCGATGAGGTCTTTGCCAACACCGCTTTCGCCGCCCAAGAGAACCGTGGAGTTGGTGGGGGCAACGCGTTCGACGGTGGCCAGCACTTCCTGCATTTTGGGGCTGACCGCGACGATGTTGGGGTGGCTGTACTTCTGTCCGAGGGCTTCGCGAAGCGACCGATTCTCCTCGCGCAGGCGGGAGTTATCGAGCTCCTTGTGCACCACCATCCGCATTTCGGCGAGGGAGAATGGCTTGAGGACATAGTCGCTGGCGCCGGCCTTCATCGCCTCGACTGCGGTTTCGACGGAGCCGAACGCGGTCATGACGACGACGGGCAACGCGGGATTTTGCTGCTTGGCCGTTTGAAGAAATTCGAGCCCGTTGATGCCGGGGAGTTTGAGATCGGTGAGGACGAGGTGAACGGGTTCGGAGGCGAGCAGCTTCAAACCAGTTTCGGCGTCGCCGGCTGAGAGCGTTTTGAAGCCGTCGTCGCCGAGGTTCAGCTCGAGCAGACGGCGCATCTTGGCTTCGTCTTCGATGATGAGGATGGTCGGCATGGTTAGTCGTTAGTCGTTGGTCGTTGGTTGTTACCTTGCGTCTTGATCCTCATCATGATCGTTATCCTCCGATTGTAGCGGGCAACGCGTGCGGCTCGCCGCTTTCGTTTAGAGGGAAAAAGAGCGTGAATACGGCACCGCCCCCCGGGGCGTTCGCGACATGGATCGAGCCATGATGACCGTCCACGATCTTCGAAACGATGGAGAGGCCCAGTCCCACACCGGTTTTCTTCGTGGTCACAAACGGGTTGAAAATTTCTTCGCGCAGTTCGTCGGGAACGCCGGGACCAGTGTCGGCCAAGCGGAGTTCCACTCCTTCCCGATCATTCTGGGTGGTGAGTTGAACCTCGACACGCAACGTGCCGCCGTGGTCTTCCATGGCTTCGTAGGCGTTCTGCACAAGATTGAGGAAGGCTTGCTCGCACAGGCTCTCGTCGAGCGGAACGGACGGCAGTCCGCTCGCGTAGTGGCGCTCGACGCGCACGGGTTTGCCCGTCTCTTGCTTGACAGTAAATTGTTTGCCAGCAAAGCGATCGGCGACAATCTGCAGGACGCGATCGAGAAGGGCGATCAGGTTCGCGGGACGCGGTTCGGCATGAAGAGGACGAGCGAAGTCCAGAAACTCGGTGACGAGGGCACCGAGCCGATTGACCTCGGTCGAAATGTAGCCGGCTAACTCACGGGCAAGCTCATCGGAGGCCTGCAATTTCTGGGTCAACATTTCGGCCGAGCCCTTGATGACTCCAAGGGGATTGCGAATTTCATGAGCCAATCCGGCGGAGAGTTGGCCGAGAGCGGCCAGCCGTTCGGAGCGCCGCGCTTCGGCCTGAGCCTGCTCGAGGCGGCGATTGGTTTCGGCGAGGCGTTCCGCGAGCTCACGGTACAACTGGGTTTGATGCTGGCTCTGCTGCGAGAAGCGGTTGACGACCATGGCGGCGAGAAAGAAAAACATGATGCGCAGCGCGAGGTAGCCGAACGCCTCGGGAGTCAATTCGTATTCCTGCATCGCGGGATAGAGATACGAGCAGTAGGCGGCGGATGCAAGCAGGGTCCAAAGCAGCGTCAGCCACGGGCCGCAGTAGAGTGCCGCGGTAACGACCGGAAGGTAATAAATCGGATAGTAACTGCTGTTGATTCCGACTTCGCCGGTGTGATCGATGAGGATGGTTGCCAGCAAAATCTTAAGGAGTACGACGTAGAAGACTCCTCGTTTGGGGAAGCGGGAGATCAACCTTGTCTCCAGCAATTGCACAATGCCGATGGCGAGGAGAATTAACTGCTTGTGCCATTCGAGTTGTGGAGGGAGCACGGCCAACCCGGCGAGGAAGAGGAGCCAGATCGTGAGCCAGACTGCGTCGAGGCGGTTAAACCGCCGGGACTCAGCGTCGAGAATGGGAGGGGCAGGTGCCACGCAGCTTCCATCCAACCGCAGAAAGCCCTCCGGCGTCAATTGGACGGCGGCTTCCTCCGGTGGAGCGCCGGGCGTCTCCGCCCGTCCCTCCACCGGTGCTAGGTGCGGACATAAGGATTTCCAATCACGAACATAAATAGTTTCGATTTCCGCAAAGGGCGGCTCAGCGGCTATTGTTATGATGCGGTTGCTTGATCGAGCCAAGAGATGGATCGGGCGAAAGGTGAAAAGACGCGAATGAGGATCATCAGCGTGATTGAGTCAGGGCGGACCATGGTGTCCGGGAACGGACGACAATGACAAAGGTCGAAGCGATTATTCAGGTCTCAAAGCTGGATGCCGTAAAAGACGCATTGCACGAGGTTGGCGTCGAAGGCATGACCGTTTTTGAAGCCAGAGGACATGGCCGGCAAAAAGGACACACCGAGTTTTATCGGGGACGCGAGTACACCGTGGACTTGATCCCGAAGGTGAAGATCGAGATCGTGCTGGCCGATGAAATGGTCGAGAAAGTGGTGCAGGCGATCACCACCGCGGCGCGTACGGGCAAGATCGGCGACGGGAAGATTTTTCTTTCGCGCATTGACGAAGCGATTCGGATTCGCAACGACGAACGTGGCGATAGCGTGCTGTAAGCGCACGAATTTCGAATCGACCTCCCCTTTGTCTGCTTATCTATGAGCAGAGCGGAATAGAGGCTGGAGCAGGGCTAAATGAAAGCCTGCTCCACCCGAGTCACTCAGTTTTTGCACTTCGGGGAGAGTGTCATCGAAATGACCACCGGGGCCACCGTGCGCAGTGAGTTGCGGGACCTGTACGTGCGGGAATCCGCTGCCATCGAGCAGGAATTTTCCCTCACCGGCGAGGGGCGCACGGCGCTCGCACGGCGCACGGCGCTGGTCGATTCGATTGTTCAGCGGCTCTGGAACGAAATCATCGTCGGCCCCAGTCCTGCCGATCCGGACAGCCCGAAAAATTTCGCGCTGGTGGCAACCGGCGGGTTCGGGCGCGGCTGGCTTTCCCCCCACTCCGATATTGATCTGCTGTTTCTGCACGCCGGGAGTGACTCCGAGAGTGAATTCAAAGATCCCATCCGGCGCTTTTCGCAGGAGTTGTGGGACCTGCGGCTGAAGCTCAGTCCAGCCACGCGAAATCTCGCGGAGTGCGAACGGTTGGATCCGAACAATGTCGAGTTTACCATCTCGCTGCTGGACTGCCGGTACCTGGCGGGTGATCGCGAGATTTTTTCACGGCTGCGCGAAAAAGTTGTTCCTCGTCTGGTCGGTCGGGAGTGCCATAACCTGATCCAGAACCTGGGCGAGATTACACGCGCGCGTCATCATAAGTTTGGCAATACCGTCTTTCACCTGGAACCGAACGTGAAGGATGGGCCGGGCGGTTTGCGCGACTACAACGTCGCCAACTGGCTGGCGCTAATTTCCGCGATGGAAAAGTTGAAGGTGTGGCCGGACACGAAAACGCTGCTGCCGGTTTCTTCGCGGAGGGCGCTCGACGCGGCGCTGGATTTCCAAATGTCCGTGCGTTGTTTTCTGCACTTCCGGCACGGGCGTCACGACAACACGCTCACCTGGGAGGCGCAGGACGAAGCGGCGGCGAGAAAGATCGGCGCCAGCGATTCGGAAATCACGAACGCAGCGGATTGGATGCGCGTCTACTTTGGCCACGTGCGCAGCGTGCACCGCGTCTGCAACCAATTGCTGGAGGAAATTCCGGCGGCCTGGTCGTCCTTGTACCGGCAATTCCAGGGCTGGCGGTCGCGGGTCGCAAGCGCGGACTTTTCAGTGGTGGATGGACTGATCTTCCTGAAGCAACCGCAGCAACCGGGCGGGCTGCGTGATCCGGAAATGCTGTTGCGGCTTTTTCATTTCATGGCGGAACATGGCCTGAAGCTGAGCACGACCACCGAATATAAAGTCGAGCAGGCGCTGCCAGCACTGGCGGCGACGCCTCCGCGGGGCGCCGAGTTGTGGCTTTATATGCAGGAAACACTGGTGCAGCCGCATGCGGCCGACGCTCTGCGCGCCATGAACGCGCTTCGCCTGCTGGCGCTTCTGCTGCCCGAACTGAAGGGGATTGAGGCGCTGGTGGTACGGGATTTTTACCATCGCTACACGGTGGATGAGCACTCGTTCTTGGCGATCGAACATTTGCATCGTCTGAAAGAGTCGAAGTCGGAATGGGACCAGCGCTTTGCGGAGTTGCAGAGTGAACTCGAACAGCCGGAACTGCTTTACCTGGCGTTGCTGTTGCATGATTCCGGCAAAGCCGTGCCCAGCGAGAATCACGTTGAACTCAGCCTGCAACTCACCGACAGTTGCACGGAGCGGCTAGATCTTGATCCGGTGGATCGCGAGGCAGTGCGATATCTGGTGGCGAGCCATCTGGAAATGTCGGCGGCGATGCGGCGGGACGTATTCGATCCAGCGAACGTGAAGTCGTTCGCGGAAAAAGTGGGAGTACCCGAGCGCCTGAAGATGCTGTGCCTGCTGACGTATGCCGACATCAAAGCCGTGAACCCGGAGGCCATGACGCCGTGGAAAGCGGATAACTTATGGCAACTGTATATTGCGTGCGCGAATTACTTGAGCCGGAGCGCGGATGAGCGTGTGCACACCGGCGACGACGGCTCCAGCGTTGCACCGGCAAATATGGCGCATCTGCGGTCGCTGGCGCCGGTGGCGGGGAAAAAGATCAACGTTTTTCTGGAAGGATTGCCGCAACGGTATCTGCGGATCCACGGCGCGAGCGACGTTCTGGCGCATGCCGAAATGGCCGCCCGGTTGGGGCAGGACGGCGTCCAATTAAGTTTGAAGCAAGTTCGTCACTGGTATGAGCTGACGTTGATTACCACCGACCGGCCCTTCCTGTTCGCCTCGGTTTCTGGGGCGCTGGCCGCGTGGGGAATGAACATCGTGAAAGCGAACGCGTTTTCGAATGCCGCGGGCATGGTGGTGGACACTTTCTATTTCACGGATCGCTTCCGAACATTGGAGCTGAATCTGCAGGAATGGGAGCGTTTGAAAAAGAGCATCGCGGCCGTGGTTAAAGGAGAAGCCGACGTGGCGCGCATGTTGCGCGACCGCTTGAAATCGGAGAAGGCGGACAGCACGAAGGTCAAGATCGAGACGCAGATTGAGTTCGACGATGGCTGCTCGGCGCACAGCACGCTGGTGCAGGTGCTGACCCAGGATCGTCCGGGACTGCTTTACCGGATGTGCTCGCTGGTCTCGAAGCATGAGTGCAACATCGAAATTGCGCTGATCGAGACCGAGGGGCAGATGGCGATTGATGTCCTGTATTTGACCTCAGGCGGGACCAAGTTGAACGCGGATCGGCAGGCTGCGCTGGGAAAAGCGTTGCGCGAGGAACTTGCGGCAAAATAATTCGGAATTATATACTCAGACTCCGTTTGCGGTTTGTTCTATCGCTGAGTTGCACCCTTTGTAACCAAGAATCACTTGGATGGCTTTGCGTCGTTATCTTTCGATGTTTCACCCGATGGTATCGCCTCAACGCTGACATCTGTCGCGTTTTTGAAGAGTTTTTTGACTATTTCATTGAGAAGGCGTAGGGATTCGGCTTTAGGCAGAGGATAGCGAATGTTCAAGGAAGCGATGTTGTCGCCTGGAAGATAGAAGTTCCCGCCTCCGGGGATTGGCGTCCAATACTGCTCCTTGTTCTTGACGACGTTCGATTTTCGGTCGTCCTTCAGCTTGTCATATTGAAACCGGTGGGCACCTGTGAGGAGCAGTCCCGAGAGTTCGCCATTCACCCCCAAGAAGTGGTCAACAATGTTCCCTCGATAGAGAATGTCGTCCTTGCTCAACACGTCCACTGCTACTGATCTATTCTCCCGTGCCGGGAAGTTAAAGCTAGTGAGGAGAACGTGCCACTCCGACACGGCAGGCAACAAAACCCTGGATGCAAACCAAGCATAGAGCTTGTTGTCCTTCCATTCCCCGTAGGAACCGACTAGCCATATGAAAACAAGAGCCTCCAGAAACAAGAGACCGTAGTTCCAGGCGAGAAAATCCGCCTGCCTTTTACACACTCGATTAAGGGCCTCCCACGATTCCGCCTGATGATCGGTAAAGTAGTGGTCACTGTACGCGGCAGTGAAAACGGTGTGATAATCACTGACTTTTTGCAGGTGTGAATCGTTCAGACGGAAAGGAACAAAGGAACCACCGATGCAGCCGCTCCAGAACAAAACGACCGTAAACAAGAAAGGCAGCCCAGCGGCAAAGATACCCTGCACAATCTCGTCGGTCTTGGTACGCTGGGATTTCTTCAGGCGAACAAAAAGAGAGCAGAAACGCTGGAAGATGATATACGGCGCGAAAACATAAAGCCCCAGCAGGACTGAGGCTATAAGCGCGATCATGCGATCCTAACTCAGGCGGGCACTCTTGCCGAGATCCGCACCCCTAGGCTAGCGTCCTCGTAGACCCCGTCTCGACGAAGAGCCTCTTGGATTTGCTGGGCTTTCTGTTGCAGCTCGCGTTCTGCCAGTTTTTCCGGTGTATCCTCAGAAAGGGCACGGCTCAATTTTTCGAGATCTCCAACCACGCTTGTTCTCCTTCTCTTCACTACTATTGATGCACGGACCGCGTGCAAAGTCAACATTTCTTTGTTCTGTTCGCGTCCGCTTTTCAGGTTTCCGCTTCTTTGGCGGCGGATCGCACACTTTATTATCTTGCGGGAGTCATACATGGTGCGGCCTCTTTCAATTGCCCCTTCGGGACAGATACCTCGCTGTGCACCATTTCGAGAACTGCTGTAGATTTCTGCGATTTAGCGATCAGCGTAATACCCGTCTCTGGTTTGCACCGTCAGGTCTTTTTTCTTCACCTCCAACTGGACGCGATGGTAACCGGCGGCTGCGCTGTCTTTGTCGGGCGTATAGCCCATGCTGTACTGGGTTCGTAGTTCCTCGACAATGCTGGTGTAGATCTCGCCGACGGATTCTTTCTTAGAAACCTCAAAGAAACGTCCACCGGTCTCTTTGGAAATCCGTTCGAGAATTTTCTTGCCATCGGTGTGCGGGCTCTCGGCAGGACGTTGGCCTCCGCCTCGACCACCTCGGCCGCCACCGCCGCCACCCGGCCATCCACCTCCGCCACCGGGCCAGCCGCCGCCACCACCACCTCCGGGCCAACCGCTGCCGCCCCGCCTTTGGCCTTCGTTACGGTCTTCGTGGTGAGAATCTGCGAAAAAGATGGAGTAAACAACGGTGTCGGCACGTTGGGCGGACTCGATCGCGCTCTCCAAATAAGTCTTGCTGCCGCGGTCGACGCCGTCCGAGAGAATGATGAGAGCCTTCCGGCCCTGCTGTTTTTTCATTATTTCGTTCGACGCCAGAAAAACGGCGTCGTAGAGCTGGCTACCGCCGCCACGGTGCGATCCTGAGCCGGAGCGGGAATCGTCGGAGTCGTTGGGGTCGTTCGATCTTGGGTCGTTTGATCTCTCGCGGTCGGATGGCGTTTTGAGCAATTCGAGCGCCGATTGCAGCTTTTCACGGGATGAAGTCAAATCCTGCAGCAGTTCTACTTCACGATCAAAGTGAATGAGGAAGGCCTTGTCCTTGGCCTGCGCGAGCATCTGATCGAGAAAACTGCGGCTCGCGTTGCGCTCCGCGTCGAGGACGTTGCTTTGACTGCGGCTGGTATCGACGAGCAGACCCAGCGTGAGCGGGAGATTCGCTTCCTGCGAAAAATAGCGGATACTTTGCGGGCGGCCGTCTTCCTGAAGCGTGAAATCGTTCTTGGTGAGGTCGCGCACGATCTTGCCATGCTTGTCGCGAACCGTGACGGGCAGCGTGACTACTTTGACGTCGACGGCGATGGTGGCAGCGGGTTCCTGAGCCCGCATCAACGGGCCGACTCCGGGAAGAGCGGCCAGCGCGGCGATCAGCGCACAGGTAACCGGCTTCCACACGGGTGAGCGGTTCGCAATTGTTTCTCTACTTGGCCGGTTTTTATACGGCCGGGACTCATTCACCTTGCGTCCTCCGTTTATCGTTATATTTCAGACGAATCTTAAGAGCGCTGCATCTGCACAAGAAAATAGAGTACACAGTCAGGATCGCACCCGCCCAACTCGGGAAGGCAACCGTCAACCGGTATAGGAGACCTGCCGCGACCGGCTGGGACTGTTTTTCGGGGCTGGATTTGTCAGCGGACATTGGCATCCATGCAAGCATGGTTTTTCTCATTTACGAGAACAGTTGTAAGACTGGATGCGCGGCGACGGAGTTGAAGTTGCCAGCGTCCCTGTAAAAGCAACGTCAATGCCGGGTAAAACTTCGTAAAGGGCTCAATATGGCGCGTTTGGCAATGCTAAAGTGAATACATGAGATGTTTCTGGCAGAGGCCGCTGCGGATTTGCCTTTCTACGCCGTGCCTTCTTACGACTTGCCTGCTTACGGCGATGGTAACTCTGATTCTGGCAGGGCCAGGCTACGTCTGCGCGCAGGACAAGCCAACCGGCAGTTCGGGAGGCGCGCCAGTCGCCAAGGCAGTGGGAACGATCAAGAGTATCCAGGCGGATTCGATCACGGTTGCGGCTGAATCCGGTGGCGAGGTCACGGCGAAACTGATTGGCTCGACGAAGATTCTGCGCGTGCCGCCGGGAGAAAAGGATCTGAAGAACGCGACTGCTCTGCAGCCGCAAGACTTGCAGCCCGGGGATCGCGTGCTGGTTCGCGGGCAGGCATCGACGGATGGAGACGGGCACACGATCGCCGCGCTGGCGGTGATTGTGATGAAGCAGGCCGATGTGGCGGCGAAGCAGCAGCACGACCGCGACGACTGGCAGAAGCGAGGAGTGGGCGGGCTCGTCACGAACGTGGACGCTGCGACGGGCACCATCAGAATTTCATCCAGTGGAATGGGCGCGAACCGGAGTATCGCCGTCCACATTGCGAAGGATACGATCCTGCGCCGCTATGCGCCCGGCTCGGTGAAGTTCGATGATGCGAAACCGGCGCCCGTCGATCAAATCAAGGCGGGAGATCAGTTGCGCGCGCGCGGCACTCGCACCCCGGATGGCAGCGAAGTAAGTGCGGAGGAGATTGTCTCCGGCGCATTTCGGAATATTGCGGGAACCATCAAGGCGATTGACGCAGCGAGCAATACGATGACGGTGCAGGATGCGATCCGCAAGAGCGCGGTGGTGGTGAAGGTGTCGCCCGACTCGCAAATGAAGAAGCTGCCGGCGGAGATGGCGCAAGGCATCGCGATGCGATTGAAAGGCACGGCGGACGGCGGGAGCGGAGATCAACCGGGCGCCAACGGCCAAGGCCAAGTCCAGAGCACGACCGGGCAGGGTGCTGCGCCCGGTGCGGGCGGAGCGCGGCCAGGGACAGAATCGCAGGCGGCGCGCGGGCAGAACGGCGGGCTTGGCGGAAATGGGCCTCCGGACTTGCAGCGCATGCTGAGCCGCTTGCCTAATAGCACGCTGGCGGACTTGCAGAAGGGCGATGCGGTGATGATCGTCTCGACCGACGGCGCGGATTCGGGCGTGGTCACGGCCGTCACGCTGCTGGCGGGAGTGGACGCCATCCTGGCGGTGGCGCCGAATCGAAGCGCATCCACACTGCTTTCGCCGTGGTCGCTGGGCACGTCCGCCGGAGAAGGTGAAGCCGCGCAACAGTGAAAACAATCCAATCCATGTTGTTGAATTGATCTGCCTGGAAAGAAAAGGTGCGTGTTGAAGTTATCAGTATTCATTTTGGCGATTCTGATTCCGGCGACGCTGATCGGGCTGGCTGCGCCTGCATCGGCGCAGTCGCCGGCGGCAACGGGAACCTTGCGCGGGCAAGTGACGGATCCCTCGGGGGCGGTGGTTACGAACGCCACGGTGGCGGTCCTGGTATCCGGGGGACAAACGCATTCTGCCACAACCAACCGCAGCGGCGGTTACGAAATCGGAAACCTGGCGCCGGGCAAGTACACAGTCACGGCGAATGCACAGGGATTCACGGTTTTTGTGCAGAACGACGTGGACGTGGCGGCGGGCCAAGTCGCGCAATTCAACATTGCGCTCGACATCAACGTGCAGCAGGAAAAGGTCAACGTGCAGGAAGAAACTCCGCAGCTCGACACCAACCCCGCGAGCAATGCGGGCGCGATCGTGCTTAGCGGCAAAGATCTGGAAGCGCTTCCCGACGATCCCGACGAATTGCAGTCTGACCTTGAAGCGCTGGCCGGACCTTCGGCCGGCCCCAACGGCGGGCAGCTCTACATCGATGGATTTACCGGAGGACAGCTTCCGCCGAAGTCATCGATTCGCGAGATTCGCATCAATCAGAATCCGTTTTCGGCCGAATACGACAGGCTGGGCTATGGACGAATCGAAGTCTTCACCAAGCCGGGCACGGACAAATTTCATGGACAGGTCTCCGTCGAGGGGAACAGCTCGGGGATGAACAGTCGCAATCCTTTCCTCCACGTCGACCCCGTCACTCACGTCGATCCCTTCCAGCCCTACGACTCGGTGATCTACATGGGAAACATCGGCGGCCCGATCAATAAGAAGGCGTCATTTTTCTTCAACGTGCAGCGGCGCAACATCGACGAAGTCGCAGTCGTAAACGCTGAGGTCCTGGATTCGAACTTCCAGCCAACTGCGTTCAGTGCGAGCGTGCCCAACCCGCGCACGCGGACCAACCTCAGTCCGCGCCTCGACTACCAAATCAGCCCCAACAATACGCTGACCGCTCGGTATCAGTATTTCCACGACACGCAGGAGAACGCGGGTGTGGGAGGGTTTGCGCTCGCCTCCACCGGTTTCGACACCAGCTCTTCCGAACACACCTTGCAGATCAGCGATACGCAGATCCTGGGGGCGAAGGCCGTGAATGAGACCCGCTTCCAGTACGAGCGCGAAAACAGCCGGCAGACTCCATTGAGCACGGCCTTAGGCATCAACGTGCCAGGGAATTTCATCGGTGGAGGCAACAGTTCGGGAGCGCAAACGGACCACGCGGACCATTACGAAATGCAGAACTACACTTCAGTATCGCAAGGCAAGCACTTCGTGAAATTCGGGGGACGACTGCGGGCAGTTCACGAAATCAACGCGTCGAGCGCTGGTTTCAACGGTACCTATATCTTTCCCGACCTCCAGACTTACAGCAATGCGCAGCAGGGTTTTCTGAACGGTACTCCTACTCAGTATTCCATCAATGCAACCCCCAGCGGCGCGGCTGCCACCGTGCCCGTCACGATGGTGGACGTGGGGCTGTACCTCCAGGACGACTGGAAGGTGCGTCCCAACTTCACGCTGAGCGGCGGGCTGCGCTTTGAAACGCAGAACGCAATCCACGATCATGCGGATTGGGCGCCACGAGTCGGCTTTGCGTGGGGCATCGGCGGAGGGGGAAAGACTGCGCCGAAAACCGTGCTGCGCGGCGGATTCGGCCTGTTTTACGACCGCTTCGCCGAGAACCTCATTCTGAATACGGATCGTTTTAACGGCGTGACGCAGCAAAAGTACGTTGTGTCCAGTCCGGCTTATCCGACCCCTCCGCCGGTGAACACATTGCCGCCCAGCACGCAGTCGATCTACCAGATCGCTTCAGGATTGCATGCGCCCTATGTCATGCAGACCGCATTCAGCCTGGAGCGGCAGGTCACAAAGATTGCCAACGTTACGGTTTCGTATCTGAATGCCCGCGGCGTGCACCAATTCGTTTCGCTGAACGTCAACGCTCCCACTCCGGGCACCCCCGGCTCGAGCGGCCCGCCTCCATTCTCGGACCAGGGACCGATCAATCGGTATTCGTCGGCCGGAGTGTTCCGCCAAAATCAGCTCATCACGAATTTCAACATCCGGGCGGGCGCCAAGCTGTCGCTCTTCGGCTTCTACAGTCTGAACTATGCCAACAGCGACTCATCGGGCGCTTCGAGTTTCCCATCCGATCAGTACGATCTCGGCGCCGACTACGGACGCGCTTCCTTCGATACCCGGCACCGACTGTTCATGGGCGGCACAGTCGGTCTCCCTTATGCGTTCCGCTTGAGCCCGTTCATGATCTTCAATTCGGGATCACCCTATAACGTCACTGTGGGACAGGACTTGAATAACGACAGCGTGTTCAACGATCGCCCCACCTTCGCGACGAATCCCCCCGGCGTGTGTCTTTCGTTGACGGCGATCTGCCACTACAATCAATCCCCCACGGCGTCGGATGTGCTGGTCCCCATCAACTACCTGACCGGGCCCGCCAACTTCACTCTCAATCTGCGCCTGGCAAAAACCTTCGGCTTCGGGCCGGAGAAAGCGAAATCGGCAGACGCAAGTGCCGGTTCCGGCGGCGGCCCTCCCGGTGGCATGGGCGGCGGCGGGCGCGGTCCGGGCGGTGGCGGCGGCTTTGGACGAGGAGGGCCCGGCGGAGGTCCGGGAGGTGGGGGCATGGGCGCGGCAAGCAACCGACGTTACAGCCTGACCTTCAGCGTTAATGCGCGGAACATTCTGAACAGGGTGAACGCGGCAACTCCCGTCGGCATCCTGCCCCAGCCCGATTCACCCGATCCCTCCAATTTCGGAAAGTCCGTTGCTCTGGCGGGTGGGCCGTTCTCAAGCGCGGCGGCGAATCGAAAAATTGAATTGCAGGCGATGTTCAGCTTCTAGCGCCGCGATCGCGTGATTGTGACTGCTGTCGATCCAAGCTTGCTGGTGGAGAGCCGGGCGTCCCCGCCGTATGACTCATCAAGTCGAGTAATCCGCGTTGATCCGCACATACTCGGCGGTCAGATCGGTGGTGAGGAAGCGCACCGATTGCTGGCCGCGCCGAAGCTGCACACGAATATCGCAAACCGGCTGCGCGAGATTGCGGTGAGCTTGCCGCTCATTGAATGCGCAGGCGACTCCGTTACGGCATACTTTCTGCCTACCAATGAAAATCTGGACGCGAGAGGGATCGATGGGCGCGCCGCACCTTCCCACTGCGGCGAGAATGCGTCCCCAATTTGGATCGGCCCCCGCCCAAGCGGTTTTGACCAGCATTGAGTGAGCAATCGTCCGCGCCACCAGTAACGCCTCTTCCCGGCTGCGCGCCTGTTCGACGAACAAACGGATCACGTGCTGAACGCCTTCCCCGTCGCTGACGATCTGCTCGGCGAGGGACTGGCAAACTGCGGTCAGAGCCGCGGACAATTTCTTTCCGGTGCGAACGTCTCTCACCCGAGCACCGCTGGCGCCGCTGGCAAGCAGCAGCACTGTGTCATTGGTGGAGGTGTCGCCGTCAATGGACATGCAATTTAACGAATGGTCGCAGGCCTCGCGCAGAAGAGGCTGCAGCTCACGCGGATTGGCGCCCACATCGGTGAGCAAGTACACCAACATGGTCGCAAGTTGCGGATGGATCATGCCGGCGCCCTTCGCGATCCCCAACACGGTGACTTCCTTCGAGGCCGTTCGGAAGCGCACGGACGCGATCTTCGGCCGCGTGTCGGTGGTCATGATGGCGTGGGCGAAGGCGAGGACGCCACGCCGGCTGGGCGATCGCGTTGCGATGAGCTCCGGCAACTTCGCGCGGATTTTTTCTGCCGGCAGTCGCACTCCGATGATGCCGGTCGAGGAAGGAAAGACTTCGGCAGCGGACACTCCGAACAGGTTTCCGGCTTCGCGACAAACCCGTTCGCAGGCTTGAATGCCGGCGCGTCCGGTGGCGCAGTTGGCGTTTCCGGAGTTCACGACGACGGCTCGAACGCGGCCGCCCGTGGAAAGCAACGACGCGCGGCCAACTTCCACGGGGGCGGCGACGACCCGGTTCGTAGTGAACAACGCGGCAGCGGTCGCTCCGTTGGCGGCTTCCACCAGCGCGAGGTCTGGCCGGCCACTGACTTTAATGCCGGCAGCGATGGCAGAGAAAGAGAACCCCAGGGGCAAACGAATTTTCTCAGGAGAACGGCGCAGCAAGGTCATGCCTGAATCTTTAACCAGTTTTTTGGCGGCGGCAAAATTGCGAACGTGGGCAGATTTCCACGGACCATCGCAACTTCGTCGCAGCGATAGAGCCTGGGGCACTGATAACAGTCTTTGTGGATCTTGTCGGGAAGATCCTGGTGATTAGCGGTGGTGAATCCCCTGCGCGAGAAAAATTCCGGAATGCGCGTGAACAGGCACACGCAGGTGACTTTGTGCTTTTCCGCCTGCGCCAGAAGAGCCTTGACCAGGCGTCTGCCGCCACCGCTGCTTTGGCTTGCGGGATCGACGGTAATCGAACGAATCTCGGCCAGGTGCACGCCATAAAGGTGGAGCGCGCCGCATCCGATGATGCGTTCCTCATGCTCGAGGACGACAAAGTCGCGGACATTCTCGCAGATCTCCGCGAGCGTGCGCGGCAGGAGAGTGCCGTCGCCGGAGTAGGCCGTGATGAGAGCGTGAATCTGCTCGGCATCGGGAAGGATCGCCTCACGCGTGCGCATGGACCTCCTTGCGCCGCGGCGGAGCGGATTTCTTTTTCTTGTGCGTGGACTCTTCATTCTTGCGCAACGCCGCGTCCAGGGCCTTGACCACCTGATCCACGTGCTTCTTCTGAATCACGTAAGGCGGCAGAAAGCGCAGTACGGTTTCGTGCGTACGATTGATGATAATTCCTTCCTGCAGCAGTTGCCCGGCCACCGCCTTCGCCAATTCGGGCGAGTCCACTTCCACGGCCTGCATCAGGCCTGCTCCGCGGACGTCCTGAATCGATTTGTGCTTCTTGTCCAGCGCCTCGAGCGCCGCGTGAAAATATTCGCCCAGCGCGCGCACGTGCTTCAGCAATTGCCGTTCAGCGCGCAGGAACTCGATGGCGACGGCGCAGGCCAGCGGGCCTCCGCCGAACGTGGTTCCGTGCATCCCCGGGTGCATGCAACTCGCAACCCGTTCGGTGGTGAGGATGGCGCCGAGCGGCAAGCCGCAAGCCAGCGGCTTGGCGACGGTGACCACGTCCGGCAGCACACCATAGTGCTGGTAGGCAAAGTGGCGTCCGGTGCGGCCGAGGCCGCATTGAATCTCGTCGAGCAGGAGTAACGCGCCGCTGCGTTTGGTCAGGCGCGAGGCGAGTTTGAGAAACTCCGGATTGACTGGACAAACCCCGCCCTCTCCCTGAATTGTCTCGATGCACACCGCACAGACGCTGGAATCAAATTTTCGTTGAAGGTCGTCCACGTCATTGAACTTGACGAAACTCACACCGGGCACAAGAGGAACGAACGGGGCTCGATATTTCGGCTGACCGGTGGTGGCCAGCGCGCCAAAGGTGCGTCCATGAAAAGAGTTCTCCATGGCAAGAATGCGCCACTTTGGATTAGGCTTGCGGCCGTTCTTATTATTCATTTGCGCAAAGGCGCGGGCGAGCTTGAGCGCTCCTTCCCAGGCCTCGGTGCCGCTGTTGCAGAAGAAAGCGCGGTCAAGACCGGAGATTTGCGTCAGCAGCCGCGCGAGTTCCGCTTGATACTCGTGGAAGAACAGATTGGAAACATGAATCAACCGGCCGGCCTGACGCTTGATCGCCGCCTGGATGGCAGGGTGGTTGTGACCGAGCGCATTGACTCCGATTCCACTCAGGAAATCCAGATACCGCTTGCCACGAGAATCCCAGAGATACACGCCGCGCCCACGAACAAAAAGGATGGGCTGGCGCTCGTATGTGGGAAGCAAAAGCTTCCCTTCCATGCGGGAGACGGAGGCGAGGCTCATGCTCTCAGCACCTCGGTGCCGCATTCCAGCTTGGTGAAATAAAACAGTGGCAGCATTTCGACCTGCGCTGCTGGCAGGATGCGCACACGGCCCACGCCGCACTTGAGAGCCTGAGTACAGGCTTCGAGCTTGGGCATCATCCCGCCGCTGACTACGGATTCCTCAATGAGTCCGGCAACTTGCTTGGTATCCAACCGAGGCATCACCGAACCGTCGGCTTGCTTTACGCCGGCCACGTCGGTGAGAAAAATCAGCGCATCGGCCTCGCAGGCTATGGCGCAAGCGGCCGCCATCTGGTCCGCATTCACGTTGTAATACTGCCCGTCAGCTCCGAGCGCAAGCGAGGAGAGCACAGGAATGCCACCTTCCGCCCAGATGGCTTTGAGCCAGCGCGGTTCGGAAAAGCAGATTTCGCCGACAAATCCCAAGTCGTGTTCCGCGTCTTGTTTCTTGCGAGCACGAAAGACGCCGCCGTCTCCGCCACAAAGACCGATGGCCGGTTGCCCGGCAGCAGCGATCGCCGCCACCAGGCTCTTGTTCACAATGCCGGCGAGCACCATCAGGGCAACATCGCGCGTCTCAGCGTCGGTAACGCGCAGTCCGTGGACGAAGTCACTTGTCTTTCCGAGGAGTTTCAGGGTCCGCGTCAGCGCGCTGCCACCGCCGTGCACCACGGTGACCTGGTGTCCGTCGTGGGCGAGCTGCACCACCGCTTTCGCGCATTTCTGAAGAGTCGTTTTATCCTCCAGCGCCGCGCCGCCGATCTTGACGACAATTTTCACTCCAGGCCCTCCGCCTCGTCCCAGCCATACATGATGTTCATATTCTGCACGGCTTGACCGGCTGCGCCTTTGAGCAGGTTGTCCAGACAGGAAACCAGGACGAGCCGGCGGCCATCCTGCGCGAGGCAGAAACCGAGGTCACAGTAGTTGGTGTGCACGGAGAATTGGATTTGCGGCAAGCTCGATGCCGGGAAAATGCGAACCCACCGCTTGCCCTTGTAGAAATCGTGGAAACAACCTTGAATCTCGTCCGACGTCATTTCGCGTTTCAGGTACACATAAATCGTGGACAGAATCCCACGTGGGATTGGCAAAAGATGAGGAGTGAAGATCAACTGGCAGGAATTGAGCGCCAATTGCTCGAGAATCTCGCCGGTGTGACGGTGTCCGAAGACCGAGTAGGCGGAAAAGTTGTCGGCCACCGACACGAAGTGGGTACGCGCCGTGGGTTCCTTGCCGGCGCCGGATACGCCGGACTTCGAATCGGAGATGATGCCGCGATCGCAATCCACAATGCCGGCCGACAGCAAGGGCGCCAGCGCAAGAATGACTGAAGTCGCATAGCAGCCTGGATTCGCGACCAGAGCGGCCGACGGTATCTGGTCCGCATTCAACTCAGGCAGACCGTACACTGCGCGCTCCGTGAGTTCCGCCGCGGTCTGGGCGTTGGCATCTTTGAAGCCATAGACGGCGCGATGCTGTTCCTGCTTCAGCCGCCACGCGCCGCTGAGATCGACGATCCGCAGCCCGCGTGCAACCGCTTCGGGAACAAGTTCGCGCGAAACGGCGTGCGGTGTAGCCAGAAACAACAGTTCCACGCCACGCTGCTCCAACGCGGACCACGAAAAGGGCTGGACCGGCGAATTGCCGTTGGCTTTGCTATTGCCAAAAATGTGCGGCAATCCGGCAGCGTGCCGGTCGGACTCGCCGGTCTCTGCACTGCGCCGCAAAAGCAAGGGCGCGTCGGTCCGCGGATGCCGGCCGAGAAGGCGAGCGAGTTCGAGGCCGGAATAGCCGGTCGCGCCGAGAACCGCGGTTTTAAGTTTGGCCGCCATCAGACTTTCTTCAAGTATGCCCGATCTCTTCGTTTCCTTATTGTTCTCGTTGAGGCATATTTATCCATTATGATGCATAAATATTCATATATATTAACTGGTCTCGCCGAACTGTCAAGTCGAAACCGCGGTTCGAGACTCTTCGGTTCATGGATGGGCGGTCCAATGGACCGGCAAGATCGAAGGCTCGTCAAAATGAAGGGCGAGTCTTGTTTCGAAAGCTTTTCTGATGGCTGCAAGAAGAAATATCTATTGGACTCAGTGGATCGGCGCATTTAGTGTGGGGAGCGATTGCAGCACGCGAGTTGGAGACTTGCGAAGACATTTCATGCCGTATTTCACGCCGTCCTTCCCCACACCGCAACATTCCGTAAGAATTGTCTACCGCATAGAAACAGGAGCAACCCCATGACGAAGCAACCGGAGAGGCGCTTCCTGCGCCGGTCATCATCAGTATCTGTATCGATTCTGGCCATCCTTCTCGCCGCCGGAATGTTCGCTGCGCTGGCCACGCCTTGCCTTGCGGACGAAGGCCCAAAGCCGGATCCATCGGGCACGGCAACTGGCGACCGGACGACTGCCGTGGACGCAGCCGGAAATTCTTTTGCTCTGCCTGAACCGACCGACAAAGCAGCGCCAGACTACGGCAAGAACAAGAAAGACTTTGACGACTATCAGGCGCAGGCGGCCAAGGAGCCCCTTGCTGTCAAACTTGCCGATGATGTCGGCCATCTTCGCGTGGCCACCAATTTCGCCTGGACGCTGAATACCGGCTACCTCGTCCTGTTCATGCAGGCCGGATTCGCCCTGCTGACCTGCGGACTGGTGCGAAAGAAAAACGCCGCTCATCTGATGATGCTGAACTTTGCGGCATATGTCTTCGCCTTCCTGGCGTACTACGCGGTCGGATACGCATTCCAGTTCGGCGCGGTGGCCATCAATGCAGCACCGGCGAATCTGGGCGGCATCCCCACGCTCAACAAATTTCTGATTGGACATGGTCAATGGGGATTTCTAGGCGGTCGAGGCTTCTTCCTGGTTGGGCCCGCTTATGACACGGCCAGCAACTGCTTCGCGCTGTTCGAAGTCGTGTTCATGGAGACAGCCGGGTACATCATCGTGGGGGCGGTTTGCGAGCGCATCACCTTCTGGGCATTCCTGCTGTGCGAAATGTTCATCGGCGCGATTCTTTATCCCGTATACGGTTGCTGGGTCTGGGGCGGCGGATGGCTCTCGCAAATCGGATCGACGTTGAATCTGGGGCACGGCTACGTGGACTTTGCCGGATCGAGTGTGGTCCACGCGGTGGGCGGTTTTTGCGCCATGGCTCTGGCCATCATTCTGGGGCCGCGACTCGGCAAGTATGGGCCCGGAGGAAAGATCCGAGTCTTCCCCGCTCACAACCTTGTGTTCGTGGTGACGGGCACGCTTATTCTGCTTTTCGGGTGGATGGGATTTAATCCGGGCTCGACTCTGGGCGCCACCGACCTTCGCATTTCGGTGATCGCCGTGAATACAAATCTTTCCGCCGTCGCCGGCGCCGCTGCCGCGATGGTGCTGTGGTACTTCCTGTTCGGGAAACCGGACGTCACCATGGCCTGCAATGGCATGCTGGCTGGGCTGGTCGCCATAACGGCTCCGTGCGCTTTTGTAACGCCGACTGCCTCGGTTGTGATTGGCGTGCTCGCAGGCCTGTTGGTGTGCGGCGGAGTTCTGTTCAACGACCGCGTTCTGAAGATCGATGACCCTTGCGGCGCAATTTCCGTCCACGGCTACTGCGGCTGGTTTGGCGCAGTCTGCGTGGGCATCTTTGCGGATGGAACCTACGGTGCGGGATGGAACGGCGTCGGCGCGGCGGCGTATCTGGGACACGCGGGCCAAGGCGTGACTGGCCTGCTTCACGGAGACTCACGGCAATTCCTGTGTCAACTGCTGGGAGCAACTCTGTGTGTGGCCTGGGCGTTTGGTGCCACCTACGTCGTCTTCTGGTCGGTGAACAAAGTGCGCTCGATGCGCGTGACGCCAGAAGCCGAGACTGAAGGTCTGGATATGCCTGAGTTCGGAATGCCAGCCTATCCCGAAGACGCAGTGGCCCCTGCCTCATACTGAATTGAGAGGCGGGAGGGGACGCTGCGGTTCCACCAAAAAACGCGGCACGCCGGTTCGCACAGTCCGGCAAGCTGACGGATTCGTGAGCCACTTTCTTACACTCGTAGCCGGAGGTCGCTCGATGTGCCGCCGGCTGCTGGAACGTAGCACTTGGTCGTGTAATCCATCACCATGCGATCTGCGTTGAAGCGCCAGCCGAGGGTGCGGATAGTGCGCTTCATGCGCTGGATCCAGCCGCGCGGAAGGCCGTCGCGATCGCGCTGATAGTAGAGAGGGATCACTTCATCGCGAAGAACTCGCATCAGGTCTTCCCCGTCGCGGGTGTCGTGAACATTCATGTCGGAGTGAGTTCTGCCGTTTCCGATGGCGAAGCCGTTCAAGCCGTCGTAAGCTTCCGCCCACCAGCCGTCCAGAACCGAGAGGTTCAAGCCGCCGTTCAAAACGACTTTCTGGCCGCTGGTTCCGGAGGCTTCCAGCGGACGCCGCGGATTGTTAAGCCAGACATCGACACCCTGCACGAAATGGCGGCCGACGTTGATGTCGTAGTCTTCGACGAAGACGAATTTGTCGGAAAACTGCGGGTCGCGCATCAACTGGGCAATCTGCTGCAGGACGCGCTTGCCGGGTTCGTCGAGAGGATGCGCCTTTCCGGCAAACACGAACTGCACGGGGCGTTTCGGGTCATTGACCATGCTGGCTATTTTTTCGATGTCGGCCAAAATCAGATTGGCGCGCTTGTAGGTGGCAAAGCGTCGCGCAAAACCGATGGTGAGCGCATCGGGACTGAGCACGCGTTCGAGTTGCTGCAGCACGCCGCGCGGTTCGTCGCGGCGCGCTGCCTGCTTGACGGCGCGGCGGCGCACAAATTCGATCATTCGCGACTTCAGATTGAAATGAGTCTCCCAGAGCTCGCCGTCGTCGACGTTGTCAATGCCCTCCCAGATTTTGGCCTCGCTGCTGCGCAGATGCCATCCCGTGCCGAGATGGCGATCATAGAGGCGAAACATCTGCGGAGCCAACCAGGTGGGGACATGGACGCCGTTGGTAATGTGTCCGATGGGAACCGCGTCTTCCAGTTTGCCCGGAAAAAGTCCGGTCCACATGGCGCGGGAGACTTCACCGTGCAGAGAGGAAACCGCATTGGCGTGGCGCGACAGCCGCAGGCCGAGCACGGTCATGCAGAAACGTTCGTCGCTTTCGGGATTCTCGCGTCCCAGTGCCATGAAACTTTCCTTGGAAAGACCGAGAGCCTCGCGGAGAGGTCCGAGGTGCTCTTCGACCAGATCGGCATCGAAGCGATCATGGCCGGCGGGCACGGGGGTGTGGGTCGTGAAGACCACTTCACGGGCAACACGGGACACGGCCTTCTCGAAGCCGATGCCCTCTTCTTCCATGCGTTGGCGAATCGCTTCGAGGACCGCAAATCCGCTGTGTCCTTCGTTCAGGTGAAGAACCCCCGGTGTGATACCGAGCGCTTTCAAAGCGCGCAGGCCGCCCACGCCCAGAAGCAGTTCCTGATGCACGCGAACGCGGCCGTCGCCTCCGTACAAACGCGAGGTCATCTCGCGGTCCTCGGGGGTATTGCCTTCCACGTCGGAGTCGAGGAGAAACAAATCGCAACGACCCACTTTCACGCGCCATACTTTTGCGCGGATCGAACCATGGCGGGTATCGACTTGCACTACGACCGGTCTGCCGTTTTTCCCGATGGCCACTTCCATTGCAAGTTGGTTGACATCGGTCCCGAGGTACTCCTCGTGCTGCCAGCCGTCGCGATCGAGGCGCTGGCGGAAATAGCCCTGGCCATAAAACAAGCCCACGCCGACGAGGGGGATCCCGAGATCGGAGGCGCTCTTGATGTGATCGCCGGCCAGAACTCCAAGTCCACCGGAATAGACCGGGAGAGACTCGTGCACGCCGAATTCGGCGGAGAAATAAGCCACGGGACGGGGCCGCAGCACACCGGCGTGGCGCGCACCCCAGGTTCGCTCCGCATCCTCGTACTCACGCAGGCGACGATAAGCGTAGTTGATCCGGCTGTGCAGGACGAGTTCGGCGGCGCGCGCTTCGAGTTTGGCGAGAGGATACTCGTTCAGCAGCGAGACGGGACTGTGATTGAGCTGACTCCATCGCAGAGGATCGAGATCGTGGAATAAGCCGGAAGAATCGTGATCCCAGCTCCACCACATGTTGCGAGCCAGAGCCCAGAGCCGCTCCTGGGCAGGCGCGATGAAACGATCGAGCGTGCGGGCTTCGCTCACCACGTGCGCAACCCGGTTCGCGGCTTCCGTGAGCAGACGAATCTCATTTCCCGGAAAGACTCGCGCCTCCACGGTTTGCACCACTAAAACACCTTGCAGTACGCCGCGATCGATGAGGGGAACTCCCAGGAAAGATTGGTAAGCGTCCTCGCCGGCTTCGCTGTAGTACTTGAAGCGAGGATGATTCCTGACCTGTTCAACGGCCACCGGGCGGACCTGTTCCGCGACCAGGCCGACGAGTCCTTCATTGACTGCCATGCGAAGCTTGCCGACGCATTCACGGCGAAGCCCGAGCGTCGCTGCCAGAACGAGGTGGGCGCGGTCGGGCTCCAGCAGGTAGGCGGAGCAAACATCGCTACCAAACCGTCTGGCAATCAATGCGACAACGTTCATCAGGGTCTCGGCTGGCTTGCCGGGATCCGCCGCTAAGTTCGCGATTTCCTCCCACGTCAGCACAAAGCTGGCATCGAGAGAACAGGCAGCGTGCTCCTGATCCTGATCCTGAACTAGTTCATTCGGGCGATCCAATCTTGTCTCCATTGCTTAAATTCCTTAGCAGGCTGCGGAAAAACTTGGGTTTCGTATCAGGGCATCGCTTTAGCGATGCCGTACGTTCTTCGAAACCAGATGCCCCTTTAGGGGCTGGGCATCGATGAGCGACTTTTCCGCAGCCTGTTAGGTCTTGCCACCGGTCACCCAGTCACCAGCCCAGTGACCTGAAGACGGTTAGAAAAACCATCCCCTCTAGCCATTCTATCGGGTGAACGGAACTGGTCCACATCAGGCTGCGGAATTGTTGATTACCACGGTGCGCATCGGATGGCCAAATTATGTGTTGGGCTTGCGCTATTCCCCCTATGTACCCGAATCTACAACTCTAATATCCGGTTCGCGCTGAGTCCAATTCGAATTGTTCATGGAGTGCATTCGCGGGCGATGACGGCTACTGGTTCTGATCGGCGCCTCCTACTCTCAGCTACACTCTAGGAGTCACACTTCCGTGTCGTGCTTCCGCGTCGAGAGCGGAACCCGATCTGTTCTTCAGAGGGGAAGAAGGGAACGATGCAATACCGTCAACTTGGACGCACTCCTTGGAAGGTTTCAGAAATCAGCTTTGGCGCGTGGGCCATCGGCGGCGCATGGGGCAGCGTTTCGGACGACGAATCTCTCACCGCGCTGCACCAGGCCGTCGACTGCGGAGTGAATTTTATCGACACCGCCGACGTGTATGGCGATGGCCGCAGCGAACGCCTGATTGCTCAACTGATTGCCCAACTGAAGAAGGGCCAAAAGAGCGAGATTGTGGTTGCCACGAAAGCTGGCCGCCGTCTGCCGCGCCAGACGGTGGAAGGATACAGCCGCCAGAACCTGACGATGTGGGTCGAAGACAGTCTGCGGAATCTTTCGACCGACAGCCTTGATCTGGTGCAACTTCATTGCCCGCCGGGCGCGCTGTATGACCGGCCTGAAGTCTTCGGGATACTGGATGACCTGGTGCGCGAGGGCAAGATTCGCTACTACGGGGTGAGCGTCGAGAAGATTGAAGAAGCGCTCAAGGCGGTCGAGTTCCCCAACGTCCAGACGGTGCAAATCATTTTCAACTGTTTCCGCCAGCGTCCGGCGGAGCAGTTTTTCGCCCGAGCCAAAGAAAAACGGGTAGGCATCCTCGCCCGTGTGCCGCTCGCCAGCGGCCTCCTCACGGGTAAATTCCGTCGCGATTCCATCTTCGCGGCAGACGACCACCGGAATTTCAATCGTCAGGGGCAAGCCTTTGATATGGGAGAAACATTTTCCGGTGTGGATTACAACGTCGGCCTTGAAGCGGTAGAGGAGATGCGAGCGCTCTTGCCCGCCGGCATCTCGATGAGTCAGTTCGCTCTGCGCTGGATCCTCATGTTCGACGCCGTGACCTGCGCCATTCCCGGTGGCAAGCGGGCGGACCAGGTTGCGGACAACTGCCAGGCTTCGGACCTTCCGCCCCTTACCGACGAGGCAATGACAGCGGTGCGGCGCATCTATGACGAAAAGATTCGTCCGCTGGTGCAAAATCGCTGGTAGCCCGAAACCAAAGTTGGTAGCAGAGTCACCAACAAAGGCGCGGCGTGAGGAAGGAAATGCGCGCTGCGTCCCACCCAACTCGATGCCGGGGGGAACACAGCGCGCAAATGATCCGCGCTAACCCTGGGCGCGCTAGCCCTGGGAAGGATGCAACACGCGGAATGTGCTGCCCCCGTTCGACCACACCAGCACCAGCGCATCCTGACCGTTGGGCACGCCCGAGAGCGCCTGTGCCACTTCGGACGCCGATTTCACCGCGTGCCGGTTTACTTCCATGATCACGTCCCCACGCTGCAAGCCCGCGTTATCCGCCGGGCTGCCGGGTTGAACCTCTTCCACGATGGCGCCGTGGACCGACTCCTGCGTTTGCAGTTCATTGCGAACCTCCGGAGTCAACTCCGCGAGCTTTATCCCCCAGCGGCCCTTGTGTTCGCCGCCGGCGGTCTCTGTGCCTTTATCGCCGCCCAGCACTTCGAGCGTCACTGGAACGCTCGTCACCTTGCTGTCCCGCATCACCTCCAGATGGATGGTCTCACCCGGCCGCTTCTGTCCGACTAACATTTGCAACTGACCAGCGTCCGTAACAGGTTTCCCGTCGAGTTTGGTGATCACGTCTCCGGTGCGCAGGCCCGCTTTCGCTCCGGGCGCGTCCGGCTGAACGTCGCTGACCAGCGCTCCCTCAGCTTTGTTCATCTGGAAAAACTTGGCGTTGTCGGGAGTCACATCGGCGATCTGAATTCCGATGAACGCGTGCGTCACTTTTCCGTCCCGGATCAGCGTCTCCACCGTAGGCTGGACAATCTGGGAAGGAATCGCAAAGCCCATTCCCGAGAATGATCCGGAGGATGAAATCAGGAAGGTATTGATTCCGATAAGTTCGCCGCGCGCGTCAACTAAGGCTCCGCCGGAGTTGCCGGGATTGATGGCAGCGTCGGTCTGGATGAACTCGCCCGGCTTGCGTCGATCGTTTGCGTCAGGATTGGGACGGTTCAGCGCGCTGATGATGCCGCGCGTCACCGTGAAGCGGAATCCGTACGGATTCCCGAAGGCGAGCACCGTCTGTCCGGGGTGCAAGCCGGCAGAGTTACCCCAAGGCACGCTCGGCAGGTTGGTTGCATTGACCTTGATGACCGCGAGGTCCGTCAGCGGGTCGGCGCCCACCAACTTCGCGGGCAGCACCTCCCGGTTGCTCATGGTGACGCGAATATCGACCGCTCCGTCGATCACGTGATTGTTGGTGACGATATATCCGTCGGGAGAGATGATCACGCCGCTGCCCAGGCCGTGTTCCATTCTGTTCTGAGGCTGCGACGGCATGTTGAACTGACGACCGAAAGGGTTGCCGGGACCGAAGAATTGCTGCATGTCGGGCATACCTTCCGGACCGCTCTGCTGCGCGTTCGCTTTCGACACGACTGTGACATTCACGACCGCCGGTGTAACTCGTGCCGCCAGCGTTTCCATTGCGCGGTCGAGCGTGAGCAACGCTCCGACACTGTTGTCATCAAGCGGCGCCGCGGCCGGAGCCGCTGCCGCTGCGGTTGCAGACTTCGTAAAGTTGAAGGTCGCCACTGACCCAACTGCCACTAGGGCAACTAGAGCCACCACCAGACGCCTCGTCACCACTGCCTTACAGCGTTCTATCCACATCTTCATTTTCTTTTCTCCTTGTACAACTAATTATCTAGTT
Source organism: Acidobacteriaceae bacterium (assembly GCA_003131315.1). GTDB lineage: Bacteria > Acidobacteriota > Terriglobia > Terriglobales > Acidobacteriaceae > Acidiflorens. Next base: position 112,174 of record PKUV01000154.1, read on the forward strand.
GTTAGTTGCAAAAAAAATTAGGCTAAATTGAATTGGCTACAGGCACTCCCGACAACCGGTCGCGAACTGGGCTCACCCACGTCACTCGCCACACCTGTACGCTCCACACCGACGAATCGGAGGTCGTGTACTGCGTGGCTTCAATAAAGACCAGCGTTCGGATTTGAGGCACGATTTCCTGATCCGCACCTGCGCTTGCCTCGACTACTCGGTCGCGCGGCGGTGCGGCGTTCAATCGGGCAGCAAGTACGTGAGCCGGAGCAAGCTGGCGCCCCGCCGCAGCGTGCGCATGAACAACTTTGGCTGTCGTCCCCACCGATGACGACTCGCCCGTCCGCAACGCGGCGGGAATCACCGCCGTCGTTCGGAATGAAGACTGGACCGAAGACTGGAACGAAGCCGGGCTGACCGCAGCCGAGTACCCGTGATCGGAGTTGCTTGCCAGCACGCCGCGATCAAACGCGACGAACTGGGGTGCGTGCGGCAGCACCACCAGGCAGATCATGGAAAAAGCGCCGACCATGCCCAGCGCCGGCTTCCAGACTCGCGTGGCCACTGGCCGGTTTGTGTCGAGAATCTGCGCGAGCCGCAGTGAAGCCTCGCGGGCTCGGTGCACAGCCGCCTGGGCCATCGACCATCGCCTGTGCGAAAGACGATGCGCCAGACTCTTTTCCAGCAGCGAGACCAGACAACTGGCGTATCCGCGCGGGTTGGCGGTTTCGGCCAGCACGGCATCGTCACAAGCCATCTCGCGTTCCACCGAAAGCCGATTCTCAATCCACCACACCGCGGGATGAAAGAAGAACAGAGCGCGCACGAGCTTCTGAATGAGATTGGTCCAGTCGTCCCAACGCCGCAGGTGTGCGAATTCGTGCAGCAGGACGACGTTGAGATCGTTGGGCGGCAGTTCTCGCAACGCCCAGGCTGGCAGGATAATTGTCTGCTTCCAGAAACCAATCGCGGCAGGTACGCGCACGCACTCAGACGTGGCGATCGTTATTGACTTAGAGGCGACTGACCTTGACGCGCCGATTGCATCCACCGTTTTTCGCACGACCGGATCGAGATCCGCTGCGACGATCGGAGTGCAACTCCGGCGCAATTGCCGCAGGCGCCAAAGCCCAGCCGCCAAACGCACCATCGCCGCGCCCGCCCCCAGAGCCCAGGCGAGGAAAACAAAAAGCGCCCACCGGCCGGGTATGGTGATCGCCGGCCGCAGGCTTCTCCCTGACATCGCCGACGACATAAACGACGACACCCCTGCCGCCATCGGCGCCCGCCCTTCGCCGAAACCACCCAGCACAGGAAGCGCGGCGACCGTCAGCAGGGCCAGAAACCAGACGGCAAATCGGGTTCCCGAATTCTGCCTGCGCAAAACACGGAGCAACGCCCAGGCAAAAAGCGCGATCAGGAATCCTTCGGGAAGCGCGTTGAGAATGCGCTCGACCGAGATCTGTGCAACTGTCTGCAACGGAAGCCAGCTCATTTCGCGTCGCTCCGATCCAGCATCTCCCGGAGGCGAGCAAGTTCCTCCGGCCCGATGCCCTGGTCCTCGAGGAGGTTCAAGACGAGTTGCTCGTGAGAGTTCTTGAAAAAGCGACTCACGAGATGCCGGATTTCCGAGCGCGTCGCCTCTTTCTGCCCCACCAGCGGCGTGTACACGTGCGCCCGTCCATCCTTTAGGTGTTTCAAATAGCCTTTTCTTTCCAGGACACGGATGGTGGTCAAGACAGAGTTATAGGCCAGGGCAGGCTTTTGAGTAATAGAATCAAGCACTTGCTGGACCGTGCCTGATCCCTTCAGCCAGAGCACGTTCATGATCCGCAGCTCGGCTTCGGTCAAAGTTCCCGATTGTCTCGGCGGCACCGGATGCCCCTCCTCGGACCTTAGACGCTGCACGCAGCGAAAGGTAACTAATTCTTTAGTTGCAAGGGAAAAGCCGAGGGTTGCTTCCCGGCTCTGGAGGCATTTCCGCTGGAGCAGTGCCTGCCTCAATTCAACAATCGAACTTAGCCCCAAGCGGTAACGTGTTTGGGAGAACTCTCATTCTAGGTGGTCCCGTTTTCGGGGGCTACGTCAGACCCATGCTCAGGCGAAGGGATTTGTCGACCACGCCGAAAGCAGCCTCCAGATCGGAACTACTTCGGCCGCGCCGCCACTCGCAGATAGGGCTTCAGAGTCTTCCAGCCGCTGGGATATTTTTGTTTGGCCTGCTCTTCCGAAACCGACGTTGGATCGAGGGATGGCCAGCGCGTTTAAACCCTACTACATTAGTAGAGAATAGAATATCCAGCGGCTGCCAGCTCGTCAACCGGGGCCAAGCCGGTTCCGGCAGGATGATGGTATCGCATCGGGCCGCTGAGCGATCGCCAGCCTCGAAGTGCACCGTCCCAGCTGCATTTTTGTTCGCGCCACAAAGCAGGACAATCGGCGTGATAACCATGTCGTCAATGTGCGCGTCGGTGGAAATTGTGTGGAAGTTCTCCGCGGCGAAGTTACGCTCGCCATCTAGCGGATCAAAACGCTGCGACAGTCGCGGCTTTCAGCCCGATGGCACGATCTTGCCTTACACCAGAGTGCCATTGGCGAGCGCGCTACTTTACCGGCGCTGCGTTTCTGTTTAGCATTCAACCTCGCTCGCGGTTCTCAAAAAAAGAAATCAGGTATCGAATTCAGAAAACATTTGTGACGACAGTCTCCCGGTCAGGCCAATGAAGCCCAAGAAAACGATTCTTTGTGTGGACGATAACGAACAGTCACTCTCCATCCGCAAAATCATGCTTGAAACGCGGGGCTACCGCGTGCTCGCGTGCAACAGTGGCGAACTGGCACTCGAAGCCTTCCGCCGCGGCGGGGTTGACCTGGTGCTCACCGACCTGATCATGCCCGGTGTGGATGGTTCGCGGCTGATCGAAGAAATCAAAAGTCTTTCTCCGCAGACTCCGGCTGTGCTGATCTCCGGCCGGACCAAAATCTACGAGCGTGAAACGCTCGCCGATGTTTTTCTCTCCAAGGGAATGTACGAACCCGCGGATCTACTGGAACGCATTCGCCTGTTGTTGGTGCGCAAGCGCGGCCCCAAGCGTCAGGTTGAACTCCGCGCCCGTGCGATGGACGTGGAGCATGCGACCGTGGCGTGAGCAGAATCATTGAGGCATTTAGTCATTGAATCATTGAGTCATTGAAACCATGAAGCAATGGGTCGATGACTAAATGTCTCAAGGATTCAATGCCTCAATGATTCAATGACTCAATCACGCTTCTCCGTGTGATATCGTTTTCACTGGATGTCGGCCTTCATCGAAGCCAGGGAACTGTGCAAAACCTACCGGGTTGGCAAAGTTGATGTGCCAGCCCTGCGCGGTATCTCCTTCAGCGTGCAAAAGGGAGAGTTCGTCACGGTCGTGGGCCCTTCGGGCAGCGGCAAGTCCACGCTCTTCTATCTGCTCGGCGGATTGACCCGCGCCGACTCGGGAAGCGTTACCATCGACGGCGTGGATTTCGCCACCCTTTCCGACGGCGAGCGCACCCGGTTGCGCAAAAGCAAGATCGGATTCGTCTTCCAGAAATTCAATCTTCTGCCTACGCTCAGCGCGCGCTCGAATATCGAGATTGCCGCCGACATCGCCGGCAAGGCCATGCCCGATCCCGAGTTCCTGAAGAAGATCACCGGGATGCTCGGCATCGCCCAACGTCTGGCGCATCGCCCCAACGAGCTTTCCGGCGGCGAGCAGCAGAGAGTCGCGCTCGCACGGGCTCTCATCAACCGCCCCGCCATCGTGCTCGCCGACGAGCCCACCGGCAACCTCGATTCGAAAAGCTCGGGCGTCGTCCTCAACATGCTGCGCCAGTCGAACAAGGATTTGGGGCAGACCGTGCTCATGATTACGCACAATCCCGAGGCCGCCGAGTATGGCGACCGCATCGTCCACATGCGCGACGGCCAGATCGTAACGCCCGACGAAGACCCGCAGTGGGCGCCGCATCATCCAGCCGAACACTTGCAGCCCTGATCGCGCATAGGCGCCCTCTCAGAACAGCATTCGCGCCGTGAGCACAAGTCCGTGATTGTAAGTATGGAATTGTGTGGTTGCGATCTGCATCCCTCCGCCAAAAACTAAGGCGAGGCGGTTGCGAGGATCGCGCTCCAACTTAAACTTACTGAGCATCAGTCCCGGCGTGACGAAGTCCTGCACGCGGCCGTCGTTGGCGCCGCCATGATAGAACGTCGCGTTGTTCTCGATCTCCGGCCAAAAAACTTGCCGAGGTGGTACTGCGTTGCTGCGTTCCACACCACGACGCGGCCCAGTTTCGCCGTGTCGCCCGCGGGCAGGATTCCGCCCAGAGTCGATTGCACATCGAACTTTCCGAAGCCCTTTCCTGCGCAAAGGGTGGGTGCAATCGTGGCGTCGAGACTTCCATTCTTGTAGCTGCCGGTCGGCAACGTGCCCGTCAGGGAAAAACTTAACGAATAGTTGCCGTGGGCTTGGTTGCCTGCCGCCAGACGGTACTTCAGCAGCATGGAAAAATCGCCAGAGCCATCTTTCGCCTTCGAGTTGTGCTGGATATAGGGCGGAGCCAGAACATCGAATTCGACTTTGTACCAGGGCACAAAGCTGATGCCTTTGCCGTTGTCATAGTTTCAGGTATCGGTCCGAGCGGGCGCGACCTGGCGGACGAAATCGGTGCGGGCCACCTGCAACAGCCCCGACGACGCCGTGACCACCGGAATGGGCCAGGACGGCTGCTGCGCCAGCGTATCGCGCACCCGGTCTTCCCAGCTTGCGAAGAATCCCCCGCTCTGCACAGCACACAGGGCGCTGCCGCCAACCATCACCATTGCGCACACGAAGACCACCAGCCTCTTGGAGATCACAATACCTCCCGGTTGAAATTCAAGCTCTCAAGCTTGACTTGTTTTTGTCAGAACTCAGGTCGATTCCCCACGCGAACAGTTGCCAAGTTTTTTAGCCGTTATGCCGGGACGTGCCCATAGTCCGAATCGATTAGAGCTGGTCCACGTGAATGGTTCCGAGTAGGGCGCGAGTTCAGAGGCTGCCGAAAAAGTCTTGATTCACGCGAGTTTTGGGAAGGCACGACTTCACAGGCGGCGGAAATAACTCGGGCTTCGTCTCAGCTCTAGCGACACCAGGTTTCGTATCAGGGCATCGCTTTAGCGATGCCGAAGTTCTTCGAAATTCGACGCCCCTTTAGGGGCTGGGCGCCGACATTTAACAGCCGTGGCGCTCAGACCCACAAAAAATGCGGGCTTTAGAGCAGCGCGACGATCAGCGGGTGCGGTGATTTGGCACCGAATGCGCAAGTGCTGTAAAATAGGCCAGCGAGCGGGAGTAACTCAGCGGTAGAGTGCGACCTTGCCAAGGTCGAAGTCGCGGGTTCAATCCCCGTCTCCCGCTCCAGTTTTTTTGAAGCCCTGCCCCGGCGAGGGCTTTTCGTTTTAGCGTGTCGTCTTAGTGAACGATCCGGCGCGGTAGCCAAGTGGTAAGGCCGAGGTCTGCAAAACCTCCATCGTGAGTTCGATTCTCACCCGCGCCTCCAACATCTTCCTGAGCCCTCGAACCACTACCGGCAGTGATGCCGCCGCCTTTCCGCTTCAGCCTATGTTCAGGTTCCCTGTAAACTATCGTTCTAACCTATCGTTCGAAATAATCGTTCGGAGCCGCGGAACACAGCCTGCGGCCAGCAACGCAAACCAGGAACAGGAGAATGAAAATGAGGACGTCAATATTGTTAGGAATTCTGCTTGTGCTGCTCACCTTGGCAGCGTGGGGCAGCGACCAGAGCAAGGCCAGCCATGCGGCTCTGAGCAAAGAAGCGAAGATCACCATGGAACAGGCGCAAAAGGCTGCCTTGGCCAGGGAGGCCGGCAAGATTCAGGAGAAGGAGCTTGAACGGGAAAAAGGACGCCTGATCTATTCCTTCGACATCAAGATGGCGGACGGCATTCACGAAGTCAACATCGATGCCATGACGGGCGAGGTCGTGGAAGACACGGTCGAAAGCGCCGCCGCCGAAGCCAAAGAGAAAGCGACTGATAAGAAGCAAAAAAAGAACGACAAGAGCACGCCACCAAACAACTAACCGCTGCGCCCGGCGGTGGGGGAAAGCCCCACTTTTTCGCGTGCTTCGTTCTTCGCGAAAGAGTGGGGGAAGAGCACACTACAGCCGCGCGCACACCGCCTTGGTCTGCGTGTAGAGTTCGAGCGCGTCTTTGCCCATCTCGCGTCCCCAACCGGACTGTTTGTAGCCGCCAAACGGCAGCGCCGCGTCGAAGATGTTGTAGCAGTTGATCCAGACGGTTCCGGCGCGCAGTGCGGCCGCCAGCCGGTGCGCCTTCGAAATGTCCTTCGTCCAGATGCCAGCCGCCAAGCCGTACACCGTGCCGTTGGCGCGCGGCATGAGTTCTTCCGGATCGTCGAACGGAATCGCCGTCACCACCGGCCCAAAAATTTCTTCCTGCACCACCCTCATGTTGTCTTTCGTATTCACCAGCACGGTCGGCTCGACAAAATATCCCTTGTCGCCCACCTTCTTTCCGCCCGCCAGCGCGGTCGCGCCTTCCGACAAGCCAATCTCCAGGTAGTTGCACACCCGCTGCAACTGCTCCTCGGAGACGAGCGGTCCCATCGATGTGTCCGGTTCCAGGCCCGATCCAACCTTGATCTTCTTTGCCTTTGCCGCCACTCCCTCGACCACGCGATCGAAGACCGGCCGCTCCACGAACAGACGCGAACCGGCACAGCAGCATTGTCCGTGATTGAAGAAAATGGCGCTCGCGGAACCGGCGATCGCCACATCCAGATCCGCATCCTGGAACACGATGTTCGGCGACTTGCCGCCGAGTTCGAGCGAAACTTTTTTCAGATTTCCCGTGGCCGCGTGCACAATTAGCCGGCCCACTTCCGTCGATCCGGTAAACGCAATTTTATCGACCTGGTCGTGCGCTGCCAGAGCCGCGCCCGCCGTCTCGCCATATCCAGGGACGATGTTGACCACACCATCCGGAAATCCGGCTTCCATAATCAGCTCGCCCAGACGCAGCGCGGAGAGCGGCGTCTGCTCGGCCGGCTTCAACACCACCGTGCATCCCGAGGCCAGCGCCGGCGCCAGCTTCCACGCCGCCATCAGCAGAGGAAAATTCCACGGGATAATCTGCCCCACGACCCCGACCGGCTCGCGGAGCGTGTACGCGTGGTAGTTTGCGCCGGGCGTGTACGGCACCGAGAGCGGGATGGTTGTGCCTTCGAGCTTGGTCGCCCATCCCGCCATGTAGCGGAACATATCGACGGCGAGCGGAACATCGGCGGCGCGCGCCACGGTGAGCGGCTTGCCGTTATCGAGGGTTTCGAGCGTGGCGAATTCCTCGATGTGCTCTTCCAGCAGGTCGGCCAGTTTCCACACCAGCTTGCCGCGCTCGGAGGCAGTCAGACGCGACCAGGGACCGCTGTCGAACGCCTTGCGCGCGGCCTTCACGGCAGCGTCAATGTCCTGCCGATCGCCTTCCGCGACCTGCGCCAGAACTTCGCCGGTGGCCGGGTTGTAGGTTGGGAAAGTCTTGCCCGACGCGGCATTCACCCACTTGCCGTCGATCAGCATTTTGCGCGGCTTACCAATGAAGTCGCTGACCCGCGAATCAATCTGGATTGGGGAAACTGCAATTCCCATACATCCTCCTTCTTAGAACGAGATCGAGTGAGAGAAATCCGTTGAGGTGAAATGAATTGGGAAAATAGTAATCCCGCGGGACGGGGAAGGCAACTGCGATTGAGACATTGAGGCATTGAGGCATTGAGTCATTGAAAACTTTTAAGCCACGTTAGCCTCTGACTTTCAATGATTCAATGCCTCAATGCCTCAATGACTTAATGCCTCAATGATTCTTACTTGATCTCCTTCATCGCCATGAGCGAACCGTAGTCGCGGCCGGAGGCCTCCACTGCTCGCGCTACCACTCCGGCAAAAGCTTCGCGAAATTCGGGAAACTTCGCCACCAGGGCCTTGATCACGGCCGTATTTTCCTGAAACGCGCGCGCGGTATTCGATACATCGGCGGCCTGGTACTTGACGACCACGTCAAGATCGTCGCCCACGGCCAGCGGAAAGATTTCGGTCAAATGATAGATCTTGCCGCCGGCGCTCATATCCACGGTGTTCCCGTTCGCGGGCACATCGGCGGGTTGCGTTGCCTGGGTCTCGTCGTAGAGTTTGTCGGTGGCGAGAGTGCTCATGAAGTCCACTGGAGCGGACAGAGCGATCGCCTCGCGGTAATACAGCCAGGAGTTGTGATTCTGCGCCTTAGTCTTGAAATCGCGGGCGCGCTGGGTGAACCATGCGGCATCGTGTCCGGACGCCTGCGAGGATTTGGCGTAAAAACCTGCCAGTTTCCAGTCAACGCCTGCCTGCTGCAGGACGAAAGTCAGCGTCCTGGCATCATGGCCGCCGTTCACGTCGAGAATGGTCACGCCGTACTTACCGGGCGGCAGATTATTCAGGACAAATACCGCGCTATCCTTCGTTTGTCCCGACTTCCCAAATACTCCGCACAGAAATTCAGCGCGTGCGAGCGGTTCCGGGCCATCGGCGGTCAGCAAAAAGGGCGGCCGAACCGTTGCTTTTGCCGCGGCGAACGCGGCCTGGTTCTCTTTGACTGCCGCTTCGATTCCGCCAAAACTGGCTGCCACGGAGGCAATGGAGTTCTGCTTCAGGCCAGCCACATCGCCGCGCGCCGACATGTCGAAATAGCGCGTCGCTGCGGCTTCGATCGCCGTTCGCACCGAGGCATCCATGTCCGCGGCGCTCTGGCAGCTCTGGGCGTGGGCCGATGCTCCCAGAAGCAGCAGCCACAGCCATCGCTGGCAGCGCCGTCGAATCGGGAGCGTGGGTTTCGAAGCAATACCCAAAGGGAAAGCCTCCGCTGGCATTTTACTTGCTGTTAGATCAGAGGATAGTCTAAATGCTTGCAAAGGCTGTACCTGCAATGGGTCGTTCGTAATCAATACGCAAGAAATAAGGCCCTCCAGCGTTCTACAGGCGGTGGTAAAATCAGGCAGGGCGCAGTGGCTGCGGAACGCTTGGCCGCTCGCGAAAAAGGGGAGATTCTGATGCCGCGCACACGCAAATGGATTGCTTTGGGGCTCTTGCTGGCAGCTCCGGTCCTTCTTGCGCAGACTGCTCTTGTGCAGACACCTGCCCAGGCCGCCGCGCCGACCACCACCCGGCACCACAAGTCCCATAAGACCCAGAAGCAACTCGTGCTCCCGCCGTTGCCAAGCGGCCCGCTGAGTCAGTTGCCGATGGACCAGATTCCGGCAACGCCAGCGAAAGTCAGCTATCAAGGCGGGTTGCTGACAATCTCGGCTCAGAATTCGACTTTGGGCGAAATCCTGCGCGATGTGCGCAAGCTCACGGGTGCTTCGATTGAAATTCCTCAGGGCTCAGGCGCGAACGAGCGAGTGGTCACTCACCTCGGCCCGGGAGCGCCACGGGATGTCCTGGCGGGATTGCTCAACGGCTCGGCGTTCAATTACGTGATGCTGGGTTCAAGCTCGGATCCCACGGCTATTGCGAGCGTGATCCTTACGGCAAAGCCATCGTCGTCGGGAGACACCCAGACCGCCGCGAACGTGTATCAGAACAATCCGGGGGCGATGCCTCCGAACCGCTTTCCCCCGCCTCAGCCGTTCAACCAGCAGCTCATCGTCCCGCAACCGGGGAACGGACAACCTGGGGTTGGACAACCGGCGAATGCCGAAGGCGACGACAGCAAAGATGATGAGGATAACGCCGACGACAACGCCGACGATCAGGCCCAGGCTCAGCCCGGACAACCTGGACAGCCCGACATGACTGGCGCAAATGTCCAGGACCAGCAGCAGCAACCGGACCCAAACCAGCCCAACGCGGGGCCGAAGACCCCCGAGCAGATTCTGGAGATGCTCCGCAGACAACAACCGGGGGCGTCCGTCATGACTCCCCCGCCGCCGCCCCAGCAGTAGCCCCGTATCTCTGGGCGTCCAGTGGGCACACTATTCCATAGGACTCAACGGAAAGATTGCGGGCGCGCTTAGTCGCCGCTCACGTGGCTTTGATGGGGTACCAATGCCGAAAGGATATTGGACGGTCGAGAGGGGTTGACGGCGGCCAATACACCGCTAATTGCGCAATACGCGCCGAAGACACCCAAAACCACACTCAAGATTGCGGTGCTGCCGATCAAAAATGCTGCGGAAAGTCCGTTCACGTTACTGGCCCTTGCTGGCAGCCACCCTGCGAAGCGCGCGGCTGCAAATGTTTTACTCTATCCGCATTTGACCCCCGCCGCTGTTAACAACTAAGATACGAGAATCGAAACTGCGTATCTCCACTCTCCAACATTTCCCAGGACCCGTCCACGTTACGGAAGTCCATATAGCTTTGTGTTAAATGGCCATCACCAGGATTTCGGTGCGCGGCGCGCGCCAGCACAACCTGAAGAATATTGACGTCGAAATTCCTCGCAATACTTTGACGGTCATAACGGGCCTGAGCGGCTCCGGAAAATCCTCGCTCGCTTTCGATACGATTTACGCCGAAGGCCAGCGCCGCTACGTCGAAACGCTTTCCGCCTATGCCCGCCAGTTTCTCGACCAGATGGAGCGCCCCGACGTCGACTCGATCGACGGCCTCAGTCCAGCGATTTCCATCGAGCAGAAAACCACCAGCCGCAGTCCGCGCTCCACCGTCGGCACCATCACCGAGATCTACGATTACCTGCGCCTGCTCTACTCTTCGATCGGTGTGCCCCATTGCCCGACTTGCGGCAAGCCCATCACCCGCCAGTCTGCCGAGCAGATCGTGCAGCGCGTTATGGCACTCACGCCCGACGACCGCGTCATGATCATGGCGCCCATCGTTCGCGGCCGCAAAGGCGAATTCAAAAAAGAAATGGAGAAACTTGTCCAGCACGGTTTCTCCCGCGCCCGCGTCGATGGCGAACTGGTGAACCTTGAGGACGACCTCTCCCTCGACAAGCGCAAGAACCACACCATCGAAGTCGTCGTGGATCGCCTGCTGGTCAAGCCCGGAATCGAACACCGCCTCGAACTCTCCGTCGGGCTGGCCATGAAACTCGGCGGCGGTCTCGTCCTGGTCGCCGTCGTCAACGGAGACGAAACGCTCTATTCCGCGCGCCTCGCCTGCCCTGACTGTGGCATTAGCGTTCCGCAACTTGAGCCGCGGTCGTTCTCGTTCAACAGTTCCTATGGAGCCTGTCCCGAGTGTCACGGCCTCGGAAGCCGCTACGATCTGGATCCTGGCAAGGTGATTGTCGATTGGTCGAAGCCGCTGCTCGATGGCGGACTGGGCCCCGGTTCGTCATCGCAGAACCTTATTCGCAGCCTGCAGTTGGTTGTCCAAGCCTACGGTTTCGACTTGACGACGCCCTTCGAGAAATTTCCCGACAAGATTCAGAACCTCCTGCTGTACGGCGAACCGCAGCGCGGGGGCAAGACTGGTTTTCTGGGGATTCTTGGCCACCTCAAGCAGAATCTCGAGGCCTCGACTTCCGATACCTATCGCGAATATCTGCTCGATTTCATGTCGGCCACCGAATGTTCCGTGTGCCACGGCAAGCGTCTGCGTCCGGAAAGCCTGGCAGTGAAAGTGAACGGCATGTCTATTGCCGATTTCACCAGCCTCCCGATTGCGCGCGCTCTCGACGCCGCGCGCAGGATCAAACTGACCGGCAGGGAACTGACCATCGCCGGGCGCATCGCGCACGAAATCACCGAGCGCCTCGAATTCCTGCACAACGTCGGACTCGGCTACCTCTCGCTCGGCCGCTCCGCCGCCACACTCTCGGGTGGAGAAGGCCAGCGCATCCGCCTCGCGACTCAGATCGGATCCAAGCTGCGCGGCGTCCTCTATGTTCTCGACGAACCTTCCATCGGCCTCCACCACCGCGACAACGGGCGCCTTTTGGCCGCGCTAGAAAACTTGCGCGACCTCGGCAATACCGTCCTCGTCGTCGAGCACGATGAAGAAACCATCCGGCGCGCCGACTATGTCATCGACCTTGGCCCCGGCGCCGGTCGTCATGGAGGCGAGTTGGTCGCCGCCGGAACGCCCGCCGAAATCATGAACTCGCCCGCCTCCCTCACCGGCGCCTACATCTCCGGACGCCAGCAGATCGCCATGCTCCCCCAGCGTCGCAGCCCGAATGGGAAAGCCATCACCATCCTCGGCGCGCGCGCGAACAACCTCAAGAATCTCGACGTAGTTTTTCCGCTCGGCGTGATGACGGTTGTGACCGGTGTTTCCGGCTCCGGCAAATCGACCCTGGTCAACGACATCCTGTACCGCGCGCTCGCCAAGCAGCTCTATCGGTCCCGCGAGGAACCCGGCACTCACAAAGCCATCACCGGAACGGAGCTGATCGACAAGGTCATTCGCATCGACCAGTCTCCCATCGGCCGCACCCCGCGCTCCAATCCCGCAACCTATACCGGTATCTTCGCCCAGGTTCGCGACCTCTACGCCATGCTGCCCGAATCCCGCGAGCGCGGATACAAACCCGGACGCTTCTCCTTCAACGTTCCCGGCGGACGCTGCGAGGCCTGCCAGGGCGGAGGCCAGCGCCGCATCGAAATGAACTTCCTGCCCGACGTCTACGTGCAGTGCGAAGTCTGCGGCGGTCGCCGCTACAACCACGAAACGCTGTCGGTTCACTACAACGGCTCTTCCATCGCCGACCTGCTCGAAACCCCCGTATCGGACGTGCTCCAGATTCTCGAAAACATCCCGCAGGTCAAGCAAAAGTTGCAAACGCTGGTCGACGTTGGCCTCGGATACATTCACCTCGGTCAATCTGCCGTCACTCTCTCCGGCGGCGAAGCCCAGCGCATCAAGCTCGCCCGCGAACTCGGCAAGCGCCAGACCGGGAAAACTCTTTATCTGCTGGATGAGCCGACAACCGGATTGCACTTCGACGATGTGCGCAAGTTGCTCGACGTCCTCCACCGACTCACCGATCTCGGAAACACGGTCATCATCATCGAACACAATCTCGACGTAATCCGCAACGCCGACTGGATCCTCGATCTCGGCCCCGAAGGCGGAGAAGAAGGTGGCCGCATCGTTGCCCAAGGCACGCCAGAACAAATCGCGCGCGTGAAGAAGTCCTACACAGGCCAGGCGCTGACTGAGTATTTCAATGGGTCGGTAAGAAATGGATCGGCAAAAAGCGTGCTCGCGCCCACTGGAACGGGGGATCTCGCGTGAACTTTTCTCCTGACGATCTCCCCGAGAGTCCAACGCCAACGCAAACTCCACAGCCCGCAGATGCGCTTGTGGAGGGACGGGCGCCCTCGCCCGTCCAAGCCGAGCGCAGCTCGGCAGATGCCGGTGGTCATAGCGATGCTGGATTCGCTTTAGCCGCCAGTCACCTTTCTGACGGCCAACCCGCCGAACTCATCCCCGCCGCGCCAGCGGATCCCGCGTGGAATGGCTGGGATGTTCTCCGCCTGGTATTCCTCACGATCGTTGCGCTCTTCGTCGGTGTGTTTGCCGTGCTGCTCATCGCCCGCTGGAGGGTGTATCCGCACACGGCCCTCGGCGAAATCGCTCGCGTCCCGCTGGTCGTCATCGCGGGACAATCCCTGGCGTACCTTCTCATCCTCGCCTACATGTACGTTCTCGTTACGCGCGAGCGCCGCCGTCCCGATTTTCTCGCGGCCATCCACTGGAACTGGCCTTCCAGCATTGCCGTTTACGTGTTGGCGGGCTTCGCGCTTTCGCTGGCTCTGCAAGGTCTGGCCCATTTTTTGCCGATGCCGAAAGAACTGCCGATCGACAGCTTTTTCCGCACCCCCGCCGAAGCCTGGGCGCTCAGCATCCTCAGCGTCACCCTCGCGCCGCTGATGGAAGAGCTTTTTTTTCGCGCCTTTCTTTATCCTGTGCTCGCGCGCCGCCTCGGTTTGCCGGTTGCCGTTTTCCTGACCGCGCTAGGTTTCGCCCTGCTCCACGGCGCGCAACTGATGTTCTCCTGGGGACCGGTGCTCGTGATCTTCCTCGTCGGCCTCGTCCTGACGATGGTGCGAGCCAAACAAAATTCCGTCTCCGCCAGCCTGCTCATCCACACGGCCTACAACGCAACCATCACCGTAGCGATGTTCGCCGCCACCGACGGCTTTCGCCATCTGGAGAAACTCAATCAATAGAGTTCCCAGTTCTCAGTTCTCAGAAAAGGCACCCGCGCTGGAACACTGAGAACTGAGAACTTGGGCCTCAGCCCATGCTATCGTAGAAATCAATGTCCACCGCACGACAAGAGCTGTTGGAAATGCTGGCGCACAAATCATTTCGCCTGGGTGAATTCAAGTTGTCCTCCGGCGGCACCAGTGACTATTACATCGACTGCCGCGCCACTACGCTCGACGCCCGTGGCGCGCAACTAGTCGGCCAAGTATTCCTCGATGAAATGCGCGGCCAAGGCTGGCACGCCGACGCCATCGGCGGACTGACTATGGGCGCCGACCCCATCGTCGTAGCCGCCGCCGTCACCAGCGGCACTCTGCACGGCTTCCTCGTGCGTAAGGCCGAGAAGCAGCACGGCACCGCCCAGCGCATCGAAGGCTTCCGCGAAAAAGGCGCGCGCGTGGTCATCGTGGACGACGTTTGCACCACCGGCTCCTCCACCGTGCAAGCCATCGAAGCAGCCCGCGACTTCGGCTTCGAAGTGGTCGGCGTGATGTGCCTGGTCGAGCGCCAGGACGCGCACGGCCGTCCCAGTGTAGAAAAAGCCGCAGCGCCCGCAAACTTCATCTCGATCTTTACGGCAACTGATGTGAGGAAACAACATTTGGAGATCAGTGAATAGTGATCAGTGGATAGTGGATAGTGAATAGTGATTGCGGGGCGAGCGAAAACGCAATTGCGACAAAAGGTTCGATCTATCCACTATCCACTATCCACTATCAACTATCCACTAGCTCTGCGAACGGCGAACGACGAACAGCGAACGACGACAATGATCCAAACTCTCGAATGGACCCCCCACGGCGTAGTCTTCATCGATCAGACGAAGCTGCCCACCGAAGAAGTCTACGTAACCTGCACCACGCACCAGCAGGTCGCCGACGTGATCCGGAACATGGTGGTGCGCGGCGCACCCGCCATTGGCGTTGCCGCCGCCATGGGCATCGCGTTGGGCGTGAAAAATTCCAAAGCGGAGACCCTCGCCGATCTCAAGAAAGAGTTCGACCAGATTTGCGAAACCATCCGCCAGACGCGCCCCACCGCCGTCAACCTGTTTTGGGCGATTCGCCGCATGACGGAGAAATTTGAATCTCTCCGCATCCGCCCCATCGCGCAGATCCAGCAGGCGTTGATCGAAGAATCCCAGCGCATGCATGCCGAAGATATCGCCGCCAACCAGGCCATGGGACGCCACGGCGCCACCCTCATGCCGTCGAGCGGCGGCGTGCTCACCCACTGCAATGCCGGAGCGCTCGCCACCGCCGGCTACGGCACCGCGCTCGGCGTCATCCGCGCGGCCGTCGAACAAGGCAAGAAGATTCACGTTTACGCCGACGAAACGCGTCCCTTCCTGCAAGGCTCGCGCCTCACCGCCTGGGAGCTGATGAAAGACGGCATTCCCACCACCGTCATCTCCGACAACATGGCGGGAGCCATGATGCAGCAAGGCAAAATCGGAGCCATCGTCGTAGGTGCCGACCGCATTGCCGCCAACGGAGACGTGGCCAACAAAATCGGCACCTACACCGTAGCCGTCCTCGCCAAAGAGCACGGCATTCCGTTCTACGTCGCGGCGCCGATTTCAACCGTCGATCTCGAAACGCCCGACGGCAGTAAAATACCAATCGAGCAGCGCCCCGCAAGAGAAGTCACGCACATCGCCGGCAAGCAGATGGTCCCCGACGGAGTCCAGGTCGAAAACCCCGCCTTCGACGTAACCCCCGCAAAATACGTAGCCGCCATCATTACCGAACGAGGCATAGCCCGCGCGCCGTATGTCGAATCGCTAAGGAAACTGTCGGAGGCGTCTACGTAGGGACAGCCGAGCGCAGCTCGGCAGTTCCTCTCGAACCTATCCCAGATGCCCACCATCGCCCAGTCCGAACTCACATTCCAGAGCGGCGGCAAGGCTATCCGCCTGGACGCCTACTTACCCGAGACACTCGACGGTCCAATTCCCGCGGTGATCGCGCTCCACGGCGCAGGAGGCAACGTCATCGGCATGGAGCAATACGCCAGCACGCTCGCGGCCCAGGGGTTCGCAGTTTACCTGCTCCATTACTTTGATCGTACCTGCAATGACCGCGCCGGCACCGAATCCGCCGACAAGCAGACGATCTTCCGCAATTTTCCGCTGTGGATGAAAACGCTCTGGGACGCAATCAGTTTTGTCGAAACGCAGCCGCAAGTCGATGGCGAGCGTATAGCTCTGTTGGGCTTCTCGCTCGGAGCCTACCTCTCGCTCGCCAACTCCGCCATCGACCATCGCGTGAAAGCCGTCGTCGAGTTCTTCGGAGGCATGCCCAAAGAAATGAACCTCTTCATGAGACGCCTCTGCCCCGTGCTCATCCTGCACGGCGAGGCCGACCCGACTGTCCCGGTCGACGAAGCCTACCAGCT
Source organism: Acidobacteriaceae bacterium (assembly GCA_003131315.1). Classification (GTDB taxonomy): domain Bacteria; phylum Acidobacteriota; class Terriglobia; order Terriglobales; family Acidobacteriaceae; genus Acidiflorens. Next base: position 128,827 of record PKUV01000154.1, read on the forward strand.
ACAGAAGTTGCTGGAGAAGAAGGGAATCCCCTACGAAATCAAAATCTATCCCGGAGCTGGCCACGGTTTCGAGTCCGAAATCTGGCGCGACGCAGGTCTGAGGAGCCTGCAATTTCTGCAGAAGTACCTGGCCGCGCCGGAAACCTCCAAACCGACTCGCGAACCCTGACACCTGAGAAGCTCACGTAGGGACGGACGCCCTCGTCCGTCCAGCCGAGCAAAGCTCGCCATCGGCGGTTCTCATTCGTGGCTCGGCGAGGGGGCGACCCCGCTTTCAAATTCGGGAAAGACGAAACGGAGCGCTGAGCAAGCGCGCAGGGAGCATCACCGCGGCCCAGACCAGGGCGAGGGCGCCGTGGACGGCGATCCCAACCAGCCGGAAGGGCAGCAACAGCAGCCACACGATCGGATAGAGGATCAGCGCCAGCAGTGCCACGGGCCAGCACAGCACGAAGAGAAAGCACCACAGCACGAAGGCGATCATGGGGACATTTCCTCCTGAATATGATACGCAAGCCAAGGGGAAAAAGTTCGCGGGGATGACCGGTTCGGAGCGTCGGGTTCTGAAGCTCTGATTGCCGGGCTTTGCCCAGCTGGGCGGGTCCGCTCTCACACTGAACTGAGAACTGACAGCTGAGAACTGAGAACTGAACTTTACATCGTCTTCAGTTCAGCGCTAACCCGCAACGTCGCTTCGGTGGCTCGCTGCACGTCCTCAACCGTCAGCCCAGGAGCAATCTCTTCGAGCAGCAAGCCTTCCGGTGTCACTCGGATGTAAGCCATCTCGGTGACGATCGTGTCCACGACCTTCACGCCGGTCAGGGGCAGCGTGCATTTCTTCAGGATCTTCGGCTGACCAGCTTTGGTCGCATGTTCCATGGCGACGATCACGCGCCGCGCTCCCGCAACCAGGTCCATGGCGCCGCCCATGCCTTTGACCATTTTGCCGGGAATCATCCAGTTCGCGAGGTTGCCGAGTTCGTCGACTTCCATCGCGCCCAGCACGCTGAGGTCAACATGCCCGCCGCGAATCATCGCGAAAGAATCGGCGCTCGAAAAGTACGCGGTGCCCGCCATCTCGCTGACCGTTTCTTTTCCCGCGTTGATCAGGTCCGCGTCTTCCGAGCCTTCGAGTGGATACGGCCCGATGCCAAGCATCCCGTTTTCGGATTGAAGGATAACGTCCATGCCCGGCGGAACATAATTGGCAATCAGCGTGGGCAACCCGATGCCGAGGTTGACGTAGAATCCGTCGCGCAATTCGCGGGCAATGCGCTTCACGATGCGTTCGCGTTTGTCGGTGTCTTTCGAGGATTTTGGCAAAGTTGACATGGTTCCTTCGAGTCAGGTCCGGTGATAGGGAGAAACGCTGTTCGTCGTTCGCTGTCAGCGAGATTTTGGCGAACAGCGAACGACGAACAGCGAACGACGTGTACCAGCTATCCCGCTGCGGCTTTCACTACGGTCCTTTTTTCGATCCTTTTCTCGAACAGCTCCCCCTGGAAGATTCGTTTTACGTACACGCTTGGCGTATGCACCATGTCAGGATCCAGTTCGCCCGGTTCGACCAGATGTTCGACTTCGGCGATAGTGATCTTGGCCGCGGTTGCCATCATCGGATTGAAATTGCGCGCGGTTTTGCGATAGACGAGGTTGCCCCAGCGGTCGCCCTTCCAGGCCTTGACGAAGGCGAAGTCGGCTTTCAGCGCACGCTCCATGATGTAGGTACGCCCGTCGAACTCGCGTGCCTCTTTGCCTTCCGCGACCACCGTTCCGACGCCGGTAGGCGTAAAGAACGCGGGGATTCCAGCGCCCCCCGCGCGAATCCGCTCGGAAAACGTTCCTTGCGGAACGAGGTCGAGTTCCACAGTGCCGTTCAGCACCATCTGTTCGAGCAGTTTGTTTTCGCCGACGTAGGTTCCGATGTGCCGACGGATTTGGCCGTTGGCGAGCAGCAATCCCATGCCGAGGCCATCGACGCCGACGTTGTTGCTGATGGTCGTGAGGTTCTTGACGCCCTTGCGGGCGAGAGCGCGGATCAGGTTCTCGGGCATCCCGCACAAACCGAATCCGCCAACCATGACGGTGGCTCCGTCAAACACGTCCTGGATCGCCTCTTCAGCGCTCGCGACAACCTTGTGCATAGCAGGAGAATTCTATAGCAAATTGCAGAGCGGGGGAGAGGGGTCAAAAGCAACACCCACCACGGAGGCACGGAGACACGGAGGAATGCACAAGTCAAACTGCAGAAGTGCCGTGGAGCAGGCTTTGACTTCCGCATCTGACTTCCTACTTCTGACTTCATTTCTTGCCTTTCTCCGTGCCTCCGTGTCTCCGTGGTGGGTTCTTCCTTAGCTGGTGCGCACGCTCGAATTCCGCTGCCAGTTCTCGCGAGTCCAGATTCTCGCGGATGTGCGCCAGGCGCTGCTCCAACTTCTGCAGCGCGTCGCTCAGGTTCTTGCGATTGGTGATGGCGATGTCGCGCCACATCGAATAAGGACTGCCGGAGATGCGGGTCATCTCACGCAGGGCTCGTCCGCCGATGTCGAGCACCGGCGCGTCGGGGCCGAATTCGTCGACCAGCGTGGCTGCCAGAGCGGTCGAGATCATCTGCGGCAGATGGCTAATCCAGGCGCAGAAGCGATCATGATCGGAGGGATCGAGGACGGCTATTTTGGCGCCCATCTTTTCCGCGCAGTGGATAAATTCTCCGCATTGTCCGGCGTGAACGTTCTGGCCGGGGAGCGGCGTGAAGAGCCAGGCGGCGCCTTCGAAAAGATCGGCGTCGGCAAACTCCACACCGGCGTGTTCCTTGCCCGCCATGGGATGCCCGGCGAGAAATCTATGACCGGCGTTTCGTCCGAACGATTTCGCGGCGCGCTCGACAATTTCTGCCTTCGTGCTGCCGACGTCGGTTACGAGTGTCTTGGCCAGCAGCGTTGGACCGAGCCGGCCGATCAGGTCGAGGATCGGGATCACGGGTGTTGCCAGCACCACCAGATCGCTTCCGCGCACGGCATCCGCGGGATTGGTGGTTCCGGCTTCAATGGCGCCGCAGTCCTGGGCCCGCTCCAAAACCGGAGCGCGATCGCACCCGATGATTCTTCCGGCGAGCTGGCGTTTCTTCAGGGCGAGGCCCAGCGAGCCTCCGATCAAGCCGGTTCCGATGATGGTGACTTGTTTGAAACCCATTGGTAATTTGTAATTTGTGATTTGTGATTTTGTCTTGCAATTACAAATTACAAATCACCAATTACAAATTATCGTTCACGCGATCTCGCGTCCAACCGCAGGCGCGATCATGCGGAGCTCGTCCATCAACTTGGCAAACTGCTCCGGGTAAAGCGACTGCGCACCATCGGAGAGCGCCTTGTCCGGCTGGTGATGAACCTCGATGAGCATGGCATCGGCGCCGGCGGCAACGGAGGCGCGCGCCATGGGAGCCACTTTGTCGCGGCGTCCGGTGCCGTGCGATGGATCGGCGGTCATGGGCAGGTGCGAAAGTTTATGAACGCTCGGGATCGCGGAAATGTCCATCGTGTTGCGAGTGTAAGTTTCGAAAGTACGGATGCCGCGCTCGCAGAGAATAATTTCGTAGTTGCCGCCGGCGAGCAGGTATTCCGCGGAACACAGAAGTTCTTCGAGCGTGGCGGCGATGCCGCGCTTGAGCAGCACGGGCTTGCGAACCTTGCCGAGCTCGCGCAGCAGGTTGAAGTTCTGCATGTTGCGCGCGCCTACCTGGAAGATGTCCACATAAGGCAACATCAGCGGGATCTGGGAAATCTCCATGACCTCGCTGATCACGAGCAGTTTGAAATGATCGCCCGCTTCGCGCAGCAATTTCAGGCCGTCAACGCCGAGTCCTTGAAATGAATAGGGAGAGGAGCGGGGCTTGAAGGCGCCTCCGCGGAGAACGCGCGCTCCGGCTTGGGCGATCAGGTCGGTGACGGTGAACAGTTGCTCGCGGGATTCGACCGAGCAGGGCCCGGCCATGACAACGATCTTCCGGCCACCGATTTCAATCCCGTTCGAAAATTTGACTACGGTGCCCTCGGGACGGAAGCTGCGCCCGGCCAGCTTGTAGGGGGAAGTGATGCGGTGAACTTCCTGCACCCCCGCCATCATTTCGATTTCGCCGGTGTCGAAATCGGAGGGAGCCCCGACTCCGCCGAGAACGGTCTGGCGCGCCCCGGTGGATCGGTGGACTTCAAAGCCGAAATGAACCAGTTGATCGATCACCTGCTGGATCTGATCTTCACTGGCCGAATCTTGCATTGCGACGATCATGAGTGCGCTCGTTTTGCCCGGCCGCAGCACGCAAAGAACGAAGATCGGCGTCTGCGGCGTACCCGGGGTGCTTTCTCAGTTCTTGAACTCTGAATCGGTCTCCGCGTCGCGGGCCGTGTGCCCGGAGTCGGGAACGATTTCGTGCTTTTGGATGCTGCGCATCACGTCCATAATTCGTTCGTAAATCTGCCCGAGATCGCGCTCGGCTAATGGACCGGTGCTGCTGCGCTGCACATTGGCGATCACCTCGCACTCGCGGTCGGGTTCGTAAATGGGCAGGCTGGTATTGCGTTTCAGCCGTCCAATTTCGACTGCAGCGGCAGCGCGCTCGTTGAGCAGCGCCGCCAGTTTGCGGTCCAGGTCGTCGATCTTCTTGCGCCAATCGGAAATGTCCATAGAAGCTCTTGGCTGTTAGCTCTTGGCTCTTGGCTTACCCCTCGAAATCCTAACAGGTTGCGGAAAAACTCTGGTTTCGTATCAGGGCATCGCTTTAGCGATGCCGTAAGTCCTTCGAAATTTGGACGCCCCTTTAGGGGCTGAGGCATTGGGACAAAAACAATCTAGAATGTTTCGGCCAAGAGCCAAGAGCCAAGAGCTAAGAGCTAAGAGCTAAGAGCTAAGAGCTAAGAGCTGCCTCACGAATTCTGCCACAGTCGCGGCTTCCCGTCCCGGATTTTGTTCGATGGCTTGGACGATGGCACTGCCGACGACTGCGCCTTCGGCGAATTTGCCGACGGCTGCGAATTGCGCCGGGGTTGAGATTCCGAAGCCAACGGCTATCGGAAGCTTGGTAAAACGGCGGATGCGCTTGACCAGGGCACGGGCGTCTCCGGTCATCTGTTGGCGCGCGCCGGTGACGCCGGTGCGGGAGATCGCATAAATAAAGCCGGTTGAAACCTGGGCAATCATCTTCAGACGCTGGTCGGTGCTGGTGGGCGCAGCCAGAAAAATGGTTGCGAGATCGTTCTTGCGGGCCTCGCGCAGATACTCGCCGGATTCTTCGACGGGCAGATCGGTGATCAGCGTTCCGTCGATCCCCGCGAGCCGCGCCACCTGGCAGAACTTTGCGAGGCCCATGCGCAGGATGGGGTTGAGGTAGGAGAAGATCACAAGGCCGACGGATTGGGAATGTTCGCGGATCTCGGCGGCGAGCGTGAGCACGTGCTGGAGCGACGTTCCGTGCTTGAGCGCCCGCTCGCTGGCGCGCTGGATGACAGGGCCATCGGCGAGAGGATCGCTGAAGGGCACGCCGAGTTCAATCACGCTTGCACCCGCGTCGATGGCGGCGAGGATGACCTCGCGCGTGGTTGCAAGGTCGGGGTCGCCGCAGGTTACGTAGGCGATGAGCGATGGCTTGTTTTCAAAGTGAAAGGGCATGAAGGTTCAATAGAAATATCTCACAAAGGGCCGTTTGGATAGTGGTGCACTCATTTTAACCATTCCGGTGAAATTAGTGATTGACATTTGTCTATACAATTGCATATCTTTCGTGCTATTGTGACTTTGCAGGCGAACGGCTTCGACTGGAACAGGGGCAACCGAGCCAAGTGCGAGAAACATGGGCTTTCCATCGTCACTATCGAAAGCCTTTTTACGCATGCGCTGGCCATTCTCCCGGACGCGGTCCACTCGCAGCGGGAAAGGCGCTTTCGCACGATCGGACGAACGGATAAAGGGCGCGGTGTGTTCATTATATTCACGCTTCGGCGCGAGGGCGATGAACTTCTGATCCGGCCCATCAGCGCCCGATACATGCACAAGAAGGAGATCGAGGCTTATGAAAAAGAAAATCCCGGCCTTTAAGAGCGACCGTGCGGCGGCGGCTTTCGTCGACACATCTGACCTATCGCAATACGACCTTTCGGGCGCGCAGTTGATGCGATTCGAGATCAAGCGCAAAGACAAGTCCATCAATCTGCGTTTGTCCGAGGACCTCTATGACGCCGTGCGCGAGCGAGCGGCCCGCGCGGGCCTGCCCTATCAACGTTTCATTCGGTTGACGCTGGAGCAGGCTCTCGGGGCGGAGAAATCAACCGGCGGCACTTTACGACGGTGAACTTGGCGATTGGCCCCAGCGCGGGTAAAATAGCGGAGAGACCTATGAACCTAAACACTATCCAAGAGATTGAACGCGCGATAGGGACTCTTACGCCGCAAGAGGTACAGGAGTTGTACGTGTGGCTTGACCAACACTTTCCGCAGCCGATCGACGCTCGCATTCAAGCCGATCTTGCGGCGGGACGCCTCGACACAGCGATTCATCGTGCGTTGGATGACGAAAAGAACGAACACGTTCGGCCGCTCTAGCCCTCAATGCAGCACCACGCCGCCACCGATTTCTGGCGCGAGTACCTTGCGCTCCCACAGGAAATGCGGGCCCGCGCCGATAAACAGTTCTCACTGCTGAAAGCAAACCCGCAGCATCCTTCATTGCAATTCAAGAAAGTGGGAGAGCGCCACGGGCAGGAGATATGGTCGGTCCGCATCACGCTAAACTATCGCGCTCTGGCGATCAAACGGGCGGATGGATATTTGTGGTTCTGGATTGGCGATCATAAAACCTATGACAAGCTGATTTCATAGCGCAGCGTCCCGCAGGACTTGAAGAATCGGCACGACGCGACCAAGCATATGGTTGAGGATGACGACGCTGTGCGCGAGCGCGCGCGGGTGCCCCATCCTAACGTCGCGTTCTTTGCGACGTTAGGGTGGGGATTTTGAATTCTCTGGATTTGCCAACAAGAATCCCCGCCCAAGCGGAGCTTGGACGGGGCACCCTCATAGTTAATCTCGAATGCGCTGGGCCGGGCCACCCGCCTAAGGTAAGCCTCCACGCGATCTCGAACTGTGCCCACTCTTCGAGCGTGGATGCATAACCAGCGACAAGTACTTCCGTTTTCCCTTTGTCCATGCTGGCATCAAAATATGCGGAATATCCGCTCAGCGCGATGACCATTTTTAAGGGAACTATATACTTGAACCCCTTTCACAAACGTTCCACTAGAGGGGCCGCATAAATCCGCGCCTAACCCAGCGCACAAGAAAGAGAACTAGATAGGTAAAGCCCCAGCCCAGAGGCACGGGAACTAATGCAACAAATGCCCCCTCTAACCGAGCATTAGTAAGTGCTAACGCAAGAGAATCGTCAGCTTGTTTATTGCACTCATTGAAGCCCGTCGTCCAAGCGTCTCCAGTTTTGCCCATCAGATAGCTGTCACATGCAATGTGGGTGGAAGCTATAAACCCCGAGGCTCTGTCAATCTCTGAATCATAGGTGTGTACCCCCGCACCAAGAATCCAGACAACTGAAACGACAATCCCTATTCTTTTCCAGCCGTTAAGCTTCATCATTCACTTTTTACCGTTGCAAGCACCAATCCACTTTGGTCAATCCAGCTTCAAGTGCTCTCGAAGAATTCCGACATCTTTGTCGCCCCTGCCGGAGATATTGACGATCACCACCTCCGACTTTCTCATTTTCGGGGCGCGCTTGATGACCTCAGCGACGGCATGCGCCGATTCGAGCGCCGGAATAATGCCCTCGGTGCGAGCCAGCAGCACGGTTGCCTCAAGCGCTTCGGCGTCGGACGCGGGGACGTACTCGGCGCGGCCCGTATCTTTGAGCATGGCGTGTTCGGGGCCGATCGACGGGTAGTCGAGACCAGCGGAGACCGAGTGCGTGGTTGCGATCTGGCCGAACGCATCCTGCAGCACGTAAGAATAAGTTCCCTGCAGAACGCCCGGCGAGCCGCCTCGGAAGCGGGCTGCGTGATCTCCCAGCGCCTCGCCGCGACCTCCGGCTTCGACTCCGATGAGCTGGACTTTCTTGTCTTTGAGGAAGTCGTAGAAAATGCCGATGGAGTTCGATCCTCCGCCGACGCAGGCGATGATCGCGTTGGGAAGTTTGCCTTCAGCCTTGCGAATCTGGGCGCGAGCTTCGCGTCCGATGACGCGCTGAAAGTCGCGCACCATGGTCGGATAAGGATGCGCTCCAAGCACGCTGCCGAGCAGGTAATGCGTGGTGCCGACGTTAGTGACCCAGTCGCGCATGGCTTNNTGGCTCGACTCCAGCGCCGGAATGATGCCCTCATAGTGGCACAGATCGTGAAACGCCTTGAGCGCCTCATCGTCGGTAATGGTGACGTACTCGGCGCGGCCCGTGTCCTTCAGCCAGGCATGCTCCGGACCCACGCCCGGGTAATCGAGGCCGGCGGAAATCGAATGTGTCTCGGTGATCTGGCCGTGCTCGTCCTGCAATAGGTAGGTGCGGTTGCCATGCAGCACCCCGGGCCGGCCGGCAGTCAAGGAGGCAGCGTGTTTGCCGCTGGCAAGCCCGTGCCCAGCCGCCTCTACGCCGATCAGGCGCACGCCGTCGACCGGGATATAGGAATAAAAAATACCCATCGCATTGGAGCCACCGCCGACGCAGGCGATGACCGCATCGGGCTGGCGCCCGACGAGTTCCGGCATCTGCTGCAGGCATTCCTCGCCGATCACCGACTGGAAATCGCGCACCATCATCGGGTACGGGTGCGGCCCTGCCACCGTGCCGATGATGTAATAGGTGTTGTGGATATTGGTGACCCAGTCGCGCATGGCTTCGTTGATCGCGTCTTTCAAAGTACGCGAACCGGAATCGACGCCGCGAACTTCAGCGCCCAGCAGCCTCATGCGGAAGACGTTGAGTTCCTGGCGGCGCATGTCCTCGGTGCCCATGTAAACCACGCACTCGAAGCCGAGCAGGGCGCAGACAGTGGCGGTGGCGACGCCGTGCTGGCCGGCGCCGGTTTCCGCGATCACGCGGTGCTTGCCCATGCGTTCGACGAGCAAGCCTTGGCCCAGGCAGTTGTTAATTTTGTGCGCGCCGGTGTGGAGAAGGTCCTCGCGCTTGAGATAAATTTTCGCGCCGCCAAGTTTGGCGGTCAGTCGGCGGGCGAAGAACAGCGGCGTAGGGCGTCCGGCGTACGTCTTCAGCAATTCGTCGAGGCGTTGCTGGAATTTGCGATCGCGCTTGGCTTTTTCGTATTCGCGCTCCAGTTCATCGAGCGCGGCCATCAGCGTTTCCGGAACGTAGCGTCCGCCGTAAACGCCGAAACGGCCGGCAACGGCGGCTTTTGGCGAAAGTTTTCCGGCTATTTGGTTGCGGGCCTTTTTGGTTGCGGTCGCCATCGTCAACTTGCCTCTTCCATGGCCCGCACAGCGTGGACAAAGGCGCGGACTCTTCGGGGATCTTTTTTGCCGGGTTCGCTTTCGACGCCGGAGGAAACGTCCACGCCCCAGGGATGGAGGAGGTGAATCGCCTCCTGCACATTGCCGGGACGCAAGCCGCCGGCAACGATCAGCTTGCTGATGCTGTTGATGATTCCGGCCCAGGGTTGAACGCGTTCCCAGTCGAAAGCCTGTCCCGTGCCGCCGCGTTTTTCCGCGGTCGAGGAATCGAGCAGGACGCCCGAGATCACGCCGGGGCGGAAGCCGTGGGTTTCGAGGAAGAGGTCGCCGTTTTTGGCGACATGGATTTTGTGCACGCGTTTGCCCTTGTAGGCCTCGTCGGGTTCTACCAGTCCGGCCGCGACCGGATCCCATCCGACGGTTTGTTCAGCGGGCGCGTCGAAAATCTTCGCGGGCCAGGTGCGGAAAATCATGGGGCGGCGGGATCCGTTGGCGAGTCCATGGAAGAGCGCGCGACTGAATTCCGTGCTCTCGTCGCCATGCAATTGCACGGCTGTGAGACCTACCTCTTTGACGGCGTCACGCACGTGATCCGCAGTCTCGTTGACGAAAACGCCGACTTTTTCCATTTGCTGCGGTACCTTGGCGACGATCGAGCGCGCGGTTTCTAAAGTGACGTGGCGCGGACTCGTCGGATAGAAGACGAAGCCTAACGCGTTCGCGCCCGCATCGGTGGCGTCGAGGGCGTCGTCGAGGTTCGTGATTCCGCAGATTTTGATCCAAGTCATAAGAACAGTTGTCAGCTATCAGCCGTCAGCCATCAGTGAAACCCTCTAGCCACTAACCACTATTTTCGCTTCTTCCATCAACTTTACCAGCGCTTCGCCGGGGCGCTCTGCTTTCATCAACGATTCGCCGATCAGGAACGCTTCGTAGCCGGCGGATCGCAGACGAGCTATGTCCGCGCCGGATTGGATTCCGCTCTCGGCGACGCGGACGCATGATGCCGGCATTTTTTCCGCGAGCCGGAATGCGGTTTCGAGATTGACTTCGAAGGTGCGCAGATTACGGCTGTTGATGCCGATCAGGTCACACCCGGCATCGAGCGCGCGTTGCAGTTCCGGCTCGTCATGCGCTTCGCACAAAACGTCGAGGCCCTGCGACCGGGCGATCCCGGCCAGCGATACCAGTTCTTTCTGATCGAGTGCGGCGACAATCAGCAGGATTGCGTCGGCGCGGTTTGCCCTGGCTTCCACGATCTGGAATTCATCGACGATGAAATCCTTGCGCAAGCAGGGAAGAGAACTGCTCAACGAGGCCGCGCGCAGATAGTCCAGCGAGCCCTGGAAGAATTGTTCGTCGGTCAAGACCGATAGTGCGGCGGCGCCTGCTTGCTCGAACTCCCGCGCGAGTTCGGGCGGTCTGAAATCGGCGCGAATCAAGCCTTTTGAGGGCGAGGCTTTTTTCAGTTCGGCAATAACGGCGATCGCGATTCCGTCTTGCGAGACTCGGCGTAGCTGCTTCCGAAATCCGCGCGGAGTGTGCCCGGCGGCCGCGCGTTCCAGCGCGCGCAGGTCGGAGTTTCGCCGGCTCAGAAATATGCGCTGGCGCGTGGCGGCGACAATGGAGTCAAGGGAGGCTGGCATGACAGATGGTCAATTATACGGAAGCAGCCCGATTCAGGTGGGTCCGAGCACGGGTGATGCCCGTCATCGTCGTCGTTGTGCCCATCATGTGATTAGATAGGGGGTCAATTTTAGGAAACCGACCCAATACGGTGTGATGCCCATCATTGACCCGACTTCCGGCAAGGTGCTATAAACGAGTGCTTTGTGCAGAGATGTGTAGTCTGATCGTGGGGCTAGATGCCGACGGCACAAGTTTTCCGACGCGGCCAAATCGGCACTCCTCTTTATCGTTATGCCTGGCGGTGGAAGCGTGTTCGGAACTTCGGTGGCGGCCGTACCCGTGGCGGATGGAATCCTCCAGCGGGCCGTTAACGTGCCGGAGCAAAATCACACGTCGTGACCCCTGAATAGGATTTCTAGGAGGATTTTGATGCGCACTTGGAACGCCAATCTTGCGTCCGTGGCACGCTGGTTCGCGAAAAAACGCTTTGCGAAAACTTCGGCAACGCTTGCAACTCTGCTGCTTCTGACCGCCGGCTACGCGCTGGCGCAGCCCGCCGGGCAAACTACCGAAGCTGGCGGCGAGGCGGCACTGAAACTGCCTGACCTTTCTTCGGTTTCGTTCCTCGGTGTGAACGGGCATCGCCTGCTGATGATTGGGCTGCTGTTCTGCGTCTTCGGCCTCGGCTTCGGCATGGCCATCTACATGCGCCTGAAGAACCTGCCCGTGCACCGCGCCATGCGCGAAATCTCGGAACTGATCTATGAGACCTGCAAGACTTATCTGATCACGCAGGGTAAGTTCCTGATGCTGTTGTGGGTCTTTATCGCGACCATTATCGCCGTGTACTTTGGCGTGCTGCGGCATTTCGAAGTTTCCCGCGTTTTGATCATCCTGGGGTTCAGTCTGGTGGGAATCGGGGGCAGCTATGGGGTGGCGTGGTTTGGGATTCGCGTCAACACCTTCGCGAATTCGCGGACGGCCTTCGCTTCTCTCCCCGGCAAGCCTTACCCGGTTTATCAGATCCCGCTTGAGGCTGGGATGTCGATCGGCATGATGCTGATCTCGGTCGAACTGCTGATCATGCTCTTCATCCTGCTGTTCGTGCCGGGCGACTATGCCGGCCCGTGCTTCATCGGATTCGCGATCGGCGAATCGCTGGGCGCGGCGGCGCTGCGTATCGCGGGCGGCATCTTCACCAAGATTGCCGATATCGGTTCCGATTTGATGAAGATCGTCTTCAAGATTAAAGAAGACGATGCCCGCAACCCCGGCGTGATTGCCGATTGCACCGGCGACAATGCCGGCGACTCGGTGGGACCGTCGGCCGATGGTTTCGAGACTTATGGCGTGACCGGCGTCGCGCTGATTACCTTCATTTTGCTGGGCGTGAAGGAACCGGCGATTCAGGTGCAGTTGCTGGTGTGGATTTTCGTGATGCGCATCATGATGCTGGTGTCCAGCGCGTTGGCGTATTTCATCAATGGCGCCATCGCGAAAGCCCGGTTCGGCAACGCAGACGAAATGAATTTTGAAACCCCGCTTACTTCGCTGGTCTGGATCACATCGATCGTTTCGATTATTGCCACCTACATTGTTTCCCATTTCATCATCCCCGACCTGGGTGGCGACACGACGCAGTGGTGGAAGCTGGCGTCGATCATCTCCTGCGGAACGCTGGCGGGAGCGCTGATTCCTGAACTGGTCAAGGTTTTCACCTCGGTGAACTCGCGCCACGTGAACGAGGTGGTGACCTCCGCGAAAGAAGGTGGCGCATCGCTCGGAATCCTCTCCGGTTTTGTCGCCGGAAACTTTTCGGGTTACTGGCTGGGGCTTTCGATGGTCACTCTGATGTCGATTGCCTACTTCTTCAGCCAGATGGGCCTGGGCGCGGCGGCCACCATGATTGCCGCACCGGTGTTTGCCTTCGGCCTGGTTGCCTTCGGCTTCCTCGGCATGGGCCCGGTGACGATCGCGGTCGATTCCTATGGCCCGGTGACCGACAACGCGCAGTCCGTCTATGAACTTTCGATGATCGAGCAGGTGCCCAACGTCAAGGCGGAAATCAAGAAGGACTTCAACATCGACGTGAATTTCGACCGCTCCAAGGACTTGCTGGAAGAGAACGATGGCGCCGGCAATACCTTCAAGGCGACCGCCAAGCCGGTGCTGATTGGGACTGCCGTAGTGGGCGCCACCACCATGATCTTCTCCATCATCATGGCGCTGACCAATGGGCTGACCGCGAATGTGGAGAAGCTCTCGTTGCTGCACGCTCCATTCTTCCTGGGCCTGATTACCGGCGGCGCGATGATCTATTGGTTCACTGGCGCATCCATGCAGGCGGTGACTACCGGCGCCTATCGCGCCGTGGAGTTCATCAAGGCCAACATCAAACTCGAGAGCGCGGAGAAGGCATCGGTCGCCGACAGCAAGAAGGTGGTTGAGATCTGCACCAAGTACGCGCAGAAGGGCATGTTCAACATCTTTCTCGCGGTCTTCTTCGGAACCCTGACGTTTGCCTTCGTGGAACCGTTCTTCTTTATCGGGTATCTGATCTCGATTGCGATCTTCGGTCTCTACCAGGCCATCTTCATGGCCAACGCCGGCGCCGCCTGGGACAACGCCAAGAAGATCGTCGAAGTGAAACTGAAGCAGAAAGGCACGCCGCTGCACGACGCCACGGTTATCGGCGATACGGTTGGCGATCCTTTTAAGGACACGTCTTCGGTGGCCATGAACCCGGTCATCAAGTTCACCACCCTGTTCGGACTGCTGGCGGTCGAACTGGCCGTCTCGCTAGCCAACAGTCATGGCGTCAGGCTGACGCACATCCTGGCGCTCTGCTTCTTCGCGGTCTCGGTTTCTTTCGTGTACCGGTCGTTCTACGGGATGCGAATCAGCTCGGAGTAAGCGAATTGCTCGTGTGGGGACGGGCGCCCTCGCCCGTCCAGCGGCGCGAAGAGCCGCAATCGCTTTTGGGTGGCGCAGCGGTTTACCGCTGCGATCTAGGCACTCAACTCCGACGGCTTTAGCCGCTGAGGTAACACAGCTTAACGGCGGGTAACTTCGGCATACTCCAAGTCGAAAGAGGCTACGAGGGCGTTGTCATCGGCGGGGATAGGATCTTTGTGCCCGCCGCATGCAGTTTTCGCGCCTACTTCCTGGGCGAGGCAGATCTGGTAAGGGTGAATGAGTAGGGAATGCTTACGATGAAGATCTAGCCTCCGGCCGCGTAAAGCGGAGTCGAACGGTGTCGGCGGTTCGGCAGGCCACCCTTCGGCTATCGCTCAGGGCAAGCTTTCTCGAAAAGCGCGAGAAGTGGCGCACCCCCAGTTATTTCGGTCAACGCTGAAAGACAAACCCGCGTTATACTTCCCCGTTGTGTGGTCCACCCGCCAACCTTGACAAGTGACAATGTACACTTTACGGTGTACCATAATGATTAGGAGCATCAAGCATCGCGGCCTCAAACGACTTTATGAGCGCGACGACCGTAGCGGGATACGTCCCGACCTGGTCGACACAGTTGAAGACATTCTCGCCCGGCTCGACGAAGCCGAGGCGCCGCAGGCCATGAACCTTCCCGGTTATCGCCTGCACCCGTTGAAAGGCGGACTGAAGGGCTTTTGGTCGGTTACTGTGCGGGCGAACTGGCGTATTATCTTCCGCTTTGAAGGCGCGGACGCGTTTGACGTTGCACTGACCGACTACCACTAGGCGAGCAAGAGTTAAGGAGCAAAACACCATGCCGATGAAAAATCCGCCGCACCCCGGACGCAGTATCCGAACCGCGTGTCTTGAACCCTTGAGCCTGTCCGTCACCGAGGGAGCGGAGGTCCTCGGCGTCAGCCGGCAAACGCTCAACAACGTCGTCAACGGCAAGTCGGGGATCAGCCCCGAGATGGCGATCCGGCTCTCGAAGGCGTTTGGCAGCACGCCGGAAACCTGGTTACGGATGCAGCTTGCCTATGATCTCGCACGGGCCCGAAAAGACGAGAGCAAAATCAAGGTCCGCCGTCAGCATGTGCTCCAGGAACTGCACGCACAGTGACGAGGCCCGCGCCCTTCACGAGTGGGATGTTGTTAAGATGAAGATCCGACCTCCGGCGGCGTAAGGCGGAGTCGAACGGTGTCGGCGGTTCGGCAGGCCACTTCTCGAAAAGCGCGAGAAGCGGCGCGGCGGTGGCCCAGCCTTCCGCATGGCACAACCATGCAGTGGGTGCCCCATCCTTCGCGCGCTTTTCGCGAAGGGTGGGTGGCAGTCTGATCGCACTATGGGGCTCGCCCTTCACGCCGCGCGGCTGTCCCGGTGTGAGCTTGGACGGGCGAGGGCGCCCGTCTCTCCACCGGCTACAACTGGCTCATCTTAGCCAAAAATTCGCTGTTCGACCCCGCCTTCGCAAGCCGCTCGATCAACAACTCCATAGGCTGGTGGCCCAGCCTTCCGCAGACACAACCAACACAGTGGGTGCCCCATCCTTCGCGCGCTTTTCGCGAAGGGTGGGTGGCAGTCTCATCGCACTATGGGACTCGCCCTTCACGCCGCGCGGCTGTCCCTACGTAGGATCGGGCGGACGAGGGCGTCCGCCCCTACGCGATCTTACAACTGGCTCATCTTGGCCAGGAATTCGCTGTTTGACCCCGCCTTGGCCAGCCGCTCGATCAGCAGCTCCATGGCTTCGACCGGCGATAGCGGGTTCAGCACCTTGCGCAGCACCCAGATGCGCTGCAAATCCTCTTTCGGAATCAGCAGCTCTTCCTTGCGCCTGCCCGAGCGCTGGATAGCAATGGCGGGCGCCCTGCTCCCACGAAGAGCGGCTTCACTCTTTTGCGGCGGTGCTGGGATGCTCGCCACAGATCGTACTGTGTCTGCATGCCGATCCATAGCTCGGGGCTGGTGCCAAGGGCATCCGCCAGCTTCAGCGCCATGTCCGCCGAAATTCCCGCGCTGCCATTCAAGATGCGTGACAGGGCGACCCGAGTCACCCCAAGGTGCTTGGCGGTGTCTGTGACCGACCTCGTTCCCAAATACTCTCGTAGAACTCTTCCCGGATGTGGCGGATTGTGCATGCGCATAAACACCTCTCAGTGGTAATCCCGATAGTCCACCAACACGGCATCTTCCCCTTCAAAGGTAAACGTCAGACGCCAGTTGCCGCTGACATCCACCGACCAGTGGTTTTGCAGATCGCCGCGCAAGGGATGCAGCCTCCAGCCGGGCGCGTTCATGTCCTTCTCGGATTTGGCGTTGTCCAGCGCGGCCAGCTGCAGTTTCAATTTGTCGGCATGATGCGGCTGGATTTTTGCCTTCGATCCGGTTTTGAAGAACCGCTCGACACCCTTATGCCGGAAGCCCTTGATCATCGTGTATAGTGTATATTTATACTATACAGATTGTCAAACGCCGATTTTTCAACCACCCAGGGTGGGTGGCAGTCTGCCGCTGGCACAACCATGCAGTGGGTGCCCCATCCTTCGCGCGCTTTCCGCGAAGGGTGGGTGGCAGTCTGATCGCACCATGGGACTCGCCCTTCACGCCGCGCGGCTGTCCCTATGTGGGCGTGGACGGGCGAGGACGCCCGTCTCTCCACGAACTTACAGCTGGCTCATCTTGGCCAAAAATTCGCTGTTCGACCCCGCCTTGGCCAACCGCTCGATCAACAACTCCATAGCTTCGACCGGTGACAGCGGGTTCAGCACTTTGCGCAGCACCCAGATGCGCTGCAAATCCTCTTTCGGGATCAGCAGCTCTTCCTTACGGGTGCCGGAGCGCTGGATATCAATTGCTGGGAAGGTCCGCTTATCCACCAGCTTGCGATCCAGGATGATTTCCGAATTGCCCGTGCCCTTAAATTCTTCGAAGATCACGTCGTCCATGCGGGAACCGGTGTCGATGAGGGCCGTGGCGATGATGGTGAGCGAGCCGCCTTCTTCGATGTTGCGCGCCGATCCAAAGAAGCGCTTCGGGCGCTGCAACGCGTTCGAATCGACGCCGCCCGAGAGCACCTTGCCCGAGGGCGGAACGATGGTGTTGTAAGCCCGCGCCAGGCGCGTGATGGAATCGAGCAGGATGACCACGTCGCGTTTGTGCTCGACCAATCGTTTAGCCTTTTCGATCACCATTTCCGCAACCTGCACGTGGCGGGCAGCGGGCTCGTCGAAGGTCGAGGAGATGACTTCGCCCTTGACCGACCGCTGCATGTCGGTGACTTCTTCTGGGCGCTCGTCGATCAGCAGCACCATCAGCACGACTTCGGGATGGTTCGCGGTGATCGAGTTCGCCACGTTCTGCAACAGCATGGTTTTGCCGGCGCGGGGAGGTGAAACGATGAGGCCGCGCTGTCCCTTGCCGAGCGGGGTGAGCAGGTCCATGACGCGGGCGCTGATGTTCTCGCGCGTGGTCTCGAGCTTCAGCCGCTCCTGCGGATACAGCGGCGTCAGGTTGTCGAACAGGATCTTGTTGCGGGCCTCGTCGGGCGACTCGAAATTGACCGCCTCGATCTTGACCAGCGCGAAATATTTTTCGCCCTCATGGGGCGGGCGCACCTGGCCGCTGATGGTGTCGCCGGTTTTCAAGTCGAACTTGCGGATTTGCGATGGCGACACGTAAATGTCGTCGGGCCCGGGCAGGTAGTTGTAGTCGGGCGAGCGCAGGAAGCCGTAGCCGTCAGGGAGGATCTCCAGCACACCTTCCGCGAAGATGTGTCCTTCTTTTTCACTTTGCGCCTGCAGGATCTTGAAGATGAGATCCTGTTTGCGGAGTCCGCTGGCGCCGGGCAGCTCCAAAGATCGGGCGATCTTGGTTAGCTCGGTAATGTTTTTTTCTTTCAGTTCTGCAATGGTCATATTTACCTACGTGGATTTTCTTCGGGAGGGATTCTCTCGGGATGGGATTGCTTTGCCGCCGTGCGGGCACACGGCGGAGCCGCTTTAAGCAGCTCGCCGTTGTGCTTCGGCAAAGTTCTCGGGTTCGCTCAGGATGTCATGACGTTCCGCATCGGCGATCTTGTCAAACACCTGATTCATGGTTTCCTGGATGCGGGTGTTCGGCTTATGGAACCTGCGCGTTGCCTTGGAGGCAAGCTGGCAGAGCATATACCGGTTCCGCAAAGTGTGTAGAGCGTCAAATACACGATCAGAGCGCATGTTAGGTCGTTCTCCTTCAATAGGAATAATTTAGGCCGCTAATCCCATCGTCCCCAGCTGGGTGATGGTCGCCTACGGCTAGCCAAGCTGCAATTCGGGCTAGGTGCAAAGGGATTTGCCAGAATTACCCAAATAGATGCCCCGCCCAACCCGAAAGTTGCTCAATTCTTTAAAGGAGTTGCCACAACGCGGGCGGAGGTTCGTCGGGACCGTCCGAAAGCTGCTCACATGTCCAGAGAACTGGCTAAGTATAACAAACCGCTGGGGAAGGTCAAGAAGAATTTGCAGCCCGGCGGATAACCTTCCCGGCACCTAATTTCAGCGCCTACTTCAGCGCGTTCAGCCGCGTCGACAGGCGGGATTTATAGCGCGAGGCCGTATTCTCGTGCAGTATGCCCTTCTGGATTGCCTTGTCGAGCGCCGACACGGTCTGCCGGTAGGTCTGGCCGGCGGCGGCTTTGTCGCCTTTTTCCAGGCTCTCGCGCAGGCTCCGCAGAGCGGTGCGCAGTTGCGAAGTGTTGGCCCGGTTGCGGGCGGTTCGCTTCTCTGTTTGACGGGCGCGTTTCAGCGCCGAAAAATGATCGGCCATGCGGCTTGATTACCTTTGTTTGTCCTAGATTGCGCTAGGAAGATATTCCGGTGGGAACCGAAGCTAGTATTGTACGGGAGCAAGTTGCCTTGGGTCAAATACCAGCCGTTTCGCTCAACCCGTGGAGTACGCTATCGCTCCAGCCGCGAAGCGGCGACACAGGAAAGCCCGGCACGTCAGTGCCGGGTAGGGAAGTGGAAAAGCCCGAGTCCCGCAAGGGACGGCACACTAGTTGCAACACAGACTTTGGAACTGAATTTCAGAAAACATGGACCCACTTGCGCGCTTAAAGATTCTCATCAACTCCTCCACCCCGATCGTCGTGATGGAGACGGTCGAGGAAGTACGCGCGCTTTCGCTGGTGCGCACGGCCTGCTCGGAGCTGAGTTTAGCGGTCTTCGAATGGACTATCGCCGACGGCCTCGTCCGATCCGGCAGCGGTGTCGCCGCTCCCCAGCCTCTTGTTCAGGCCCATGTCGAAAAGACGACGATGTGGTCCAACCGAGACCCGGTAGTGCGTTCGGAAACTCGAGTAGGCACGTTTCCGCAGGGCAGCAGCGAAGCGGATCGGTTGGCGCGAGCGGTGCTGTCGGCGGTTGGTTCCGATGCCGGCGCCGGTCCGAAGACGGCTATGTACAACACCGCCGACCCGGTGCAGGCCTTGGCCAACATGGAGTCCATGACGATCGAGGCCGTGTTCGTGCTGAAGGATTTCCACCGCCACATGGATAACCCCGTAGTGGTGCGACGGCTGCGCGACGTGGGGCAGAAATTCTCCACGAACCGGAGGACCCTGGTGCTCACCGCCCCCGCCATCGAGATGCCACCCGAACTGGCCAGCCTTGTGGAATTTCTCGATCTGCCGCTACCCGACCGCGACCGGCTGCGCGAGATTATTCGTGAAACGTACACCCGCCTGGCCGGTATCCACACCCTGAAACTCCAGCTCGATTCGAACGGCGTGGACGCGATGGCCGCGAATCTCCGCGGGTTGACGGAAGAAGCCGCCGAACGCGCCATCTCGCAAACCGTAGTCGGACGCCTGGCGCTTTCGCCCGAGTGCATCACGGATGTGCTCGACGCCAAAAAGGCCCTGCTGAAGCGGTCGGA
The DNA here is from genome assembly GCA_003131315.1 of Acidobacteriaceae bacterium. Classification (GTDB taxonomy): domain Bacteria; phylum Acidobacteriota; class Terriglobia; order Terriglobales; family Acidobacteriaceae; genus Acidiflorens. Next base: position 148,760 of record PKUV01000154.1, read on the forward strand.
AATGTTGGAGTTCGTGGACGCGACCGACAACATGGCGAGCGTCGGCGGCCTCGACCATCTGAAGCGCTGGCTGGAGCAGCGCCGGGGCGCCTGGGACGACGGCGCCCTCAAGTTCGGCCTCGATCCGCCGAAGGGCGTCATCATTCTCGGCGTGCAAGGATGCGGCAAGAGCCTCTGCGCGCGCGCCGTCGCCGGAGAATGGAAACTGCCGCTGGTGAAGTTCGATACCGCCGCGGTGTACGACAAATTCATTGGCGAGACGGAAAAGCGGATTCAGAAAGTGTTCAGAGTTGCCGAGGGTCTAGCGCCCTGCGTGTTGTGGATTGATGAATTGGAGAAAGTTTTTGCCGGAAGCGGCCCCGATTCCGCCTCCGCCGACGCAGGCGTTTCGTCGCGCCTGCTGGCGTCGTTTCTTTCCTGGATGCAGGAGCGCAAGCCGGCTGTGTTCGTAGCCGCCACCTGCAACAACATCACCGTGCTGCCTCCGGAGTTGATTCGCAAGGGACGCTTCGATGAACTCTTCTTCGTAGACCTGCCCAGCGTGGCCGAGCGCAAACGGATATTTTCCATCCAACTGACAAAGCGTAAACGCAATCCCGCCGACTACGACCTGGATAGAGTTGCAGCCGCAGCCAAAGGCTTTTCCGGAGCGGAAATTGAATCCGCCGTGCAAACCGCCCTCTACGCCGCGTTCTCTCGCAAGGAGGAACTGAGCAACGAGGACCTGCTCACCGCGCTCTCGTCCACCGTGCCGCTCTCCGTTACACGCGCTGAGGAGATTGCTCAGCTGCGGGCATGGGCTCAGCAGCGCGCCGTCTGGGCATCGGGTGCGGAGACAAAAGGAGAAGGGGCAAACATTTAGGTCCGCAGCGGGAGGTCATCGGTTTTCCTCCCATGTGTTCCTCCCATTGACTCCCCCGCCCGCCCGCGCTACGCTGAATTCAAATGGTTGGGAACCGCCCCGTCGTCGGGGTGCGCAATCCGGTTTGCTCCGCTTCCACATCCAGCTATTTGCGTGCAAAAAACGCCGGCTCGGGTTCGCCCGAATCCGGCGGTAAACCACATCCCGGTCAACCACATCGAACAGTGAGCCCTGTCCGGCTGCTGGAGGCGGCGCCACATCCCTGAATGAAAAAAAATATTGAACTCACCCCTGACATCGAGACCCTGTTCGGCACGCGCGATGAAAATCTCCACGTGCTCGAAGACGGCCTGAACATCAATATCGATCTGCGCTCGGATCGCATTGAACTGGAAGGCGCGCCGCGCGACGTGGCACGCGCTGAACAATTGTTCGCCGATTATGAGCATTTGCGAAAATCCGGCCACCAGTTCGTGAACGGCGACCTGAGCAGCATGTTGCGCGTGGTCGTCGGCGACCCGCACGCGACTCTGCGTGGACTGGCCGAGGCCGGACGCCAGCGTTCTTTTGGACGCCGCACCGTCCAGCCGAAAAGCCCCAATCAGCGCCGCTACCTCGAAGCCATCGAGCAGCACGACATGGTGTTTGGCGTGGGCCCCGCCGGCACCGGCAAGACCTATCTCGCCGTGGCCATGGCGATCTCGGCCCTGCTGAACAAGCAGGTCAACCGCATTATTCTGGCGCGGCCGGCGGTCGAGGCGGGCGAACGTCTCGGCTTTCTGCCCGGCACCCTGCAGGAGAAGATCGATCCCTATCTGCGGCCCCTGTATGACGCGCTCTTTGACATGCTGGAGCCCGAGCGCGTCGAACGCTATCTCGAAAAAAATATCATCGAGATCGCGCCCATCGCCTTCATGCGCGGACGCACGCTGAACGATTCGTTCGTGATCCTGGACGAGGCGCAGAACACAACTTCAGAGCAGATGAAGATGTTCGTCACCCGCCTGGGATTTGGTTCCAAGGCGGTGATCACCGGCGACGTCACGCAAATCGACTTGCCCAACGCGCGCCGCAGCGGCCTGATCGAAGCGGTCGATATTCTGCAAGGCGTAAACGGGCTGGCCTTCGTGCACTTCGACGAAAGCGACGTGGTGCGTCATCACCTGGTGCAGAGGATCGTTCGCGCGTACGACGAGCACAAAACGCGGCTGGCGGAGCAGCAGTTGTCGCTGCTGGAACCGAAGTCTGGCGCGCCGCCGACCGGCGAACCGCACGTGCGCAATTAGGGTGTGGCGCGGACACTCTTGTCCGCGAGAAGTCGGGGCAAATTCAAAGGCCGCGGACAAGAGTGTCCGCGCCACACAGGAGGGAGCCTAGCCGCTACCCTCCTTTTCGCTTTGGTTGAGGTCTAAAGCAGGCTGCGGGGAAACCAGGGCTTCGTGTCAGGGCATCGCTTTAGCGATGCCGTAAGTCTTCGGAATAAACAGCCCCTTTAGGGGCTGGGCGTGGGAGAGAAGCGAACTTGGTCATCTTTCAAAAGCGCGTCGCGGATCTGACCGAGTTGGCGCTCGACCGTTTCGTGGCTCGCGCCCGGCGCGCCGCGGGATTGAAGGCGTTGGTCAACGTGCTGCTGACCTCGAGCGCCGAGATGAAGTCTCTGAACCGGCGTTTCCGCGGGAAAGACAAGCCGACCGACGTGCTTTCATTTCCCGCCGAGCCCGACGCTCAAAAACAATTCGCCGGCGAAATCGCCATTTCGGCGGAGATCGCATCGCAAAATGCGCGGGCGCTCGGACACTCGCCGGCCGAGGAAGTTAAGATTCTCGTGTTGCACGGCGTCTTGCATCTGCGGGGCTACGATCACGCGTGCGACAATGGACAGATGGCTCGGCGCGAAAAACACTTGCGCGCGAAACTCCACCTTCCGCTGGGGCTGATCGAAAGGGTGACGACCGAGAGAGCGACGACTTCCGTCGCTCGGAGGAAGCACTAGCCATGATCGGTGTCGGCATTGCTCTCGCGCTCCTGTTCGGCCTGCTGACGCTGGTCTCCTACGTTGATCGTCTTTACCAGGAGATTGGCAAATTCCTCTCGCGCGATTTCCAGGACAACATCGACGCCTTCGAGCAGATCGTGGAGCCGCGGCTCGGTGTGACGCGCGCGCGGGCCTCGCTCTCCATGGCCATTCTGACGCAACTGGTCACGGCTGCCATCGCCATGATCGTCGGTTTCACCGTGTTTCGCGACCGCGCCTGGAGCATTTACGAAGTCCTCGAAGCCACGCTCAGCCTGGTGCTGATCATCATCGTTTTTAACCGCCTGCTGCCGTTCGTCTTTTTTTCGCGAACCCGGGGACGCTGGCTGGCCGACTGGACGCTGCTCTTGCGCGTGCTGATCTACTTGGTTCTGCCGGTGACGCTGGTGCTCGGCTTCTGCCAGTCCGTCGCCGCGCTCACCCGCGAGCACACCGACGCACAACCGGAAACTTCCTCTGAAGCCGTCGACGCCTTGATTGAGGCGGGACAGGAAGAAGGCATCATCCAGGAAGGCGACCGCGACCTGATCCAATCGGTGGTCGAGTTCAGCGGCAAGACGGTTCGCGAGGCGATGAAGCCCCGGCCGGAGATGGTCGCAGTCCCGGCGGACTACACCGTAGAGCAGGTAGTCGAGTTACTCAGGGGCAAGCATTTCTCGCGCATCCCCGTGTACGAAGGTTCGATTCACCATATCAAAGGCATTCTCCACACCCAGGATGTGCTGCAAGTCCCCGACTCCGAAGCGCACACGCGGACGGTCGCGAGCCTGATGAGAAAAGACGTTTACTTTGTCCCGGAAAGCAAGTTAGTAAGTGATCTGCTGCGCGAGATGCAGCGCAGTAACATCCGCATGGCGATAGTAGTAGACGAATACGGAGGCGTAGCTGGCCTCGTAACCATCGAAGACCTGGTCGAAGAGATCGTAGGCGAAATCGGCGATGAGCACGAGAAAGCGCAGGTCGTGCAGGAAAACGACCACTCCTACATCGTCCCCGGCAACATGGATGTGGACCGCCTCGATGAACTCTTCGGTATGAGGCCCGAAGGCCACGAGTCCTCCACCATAGCCGGCCTGGTAAGCGAACTCGCCGGACGAATTCCAAAAAAGGGCGAAGTCATCGAAGACGAAGGCCTGAAGTTCGAAGTCCTCGACTCAACCGATCGCCGGGTAGAGCGCGTGCGCATCACAACCGCCGAGCCAAAGCAGATGAAGTTGATTTAAGAACAGGCGGGCGACGGATGCGGCAAGACGGTTTTGAGCTTTTGGGTGGCGCAGCGGTTCACCGCTGCGATTCAGGCGCTAATTTCGACGGCTTTAGCCGCTGAGGGACTGCACCGCATCACAACCGCCGCGCCCAAGCAGGTGAAGTTGATCTAAGAAAAAGCGGCTGCTCGCGCGAGCAACAAAGGCGCGGGGGGGCACTTCGCCAATCTGACTCCCGGCTTCTGCAATGTCCGCCCCACCGCGATGTGCATCCGGTGGGATTGCTTTCCCCAGTGCTCCCCTGTGCCCTCTGTGGTCATGTTTTTTGGTTTCACGGGGCGGCGGGTGCCGCACGTCTCGGTTTTCGAGACGTGGGATGCTGTGCGCATTTTCAACTTCTCTGCCCGACTCCTGCTTTTTTTCATCACAAATGTCCGGGCCATCCGTCACAGACATCCAACCCGCCGTGCGCGACAATGGTGATCTGATTGGGGCAGTTAAGAGGTGTGCCCGTCTCCCAAGACGGCCCTCGAAGCTGCCCCAAACCCATTTTCAGCGCTCTTTGACAACCTAAGTCCTTATTTCGAAATACTTTGCCTATAAGTCCTTTAAACCCAAATACTTGGCGGGAATTCCCTCCTAACCCCATGATTCCAAAAGACCGGGGGGAGGGGGGGTACCCATACCCTTGGCAATCTTTGCCAACGGGAATCGTGGCATCGGTCCATAGATAAGGTCTGGCGCGACGTCGAACGGTCCATGCCCGGGAAAAAGCCCGGGCGCCGGTTTACTAGCAACCAGGAGCCAGAAGCTAGTAGCCTATTCCCATGTCCTTTCACTCCGGATTCGTTTGCATTCTCGGCCGGCCCAATGCGGGCAAGAGCACGCTGCTGAATGCGCTGGTCGGCGAGAAGCTGGCCATCATTTCGCCGAAGCCCCAGACCACGCGCAACCGCATTCTTGGAATCATCAACGTCCCCAAGCAAAAGGGACGCGAGGCGGGGCAAATCGTACTTATCGACACGCCCGGAGTTCACCGTTCCAGCTCCTCGCTCGGACGCAAGATGATGTCTGAGATACGCGAGGCGCTCGAAGGTTGCGAACTGATTCTGATGATCGTCGATGCCAAAAAGAAGTGGGATCGCGAAGACGGCTACGTCCTCGACCTGGCGAAAAAGGCTGGCACTCCGGTCTTCCTGCTGCTCAATAAAATTGATTTGCTCGCCGATAAGAGCAAACTGCTTCCGCTGATCGCACAGTTTCAAACGCTGCACGATTTCAAGGAGATCGTCCCCATCTCCGCCCTCAAAAAGAAGGGCCTCGACGAATTGCTGGCATGCGTTCTGAAGGCTCTGCCCAACGGCCCGCGTTATTTTCCCGAAGATCAGATTACCGATCAGCCAGTGCGCTTCATGGCGGCGGAGTTGATCCGCGAGCATGTTCTTATGCAGACGCATGAAGAGGTGCCGCACGCGGTCTCAGTACTGATCGAGCAGTTCGAGGAGAGTCCAAGGCTGACGCGAATTGCCGCTGTGATTTTCTGCGAGCGCGACGGACAAAAGGCCATCCTGCTCGGCAAAGGCGGACAGATGCTCAAGAAGATTGGAACCGACGCCCGCCTCGACATCGAGAAGATGGTAGGGACCAAAGTTTTTCTCGAGCTCTTCGTCAAAATCAAGGCGGGCTGGCGAGATTCGCGAAACTTCGTGGAAGAACTCGATTGGCGGCGTCAACTGCAGCAGATCGGTGGCCCGCCGGATCCGGAGTCGTGAACCTGGGCTCCATCTGGCTGCCGAAAAGCTCGTGTTTCGTATCAGGGCATCGCTTCAGCGATGCCAAAATCTTGTCTTTAGAACGCCCCTTTAGGGGCTGCCGCGGTGATTTCGACTGTAAGTTTGCAAGCCATACGTTTCAGGCCATTAGGCGGCCAACTCACCATGGTAACCCGCCGACGTAATGCGCTAACGGTTGCCTGCGATCCAAATAAAGTTGCATCTCGGGCCCTTAAGTCCCTAGAATCTCTCAGCGCCTTTCTGCATCCTAGTTAAAGGAAAGGCTGGAACCGAAGCCCACAGCCGTTTATGGAAGATTCTTCCCCATCCTCAGAGCAGCCGCCGCAGTCGTGTAACTTCGACGCGGAGAAGCTCGATCTCAAGCTCAGCGTGACGCTTTCCGCCGACCGCAATGCCGTGGACCCGGTCGTGAGAAGCGTTATGAATGTGGTGCGGGAAATGAAATGCGCTCCGGGACACGAAGACGACATCGAACTCGCGTTGACCGAAGCCCTGGCCAATGCCGTCGTGCATGGAGCGAAAAACGATCCGTCCAAAATTATCGAATGCGACGTGGCCTGCGACGACGAGCGGGGCATCCTGATCGTGGTGCGCGATCCCGGCACCGGTTTTGATCCCGCCAAGATTGCCGATCCCTGCCATGGTGAGAACATCTATTCAAATCACGGCCGTGGCATTTACCTGATCAATCAGTTGATGGACGAAGTCCAGTTTCACAAGAACGGGACTGAGATTCACATGCTGAAACGCTGATCTCTGTTCGCTGTTCGCCTTTCTGTTTTGCGAACAGCGAACGACGAATAGCGAAGGACGAACAGCGAGCCCTACTCCTTCGCCGCAATTCCCAAACTCTTCATCTTGCGATACAGGTGGCTGCGCTCCAGCCCGAGAACTTCCGCGGTGCGGCTGACGTTGCCATGATTCTCGTCCAGCTTTTTGAGAATGTAGTCGCGCTCATAGGCCGCCCGCGCCTGGTGCAGCGTGGAACCCTCGCTGCCCGCGACCCTTCGACTGCCGTCACGGTGCACCAGTGGCGGAAGATGCTTGCGTTCAAATCGTGAGGTGGTGGGATTCATGATCACGATGCGCTCGATCACATTGCGCAACTCGCGGACGTTCCCCGGCCAGGCATAGCGCATCAGGACGTCGATCGCATCGTCGGTGATCTCTCTTGGACGCCGGCCGTAGGCCGAGGCAAATTCTTTCAGAAAATGTCGCGCAAACAACGGGATGTCTTCCTTGCGTTCGCGCAGCGGTGGCACCACAAACGGAATCACATTCAGACGGTAAAAAAGATCCTCGCGGAAATTGCCCTTAGCGATTTCTTCCTCCAGGTCTTTATTAGTGGAAGCAATCACGCGCACGTCCACGGTGACGGGGTCGTCGCTTCCCACCGGGATGAACCGCTGTTGTTCCAGGGTGCGCAAGACTTTGGACTGCGTCTTCAGACTCATGTCGCCGACTTCATCCAGAAACAAAGTTCCGCGGTCGGCCTTCTGAAACTTGCCTTCCTTGTCGGTCGTCGCTCCCGGGAACGACGATTTCCGATGCCCGAACAGTTCGCTGTCGATCAGGTCTTCGGGAATCGCGGCGCAGTTCATCTCGACGAACATTTCATCTTTGCGAAGGCTTTGCATGTGGATGGCATGCGCGACCAGCTCTTTGCCAGTACCCGATTCGCCGTAGATCAGCACGCGTCCGTTGGTGGGCGCCATCAGACCAATCTGCTGGCGCAGCGCCTTCATGGGAACGCTGTCGCCGACGATCACGCTCTTCGCCTGCAGTTGCTTCCGCAGATCGAGATTCTCATGACGCAGCCGCCGTGCGTCGATCGCATTTTTTACCAGGATGAGCGTCTTTTCCAGCGATAGAGGTTTTTCTGCAAAATCGTAGGCGCCCAGCTTGGTGGCGCGCACCGCCGTCTCGATCGTCCCGTGGCCCGAGATCATGATGACCTCCGGCGGATCGTCCATCTCGCGGATCCTCTCCAGCACTTCCAACCCATCGATCCCGGTCAGCCACACATCCAGCAGGATCAGGTCGAAGCTGCTCTTGCGCAACAATTCGAGGCAGTCTTCGCCGCTCGGGCTGACGCTGGTCTTGTAGCCCTCGTCCTCGAGGATGCCCTGCAAGGATTCGCGGATACTGGATTCGTCATCGACGATGAGGATGTGTGCCATTGTTTAGCTTGCCTGCGGAGATCGATATTCAATGCCCAGCCCCTAAAGGGGCGTTTGATTTCGACGAGCTTACGGTATCGCTAAAGCGATACCCTGATACGAATCACTTGCACACAGGCAGCTAGCTTGCCGCCGGAGTGCTGATAGTTTCAACGGCTACGGGCAGCTCGATAACGAAGCGGCTGCCCACCGGCTTGTTTTCTTCCACGCGGATCGAACCACGATGGTCTTCCACAATTCTGCTCACAATGGCCAGACCCAACCCCGTGCCGCGTTGCTTGGTCGAAAAGTACGGCAGGAACAGTCGTTCCTTCAGGTCGCGCGAAACTCCCTGCCCGGTGTCGGAGACAACCAGTTCGACGGCATCGCGGCTGGCCACCAGCGAAGTTGAAATCGTGATCTCTTTCAGGATCGCGTCCTGCATCGCCTCCGCGGCGTTATCCACCAGGTTCGCGACCGCGCGCTTGATCGCTTCCGGATCGGCCATCACGGCCGGCAGGTCGTGCGCCAGCTCCGTATGCACCCGAATGCCCTCCAGCCGTCCGTTGAACATAATGAGCGCTCCTTCCACCAGCGTATTCAAGCTGGCGGGTTGGGGACGGGAGGCGGGAAAACGCGCCAGCACCGAAAATTCGTCCACCAGCGTGCGCACGGTTTCGACGGCATTCCGGATGGTTTCCGCGCAACTGCGGATCACCTCGAGTGAGGTCGCATCGGGCGCGGTGCTCCGCGTCAAATGGCGATGAATGCGCTCGGCGGAAAGCGCGATCGGGGTCAGCGGGTTCTTGATCTCATGCGCCACGCGCCGCGCCACCTCGCGCCAGGCTGCCTGTTTCTGCGCTCGCAGCAGATCCGACAGGTCTTCGAATACCAGCACGTATCCCAGCCCCTCGGCGGCGTGCCTCAGCGCGGACACGGTTACGGCGACATTCAGCTGGGATCGGGGCAGGGCAAGCTCCATGTTGGCTGCCGTGATGCCCATACGATCCGCGCGGCGGAGCAGCGGTTCCAGGTCCGCGAGCACATCGGCGGGCATCACGTCCCGCAGTGGCAGGTTCACCAAAGACGCCGGGCTCACGTACTCGCTCCGCTCCAGGTAAAACATGCGGGAGAAAGCGGCGTTCGCCAGCGTCACACGGCGCGCTGCGTCAATCGAAATCACTCCGGTCGGAATGCTCTCCAGGACCGTTTCGATGTACCGGCGTCTTCTTTCCAGCGCCTCGTTGGCGGCGCCCACATCGCGACTGGAGGCTTCGATCTGGTACCGGCTGGATTCGAGCTGTTCCGCCATGCTGTTGAAAGACTGCACCAGTTCGGCCAGTTCGTCGGTGGCGCGAATATCGACGCGGTAGTCCAGTTGCCCTTTGGAGATGGCCTCCGTACCCGCCGCCAGCGCCGCCACGGGACGGTTGACCAACTTCGAAAGCAGGAGCGCGAGCCAGGTCGAAGCGAACAGCACTACCACCGTTAGCAGCAGCAGAAATCCGATATAAGTCCGCCGAAACAGCTTTCTTTTTGCGGCCAGTTCGATGTAGCGCCGCTGGCTGTCCTGAATCTGCTTGGCCGTTTCGGCGAATTTTGGCGGAAGAGGCATGGCGACGAGCACAGCACCGTCTTGGAGCGGGGCCGCCGCGACAATGTAGTCCGTCTGGCCCCACTGAAAATGGGGGTGCTCTCCGCGCAGGGCCGACTGCACCGGGAACCGATTCTTCATGTCGGTCCACAGCGCTGGAGGGTTCAGACTGGCTGCCACGTTGCCGTCCACCAGGGCCAGAACGAATCCGCCCTGCAGTGTCGGGATGTGTTCCTGAAGTTCTTCAGTCGTTTCAGAGAAATTCTTGCTGGCAAAAGCTCTTCGAAATTCGTCCGACTGTGCGATGGATTGTGCTTCCGAGGCCGCATTCTGGCCCGCGTAATCGTAGAGCAGAGCCGACATCGCCGCGGTATCCGCACGCACTTCCTCGACCGGTTGGGAAAACCACTTGTCGATCGAGCGGTTCATCAGCCCGTACGAGAACCAGAACATCGCAATCACGGGCAAAAACGACAGCAGCAGGCTCACCACTACCAGGCGCGTGCGGAACTTTGAACCGGCCACGCCTTGCCGCCGTTCGGCGTAGAGTTTCAGCAGGTTGCGTCCGAGAACGACCGTCAGCGCCACGAAGGCAAAGAAGATCAGGCCGCTCAGTCCGGCAAAAAACAGAAGCTCCTGATTGCTGTCGGGGCTGATGAACTTCAAATTGAACGAGGCCTGCAACACCAGGATCGCGAGCAGCAGAAAGGCGCCGATCGCCAGCGCGATCACGGCCTTCCGGCGGCCGGAGGTCTTGGTTTCGTCGCGAATTGGATTCGGTGCGGCCAAGGCGTGATCACATTATAGAACCGTAAGGGAGAGAGTCGTTGGTCGCTGTTCGCTATTCGTCGTTCGCTTTTCGCGGTTTGCCTGGCGGACGACGAATAGCGAACGACTAACGCCGTCCTGCCTCCAGTGCATTCCGCAGCGCCTCATACGCAGGCTTGGCCCGATAGTTCCGGTCAAACGGGAGCGCCGCGCCTTGCGTCTTCTTCGAGTGCGATCCGATCCAAGAATACTTGTCCGTGAAACCCCAGGTCTGGATCGCCGTGCATCCGGGATGGGACAGACAAGCGGTGGCAATCTGGCGATAGATGTCCGCCTGCAGTTGCAGGTCCACGGCGCGAGGATTGCCGTTCGGATCGACCGGCAGGGCGACGTCCATCTCGGTGATGTGGACCTGAACTCCCAGAGCAGTGAAGCGGTTGATATTGGCAGAAATGGACGCGACATCGGCGTGCAGGTTCGCGATGTGCAGCTGAAATCCCACGCCATCGATGGGGACGCCGCGCTGCCGGAAATCGCGAACCATGGCATAGATCGCGTCCGACTTGGGGTTCACGGTCTCCGCCTCGGCTTCGTTGTAAAACAACAGAGCCTGCGGATCGGTTTCATGCGCCCAGCCGAAACAGCGCTCAATATAAGAGAACATCTGCTTCGAGCTTCGAGCTTCGAGCTTCGAGCCAACATGGTTACTCGAAGCTCGCGGCTCGTAGCCCGCAGCTATGCCGTTTCCCGCGAGGCCGATTCCGGGCTGGTCCCGCCAAATCGTGCTGCGCAGTTTTCCCGGCTGCAACTCGTCGAACGCCTCATTGACCACGTCCCACGCGAATACCTTCCCCCGGTAATGTCCGACCACGGTCTTAATGTGTTGCTCAAGAATCTGAGCAAGCTCCTTGGAAGTGTATTTTCCTTCCGTCAGCCATTTTGGATTCTGCCGGTGCCAGACCAGCGTGTGGCCGCGAACCCTCATGCCGTGCCGGGTCGCAAAATCCACAATCTGGTCCGCTTGAGAAAAATCGAAAGACTGCCGCTCCGGATGCACCACCTCCCACTTGAGGGCGTCTTCCGGCTCCAGCATGTTGAACTCGCGAGCGAGCGTGGACGCATATGCCGCCTCGGAAAGTTGCGCCGGCCTCACCGCAGTGCCGATGAGCATTCCAGAACCCTGTGCAGCCTCACGCAACGACTGCTCTCGGACGCCGGCGCCAAATCCCAGGCAAAAGGCTGCGGTCGCCAAAACAAAAACCAGCGCTCGCCATTTCATGTTGTCCCTCCCGCCGATTCACTTTGCCTCAGGAAGGAACTTCTGCAAAGGACATTGCTCACACCGCGATTGTGACTTTAGGCAGTAAGTCTTGCCTACTCCGACGATCAGCCCGTGCATTTCGTTGAACACCTGGACCAGCGCAGTGCGCTCGGCTGTGCTCACGCGCGAAGGCCGATGACACGAGCCCCTCGGCCCCACCGCAGTCTTCGCTCCCCCAGACTCGGTTTCGATTCCCGGGATTCCCTCCGCAGTGGGTGCCCCGTCCAAGCTTTGCTTGGGCGGGGGTGTTCCGGCCAGTGCCTGCTCGAACAGTTGTCGAATTTCGTCATAGCCGGCCGCGCTGGAAACAATCTGGTGCCGTTCCAGAATGCGCCTTGTGTAAGCGTCCACAACAAAGGCCGGATGATTGCCGGCATACAACAGAATCGAGTCCGCTGTCTCCGGCCCTACACCATTGAGCGCGAGCAGTTCGGCGCGGAGTTCCGCCGTTGGCCGCGCGAACATCCGCGCCAACGACCCGCCATAACGATCGTCGAGAAAACTCACAAATGTTTTCAGCCGCTGCGCTTTTTGCCGGAAGTAGCCCGCCGGGCGAATCAATTGCTCAAGCTCAGGCTGAGGCGCGCGGCGTATCCCGCGGATCGTCAGAAGCCGCGCTTTCCGAAGGTTGCCGAACGCCTTCTCCACGTTCGTCCACGAAGTGTTCTGCGTTAAATATGCCCCAACAATCACCTCAAAGCGCGATTGTGCCGGCCACCAGTGCTGGCGTCCCCAGGCGGAAAACAACGTGTGGTAGTAAGCGCGGATCGCGTCGTGTTTGTTTTCGCTCATGGCGCGCGCAGGTTGGAGACCATTGCCACCATTCTAGCCGCGAGCCCAGAACCTAAACCACAGAGGGCACAGGGGTGCACAGGGGAATTCTTTTTCAATTTAAGCCCGGAACCAAGGGTTCCCCAGTGCTCCTCCGTGTCCTCTGTGGTTAGAGCAGTCGCGCACCGAAGAACATGGTCTGCCGCTTTGTGATCCTCGTCACAAGGCGATTTTCTGGCACAAATGCCGCCAATAGCGGGCACAAACCGGACCTCCCGCGAAGTACAGGTACCTAAGTTACTTTTTCGGAATGCCCATTGGGTTGACAATTTGTGTCAGTGCGGAAGCACCCTCGCTGATTCCCCCGGAAATCAGCGGCTTCGCATTGACCCCGGAGTTCGCGGGAATACAGGAGAGATATGTCTCAGCGGCTGGGTGACCTGCTCGTCAAAGAAAAGGTCATCACCCCAGAGCAGTTGGAACAGGCGACCAAGCTCCAGAAGGATTCTCACTCCCGGCTCGCCTCCGCGCTGGTGAAGCTGGGTTTCCTCTCGGATGAGGATGTCACCAACTTTCTCTCGCGCCAGTACGGCGTGCCCGCCATTAATCTTTCTTATTTTGAAATCGACCCCGCCGTCGTCAAGCTGATTCCCTTCGAAACCGCGAAACGCTATCAGATTTTGCCGCTCAGCCGCGTCGGCGCTTCGCTCACCATCGCCATGGTGGATCCCACCAACGTCTTTGCGATGGACGATATCAAGTTCATGACCGGCTTCAACATCGAACCGGTCGTCGCCTCGGAAAGCTCCATCGTCGAGGGCATCGATAAGGCCTACGGCACTTCCAAAGAAGCAGAGCTCGAGCAGGTCATGCAGTCGATGAACGACCTCGGCGAAGGCACCGATATTGAGGTTCAGAACGAAGAGCAGGAGCTCGAACTCAAGGAGCTGGAGAAAGCGGCCGACGAAGCTCCCATCGTCAAGCTCGTGAACCTGGTGCTCACCGATGCCGTGAAGCGCGGCGCCAGCGACATTCACATGGAGCCCTACGAAAAAGAATTTCGGGTCCGCTTCCGTATTGACGGAGTCCTGCAGTTGATCATGAATCCGCCGCTGAAACTGAAGGACGCCATCACTTCGCGCCTCAAGATCATGGCCAAGCTCGACATCAGCGAAAAGCGGCTGCCCCAGGACGGCCGCATCATGCTGAAGATGCAGATCGGCGGCAAGAAAAAGCAACTCGATTTCCGCGTCTCCACTTTGCCCACACTCTGGGGCGAGAAGATCGTGCTCCGGCTGCTCGACAAGGAAAATCTGCGCCTCGACATGACCAAGCTCGGCTTCGAGGCGGAGTCGCTGGTCAAGTTCGAGAAGGCCATCCTCAAGCCCTACGGCATGGTGCTGGTCACGGGGCCGACCGGCTCCGGCAAGACCAACACGCTCTACTCTGCCATCTCGCGGCTGAACCAACCCGATACCAACATCATGACCGCCGAAGACCCGGTTGAGTTCCAACTGGGAGGCGTGAACCAGGTGCAGATGAAGGAGCAGATCGGCCTGAATTTTGCGGCCGCCCTGCGCGCCTTCCTGCGGCAGGACCCCAACATCATCCTGGTCGGCGAAATCCGCGACTTTGAAACCGCGGAAATCGCCATCAAGGCCGCACTCACCGGCCACCTCGTTTTGTCCACCCTGCACACCAATGGCGCGCCGGAAACCATCACGCGTCTCATGAACATGGGGATCGAGCCCTTCCTGGTGGCGACTTCGGTTCATCTGATCTGTGCCCAGCGCCTGATCCGGCGGATCTGCAAAGACTGTTCCGAGCCGGTCGAAGTGCCTCCGCAGGCCCTGATCGATGAAGGTTACACGCCCGAAGAGGCCAAGACGGTGCAGATCATGAAGGGCAAAGGCTGCGCCACCTGCAACAAGACCGGCTACAAGGGCCGCACCGGTTTGTACGAAGTGATGGAAGTGGATGACGAGATCCGGGAACTGGTTCTGGTCGGCGCCTCGGCGCTCGAACTCAAGAAGAAAGCGATTGAACGCGGCATGATCACCCTGCGACGCAGCGGGCTGATCAAGGTCGCGCAAGGCTGGACCACGCTCGAAGAAGTGGCTCGCGAAACGATCCACTAAGAACCGTCGTTCGCTGTTCGCTCTTCGCTTTTCGCCGGGCGAACGACGAACAGCGAATAGCGAATAGCGAAGGGCGAATAGCGAACAGCGAAAGACGAGCAGCTGAAACTAAAAAAGGAAACGGAAAGAACCTATGGCACTCTCATTAAGCGATCTGCTCCGCCGCATGCTGGAGATGAGTGGAAGCGACCTCCACATCACCACCAACTCTCCACCACAAATCCGCGTGCACGGACATCTGGTGCCCCTCGACCTGCCCCAGTTGACGCCCGCTGAGACCAAGCAACTGGCCTACAGCGTGATGACCGATTCGCAGAAGCACCGTTTCGAAGAAACCCTCGAACTGGATTTCTCGTTCGGTTTGAAGGGGCTGGCTCGCTTCCGCGCCAACGTTTTCAACCAGCGCGGCGCTTCGGCCTGCGTCTTTCGTCTGATTCCGTTTGAGATCAAATCATTCCACCAGCTGGGCCTGCCTCCGGTCGTCAGCAAGATGTGCGACAAACCGCGTGGGCTGGTGCTGGTGACGGGGCCGACCGGTTCGGGCAAGTCCACGACGCTGGCAGCCATGATCGACAAGATCAATACCGAGCGCCACGAACACATCCTCACCATCGAGGACCCGATCGAGTTCGTGCACATGAACAAGAACTGCATTGTCAACCAGCGCGAATTGCATTCGGACACCAAAAGCTTTACCGACGCCCTGCGCGCCGCTCTTCGTGAAGACCCGGACGTGGTGCTGATCGGCGAAATGCGCGACCTCGAAACCATCGAGTCCGCGCTGCGTATCGCGGAAACCGGCCACCTCACCTTCGGTACTTTGCATACCAATTCGGCATCTTCCACCATCAACCGCATCATCGACGTGTTCCCGGCGCACCAGCAATCCCAGATACGCGCCCAGCTTTCGCTGGTGCTCGAAGGCATCATGTGTCAAAGCCTGCTGCCGCGCGGCGACGGCAAAGGACGCGCCATGTGCATGGAAATCCTGGTGCCCAATGCGGCCGTGCGCAACCTGATCCGCGAAGACAAGATTCACCAGATCTACTCCTCCATGCAGTCCGGCCAGGAGAAGTACGGCATGCAGACGTTCAACCAGTCGCTCGCCTCCGCGTATTTCCAGAAGCAGATCACACTGGAAATGGCGCTGACGCGCTCCAGCAATCAGGACGAACTGCAGGAAATGATCGCGCGCGGCGCCACCTTTGTGAACCGGGGCAATCCGGCTCCGATGGCCAAGGGTGCTGCGCCTATGAAGCGATGACCTCGAAAATGCCCGGTAGCACACTGGGCCGCAAGACGAGCGAAGAGGCAAGAGAAGAGACGAGCGAAGAGACAAAAAGGCGCGGGCAGCCCGCAAAATCGGCAGCCCACGCCGGCGAAACACGGATAAGGAGAAAGCAACCATGCCGGTTTTTACGTTTTCAGGAAAGACCGCTTCGGGCGAGAAAGTTCAGGGAGAGCGCGTAGCCTCCACCAAGGACGGGCTGGCCTCACAGCTGCGGAGGGAGCGCATCACCCCAGGCTCCATCCGGGAGAAGGGCAAGGAATTTTCCCTGCCCACTTTTGGCAGCGGCAAGGTCAAGGTCAAGGAAGTTGCGGTGTTCTTCCGCCAGTTCTCCGTCATGATTGACGCCGGCCTGCCGCTGGTGCAGTGTCTGGAGATTCTCGGCGCCAACCAGGAGAACCCTGCCTTCCAGAAAACGCTGCTCGGTGTCCGGACCACCGTCGAAGGTGGCTCGACGCTGGCCAATGCCATGCGCCAGTTTCCGGTCATCTTCGACGACCTGACTACCAACATGATCGAGGCCGGCGAGACCGGCGGTATTCTCGACATCATCCTCCAGCGTCTGGCCATCTACGTGGAAAAGGCGGTCAAGCTGCGCGCGGCCATCAAGTCGGCGTTGATCTACCCGGTGGCCGTCGTCTCCCTCGCCGTGCTGATCGTGGGCGCGCTGCTCAAGTGGGTGGTGCCGATCTTCGCCAACCTCTTTGTCGGATTGGGAGTTGGACTTCCGCTGCCCACCCGCATTGTCATCGGCCTCAGTGCCTTCGTGGGTCATTTCTGGTGGTTCTTCATCGTGGGTGGCATCGGCGCCGTCTTCGGTGTCAAGCAGATTCGCAAGCACCCGCGTGGCCGCTATTACTTCGACGCCATGCTGCTCAAGCTGCCCATCATCGGCCTGCTGCTGCGCAAGATCGCAGTCGCCCGTTTCACCCGAACCCTGGGCACGCTCATTACCTCCGGCGTTCCTATTCTCGAAGGCTTGGCCATCACCGCCCGCACCTCGGGCAACGCCGTGCTCGAAGAAGCGCTGATGAAGGTGCGCAAGGCGATCGAAGAAGGCCGCACCATCGTCGATCCACTGCGCGAATGCGGCGTCTTCCCCAACATGGTGACCCAGATGATCGGCGTTGGCGAAGCCACCGGCGCCATGGACTCCATGCTGCAGAAGATCGCGGACTTCTACGAAGACGAAGTCGACTCGGCCACCAAAGACATGCTGGCCATGCTGGAGCCGATCATCATCGGTCTCCTCGGCATCAGCATCGGCGGCATCGTTATTTCTCTGTACATGCCGTTGTTCGCGATGATCGCAAAACTGGCGGGATAGAAAAGCAAGCGCTGGTCGTCGTTCGCTATTCGCAGTTCGCTCTTCGTCGTCTGCCAGGCGAACAGCGAATAGCGAACGACCAACAGCGAACGACGAACGACCAACGACCAACGACCAACGACCGAATTCATGCATTCCATCTCCGATGAGCGGAACTGGCTGACCTGGCTGGTGAAGGTTCGCATCCTGATCCTGATGGTCCTGCTCGCCATCGAACTCGCCGTCATCCGCCTCACTCCCAGCCCGCTGCCCATCCTGCCCTTTCTCACCGGGATGGTGCTGTGGTTCGTGCTCTCGCTGTTTTTCCTCTTTCTGGTTTCGGTCTGGAGCGAACACCGCCTCCAGGCCATTCTGCAAGTGCTCTCCGATCTGGCCATGGTCACGCTGGTCGTTCATGTCACAGGTGGCATCGACAGCTCGCTGAATTTTCTCTACCCCCTGGTCATCGTGGTCGCTTGCATGTTGCTGCCGCGAGCCTGGGGATATCTGAGCGCGGCTCTGGCTTTCATCCTGTTCGGAACCATCCTCGAGCTCGATTACTATTTGGTCATTCCCTCGTATGCGAGCTCGCATCCCAAGCTGAAGGCGCTGCAGGTAGTGATCTTCGTCAACCTCTTTGCCTACTTCGCCATCGCCTATCTGGCCGGCTTGCTGATGAGCAAGCTCCGCCAGGTGGACGTGCAACTGAAGGATGCCAGCGGTGCGCTCGAAAATCTCCAGGCGCTCCACGAAAATATCGTGCAGTCCATGAGCGGCGGTGTCATCACCACCGGGCTCGACGGACGCATCACGCTGGTCAATCGAGCGGCCCAGCAACTGCTCGAGATCTCCGAAGCCGAGCTGCGCGGACGCTCCGTGGCCGACCTCTTTCAGGATCCGTTGCCCCACTTCGGCGTGGCCCGGGGCGATGCCGAAGTCCGCTACTTGGCCGTCAATGGCTTCCGCAAGACTTTTCGCGTGATGGTTTCCGCGCTCAACGTGAGCGCGCGTGGCGACTTGGGCTTTGTCTATTCCTTTGACGACCTCACCGAGATCCGCCGCCTGGAGCGCGAAGTGCGCATGCAGGATCGCCTGGCTGCCGTGGGCCGCCTGGCCGCCGCCATCGCTCACGAAATCCGCAATCCCCTAACCTCCATCGCCGGCTCGGTCAGCATGTTGTCGGATGCGCCCGCCTTGAATTCCGAAGAGCGGGCCCTTTTGCAGATTGTGATCCGCGAGTCGGATCGCCTCAACAACATCATCACCGATTTTCTGGCGTACTCCCGGGGCAAGCAATATCGCTTCGAGCGCGTGAATCTGATTCCGTTGCTGCAGGACACTCTTACTCTGCTCGAACACCGCCTCACCGCCGAGAACGCGGGCATCCAGCTCGAGCGCAGCTTTCCGAAGTCCGAAGCTTGGGTGCTGGCCGATGGCGACAAGCTCAAACAGGTGTTCTGGAACTTCTGCGAAAACGCGGTGCGCGCAATAAAAACGACGAAAAAAGGTGGAACGCTGACCGTGGCCCTGGCCGAGCGCGGCCCCGATTGGGAGATGAGCTTTGCCGACACCGGTCCCGGCCTCAACCAGCAGCAGACGGAAAAAATCTTCGAGCCCTTCCAGTCGACCTTTGAAGGTGGAACCGGGCTGGGCCTGGCCATCGTGTACCAGATCGTCCAGGCGCACGAAGGCAAAGTGTGGGCGCGTTCGGAAGTGGGCAAGGGCACCAGCTTCGTGGTGCGGTTGCGGCGTCTGGAGCAGGGCGCCACGGTTGGAACTTCCTCCGCATCGGCATCCGCCGGAGCTGCGCTGGCAGCCGCGGGAGCGGGAGCGGGAGGAGGTTCGCATGGGTAACATTCTCGTTTGCGACGACGAGCGCTCGATCTGCGAACTGCTCGACATTGCCCTGCGCCGCGATGGCCACAAGGTGGAAACCGTCACCGGTGGCGAGTTGGCCAAGCGCAAGATCGACAGCGCGCTGTTCGACGTGATTGTTACCGACATCAAGATGCCGGGCGTGGATGGGGTCGAAGTCCTGCGCCACGCGCACCAGATCTCGCCCGATTCCGCGGTCATTTTGATGACTGCGGTCGATGACTACGAAGCTGCCGTGCAGGCGGTCAAGGCGGGCGGCGCGACCGATTACATCCGCAAGAGCCCCGGACTGGTGGACGAGGTCAAACTCGCCATCGCCCGCTCTCTCACGAAAATTTCGCTCAGCCGTCAGAACTTTGCCCTGCGCCGCGACGCGGCCACGCGCAACTCGCTCGACAACATCGTCGGCGTAAGTCCTCCGCTCGAAAAGCTGAAGCAGACCATCCGCACCGTCGCTACCACCAGCAGCACGATTTTGGTCTTCGGCGAAAGCGGAACCGGCAAGGAACTGGTTGCGCGCGCCGTGCATACCTGCTCGCCGCGAGCCGGCGAAGCTTTTGTCTCGGTCAACTGCGGCGCGTTCCCGGAGACGCTGCTCGAAAGCGAACTCTTCGGTTACGTCAAGGGCGCCTTCACCGGAGCGAACCAGAACCGGCGCGGACTGTTCGAAGTCGCCGACCAGGGCACGATTTTTCTCGACGAGATCGGCGAGATGACCATGCCCATGCAGGTCAAACTGCTGCGCGTGCTGCAGGAGCGTACGGTGCGTCCGGTCGGCGCCACCAGCGAAATTCCGGTGGACGTGCGCGTCATCGCCGCCACCAACCGCGATCTCGACCGGCAGGTCACCGAGGGCACGTTCCGCGAGGACCTCTACTATCGCCTGAATGTCATTCCCATTCGCGTGCCCGGCTTGCGCGAGCGCCGGGAGGATGTTCCGCTGCTGGCGAATCACTTCCTGAAAAAATATGCGCCCGGAGCGGGGAAGAGCATTCACGGCGTCGAAGCGGCGTCGCTCGAAACTCTGACCGGTTACGACTGGCCGGGCAACGTCCGCCAACTTGAGAACACGATCGAACGGGCGGTGGCGCTCGAAACCACGAGTGAGTTGCGTGTCGAGTTGCCGGCGGAGCGTCCGAAGGCTCGCGCCGTGGCCGCCGGCGCGGAAACCGCCATGAATATGAATATGAACATGAACATGAGCGTGGCCGCCGGCGCGGTTCTGCCCGAGGGCGTGAACATGGAAAACTATGTCGCGCAGATCGAGCGCTCGCTGCTACAGTCCGCCCTGGGACAAACCCACGGCGTGCAGGTCAGGGCCGCCGAGGTGCTCGGCATCTCCTACCGCTCGTTCCGTCACCTGATGAAGAAGTACGAACTGTAGGTTCGGCTCTCAGCTTTCAGCTCTCAGCTGTCAGTAAAACCAGTGACCTCATCCCCGCTGGTATTTACCGCACAATGCAAGTTAGAATCCTGTGTTCCTTCCCCGCAACCATTTTTCACGCTACCAATATGTTCGAACAAGCCTTCAAAAACATCGATGACGTCCTCCGGAAAGAAGCCGGCTGCACCACCGAACTCGACTACACCGAGCAAACCTCCTGGCTGCTCTTCCTGAAATATCTCGACGATCTAGAGCGTGACAAGACCGCCGAGGCCGCGCTGGACGGTAAGAAGTACACGAACATTCTCGACAAGTCCTACCAATGGGAAAGCTGGGCTGCGCCCAAGGGCAAGGACGGCAAGCTCGACCACAACAAAGCTATGACCGGCGACGACCTCCGCGACTTCGTGAACGCGAAGCTCTTTCCCTACCTGCACAGCTTCAAGCAAAAGGCGACTGGCCCGAACACCCTCGAATACAAAATTGGAGAGATCTTCGGCGAGATCAAGAACAAGATTCAAAGCGGCTACAACCTGCGCGAGATCCTCGACCACATTGACGAACTGCGCTTCCGCTCGCAGACCCAGAAGCACGAGCTCTCGCACCTCTACGAGGCCAAGATCANNGCCAAGATCAAGAACATGGGCAACGCCGGGCGCAACGGTGGCGAGTACTACACTCCCCGCCCGCTCATCCGCGCCATCGTCCAGGTCGTGAAGCCCCGCATCGGCGACCGCATCTACGACGGCGCGGTCGGCTCGGCGGGATTCCTCTGCGAGTCGTTTGTGTACCTCACTGCAAAGTCGGGTCTAACCACGCAAGACGTAAAGACGCTTCAGGAGCGTACGTTCATCGGCAAGGAGAAGAAGTCCCTCGCCTACGTCATCGCCATCATGAACATGATCCTGCATGGCATCGAGGCGCCCAACATCCTCCACACCAACACCCTCACCGAAAACCTCGCCGACATTCAGGAGAAAGACCGCGTCGACGTGGTGATGGCCAATCCGCCCTTCGGCGGCAAGGAACGCAAGGAAGTGCAGCAAAACTTCCCCATCCGCACCGGCGAGACCGCCTTCCTCTTCCTCCAGCACTTCATCAAGATGCTCAAGGCCGGCGGCCGCGGCGGCGTGGTCATCAAGAATACCTTCCTGTCGAACACCGACAACGCCTCCGTGAAGCTGCGCGAACTCCTCTTGAATAGCTGCACCCTCCACACCGTGCTCGACTGCCCCGGTGGCACCTTCCAGGGAGCGGGTGTGAAGACCGTGGTGCTGTTCTTTGAGAAAGGCGCGCCCACACGCAAAGTTTGGTTCTACCAGCTCGACCCTGGCCGCAACCTCGGCAAGACCAACCCGCTCAACGACGACGACCTCGCCGAGTTCGTGAAGCTACAAAAGACTTTCGCCGACTCGCCCAAGTCTTGGAGCGTGGACGCCAAGAGCATCGACAAGATGACCTTTGACCTTTCGGTGAAGAACCCGGACAGCGGCGAGGAAATCGTGCACCGCAGCCCCGAGGCAATCATGGATGAGATCGCCGCGCTGGACGCCAAGAGCGCGGAAGTGCTGGAGAACATCAAGGCGCTCCTATGAAGAAGGCGTGGCCGAACCAGCCGATCGGTGCTATTTGCGAAGTCGTGAACGGCGGCACCCCGAAAACTGGTGTTGCTGAGTATTGGGGCGGCGAACATCAATGGATTACTCCCGCCGAAATGGGGAAACGGAGCTCGCCCTTCGTTAGTGGAACCGAGAGAACGCTGACCGATCTAGGTTTGGCGAACAGCTCGGCGAGCCCTATGACCCCGTACTCGGTGATTCTGTCTTCACGCGCACCAATCGGACACCTCGTCATCAATACAGTGCCGATGGCCACAAACCAAGGCTGCAAAGGTCTGGTTCCCGGAAAGGGCATTCATCACAAGTTCCTTTACTACTACCTGGGGAGTATCGTCGATTTGCTCAATGCCTTGGGGACCGGCGCTACGTTCCGAGAGCTATCGGGCGGCAAACTCAAGGAAGTCACGATTCCCGTCCCTCCACTCCCCGAACAGCAGCGGATCATCGGCATTCTCGACGAAGCGTTTGAGGGCATCGCCACCGCCAAAGCCAACGCCGAAAAGAACCTCCAAAACGCCCGCGCCCTCTTCGAAAGCCACCTCCAATCCGTCTTCACCCAGCGCGGTCCAGGGTGGGTGGCGAGGCCGTTGGGCGATGTTTGTGACTTGCTCAACGGCTTTGCCTTCAAGAGCGGAGACGCTGTTCAAGAGTCGCACACACAGTTGGTCCGCATGGGCAATCTTTACGGCAACAGGTTGAATCTTGATCGCTCGCCAGTCTTTTATCCTGACTCATTTGCGGTGGACTACAAGAGATATCGTCTGAATGAGGGCGATCTCATAATGTCGCTTACGGGCACAACAGGAAAAGAGGACTACGGCTACGCGGTCAGAATACCAGAATGCGGTCACTCGCTCTTGATGAACCAGCGCATCGCGAAGTTCGATTCGTTAAAAGAGGAACTCGTTGATCAGGACTTCCTTTTTTATTACCTCCGTTCCAGAGCCTTCCTGGACATCCTTTATCCAACGGCAAATGGAACGCGACAAGCGAACCTATCGAGCGTGACGATAAAGACACTTCCGATTCCGCTCTGTCCTGTTGAGAAACAGCGGGCTATTGCCTCTGCTTTGGATGGGGTCAACGAAGAAGCCCACCGCCTCGCCGCCCTCTACGAGCGCAAGCTTGCCGCGCTGGAGGCGTTGAAAAAGTCGCTGCTGCACCAGGCCTTCACCGGCCAACTGTAAACGAACACTCATGCCCGCCACGTGTAGGGCGGACACTCCTGTCCGCTGCCTTTGCGGTTGCTCTTGCCTTTGATCTTGAATTTCTAAAATATGCAGATACGGCAAAGATCAACACCAACGGCGGCGGACAGGAGTGTCCGCCCTACACGTTCATTTTGGGGCTATCCACAGCCAAGGGTAATCTTCTGGCTTGGCCACCAATCCCCTGCGCACCGGGTTCTGGCGGATGTACTCCAACTTCTCCTGGAAACTTCCATTGTTGCGCACGGTGTGTTCGAACGACTCTTCCTGCCACACCGGGCCGGACACTCCCAACAACTTATTCACGCTGCGTGCCGATACGCCCTTAATGAGCTTTAGAATGGCGGGCAGCGGATACGGCCACCCTTGGTCGTCCCGCAGCGGCGTTAGTAAAAGATGCACATGATCGGGCATAACGACCGCGGCGTGCAGGTCGATTCGCTTCCCATGGTCATGCCGGCAGTGCACCAAAATCTGATCGCGCGCCGCCTCAGGAAAGGAATCGCGAATATTCTTACAGAAGGTTACAAAAATGGCGCGACCCGGCTTCTGGTAGTGTGGCATGCGGCGGTGGTATTCGTATTTACGTGCAAGCACAGAAGAGTCGGTCATAAGCGATTCCAGCGCAGACGGAGCGATACTGTCAGTGACACTGGTACGCGAAAAATGTTCATTTTCGTGTAGGGCGGACACTCCTGTCCGCCGCTTTTGACGTTGTTCTTGCTTTTGCTTTTTTACAGATGCGACCAAAACCAAAATCAACACCAACCCCAACAGCGGCGGACAGGAGTGTCCGCCCTACATTCCGGCTTTGTCGGACATTTATGCTATAATGTCTGACATGGCATCCGCCCGTATCACCATTCGCATTCCGGAAACTCTCGGGCAGCGCCTGCGTCACCGCTCGCGGATGAAAGGGCAGCCGGAGTCGGAACTCGTCCGCGAAGCTCTGGAAACATATCTTGGGCAGCCCACCGAGGCGCGGCCAGCCTACGAACTGGCCGAAGAAGCGGGATTGATTGGCTGTATAGGGCGCGGCCCGAAGTCTCCGCCCAAAGACCTCAGCACCAACCCCCGCCACTTTGAAGGTTTCGGGAAATCCAAATGAAGCGTCGCGTACTGGTGGACACCGGACCGCTGGTTGCCATTCTCTCCAGCGTGGACGAGCACCACGCCGCTTGCGTCAAAGCCCTTCATCAACTCCCCGGCCCTCTATTTTCCTGCTGGCCGGTGATCACCGAGGCCGTGTGGCTATTGCGTTCCCATCCCCGAGCCGTCCAGCAACTTCTAAGAAGCTGCTTTTCCGAGAAGCCAGGCGGCTTTCTGGAACTGCTTCCGCTCGCCGGCGCGGAGGCCAGCGCGATTGCCGAAGTGATGAAGCAGTACGAGGACATCCGTCCTCAACTGGCCGACGCCGCGCTGGTTTACCTGGCTGGCCGCGAAGGGATCGACACCATCTTCACCCTCGACCGGCGAGATTTTGCCGTGTATCGCTCCACTCACAATCGCGCTTTTCGCATCCTGCCATGATTCCCGCTTGAGAAACTCTATGAACGAAGCCGAAACCAGAGCCGAACATATTGATCCCGCGTTGAAAGCGGCGGGCTGGGGCG